>NZ_FXWU01000010.1:0-265593 GCF_900184205.1 Pseudomonas sp. LAIL14HWK12:I10 | reverse complement strand
TGCTGCCACTGGCGTCTTCGCAGCACAAGGCTGCTCCTACAGGTCCGTGCTGACCGACGGGATAACCGCCTTAAATATGCGGCGACTCATAGGCATTCAGCTGCTCCACAAACCGCCAATGGCTCTTCTTGTCAAAACCCATCCAGCGCTTCAGGCGGATGTCCCAGCGCATGTGATGGTTGGCAATCCACGGCAGGGCAAACAGGTGCGCCCCGCGCCAAGGGATGAACGGGTTGCGCCGCAAGCTGGCGTAAATTTCTACCCGGTGGCTGGCCTGGTGGCTGGCGCAGCGGGCGTGGAAGCCGGATGTATCGGCCACCACCAGGGTATTGGCGGGCACCGCAAAGCGGCGCGGCTGCGGCAGGCCCAGGGCGGCGAGGTCGGGGGTGTCGATACGGAACGAGCCCTCGCGGTGCATCTGCTCGGTCGAGCGGGCAGCACCCAGGCTTTGCTGATACTCCCACGCCAGGCGCTCGGGCGTCAGGCGGTGCGACCCCGGCACATAACTGAACGGCCCCTGGTCGTCGGCCACGTCATCCAGGAATAACCACGCCTTGGCGGTGGGGTGGAAGGTGTCTGCGTGCAGGCGAGTTTGCGGGTCTTGGTCGGCATTGGCAGCATCGATGATGATCGACTGCAGCTGATAGGTAATGCCGCCCGTGTTGGACGATGCATAGGCAATCAGGTCGCGTACCCCACGGTCCGCCACAAACGCCGCGCTGGCCGGGTTGCTGGCCAGCACATCCTGATCAAGGCTGACCCGGCGGGTAACCGCACGCCCTTGGCGCATCTCCCAACCCGTGCTGCGCAAGGCACCCAACTCGGCGCGCAACGCCGCGAACTGGTCAGCGGGCAGGGCGTTTTCGCGGATGAAAAACCCGTTTTTCTCAAAATGCGCACGCTCGCCGGCATCCAGGCGCGATGCCAGGGCCTGGCGACGGTAGCTGGCCATGGCCATCGCCAATTGGCGACGCTGCACATGCAGGCCAAGCGCGTTGAGCCGCGCACTGCCGAGCACCGGGTTGTTCTCGAACGATTTCGCGTGGGTGGCCAGTTGCATGCAATGCCAGGGGAGCGCCGCATAGCGGCCGATGTCCTTGATCGATACGGGCATGTTCTAGTCCTTTGATGGGGCCAGTGGCCGGCCGCAGCCGAGCATGGTCCGGGAGTAATTGAGCAGCGGCGCCACGCGCCGGTGTTCGGCCAACCGCGCAGCGCGCGGCATCGACAGGCAAGCGAGGGCGTGCCAGGCATCGCAGGGCAAGTCTTGCTGAACGTCGGCATAGCTCGCATAGCGCATCAAGGCGCCGGCTACCAACTGGTCCAGGGTCAGGCGCCGGGTGCGGCGCGGCAGCGGCTGGTGGTCGTGGGTCAACCCCCAGCCGGCGTAGAACGGTGTGCCGTAGGTCACCACCGGCACGCCGCGCAGCAGCGCTTCGAAGCCAGCGGTGGAGCTCAAGGTGTGCAGCGCATCGACCTGGCCGTAGAGGCTGGCGATATCGACACCGCCCAACACCTGGTCAGCCAGGCCCGTCAGTAGCGCCGGGGCAACCTGGCCCTGGCGCTTGCCGGCCTCGACGTCCGGGTGGGGTTTGTAGATGATCCAGGCGTCCGGCAACTGCGCGCGCACCCGTTGCAGCAGGCGCAGGTTGCAGCCTGCGCCGCCGCCACTGCACAGCGCCGAAGCGTCATCTTCGACCTGGCCCACCACCAACACCCGTGCTTGGCCCGGCTGGCCCAGCAACGGCGGCACTGGCCCGCTGCGCAGGTTGAACTTGCTGGTGCCGCTGGCGACGATCTGCGCCCTTAACTGCGCGGCTTCGGCCAGGCTGGCGTCGTCGAAGTCGGTATTGAGCAGCAGCCATTCCAGGTCACTGTCCGACGCGGCGTCATAGTGAATGCCGCCACGGTCCAGCACCAACGACAGGGCCGGGCTGTTACTCACCCCCAACCCCGTGGACCGCATGAAGCCGTCCTCGACCCGCCAGATCGGCACCCCCTGCTGGCGGGCGCGTTCAGCCAGGCTGGCGGGCTCCCGCGCCGCCCACACCAGCAGCCGGCCGTTTTCTGCCGCCACCTGCTGCACCAGTTGCGGGCTATCCACGGTAAAGCGCAGCTGGCCCCAGCGGCTGGCAAAGAAGCGGCGAATGTTGTGCTGCTTGTGGCGCTTGACCCCCAGCACTGTGGTAGGCCCGGCAAATTCAGTGTCGCGTGCCTTTTTGCGCGCCAGCTGGCGAGCGACGGTCAGCGCATCGGTCAGCTGGCCGGTGAGCGGGTCGACATAGCGGCAATAACGGATGTACGCCGCCGCCACCAATTGCTCCAGGCTCGGCCGCGCCTGGCGACGGGGGATGGGCATGCGGTCGTCGGTCAGGCCCCAGCCAGCGTAAAACGGCAGCCCGAAGCAGGTCACCGCCACGCCTTGAATCAACGCCTCGAGCCCAGCCTGGCTGGTGCCCACATACACCCGCTGCGCCCGCTTGGCCAGCGACGCCCACGCCACTGGCCGTGCCTCCAGCGGCACGCCCCGGGCTTGCGCGGCGGCCAGCAGGCAGCTGGGTTTCTGCCCGCCCAGGCAGTCCGGGTGAATACGCACCCGCACATCGGCATCAGGGTGCTCGGCCAAAGCGACATCGAGCATGCGCACGTAGTCCGCTTCGCACAAACCGCCACCGGGGATCGAATAGTCGCCCGCCGTCTGGTCAACCACCAGCACCAACGGCCGCTCACGGCCCAGCGGGTCGTCTGCGGGCAGGTCCTGGGCATTGTTGTACTTGCCGATGCCCGTGCTGCGCATCAGCGAGATCAGTGCGTGCGCGCATTCCAGCTCGTGCTCGGTCAGCGCCTCGGGCTGTTGCAGGATGTTCTCGAGCAGCGAAGGCCGGTCTGCCAGGTAGTGAATACCTATCGGGTCAACCACCATCGACATCGGCGTGTCGCCTTCGATGCCCAGCGACGAAGACCGTAAAAAACCATCCTCCAGCGCGATATAAGGCAGCCCCCAGCGCTGGCACAACACGCGCGCCTGCGCAGAAGACTGTTTGTAGCCGATGCCGGCAATCGCCTTGAGCCCCTTCGGTGCCTTGCTACCCCGGCGCCAGAGCCAGAAGGGCGGGCCCTCGGGCCCAAGAAACTGCGGCAGGTGCAACACCTTCCAGGCAACCCACTGCGACATGATGCCGACCCAACCCGGGCCGTCCACCAGTGCTTGCAAGGCCACTGCTGCCGGCGCTTCAATACGGTTCATGGCACCCCCCGCCACATGCCACGCACCGGCGGGAACGGCACCCAACGCTTGCGGCGCAGGGCAAAGCCATTGTGCAGGTACAGCCGTTTGGCCCGTGGGTTGTTCAGCGGCACTTCCAGTTCGACCTGGGTAAAGCCCAGCTTGGCCGCATGCGTACAGCACGCCTGCACCAACGCCGCCCCCATGCCTTGCTGGCGAGCTGCTTTGCTCACGCGCAGCCCATACAACAAGAACGGGTAACGCCACTCGCGCAGCTCGCTCAGGCAAAACCCGGCAAAGCGCACCCAGCCACTGATTAGCCCGAACTCGCGAATGAACGGCCGCCAGTGCAACGCAAATGGCCCACGGCCGTCATGCTTCAAGGCGGCAAAACCCAGCGCCTGCTCGCCTTCGAAGGCCAGCAGCACGCGGTCCCAGTGGATGGCCCCGCCCAGCAGGCGATAGCGGCAAGCAGGGTTACCGATCAGAAACGCCAGCGAACCGCGCCCCTGGGTCAGCAACTGGGCCAAGGCAGGGTCTGCGGCACGCTCCGGCGCCAGGTCCGATCCCAGAACAATGCGCACCACGTCGTCAGGCTACCCCAGCCACGGCACTGTGCGCCGCCTGGCCCTGTGCGGGCGCCTGGGCGTGTGCCAGCAGTGCGCTGGACAGCTTGTGTACAGCGATGGGGCACGCTTGGCTGCCAGGCTGGCGCCGGTTGGACCAGATCAGGTAGTCAGTGTCGCCGGCCGGCGCGCCGACTGCCTGGTAAACCTCGGGCAGGATCGGTACATGGTCACCAAAGAAGCACAGCAGCGCCTCGTTCGGCTGGCTCAGTAACGTTTCGCGCAGCATGCCAAGCATGCGATCGGCATTGCCGATATGCCGCAGGTAAGGCGCCAGGTCTTGCATGCCCGGTTGCAACGGGCGGTCGAACCAGGCCGGCAGCTCGTGCTCGGCCACGCTTTCCAGGTGCAGCGGCCCGTGGTTTTCCATGGTGACCGCGTGGATGAACAACGGCTGAGTACGCCCAGGCGCCTCCAGCAGTTCGCGAATCTTCTGCGCCACCGCGCAATCGCCAATGAACGGCCCAGCCTTTTGCGACGGGTTGAACGCGCGCACATCGATGAACTCATCGAAGCCCAACGCCGGCAGCACTTTATTGCGGCCGTAGAACCCCCCGTCATACGGGTGAATGCACACCGTGCGATAGCCCAGCGCCTTCAGCCGCGAAGCGATGCTCGGCAAGCCCCGGCGCGCCAGTACGCGATAAGGGTTGAAACGGTGCACGCCAAGCCGCTCGGACGGTATGCCCGTGAGGTAGGCGAACTCGGTACGTACCGTGTTGGCCCCCCACGCCGCCACCTGCAGCTTGCCGCGCGCAAGTGCCTGGCTGGCCAGCACGTCATACTCGCCCAGCACCTCAGCCCGCACGCCAGGCCACAAGCCACGCACATCAAAGAACGACTCGCTCTGCACCGACACCAAGTCCGCCAGCCCATTCCCCGTGGGAGCGGCTTTGCCCGCGAATGCACCAGCCGCCCTGACACTACCCTCACAGTCAACCGGCGACCCCACCCCACCCCCATTCCCTGTGGGAGCGGGTTTACCCGCGAATGCACCAGCCGCCCTGACACTACCCTCACAGGAAACCGGCGACCCCAACCCATCCCCATCCCCTGTGGGAGCGGGTTTACCCGCGAATGCGCCAGCCGCCCTGACACTACCCTCACAAGCAAACGGCGACCCCAACCCAGCCTGATCAACCGGCGCCCGCGCCGCCCAAAAATACCGCCACAAACTAGCCGCCAACCCCCAGCCCCGCACATCGCGCTCGGCATCAAAGCTCGGCACCACCCGACGATGCCCCAACCGCAGCAACCCCAGGCCAATCACCACTGGCAGCAACGCCTCAACCCGCGCCCCCGGCACCTCGAAGCGCAAGCCCGCCCACAGGTAAACCAGAAACCCGACCGCCAGCACTGCCGCTTTACCAAACCCAAAGAACGGCAAATACAACCGCGGAAACTTCACCGCATCGCTGAAGTACTCGAAATCCGCACACACAAACGGTTCGCGCAGCGAGTGGTACTTCGAGTTGCTCACCAGCACGATCAGCACCCACAGCAACAGCAGGTTCACACCGCTGAACAGCGGCCGCGCGGTCAGCGCATACAGCAACCCAAACCCCACGCACCACAACCCCACATGCAGCATCCAGCAGTCAGCCGGGCGGCGCAGGGCAGGGCGGGGTATCAACAAGCGTTCGACCAGCACGGTCAGCATCAGGCCGATCAACGCAACCGGCAGCAGAGAAACATCAATCACTGTACTTCAGCCCACGCAGGATCATCGAAGAAAGCCACTGCGGGATCAGCCCCAGCAGCCAGGTGCCCAGGTTGAGCGGGAACGGAAAACTGATACGCGCCTGGTTCGCAGCCAACCCACGCTTGATGCGCTTGGCCGCTTTTTCGGCGGTCCACAAAAACGGCTTGGGCCCCGGCATTTCGAAGCACATCTTCGATTCCACGTAGCCCGGCACGATCACATTCACCTTCACCCCTTCCGGCGCCAGCCAATCGCGGATCGCTTCGCCATACACCCGAATCGCCGCCTTGCTGGCACTGTAGGTAGGCGTCACCGGCAGCCCACGCCAGCCCGCCAGCGAGCTGAACAGCGCAATCTGCCCATGGCCCCGGCTGCGCATGGCCGGCAGCGCGGCTTCCACAGTGGCCAGCGCCGCCATCACATTCACCTCGAGCAACGCCCGGCTGTCGTCCCAGCACTCGGCCTCGCCATTGGCGCCCACTGCCGTGTTGAGCCCGGCACCAACCAGCACCAAGTCTGGCTGATGCGCCTCGCTGACCCGCCGCACCATCGCCCGCAGGCCATCCAGGTCGCGCACGTCGATGGCTTCCAGCAGTACCTCGGCGCCCAAAGCGCGGCACTGCTCGGCCATCTCATCCAGGCGGTCCAGGCGCCGGCCTTGCAGAATCAGCGTCACGCCCGGCGCAGCATAGGCAGGCGCCAGCGCGCCGCCGATGCCGCCGGTGGCGCCGGTGATGAGGATGCAGCGGGGTGAAGCGGTGTGGTTCATAGGTATTTTTCGATTCTTGAAGTTTTCGCCATCAGCACTTCGAGGCAATTGGTGACCGCCATGTCGATGCCGCAGCCGGTGTAGAAACCGCCGTTGACCTGGGTGGTGTGGATGACTGTGTTGCGAAAACGATGAAAGAGCTTGATGTCTGGCATGTCCGGGGATTGCCAGAAATCGGCCAGCGCGCCTTGGTGAGTCAGGCCGGGCATGGCGTAGATTGGGTCGGCCAGCGTGATGGTTGGGCGGCCGTGGAGGATGGCTGATGCGCCGGCGGTGCTGTTGATGGTAATCATGCCGGTGATGTGAGAGAGCAATGTCGGCATGTGCCCGCTCTCCATGAATACGACGCGGTCTGCCACATCGTACTCGCGCGCCAGCGCTTCGGTGACCTTGCGGTAGTTGACTAGCCCCGGTGTCAACGGGTGGTTTTTGATCAACAGGCGTGCGTTGAACGGCGCGTTCAGCGAAAACGAGTCGATCACATGCCTGATGACCTGGGTCATGTTGGAGAATGGCGAGTGATCGCGAATCTGCGCATCACTGTCCAGTTGCAGCGGTAGTAAGAACGTTGGTTGGCGCTCACGGGCAACATCGGCCACGAGTGCGTCGTCGCGGCTGCGAGCGAGCAAAAGACGCAAGCCCTGGCGAATGAACCCCGCGTATTCCACTGCAGCGTTAAACGGCGCGTGGGTCTGGTATTTCGGGTAGAACAGCGGGTTCAACGCTCCGCTGGCGTGATACAGCACGTCGTGTGCCGCGCGGGCGGCAAAAGACAGCTTGAACGCGTTGCCGTTCTGGTAGCGGGGGATGTACTTGCCCACTTCGCGGTACCAGTCGGGGTCCCTTGGCAAGCGCGAGTTGTTATTGACGCCATCGCGCTCCAGGGTGATCCAGTACGGGCGGAAGTAGCCTTCCTCGAACACGTGCACACGAATGCCCTGCAACCGGGCCAGCTTCACTGCGGTGCGGTGCACGGGGCGGCAATCGCCGAACAGCACCAGGTCGGTGATGTCGAGCTGGCGAAAGACATGGGAATACCAAGCATCCAGGTCTTCAGCCTTTTGCGGGCAACTCATGTTTGGGCCATCAGCACCGTAAAGTTCGTCACCGACATTGAAACGTACACTGTGCACAGTTTGGCCAATGTCACGCAGCCCTTTGGCCAGGCGGCTGAAGAAAGGCGAACTGACACCCTGCAGGAACAGAAAATTGTGCGTAGGGATGCGCAGCAGTGGACCACGCGTCGCCCTCGTATTCAGCCGGTCGGGCGCTTCATGCCCAACAAACTGCTCAAGCGTCGTTTCAAGTCCTGCCATCTGGAGATTGCTCCGAGCTGCGGTAGCCCATGCCAATGTTGTAATTCGTAGAGAGTCTGTTCAGCAGTGGTAAAACGATTGGTGATGCGACTGACATAGGTGGGGTAGAGCAAAAGTGTTCCCGCTACCAGTTGATCAAGTGTCAATTTTCGCGACCTTCGCGCTTGAACCTGCGGTTCCAGTTCACGATCGTCGGTTAGCCCCCAGCCGGCATAGAACGGCTGCCCGTAGGTCGTTACAGGTACGCCGCGCAACAGCGCTTCGAAACCCGACTGCGACGTCAGTACATGCAATTCGTCAACCACTTCCAGCAACTGCTGCAGCGGCGTGTTGCCAATCACCTCATTGCACCAGTGAACTGTTTGCGCTTCGTCATCGCCCTCGGGTCGTGTGCCGGCGAGTACCTCTGGGTGCGGCTTGTACAGCACCCAGGCCAAGGGATTGGCCTCACGCACTGCACGTAGCAGTTGGAGGTTGCTGCGAATGCGCGCGCTGCCGTAGCGAATGGAGGCATCTCCCTCGACCTGGCCGGTGACGAGAATGACGCGTTGCGCCGCTGGAGGACGCTGCCAGGCAGTACCGGGTAGATTGTATTTGGTCAGGCCAGCACTACAGATGGCCATCCGCAAGTCTGCGGCGCGACTCAGGAGGGCGTGATCAAAGCTGCCGCTGGCGAGAATCTGCTCCAAGCGAGAGGGGCGAGTAGCGTCGTAGTAGATACCCAGGTCATCAACCACCCATGACAATGGTCGTGCTTTACCTGCGCCCAAGCCAACAGAGCGCAGAAAACCGTCTTCAACACGGTTAACCTGTTGTGGGTGGGCATGGAGTTCGGCGTCGTGTTTACAGCCCCAAGAGACGACGGGTAGCGACGGCGAAAGAGGCTTCTTTGGTTTGATGAAGCGAATCGCGCTGCCGTCGAAAAACAGTTTAGCCAGTGGCATTTTCCAGCGACTGAAACCACAGATTTGTACTTGTGGGGGCATTAAGCTGCGGTGATGTCGCTGTAGGCCTAGCCAGTTAATGAGTGCTTCTGGCGTGCAAGAGTCGCCGCGCTCCGGACAGACATATCGCGGATAGCGCACCAAACTGGCATGGATCAACTGTGCCAGGCACACGGGTGTGCGTCGATGAGGGGCAGGGAGGCGATCATCTGTCAGCCCCCAGCCGGCATAGAAGGGCATGCCCCACGTGTGTACCTGCACGTTCCAGAGCAGGGCGTCGAAGCCCAGTTGCGAGGTCATTACGTAAACTGCTCGTACGCGCGGCATCAACTCAGCGGGATGAATGTTCTGAGCAAGGATCCGGACCCGCGGGTGCTTGGCCACTTCGGTCAAGTCAAAGTGTCCTGTTTTTCGGCGTGCGACGACGTCGGGATGCACTTTGAGCAAGATGGTGTGTAGGGGGTAGCGGGCTAACGCCGCATCGAGCATCGCCTTGAAGTCGGCGGGCCCAGCACCTTGAAGTGAGGCATCGCCCCGGGTTTGGTCGGCGACCAGTACACAGTCGTTGGGAAGTGTCGGTGTCTCGATTCTGGCGTCGTTGTATTTTGATACCCGATTTCGCTGCCATAGTGCCTGAAGCGAAAGTGCACGCGCATGTTCTTCGGGCGAGAGTGGCTTGACGATGAGTTGCTCCAGGCGAGAAGGGTGCCCGGAATCGTAATAAACACCGACGTCATCGACGATCAATGAGAGTGGTGGGTCGTCCGCACCCAAACCGACCGAGCGAAGGAAGCCATCCTCCAGAGTCAAGACAGGTTTGCCCGCTTTCTTAGCCTCAGCAATGGCCTGAAGTGCACTAGGTTTACGGCCCCATGCCATTACCCAGTCCGTTTTCACGACATCACCCACGACACCGCTCTGCAGCGAAAAATCAGGCAGCAACGAGGGCAAAGTAGTGATCTGCTGAGCTCCCTTTGAGAGGATCAGCAGGCGTGGGCGAGGCAGAGCATCATCCATAAACGTGGAGCGGCGTTCCATGCGTCGGACAGCTGAGGGCTAAAAGCCCTTAGGGTCCAGTGAATTTTGAGGTCGCGAATCTTAATACAAATTCACGTTCATAGGATGACCCAAGTCGAAAATTTCCGATGAAATCCGAAGATTCCTACAGTTCCCCACGGATGACATCAAAATGATATCTGTTCACAGCAGAGTCAGCAGGTACTCGTATTTTTCTAGCAGCAGCGGCATGCGATTCTGCTCTTGGTATTCCTTGATGGTTTCTGGGCGCAGGCAGTGGTAAAGCGCAGTCTGCAAGAAGACATAGCGCTGGTTGCGTAATGCGTCTTCCTGGTCGAAGTGGGGAGCCAGCGCTTCACGGTAGGCTTTTTCGAATTGGGCTTGAGCTAAAAGGAACTCTGACATCTCCTTACGTCGGAATAGGCTACCCAGATAGGCGCCGCCGTCGAACCCGATCCTTCCAATTTTGGCCTCACTCCAATCGATGAGATAAAGGCGACGCTTGCGTATGAACAGGTTTTTGCGCAAATAGTCCATGTGGCTTATGCATCGGGGGCTGCGCCTTGCCTGAGATGCCAGCGTGCGAATTACGGGGGCAAATGCTCTGAGACGCTGCGCCAGCCCAGTAAATCGGGAGTCTTCGCGAGCCAAACGCTCTAGCTCAGGCAGGCAGCGTGTGAAGTTGAAACGTGGGCGCAATAGGAACCAAGGACGGAAAAAGTCCATGCTCCATAAGAGCAGGGTCTGATTTCGTGGCATTGCCTCGATGTAGGCGCTACTTCGTTCCTCTTGCTCGGCGATGCCTCGCCCCAAATGGCGGCCGATGGATTGCATACGGGGAGGGCGCCCTCGAATGTAGCGAGTGAAGATCAGGCTTTCCCATGGTGTCTCGATCACGCCTAGGCAGGGCGGATAGCGGAAATAGACGCTGCCTTGGAGCATCCCCTCAGCGCGGTGGAATCGTGCTTCCTGACTGCCAATGAATGCCACCTTGCGTATCGATTTCTCCACTACATCCATCGGTTTGCCGGTGATGGGGTCAATCAGGCGATGGAACCGAACATAGTTGACGAATGAGGCATTCGACTCCAGGTCGCGGCTGTGAATTGTCAGGGGGAGCCCGCCCCACTGAGGCATCAAGGTGTGGATATGGTGCTCGAGTGAAGCTCGCTGCCAGCGGAAGAAGGTCTTATGTTGGGCAGAGGGCTGGGTAGGGGCAGTCATTAGCTGTAGTCAGGTATAGCCGGGGGTCCGACCTGTATTTTTAAGGGGGCGGTATGCTGCGTCATAAGAGAACCACGCACAACGAAAAGTTTCGCAGCGCGGTCAATTGCTTGATGGCACAAGGCTAGTCTTAATGCCTGATTTTTGGGCGAATAGGGCGTAGGATGAAGCCTGAAGCCCGGTAGTCTGATTCCGGATCGTTCAGGAGAGCTTATCTTTGCTTAATGTTGCAAACCCCTTAATATTCGTGCCCTTGCAAACCTGCAGCATTCAGGGACGGACATGAATCATCTCACCATTGCCAAAGAAGCCCTCATCGCTCAAGCCCAGGCTGTCAGTCAGCTGGCTGACCGAATCGACGGGGAGTTTCAGAGTGCTGTCGACCTCATTCTTGCCTGTAAAGGGCGTACGGTCGTCTGCGGTATGGGCAAGTCCGGGCTTATCGGTCAGAAGATGGTGGCCACCTTCGCGTCTACCGGGACGCCCAGTTTCTTCCTTCATCCGGCTGAGGCCTTCCATGGCGATTTGGGAATGCTCAAGCCAGTCGATGTGCTTATCCTGATTAGCTACAGCGGCGAGACCGAAGAATTAATTAAGCTGATTCCTAGCCTGAAGTCTTTTGGTAACAAATTTATTGCAATGACTGGCAATGGGCAGTCAACACTAGCTCGGCATGCTGACATCTGGCTGGATATCTCTGTCGAGCGAGAAGTATGTCCGAACAACCTTGCACCCACCACTTCCACCATCGCCACCATGGCCATGGGGGATGCATTGGCAGTTGCGTTGATCGAGGCCATCCAGTTCAAACCGATGGACTTTGCTCGTTATCACCCTGGCGGTAGCTTGGGCAGAAAGCTCTTGACTCGTGTGTCAGATGTTATGCACAGCCCGGCTCCCTTCGTCAGTCCGTCCACCAGCTTCCATGACTGTCTGCTGATGATGACGCAGGGCCGCCTTGGCCTCACGTTGGTGAGTGACGAAGGGCGTCTGGTAGGGATCGTCACTGACGGAGACCTGCGCCGCGCTTTGCTAGATAACCCGGGGGTGGTAGGGGAGAAGGTTTCGGCGTTCATGACGGCTACGCCACACGAGATTGCCTCTGATGCGTTGATATCTGAGGCTGAAGGATACATGCATGAAAACAAGATCCGCGCGTTGGCGGTGAGAGATGCTTTGACGGGCGAAGTGAGCGGGATTGTGGAGATTTTTGACTGATCCCGAGGTATCAAAGGGCGTGTTTCAGCGTGTTCGAGCGCGCCTTTCGTCTATGGTTGTGAGCTGTAGTATTGCGGTTGACCCTGATTTTTTGGAAGCAGTGCTTGCCTGATACATAAACTGAAATATTCGGTGCCCTATGATCAATTCAGCTCAGTGATGACTATAGATCTTAGAGTGTCGATATTCGGAGGGTCAGGATAATGTTTCTAGTTGCCTTATTCGCGATCGCAATGATTTTTCTCTGCTCCAGCCTTGGGTGGTTATTGCATTTGGATGACTGTGAGGACTTTTAATGTCCAGTCGAGGGGTGCCCTTGACTTGAGCTAGGCACGCCCTGATACTCGTAGCTTTGCGGGCTTCGAGGTTTGGGTTTGGTATGGCGGTGAAATCGAAAAAAGTTGTACTAGGCTGTAATGTGAGTGATGCATTGTCGGATATTGGTGCATACAACTACTTTATGGTTGATCATTCGGCCTATCCTTCCTGTGATAATCTACTACATGTAAGTCGAAAAGACCCTGGCGCTAAAGAGTTGGTAGTTGCACTCGCTAATGCGGGTTTTAGTCTTTATAAATCGGAAGAGCATGTTTCGAAATTTGTTAGGAATAGCGAAATCGCAAATTTCTGGCATCGAGTAAAGGAAGGTGACTTTCTAACCTCAGACGGTCTGGTTTATCAGGTCGATCTTCCGGCAAATCCAGCGGTTTCTAAACTTTTGGTTGTTTTTTCCTCCATTGGTGAGGACATATTTATGTCTAGCCTGATGAGGATGTTTACCTTTAATTTTAAATCTATTGCTAAGTACATTCCAGCCGATGCCGCTGTTCTGCGAATTGCTGATGTTGGATCTGTGGTGGGAAGCTTCTATCTGAATAATAATTCGGATCGGACGTTCGGTGATCGTGTGACGGCCTTGATTCACAAGGTGAGTGATGATCTGAGGGTCTCTGCGGAAAACGTGACGTTGTACGGAGCGTCCAAGGGCGGAACCGCTGCGCTATATCATGGCGTCACAGGTGGGTTTAATGCGGTTGTTGTAGATCCAATAGTCTCAGATGAGTATTATGAGAGAGTTTTTGCGGACTCACATTTTACGCAGGGCACTTTTCCAGAAACTAAACAACAAACGTTCTCAAGGATTCTTGAGTCGGACAGGCTGTTGAAGCAGAAGATTTCGATTGTCTATTCAGCTCGTTCGCCGCAGTACAGTTACATTGGTAGTATTGTTCGTGAGTCGAAGCTGGGGAGGCAGTTCAATTATTTGAATTCGTTGAACCCTTTGATTAATGACCATCCTGATGTGGGCGTGCAGACTGTGAATATTGCTGTAATGCTAATCAATATGTCCATGTATCACCTTAAGCCAGACACTTATAATATAGAGGTTGTTTGACGCCTATTGGCGACTGCGTTCATTGTATGGAGTGGGGCCATCGGTGATGGCCCCTGTTCTATTAGTAGGCCTTGCCTGCTTTGTAGTAGTTCTCGAAGCAGAAGTTTGTTGCGTCAATGTACCCCTCTGCGCCCCCGCAGTCGAAGCGTTTGCCCTTGAACTTGTAAGCGATTACGCAACCGTTTCGTGCCTGTTTCATCAGGGCGTCAGTAATCTGAATTTCGCCACCTTTTCCAGGTTCAGTATCTGCGATGATGTCGAAGATGTCTGGGGTGAGTATGTAGCGTCCGATAATCGCTAGGTTGGACGGTGCGTCCTCCGGTTTCGGTTTTTCGACCATATTGGTGACGCGGAAGATATCGTCACGGATCATGTCGCCAGCAATAACTCCGTATTTATGGGTCTCTTGCGGGTCGACTTCCTGAATCGCAACGATTGAGCAGCGGAACTGTTTGTACAGTTTAACCATTTGCGTTAAAACACCATCACCTTCAGGGTTGACGCACAGGTCATCTGCCAGCACGACGGCGAATGGCTCATCACCGATCAGTGGGCGGCCTGTCAAGATTGCATGGCCTAAGCCCTTCATCTCAGTCTGGCGAGTGTACGAGAAGCTGCACTCCGAAAGCAGCCGACGGATACCTACCAGGTATTTTTCCTTATCGGTACCCTTGATTTGATTTTCCAGCTCATAGCTGATGTCGAAATGGTCCTCAAGGGCACGCTTGCCGCGGCCAGTGACAATGGAAATTTCGCTTAAGCCAGCGTCCAGTGCTTCTTCTACGCCGTACTGGATGAGAGGTTTGTTTACAACCGGCAGCATTTCCTTAGGCATTGCTTTGGTGGCTGGCAAAAAACGAGTGCCATAACCAGCGGCCGGAAATAAGCATTTCTTGATCATGAGTAACCTTAAATTGAGTGGCGCGAAATCTCAATGACTAGAGTTTTCGGTGGAGTGAATCATTTGAAAATATCATTCAGTACGTTGCCGAGCCGCAGGCCAGCGGCCAATAGTCGCTCGTCAACGATTTCCATATTTTCCTTGTAGTAATCCTTATCCAAGGAAATGGGGCGTCTAGATTTAGCTAAAGCATAGTTATCTCCATATATTATGCGTTTGGCAATGTCATGGCTCTCCATTGCCCATTGTTCTGGGGTGCCTTGTTGCACGGTTTTGTGTTTGGCAAGTAGTCGTTTAGCTATGGACTCGGGGCTCTGCTTAGAGCTTCGTATGATGATGGTATCCCAAACTTTGTGGAGTTCCCATTTCTGTCGGCTGGGCTGGGTGCGCATCGCGCCGGTTTCTTGTATCCCATGCAAAGGTTGGTGAACGTCTCCAATGTAGTGGACGAGAAACTTCAGAGCGCGCTGTTGCTCTATGGGGTCGGAGTCTTCGCGTCTGCCATCCTTTAATTCGCTCTCGGCTTTCAGGATGCCATAGACAACACATTTGTACTTCCCAGAACAGTCGCGTTTAGCTGAGTAACTTGTAGCTTTGAATGGGATTTTAACAACGTGGCTGATCTGAGGGCCAGGCTCTTTACCGCGAATTTTGTCGGCCCATGATGCAATGTCGGATATTTTGCCATTGGCATCTCGATGCATGATGATATCAATGCCGGCCCTGGCTTCCGGGGTGAGTTGTTGCTCGGCGATTAGAGCCACGACTTTGTGTCCTTCGACACCCCACCCGAACGAATGCTGGCAATAGGCCATGGAGAGGAGTGCGATAAGGGCTATTTTAAATCGATTGAGCATTTGGCCTCCTTTGGGCTGCCCAGGAAAGTCAATAAGCAGGCGCCATTAAATTGACGCACATTATCCTTTCCTGTTTAATTCATTGCGTGGCTAGGGTATCATTCATCGAAGATGAAGCAAGTCCGAATGAGAAGGACATCACGTTTTGAAAATTTCAGGGCTTTTAGTTTTCGCCGCTTCATCGGGTTGGAGCGTTTAGTAGAAATGGATAGCAGGCGATAATTAGATTCTTCTGATATTGGATTCATGGATTTAAGCATTTTAAAAGGGTTTGGGATGACTGAAGTTGTGAGTGTCGACGATTCGTTGCGGCTGTCTGAAGTTCTTCGTGTGAGCGGGAAGAGAAAGGTTCAACTGCTGGGGCATGATTCGGATAATCTGAAGCTTCTCCGTACGCAAATTTTTTCCCAAATCAAGTCGACAGGCGGCCGTCAGGTCGAATGGTTCGAGGCTCTACCAGAAGCTCTAGAAGGGGCTCTACAAGAGGCCTTGCCAGACGGTTTGCAGGCTGAGGATGGCGCGTGCCTGACCGTTTCGTTGTTTGCAGGCATTCCTGCTGACGTTTTCCTGATGTTCGATCTGGCGGACCGACAGCACCTCAATCAAATCCAAGCTGATGGTAAGTCAGCCCTTAGCAACTTTAAGAAAATTCTTGTTCCAGGGCAGTGGATGGCGCGCAGTCTGCTGGGCGACAAAAGGCTCGGCTTAAAGGCCACAGATGTTTTGGTTGTGGGGGCTCCTAGGATTGACTATCTAAGATCGCTGGCTGAGCAAGCCGGCGAGACGGGTGAGAGAACGACTCCCCGTGTTCTTTTTGCCCCGATTCATAGTAACTGGTTTGACGCGGCCGGAAACCCTATGAGCTCTAGCTCGGGTCTCCAGGAATACCTAGAGGAGCTTGGGCAGCACTGCGAGCTAACCGTTTCCGAGGACCAGCGAAATAAGATCAATAAACGGCCAGTAACGCGTGAGCTGATAGACGCTGATATTGTTATAACTGACTACACCTCCGTCGCATATGAGGCGTGGGCCCTAGGTAAACCGGTGATTTTTCCACGGTGGATCCTCGGGGATGCCATCTTGGAAAAGGCGCCAAACTCTGCAGAGGCGGAAATCTATCGGCGAAAACTGGGCTACCATCCTGAGAGTTTTGATGCGTTGCTCGAACTGATAGTTGCTGGCAGCAAGCTTGAAGTGAGCGCCGAGGTCAAAGATTTTTGCCGCGAGTATTTGAGCAATTTTGAAGAGTCAAATAGCGCCAGTAAGATTTGTGCTCATCTGGAATACCTAAGTGATCCGCAGTGGGAAGAGCGTGAAGAGAAAACGCTTGCGGATATTGAGCGATATTTGAAAGAGCATCAGTGGGCACAGGCCGAGTCTGCGCTCATGAGCTTGGTTTCGGTTTATCCTGAGGATGCCAGCCTCAATAATAAATTGGCAATTGCTTACCAAGGGCAGCACAAGTGGTGGCAAGTAGTTGCGACACTGCAAGCTGTTGTTCGCGTAGTGCGCAATAGCGCAGACATTTATCATCGACTGGGTGTTGCTGAGAAAAAAATGGGGCATTTCCGCTCCGCTGCGAACGCCTATGAGCATGCTATTTTGCTGAGTAAGACAGTGCCTGCGGAGTGGTACTACCGCCTTGGCTACTGCTATGAAACACCATGTCATGAGGGGCCGGCTGACTTGCCTGCTGCTATCAATGCCTATCAAAAAGCCTGTGAGCTGGACAAAAAGCACAATGCAGGTAAGTTTGGTATAGGCGTGTTTCATGCCGCCGCCGGTCGTTGGTCCAGAGCAAATGCTTCGTTTACCGAGCAATTGAACTTGGTGAAATTTGACTTCGATCTGCATTTCCGCCTTGGTCGTGCCCAGGAACGATGCTATCTATGGGCTGACGCTGAAGTATCGTTCCGGAATGCCGTTGGATTGCGGATGAAATCGGCTGAATCGCATTTCCGACTTGGCTTTACTCTGGAGCGTCAGAATAAGTTCGAGGCAGCCCTTTCTTCGTATAAGTACGCGATTACGCTCGGCGGAAAAAATATTGCCGAGTGGCGTTATCGGGCTGGTATTCTGCTCATGGAGTTGGGTAGGTTAGACGAGGCCTGTAATCTGTTTATGTCGATGCAGGGTAGCGGGGCTCACCAAGACTTTGACAGAAAGCGATATGAAGCATCGCTAATGTCAAATCGTATCGATACCATCAAAGCCGAGTTGGCCGACAACGCGGAGAAGAGTAGTGTTTGGTATGAGTTTTATGAGGCTAATCTACAGCTTGGGATGGCCGGTGCGGCAAGAGATAGCTTGGCAAATGCAGTGCGTTTCGCCCAAGAAGAACAAGTTCAGAAGCTTGTCTCTCTTTCGGGTTCGTTAAACACGAAGCTCGCCGAAGTTCAGTTTATTGAAAGCCGTTTGGAGAGAGATTGCACCCAGCCGGCCACTTGGATCTCCTACAGCAAGGCCCTTGTAGTCGTCGGGCAACTGGCAGCCGCGGCTGAAGCGATCCAGCAGGCTATCTGGCGTACGAATCAGCATGAAGCTGGTCTGTATTATGAGCTCGGAAGATTGTTGGCTCTCTCTGGTGCGATTGACAAAGCTTGTGAAGCGTTCCGTTCGTACAAAATTATCCAGCGTCCGACCAGTGCTTATGAAGACAAGTTCCTCACCGACAGCACGCTCAACTTCCATGCTACGTATAAAGAGTATATCGAGCTACTGCCGGTAATGGATGATTGCATCCTCTATGAGGTGCATAATGGGTCATCAATGGCGTGTAACCCGCTTGCAATTTTTGAGCATGTTCTCGCTAGTGAGGAATATGCCAATCATAAGCATTTCTGGGTGATTAACGATCTTACTAAAGTTGAGCAAAGATTTAGAAATTTAAAGAATGTATTCTTTGTCAAGCGGGGCAGTGCACTCTACCTTCGTTTGATTGCTTCGTGTAAGTATCTGATTTGTAACGGTACCTTTGCAGAGTACTTTGTCCGGAAGCCAGGTCAGCAGTACCTGAATACCTGGCATGGAACTCCGCTGAAGACGCTTGGCCGCGCAATGAATACGCCACCGTACACGCGTGCCAATACGGCGCGTAACTTCCTGCACGCGACTCATTTGATTTTCCCTAATGAGCACACTCGCCTAACTCAGATTGAAGGTCATAGCATTGATCGGATTGTGAGCGGCGCTCAGTTGATTAGCGGTTATCCACGAAATGATCAGCTTTACAAGATTGACCAGGAAAAGTTGTACGAAGTTCGTCGGACTTTGGGTATTTCAAGTCGCAAACCAGTTGTCCTGTTTGCGCCTACTTATCGCGGTAGCTGGAATACGCCTGAGCTAGAAGCTGAGGTGCTGATCGAGCAGTTGAAGAGCATTATTTCGGATGATTACACTCTGCTTTTCCGAGGCCATCATTTGGTCGAAAAGCAGCTGGTTGAGATGAAGTTGCCAGTAAAGCTGGCGCCTCAATCGATTGATACTAATGCCTTGTTGCCAGTCGCAGATGTTCTGATTTCCGATTATTCGTCGATCATTATTGACTACATGACGCTTCAGCGTCCTATCCTGCACTTCATTCCTGACTGGGATGAGTATAAGTCCGAGCGCGGCCTGTACTTCGAGCGCAGTGACTTGCCGTGGCCACAATGCCAGACGACAGATGAGCTCCGCGGCTTGATTCATAGTGCGTTGAATGATCCAGGCTTGTATGTCAATGCAACCTATCGAGAGTTCCATGAGCGCTTCTGTGGTGTTGAAGATGGTCGTTCGACTCAGCGAGTGGTCGAGTTCTTCTTCCAAGAAAGGGGAGTAGCGTCTCCGCGTAACGATAAAAAGCCGATTGTTGTACGATCTGCGCTTGGTACTATCAATGGTGTTGCGACTTCTGCAATTTCATTAGTGCAGAATCTTGCTGCACAAGGCAAAGATGTAGTGCTCCTTCTCGATACGGTAGAGTTGCGTAAGGAGGAGGCTGGGTTTGACGCGATACGCAAACTCGAGGAAGTGGCGAATGTGATCTTCCGAAGTGGTCGGACTTCCATGAGTCTCGAGCAGCAATGGGTCTCTGATAAGTTCAACGCTGAAGGTGTCTTCTATTCGCAAACAATGCGCGATGTGTACGAATCTGCGATGCAGCAAGAAGTCTATCGTGTGGTCGCGGGCCTAGAGGCTGAGATCAGTGTTGATCACCAGGGCTATCACCCATTCTGGGCGGGTTTCATGGCGGCTATTCCAGCTAATCGTCATTTGATTTACCTCCATAATGATATGTTGGAGGAGTCAGAGAAGCGTCTTCCCAATTTGAGAAAAGTTTTTGAGTTTTATAGAGACTATGATGCTTTCCTTAATGTGTCTGAAAGCTCAATGCAAACCAATCGTGAGAGTTTCAAGGGTATAAATCCTGGTATCGTTGATCAGTTCCATCTCGTTAGAAACGGCTTGGATGTAAATCGAATTATCACTGATGCAGAATTGGAGCCTGATGACGCTGGTTATCATTTGCTTAAATCTGATCCGAGATTCAAGATTGTCAACGTGGCGCGCATGTGGCCCGAAAAAAACCAAGTAAGACTTATCGAGATGGTCAAGTTACTCGTGGAAGAAGGGCATGATGTTGCTCTTTATATACTTGGTACTGGCCCGCTTCACGCGGAGTTGGAAAATCTGATTAAAGAGCTTGAGCTGAAGGATCGAGTGATACTGCTTGGCGTTCAGCGCAATCCTTTCCCGTTCGTGAAGGCTTCGCAGTGTCACGTGCTGTCTTCAGATTACGAGGGGCAGGGTATAGTTTTGCTTGAGGCGATGACGTTGGGTGTTCCCTGTGTCTCCACTGATATTCCTGGCCCTGACAGTGTATTGGAGAACGGTTTGGGTATACTCACCCCGTTGACTCCTGAGGGCTTGGCTGAAGGTGTTAAACAAGTTATCAAAGGGGAGTTTATTCCGCGACCGTTTGATGCTCGCGAATATAACGCGGTCGCTTATGGGGACTTTGCACTCGCTGCCCAGTAACGAAAAAACGCCGGGTTTTGTCCCGGCGTTTTTTTTTGGGGGGGAGGGGCACCGAGCTTATTCTAAGTGCCCCTTCTGATGCTGGCTTATTTCACTTTTTGATCGCAGCGTTTGGGTTGGGTTGCAGTGTGAATGTCTTCGGTTTGAAAACTTCGATCTCTGCCGCGTCAATTGAGTGCTGTAACTCGGTGCAAAACCTCTCTGCATCTTTAAAGCCTATTTGGCATATCTTGCTGGGGTCGTAATTCCACCACTGCAGCCGGAGCAGTTCGGCAATTATTTCCTCCGAGAACCGATACTTCAGAACTTTTGCAGGATTACCACCCACAACCGCGTAGGGGGGGACGTCCTTTGTAACCAGTGCACCAGCGGCTATCACGGCCCCGTCGCCGATTGTAATACCCATCCTCAATGTTACATCGCGACCAATCCAGACATCATTTCCAATTTGCGGATAGGCCTTTCTGTCATATTTGTGCCAGTTGTACTGCTTTGTCTGCTCTTCGTTAGTGAAGTCGCGGACGAGATCGTTACCAGGCCTAAACGTGATGATAGAAGTAGTCACGAGGTCCATGGGGTGATGAGAGTCAAGTATGACGAGGCCAGTCGAGATTGAGCAGTATCGCCCTACCTTCATTGATTCAGCCAGGGCTGAATATGAGTATGAGAGTGAGCCGATGGAGCACAGGCCGGAGTACTTGCCTCCTCCTATGCTGCCTCTGTATGAGCCTTTGTAAAGAGCTGAGTGGCTCTCTATTGTCACTGCCCGCCAAGAAGGAATCGGTTGGTCAAGGGTCAGCCAGCCGTACTTTTTCTGCGACGGTTTCGGAGAGTTGAGTTTGAAAAGAATTCGGTTATTCCAAAACTCTTGTGCCAGGGCTTGAGTTATTATCATTTTACTTCCTACTCATGCTGCGCGCCGGCAAGTGGCAACGTGGCGCGGTGTGGGGCCCGGCCAGCGTAGCCGAGCGTAGAGGTCGCCCGATGATCGAGTGCCTTTATAACTATGTCAATTATTCTTCTTAGAGCTAGAGAAGCCTCCGCAGGAATTTCTCAAAGTCCCAAGCCTATAAGTACATTCAAAGTGCTTAAAGAGTGCAGCATGGTCACCCAGTGGGCAACCCAAACTTAATGCCCCACCTGTTCACAGGTGGGGCATTAAGTACTTTAAACAGCGACCAAGGGAGGTGCTCCGCGGCTCGGTGCAAGAACTTTTTTTGCGATCCTGAGATTGCCGGATTCCCAGACCTCGTCTACCGCTTCCGCAATTAGCTTGTAGGATGAGCCGAGTGTGCGCCGGGGTAAGTAGGACTCCATAAACTGTAGTGTGCGTGCATCTGGGCAGGTGACCTGGCGGATCATGTCCACCATCTCATCAAAGCTGTTGGCATGCAGTCCTAGACGCTCATGGAATATATGGCTTTCCGCCGAGCCGAGATCGTCATAAAGGTTGCCTTCACCAATAAGCCAAGACGGGAAGATTACAGGTTTACCCAGCGCCCACGCTTCATAAACAAGTGTGCCACGATCGGCGATAACAACATCCGCTTCGATGAGCTTTTCAAAAGTCGGTTTTTTGGACTCTCGTAGGTTTGGATGGAGCGAGACATCGTAATCGAAGAGCGTACGCAATCTATCTTCGTAGTGAAGAATGCCCGGATAGCTGGAAATCACGCCAGCTTTGCTTTCAGCGTTATGCGTCGGCGCCCACAAGACCTTAATCTTGCGGAAGGGGGAGAGTTTTCCGAGCTTCTCCGCCAGCGTTCGTTCTGACAAGTACTTACGCTGGGCAGCCAGCAGCGTATCGATTCGTGGCCAACCTACGACCTTAATCTGATTAGCCGACAATTCCACGCCACGGGTTGTGAGCAACTTACGCTTGAGCCAATCACCCGGCACGCAGACCGTTCGATACTTGTTGATCTCAAAGCCCCGTTGAGGGTCGCGTCGGGTCAGGTAATTCTTATCGGCAAGGCCATGAGACATCATGACGTGTGCACGTCGATAAATGAAAAACGTTACGTTCACCGCGCCTGCCCGTGTTACCACGGGCGCTTGCGTTGATTCCCAGTCGGGCAGCTGTGCGTCGATGCCCGCAGCAAATTCCTGCTCCAGCAAGCGGAGATTTTCGCTGGCAACGTAGGTGTAATGAACCTGTTTGCGGTCACTCATCGCATCCGACCTCAGGCGACCGCAGGGGTCGCTGGGTTTTTCAGGTGAGATTTGATCAAGCTGCTGGAGATCTCTGGAGTGCGAGACAGATATACGACTTCGCAAATGTCGTTAAGGAAGTCGAACTTGCCCTGCCAATCATCCCCCATCACAAAAATGTCAACATTATGCGCGATGATGTCTTCTCGCTTCTGCTCCCAAGTGAGTTCGGGGATGACGAGGTCTACGTGACGGCAGGCTGCTACGAGTTGGCTTCTGTCGGCGTAACTAGAGTACGATTTTTTGCCCTTGCCTTCGTTGAAGCTGTCCTCGGAGACGGCCACAATCAAGCGGTCGCCCAGGGAGCGTGCGCGCTCGAGCAAGCGAACGTGGCCGACATGGAACAAGTCAAAGGTGCCGTAGGTGATTACGGTTTTAGCACGAGTGCTCATGTGATCTTCCTGATTATGAGTCGATAAAATGTTATCGAATGGTTAATGGACGAAGTGCTTCAAAGACTGTTGATAAAGTCTTTACATTCCTCATCGACTTTGTAACGTGATCGCGACCACGTTACCCCGTGCTTAATGACTTTTGCCGGGATGCCGACCGCGAGTGTGCACGCGGGTACATCTTTCGTGACCACGGATGCCGCGCCTATTATCGCACCTTGGCAGATTCTATTGCCCGGCAGAACGATGACGCGCTTGCCAAGCCAGACGCGTGGTTCAATGATGGTCTGAGCGTCTTCAGAGTTGATCAGCTCGAGCGTGTCGATATCGACGATGCCATGGGCATCATGGCCTTGTATGACGACATCTTCACCAATCAGGCATTGCTTGCCAATACTGATACCGGTGCCATGCACAGCGATGTGCATACCCCGTGAGGTAACAGCATCGCCCACGCAAATTGTCGGCTTGAGGTTGTTAAGGCGAATGTCAAACTTTCCTTCGCATTTCGCCCCAATGAATACCTTTGCGTGGCTCTGACGGAACATCACCCGGATCTGGGCGGTGTCACTGAGGATGACGAGTGTGCAGTTGACAACTTTCTTCTTTCCCAAGAACTTGATTTCGACATTCTTCTTTCGTTGGAGAATATCGTTGTAGATCTTGGCTGTGGTGAATAGCTTGCAGCTCGGCTCGAAGAAGTCCGGCAGTATCTGCTTGGCCGCCAACTCGCTCAGGGCATACTCCTTGATCGGGAGTGTGCGTGTCTCTACGTCCAGCATCGTATCGATGCTGGTTTCGGGAAACATTGATTTAAATAGCTTCTCAATCACTGGATTTTTCCTTGATCCTGGTCGTCTAGGCAAGCTTACGCACTAGGTGAGGGGCTATGACGCTCCCACGGGGCGCTTTGGAATAGACGCTGATCGAAGAAAATCTGAGTCTGATTCTTATAGGTGGTGTCTTCTGCGCTGCCATTGCCATCGTTAAAGCAAATGAGCTTGTACTTGAAGCGCTCTTTGTTGACCACTCGGGAGATATTGGTGGGGCGAATGATGATACCTGGAGCATCTGCCTTGACCGCCAGGCCCGATGCGTAGGCAAAGTGGTGATAGAGGAATGATGTTAGGTTGATATCATCCGGGCTACGGCGTTTGGCCGATCGTGTCAAGGTGAAGACTTCTGGGAATAGCCCTTCGATCTTTTCTAATACCGACTTTTTCAAGCAATAGGGTACATGCCGATGGAGGTTTTTGGCTTCGTAACTCGGGAAAACAGTCCGTAGCAACTTGCGTGAGTTGCTAGCAGCAACCAAATAGTCTGGTGTCTCTTCGTTGATTGCGTCACCGGCCATTCCGTAAGGTTCGAAGTAGGCAAGTGAGCGCCCGATCTCATCGAAGAAATCAGTCGGCAGGCACGGCTGGCCTAGGACAAAATCATCGTTTAGGTAGATGAAGTTTTCGCTAAGTCCTGGTATCCGATGCAGGCATGCTTCGATGGCGTGCGAGTTGAAGTTCGGAAGCACATCGGTATCTGGGAAGATCTCGTTGTGATCAACCCATACTACCTTTTTGTCATCGCGCAGCCATTCTGGTTTCTGGCAGTTAGAGACAACATAGATCTTGTTCAACCAAGGTGCGTACTTATTCAGCGAGCGTAGCGAATAGCGGAGCTCGTCGTTATTGGTATAGCGGTCTGGATCGAAGCCTTCTTCCGGGAAGGACTCTGTCCATAAGGTTTGCCAGTTTTCGTCTGTGTGGTTTACCCAGGTGTAAACCGCGTCGATGGTCTGATAATCCACGCGCTTGGCTTTGGGGGCGTAGATTTCTTCAAACATATCTATTGGGAAGCGGCGCTGCCATGCCCGGCCCGAGCGCATGGTGGCTTCACCCGTAGCGGCGAGGTCGTAGAGGTAGAAGTGCAGAACATGGGTCTCGCCAAGGATATTGCACAGTTCGACGACAAAATCTGGACGTTGCGCTAGCGCTGAACAGACTGCTTTCACATCAAAGCGGTCATCTGCACGCGAGGCTAGATTGAATCCACCGCCTAGGGTGTAGATTGTTACATTGGTCGGTGTGGATTCTTTTAGTCCGGCGATGAAGCTGATCAGGCCGTTGAGATACCCGCTCCACAGTACCAAGCTGTTAGGGTTGACGCCGTCCTCGGCGCCTATTCCAGCATTGAGATACTTGCGAATGTACTCCGGCAGCCCCAGGCGATTCACCTCTAAAAGGTCGACACTGCGTGTCACCGTCTGAGGTTTTGCTTCGGTCTTGGTGATAGCTGCAGGTGGAGCATCCTTGAAGACACGTTTACGAAACATGTCATAGAAAAACATGTTTGGGTCACGAAGAAATTTCCGTATTTTTTTGTACTTCACTGGCTTTTTATTCATTTAATAAAAATCTCAAACGTCGCTTGAAAGTATCGAATCTGTCTATGTGGCCTGGTTTGTTCTCGAAGAGCGCTGAGTAGTCGTCGACGCTTCGATCAGACAGGCGACAGGCTTCGATAAATTCTTCCAATAGGCTTTTGGAAATGTCGTCGCCCCAGTTCCTGTTGTGAGTTTCCACGAATCTTGAGTAATTAGATTCCCGTCTCTCTTTGTGCGCGATTACATTAGGTCGTTCATGATAAAGATGGAAAACAAAATCTTTGTTTAATAGAGCATCAAGAGAAAGGCGGCCTAGCGCGCGCCTGAACCCCGAGGTGAACAATGGCGAGCGCGCACTCTTGTTAGACATCATTTCTCTGCAGGGCTGCAATGATCCATAATGCTGCGCCAAACGCATCATGAAGTCGAAGTCTTCGTAACCATGCCCGCTGTAGGATTCGTTGAACTGGCCGATGGCAGCGTAGTCATCACTTTTCATCAAAGTGACAGACGAGGGATTCGCCAGGTGCAGGAATTCTTTTCGAGAAAACGAGAAGTATTTTTCTTTCAGTAAAGCTGGGGTTGTTTTCCCCTTGCAAAGGTCTTTTGACCCTTTGGCCGTCAGATACATGCAGGGGAGGAAATAGAACGGGGAATGCTTGGCGGCTATAAGGTCTCTGTATTTTTCCAGGAGGGAAAAGTCGGGCCAAATGTCGACGTCCAGTAAGGCAATCAGCTCCGTGTTCACCACTTCGAATGCTCTGTTTCGGAGCAAAGATGGGTTCACTGAACCTGTATAGTGCTTTTTGGCCAGCAGCGTAGTATAGCGGTTGTTCTCTAGGCTTTTTTTGAGGCGCCGGTCATTGAGGCTGTTCTGATCGTTGAGCGAGAAAATCAGAGGTATGCGCGCGCTCTCGGCAGCGTCCGACATCCGGACTGCTTTTCGCAGAATATCCAGCGGACGTTGTGATAAGTCGAGAGGTACGATAATCGAGATGTCATTCATCGTTCAGGTTGCTGTTTACTCAGGACTGACGGTTATGCCGGTGTATTCAAGAGTCGGTGACGATGAGGTGGTCCATCTGACTCGCTGCGCGTAATCATGCCCGGCTGCCCGGGCATGTTTACGCCAGCTATCAATTCACACCAGTCGCGCGTCCCAGAACCATGGTTTGCACGATCGGGGAGATGACTTTTTGCCACTCATACACGGCTGCGTTTGTTACGTAGATCGTATCGTCTGGTTTAACCATCACCTGGCGGGCATAGAAAATGGCCGCAGGGTCTCGCATGTTCAGGCGCAGGACGACAGGTTTCGGTTTGCCGGCCTCCATGCGGAAGACGAAGACGCCTTCTGCGTTGGCGCTGCCTTCGCGCAGGCCACCTACGCTGCCCAATGCATCGAGCAGGCTAGTATTGCGGTCGGGCAAGTCTTTCAGCCCTGGCGATGTTACAGCGCCCATGGCGACGAAGCGCTGTCGTGCCCTGTCAAGCACTACTTCAGAGTTCGGGCGCAAAACCATGTTGTTGCCTGCCAAAACTTCTTCATAGTTGAACTGTTGGACTTGGCTGCCGTTGCGCACAGTCACGTTAACCAAGTGAGGCTCGAGTACCGGGCCTCCCGCCTGGTTGACAGCGTCGAGCAGGGTCAGCGGACCCTGGAGGGTGCTGAAACGTCCTGGGGTTTTAACCGCGCCAGCAACCAGTACCGAGCCCGACAGGTCACCTACCAGCTCGACGTGAGTCTGCACGTCTGTAGTAATGCCTTTCAATTGACGATGGATCATGTTTTCAACTTGATTCAATGTCATGCCGGCGACGAATTGGCGGCCCACATAAGGGAGAGATAGCTTCCCTTCAGAGTCAATACGAGACTTGAGCTGTGTGCCGCCCGTAGCCAGCGGGGCGAACAGAGACGAGCCTTCCGGTGCGGTGTCAGCGATCAATACATTGAGTGTGTCACCTGCCATTAGCCGTACTTCCGGCGGCACGGGCTTGGTGACCGTTGCCAGCACCGGTGGAACAGCACCTCGCATGTAGGGCGCGATGGTCTTCGCGTCAATGTCGACGAGGGTGTAGGCCTCGGTTTTACTTTCGATCGCGCCTTTGTAAGGGCCTGCGCCGGAAATCGTACCGCCGCAACCGGCCAGGCTCAGGCTTGCCAGGGCCAGTGCTGCCAGCTTCAGGTTGAAGGTGCGAGAGACAGCCAGGGATTTAATCACGATGATCCTCGATCGAAGCCAGAATGAAGCGGGTGATGCCGTAGAGCATCAACAGGCCAAGCAAAATGGTCGCCAGGTTGTACCAACGTTCTGGGTACAGGGCGAGTTGTGGGGTATTTGGGCTAACAACTGTTACTAGCGTCCGAATTTTCTTACTAGCTTCGATGCGGGCGTTGTCAACAGCGGCAACAGCAGTCTTGTAGCTTTCTTCAGCGATCCCGGCATCCAGCGTCAGTTGTTGGAAGCGCGAGGCCACTACGTTCAACTGTGTACCTTGTGGGGAGGAGACCAAAAGGCGTTTTTCTTTACTCAGCTGTTGAGTAATCGATTCAACCTTCTGACGCTGCTGCCTGACCTGAGGGGCATCATTGCGCAGTTTGAAGGTCATCTCGGTAAGGAGGGCCTGCTCCTTCGTGTATTGGCTCTCGAGGTCGGCAATGATAGTTGCCCGACTTTGGGCTGTGGTGCCGCCGTCAAGAACCTTGTTCTCGTTCTGGAACGTCAGCAGTTGAGTTTTGCGTTTGGCGTAGTTCAGCCGTGCGGTTTCCAGTTCGCCTTGGGCGAACTTCATTTGTTCGCGTGCAATCTTATGGCTGACTTCGTTGACGAAGTGTTCGCTGGCTTGCAGGATGGTGCGAAGCATCTTCTCGGAAAGCTCAGGCGTGAAGGCCTGGACTTCTACGCGCAGCAGGCCAGTCGTTTCGTCGTAGTGGGCTGAAACCATGCGCTGGTAGTACTTGAGCAGGTCTTCACGTTCGGCATTCTCATCCAGCCAGAAGAAAATGTCGCTGCGCTGGGCGGCATACTGCTCAATCCAGTGCACGCGCTCTTCCAGTAGCAACATCATGTCTGTCGACGTTATGTACTCACGAAGGTAAAGCGTTTCCTCTCGCGACGCCGGGTTGGTCCCGGTCAAAAGAGTCGCGAGACCTGGGACCTGCGCTGCCTGGTTATTGCCGTCTTGACGCACCACCACTTGGGAAGAGCTGACAAAGCGGTCAACGGCGAACGCACCGTAGTAGACGACCGCCAGGACCATTGGTAGGGCGACCATTGCGATTGCTAGGCCCCAGCCCTTGAATTTACCCGTGCTGCTCATAATGTGATGCATCCTTGAATGGAACAGTCTTGCAAAAAAATATTATTAGGCGCTATAAGCTTTGATGCCTTCGATCACGTCTTCGTAAATCTCTATTTCGCCATCTTTCACGAGCAAAACGATATCGCAGAGTTTGCTGATTTCTGACATCGAGTGTGACACGAGTACAACATTGGAGGTCTTTAGCTTCTCGCGAAAAATCTTCCTGCACTTACGTTTGAACTGAGCGTCACCCACCGACATGACTTCGTCGATTAAGTAGTAATCGAAGTCAAACGCCATGCTTAGGCCAAAGGCAACGCGAGAGCGCATACCGGACGAGTATGTTTTAATCGGTTCGTCTATCCAGGTGCCAATTTCGGCGAACTCTTGGACAAAGCGAATCTTCTCGCGCATTGCTTCGCCTTCTGCGCCATAGACTCGGCAGACGAATTTGATGTTGTCCCTACCGGACATACTGCCTTGGAACCCACCCGTCAAACCAACCGGCCAGGAGATACTTCTGTCGGTGACAATCGTGCCCGAGTCAGGCACGTCGGCCCCACCTAGGAGCCGCATGAGTGTTGACTTGCCAGCGCCGTTACGGCCGATAAGGCCGATGTTCTTCCCAGGTGGAATAGCTAGCGACAGATTCCGAAAGACATATCGGCGCCCCTTGGGCGTCAGATATGACTTGGTGACGTTTCTCAATTCGAACACGGTAGCCGGGCCTTATCCATTCTTGGTGGAAATCAAATGCAGCCTGCGTGCCCTGTAGCTGCCCAGCGAAATGAACAACAGCACCAGGGTGAAGCCAGTCACGTAACCGATTGAGATGCCGTCGACCATTGCGTAATGCGGCAGTACCTCGCCGCGAATCAGTTCGGTCAAGTGAAGAAACGGGTTGAGCAGCAGGATCGGCATCAATGCGTGTGGCAGGTACGCCGCAGGGATGAGTACCCCTGATATGAAATAGAGGGGGAAGAAAACCATGCGTATGACCAGCTTCAGGCTAGGTAAGGCATGCGTGATCAGCGCCAATACCATGCCGAGACTGAATGCAAAAAGCAGGCCAAGCGCCAGTGTCATGAACCACATCAGTGGGTTGTTGATGGACATATCGAACCCCCACCAGGCAAAGCCGAACACGATAAGGGCGTAGACAAGCCCGCTGATGCAGGCTTCGACGATTACGCGTGCTATGTAGGTGTCGAGGGGTTTGATCTGTTTGTAGCCGAACAGGGATCGGTTCTCCCGTAGGCTGTCCATCAACCTGAGTGCCGTGTTGCGGTAGAGCAAAAACGGAGCCATGCCCACCAGCACGAAAACGGGATACTCGACCCCGGAGATCGTCCGGCCACGAATCATGGTGTACAGCAGTGAGAAAATCAGCAGATGGCAAATTGGCTCGATCAGGATCCAGACCGCGCCCATGCGTCGATCCCCAATGCGGGCTCGTGCCTCGCGCAGGACTAGGGCAAAGATGACTGATTTCTGAATCTGCAGCGACGAACGAGGCTTCAAGATGGTTACCGCAAAGCAAAGCAGCGCGCCTAAGCACGCCGGAATTCATCTTCACGAAAGGCCCGATTCCCTTGGCGGGTAGGCTGGGGATTTCCCGGATACTTCCATGTTCTAAGGTGCGCGAGGGTAATTCGATGAGACGCAAGCGTCAAGAAAATTGAGCGAATTTGCAATCTTAAGCCTGCTCGATTCACTCGATCTGTGGTGATAGCGACACAGTCACCTCTCTGCACATCTCAATAGTTGGCTGCAAGATCCGTATGTCGGCAGGGGCTAGATGGTTAGGAGCTGTAGCCCAAGAGCTGCATAGTTATGAGTGATGTCAAAAAGATATCACCTCGGGAGGTGCCAGCTTAAACGGTGGGTCCGTCTTGGCCCTTATAACGTCGATATCCACCGATTGCGCTGCCAATGCGATCTGCTCAATCGACTGTTATCTCAGCACAATTGCTACAAAATAGGACTCAATGCTGGCTAAAATTTATCCATTATGGCTATAGAATTCAGATGCTTACGGGCTCAGATGGTTCTTTGAGGCCTGTATGATTGGTTCGAAAGGCATCAATTGCGTCAGGTTTGAATAGGGCACGCGATGTCCCAGCTGTCTCTCCACAGGCAGATCGGCATTTTTTGGGGGCGATTGAGATCTGAAAGGAGGCTGACTAATAGAGTCAGTGTCACGATGGCGGCCAAGCTTACAATTTATCCCGCCAGCCATTCCCCTAGCGAGCACAGTGCCTATAATGCCCGCCGAAATTGGCAGCAGCTGGCTGTTGTTCATGGACAGATTATGCATCAAGGAAATCATTCGCAATGCCGTACTACCGTAACCCCCGTGATGTGACGGCCCTCCCTGCCTGGCAGGCGCTTCAGCACCACCGTGAGGCCATGCAGAACTTCAGCATGCGCGAAGCCTTCGCCGCCGATGCCAAGCGTTTTGTTCAGTTCTCCCTGAGCAGCTGCGGCCTGTTCCTCGACTACTCGAAAAACCTGATCACCGAGCAAAGCCGCGACCTGCTGGTGAACCTGGCCAACGAAGTCGGCCTGCAGGATGCGATCAAGTCGATGTTCAGCGGCGAGATCATCAACGCCTCCGAAGGCCGTCCGGTGCTGCACACCGCCCTGCGCCGCCCGGTGGGCGACAAGCTCAGCGTCAACGGCGTCAACGTGATGCCGGAAGTGCACAAAGTGCTTAACCAGATCACCGAACTGGTCGGACGCATTCATAACGGTCTGTGGCGCGGTTACAGCGAAAAGCCGATCACCGACGTGGTCAACATCGGTATCGGCGGTTCGTTCCTCGGCCCTGAACTGGTCTCCGAAGCGCTGCTGCCCTACGCACAACGCGGCGTACGCTGCCATTACTTGGCTAACATCGACGGCAGTGAGTTCCACGAACTGTCGGCCAACCTGCGCGCCGAAACCACCCTGTTCATTGTCTCGTCGAAGTCGTTCAACACGTTAGAGACGTTGAAGAACGCCATGGCTGCGCGCACCTGGTACTTGGCCCATGGCGGGGCTGAATCCGAGTTGTACCGGCACTTCATTGCCGTCTCCAGCAACAAGGCTGCCGCCGTCGCCTTCGGTATCCGTGAAGAGAACATCTTCCCGATGTGGGACTGGGTCGGTGGGCGCTATTCGCTGTGGTCGGCCATTGGCCTGCCGATCGCCTTGGCCATCGGTACCGCCAACTTCAAGGAGCTGTTGTCTGGTGCCTACACCATGGACCAGCACTTCCAGACCGCGCCGTTCGATCAGAACATGCCGGTGCTGCTGGCCCTGCTGGGCGTGTGGTATGGCAATTTCTGGGGCGCCCGCAGCCATGCGATCCTGCCGTATGACCACTACCTGCGAAACATCACCAAGCATTTGCAACAGCTGGACATGGAGTCCAATGGCAAGAGCGTCCTGCAGGATGGAACGCCGGTGAAGACCGAAACCGGCCCGGTGATCTGGGGCGGCGTTGGCTGCAACGGGCAACATGCTTATCACCAGCTCTTGCACCAGGGCACCCACCATATCCCTGCTGACTTCATCGTACCGGTAGTGAGTTTCAACCCAGTGGTTGACCATCATCAATGGCTGTACGCCAACTGCCTTTCGCAGAGTCAGGCGTTGATGCTGGGCAAGACCCGCGATGAGGCAGAAAGCGAGCTGCGGGAAAAAGGCCTGAATGAAGCAGATATCGAGAAGCTGGCCCCGCATAAAGTGATCCCGGGTAACCGCCCAAGTAACACCTTGGTTGTCGAACGCATTAACCCGCGCCGTCTTGGTGCACTGGTTGCAATGTACGAGCATAAAGTCTTCGTGCAGAGCGTGATCTGGGGTGTGAATGCCTTCGATCAGTGGGGGGTCGAGCTGGGTAAGGAGCTGGGCAACGGCGTATACGGGCGTTTAGTCGGGAGTAACGATGAGGCTGCTGAAGATGGCTCAACGCAAGGTCTGATCAATTACTTCCGTGGTCGCCACCGCGGCTGATTGTTTTTGCCGAGAAGTCATAAACGAATCGCTCGTGCCCATTGCTGAGAAGCAATGGGCACGAGCGATTTACGAATGCGGCCCCGCAAGTGCGCGTCCTATATCTACCCTAGTTAGGTGTCGAGTCTCGCTTTAAGGGGCGAACTACTTTGCTTGCGTTTTTGTAGGAATGTTCACAGTCAGAAGTCCGAATGTAAGTATTACCTTAAGGTACTTTTCGTGCAGGTTATAAAATATTTGGATTAAGGCTAGTCATCATGTGAAGTGTGGGGCCATGGCGCTTTATATGGGTATACGAAGCTCCGCTATTTGCTGTCCCATTTGGTAACGATTCATCGAGCCGCCTGTCTAGTTAGAACAATGGAATACCGCTAGGGTTGATTGCGCAGCCAAAGGAAAGCTGCTGCTAGATAAGACCAACCCAAGGAGTGATCCCTAATGCGCAATACCGTTCTGTCCTACCTGCTTCTGCCCCTGTTCGCCAGCCTGTCCTTCTCGGTCAGCGCCGCCCCCGCCAGCACCACCGCCATGCAGGAACCAGTGCCAATCGTCACCCACATGGAAGCTCAGACCACCCGCCTAGACCTGAACAAGGCCGATGCCCCAACCCTGCAAAAAGAACTGAACGGCATCGGCAAGGCCAAGGCTGAAGCGATCGTCGCCTACCGGGAAGCCAACGGCCCATTCGCGTCGGTGGATGAGCTGCTGGAGATCAAGGGAATCGGCAATGCGTTGCTGGAGCGTAATCGGGACAAGGTAATGGTGGAGTAATCAGCAGTCGGGCTGGGCAGGCGATGCTTGGCTCAGCCCGTTTATGGACGTATGCATCACTTGACCATGGAGAGGTATAGGTAAAGCCAGCTGGAACTCGAGCGAAGAGTGTGTTGGATTCTTCGCGGGCAAGCCCGCTCCCACAAGTCCAGCTGCCACAGGTTGAGAGGGGGCGGACTAAGGCCTTTGCAGTTGGCATGACAGCGACGTCGAATGGACGTTGCTGTCTTCTACAGATAATGGGGTAGGGGATTTAGCGGTCCTGCGCGTCCTTCGCATCAGCCTCAGCATTGCGCTCATGCACCTTGCGCAGTTGCTCATCCGTCAGCGGCAGTTTCTTCGCCGTATCTCGCAGCATCATCAGGCCGCCGACAATCGAGCCGAGGGCTATGATGAGTATCAGCCAGGCATACCAGGGCATTGTCGTTCTCCTTTGATCATCATGGGGCGGCGCTTGTATGAAATTTGAGCAATTGCCGGTTCCTTTGGTTCAATTATAGAAGTCAGGCCTTGCAGGGCCAATTCCGTGACCCGCGGCCCCCAAAGCCTGCGTCACTTCGTTTACAATGCGCGCCGTTTTCGACTTGCCAAGAGACCCTGACCATGTCCGCCTGCCAGACGCCCCTGATCGTCGCCCTCGACTTCCCTACCCGTGAGGCCGCTCTGAAGCTGGCTGACCAGCTTGACCCTGCGCTGTGCCGGGTAAAGGTTGGCAAGGAGCTGTTCACCAGCAGTGCCTCGGGCATCGTCGAAACCTTGTGTGCCAAGGGCTTCGAAGTATTCCTCGACCTCAAGTTCCACGATATCCCCAACACCACGGCCATGGCCGTCAAGGCTGCCGCCGAGATGGGCGTGTGGATGGTCAACGTGCATTGCTCCGGTGGCCTGCGCATGATGTCGGCCTGCCGTGAAGTGCTGGCCAAGCGCAGCGGCCCGCAGCCGTTACTGATTGGCGTGACCGTGCTGACCAGCATGGAGCGTGAAGACCTGGCGGGTATCGGCCTGGATGTTGACCCGCAAGAACAAGTGCTGCGCCTGGCGGCCTTGGCCGAGAAGGCGGGCATGGACGGGCTGGTGTGCTCGGCGCTGGAGGCAACGGCACTGAAGGCTGCGCACCCTTCGCTGCAACTGGTGACCCCGGGTATTCGCCCGGCAGGTAGTGCCCAGGATGACCAGCGCCGCATTTTGACCCCGCGCCAGGCGTTGGATGCTGGCTCGGATTACTTGGTGATCGGGCGGCCGATCAGCCAGGCGGCGGACCCGGCACAGGCTTTGGCTGCGGTGGTTGCGGAAATTCGCGGATAAGGTGTTGGGTTGGGCTTGAGCCGAACCTGATCAAAAAAGGCCAGCACGTGTGTGCTGGCCTTTTTTTGTGCAGTTTGTTAGCGCGTGGTGCGCTGTCAGACCTTCAACACCAACTTGCCAAAATTCTCGCCGCTGAACAGCTTGAGCAGCGTCTCTGGGAAGGTCTCCAACCCTTCCACCACATCTTCCTTACTCTTCACTTTGCCAGCGGCCAGCCAGCCGGCGATTTCCTGCGCGGCTTTGCCGTAATCCTTGGCATGGTCAAACACCACAAAGCCTTCCATGCGTGCGCGGTTCACCAGCAGCGACAGGTAGTTGGCCGGGCCTTTGACGGCTTCTTTGTTGTTGTACTGGCTGATGGCGCCGCAGATGACGATGCGGGCCTTGAGGTTGATGCGGGTGAGCACGGCATCGAGGATCTCGCCGCCGACGTTGTCGAAGTACACGTCTACCCCTTTCGGGCATTCGCGCTTGAGGCCGGCCAGCACGTCTTCGGCCTTGTAGTCGATGACGCCGTCGAAGCCGAGTTCGTCCTTGAGGTATTGGCATTTTTTGGCGCCGCCGGCGATGCCGACCACATGGCAGCCTTTGAGCTTGGCGATCTGCCCGACGATGCTGCCGACTGCGCCGGCGGCGCCGGAGATGACCACGGTGTCACCGGCTTTGGGCTGGCCGACTTCGAGCAGGGCGAAGTAGGCGGTCATGCCGGTCATGCCCAGGGCCGAGAGGTAGCGGGGCAGGGGTGCGAGGCTGGGGTCGATCTTGTGCAGGCCTTGGGGCTCGCCGGTGAAGTAGTCCTGCACGCCGAGCGGGCCGCTGACGTGGTCGCCGGGTTTGTAGTCGGGGTGGTTGGAGGCCACCACTTCGCCGACGCCGAGGGCGCGCATCACTTGGCCGAGGGCGACCGGGGGGATATAGGACTTGCCTTCGTTCATCCAGCCACGCATGGCGGGGTCGAGGGACAGGTACAGGTTGCGCACTAGAATCTGGCCTTCGCCGGGCTGTTCGGCGGGTACTGCCTCGAAGCTGAAGTCGTCACGGCGCACGGCGCCGACCGGGCGTTTGGCAAGCAGGAAGCGGCGGTTGGTCTGGGTCATGGCGGGTCCTTGTGGGCAGTTGATCGGTGTAAGGGCAATTTACCTTGCTGATGCAGGTTGTAGCGCAAAATCACTGGTAGGCATGGTAGCTCAACCGTGGGTGTGATGATGCTGCACTGGGGGGGAGGGGGTGACTATGCTCTGGGGCAGAGGGTGGGTGATGGTGGGTGGGTGTTTGGCGCGGCATTGGGTAATGGCCGGCAGGTGTTCGGCGGAAGAGGTTTGGTGGCCGGGAGATCGAGCGCCGCCCCCTCCAGCCCCGCACCTAGCGGCCCTGATGCAATCCCCCAAAAAACAACCAGGAGCAAACGATGAGCATGACCTTTTCCGGCCAGGTAGCCCTGGTCACCGGTGGCGCCGCAGGTATCGGCCGGGCAACGGCGCTGGCCTTCGCCCGTGAAGGCTTGAAGGTGGTGGTGGCCGACCTCGACCCAGTCGGCGGTGAGGCCACGGTGGCGTTGACTCACGAGGCTGGCGGTGATGCGATGTTCATCGCCTGCGACGTCACTCGGGAGGCGGATGTGCGCCAGCTGCATGAGCAGCTCATCGCCGCCTATGGCCGCTTGGACTATGCCTACAACAATGCCGGTATCGAGATCGAGCAGGGCCGTTTGGCCGAGGGCAGCGAGGCGCAGTTCGACGCCATCATGGGCGTCAACGTCAAAGGGGTGTGGCTGTGCATGAAGTATCAGTTGCCATTGCTGCTGGCCCAGGGCGGTGGGGCGATCGTCAATACTGCGTCGGTGGCGGGGCTGGGGGCGGCGCCGAAGATGAGCATCTACAGTGCCTCCAAGCACGCGGTCATCGGCCTGACCAAGTCGGCGGCCATCGAGTATGCGAAGAAGGGCATCCGGGTTAACGCGGTGTGCCCGGCGGTGATCGATACCGACATGTTCCGCCGTGCCTATGAAGCGGACCCGCGCAAGGCGGAATTCGCGGCGGCGATGCACCCGGTGGGGCGCATCGGCAAGGTGGAGGAGATTGCCAGCGCGGTGCTGTACCTGTGCAGCGATGGGGCAGCCTTCACCACAGGGCACAGCCTGACAGTGGATGGTGGAGCTACGGCGATCTGACCCGCTTTCAGGGTATTGCTCAGTCATCCCCGGCCCTATCGCCGACAAGCCGGCGCCCACAGGTCACCTGGTGCTTGCGGGTCACCGCACCTCCTGTGGGAGCCGGCTTGCCGGCGATAGGGCCCGCGCAGACAACCACAACGCCAACCCAACCAGCACGCACCCCAGCAGCAGCACCCCACCAAACACCAGCAAGGCCATCCGTGACCCCAAGCGGTCGCTCAGCAACCCGGTAAAGATCACCGGCAAGCTGAAGCCCAGGTACGCCAGTAGGAAGAACCCGGCACTGGCCCGGGTTTTTTCTGTGCCGGCCAGTTGGTTCACCGCCGCCAACCCGCCCAGGTAGATAAACCCGTAACACGCACTGCTGGCCGCCACCGCGCCCAGCAACACGGCCCCCAGTTGCCCAGCATCGGCCCCCCAGGCCAGCACCGCGTAACTGCACGGCAGAATCAGCAGCCCCAGCAGCGTGGCCTTGAGGCTCGACAGGCGACGTGCCATCGGCTGGAACAACAAGCCGCAGCTGATCACGCAGAAGGTCGAAAAGCCTGACCAGGCACTCAAGCCATGCTGGCGCAAAATCCCCGGCAGCAGGGCGATGACCAAGCCAACGCAGGCCCAGGCCAGCAAGATGGCCAGGCCGTAGGCAACGCTGCCGCGGGGGTAGCACGGCAGCCGCAGCATGGCGCTGCGCTGTGTCGGGCGCGGGTCGGGCAGGCGCCAGACCAGCACCAGGGCAACGGCGGCGAGTAGCAGCTGCAGGTTGAAGCTGCCTGGGGTCAGGCTCGGGCCGCGCAGCAAGAACAGGCTGGTAAGCGCGGCGCCCAGGCCAAAGCCCAGCGAGGTGCTGGCGGTGACCCAGTTGGCGGCACGGGGGCTGCCGTCACTGCCCATCAGCTCGCCCATGTAGGCGGTTGCCGTGGCCGAGGCAAGGCCGGTGCCCAGGCCCAGGAACAGCCGCGCCAGGCCAAGGGTTTGCAGGCTGGGGGCGAGTAGCATGAGCACGGTGGCAATCATCGACAGGATCAGCGCGGCGATGATCAATGGGCGGCGGCCAACCCGGTCGGCTAGCCCGCCGAGGGCCAGGAGTACCGGGAGTACGCCCAGCACGTAGCCGGAGAAGGCCACGGCGGTGGCGGCGGCCCCCTGGCCGGAGAGGTCGGCGTAGGTGATGTAGAGCGGGGCCTGGAGGTTGACGGCTAGGGTGATCAGGCACAGGGCGAAGGCCAGTCTGGCGGGGGCGCGGGGCATCGGTAAGATCCTGGGTTTTAAGAGGGCAGTGCCGGCCTCTTCGCAGTTCAATGGGCTGTGAAAACCCCTGTAGGAGCAGCCTTGTGCTGCGAAGAGGCCGGTGACAACACCGGAAATCTTGGCTGTTTTTACCGGCCTCTTCCCAGCACAAGGCTGCTCCTACACGAAGCGCGTGCGATGTGAGGGCCGTGCTGGTGTGGCAACAATGATTCCAATCAGCCCCGGCAACCAGGCACACCGCCACCCCATTTATGCTTAACTGTTCGCTCAAAACCTGCGAACACTTACCATGCACTTCCCTCTAGACCGCACCAGCACCACGCCCTTGGTGCAGCAGCTCACCAACCACCTGCAAACCTGGATCGGCCACCAACGCCTGCGCCCCGGCGCCCGTCTGCCGTCGATCCGTGCGTTGGCGCGCAGCCAGGCGGTCAGCGCGTCTTGTGTGATCGAGGCCTATGATCGCCTGGTCGCCAGCGGCTGGCTGGAGGCGCGGCATGGCACCGGCTTTTTCGTCGCCGAGCGCAAACCGGTGGGCGAGGCGGACGATGGCTTGCCTTGGGGCGAGGCTGGCGATGGCCACTGGCGGCAGTTTCGCGAGGGCCATGACGAGCTGCTCAAGCTCGGCTGTGGCTGGTTGCCCAACAGCTGGCGTGCGGCCACCGAGCTGGCCCAGGCGGTGCGCCAGGTCAGCCGCGGCAACCCGCAAGACCTGTTCGACTACTGCCCACCGCTGGGCCTGGCCAGCCTGCGTCAGCAACTGCACAAGCGCCTGGCGCGCCAGGGCATCGCCGCCGGCCCCGAACGCATCCTCACCACTCAAGGCGCCAGCCATGGCCTCGACCTGCTGGTGCGCACCTTGCTGCGCCCTGGCGATACGGTGCTGGTGGAAAACCCCGGTTACTACAACCTGTACAACCTGCTGCGCCAACACCAGGTGCGCATGTTGCCCGTGCCCCGCCTGGCCGAAGGCCCAGACCTGGCGGCGCTGGAGCGCTTGCTGGCCGAACACCGCCCGCGTTGCCTGTTCATCAACAGCCTGTACCACAACCCGACCGGCACCAGCCTGACCCCCAAGGTTGCCTACCGCCTGCTGGAACTGGCCCGCGAGCACGACCTGCGCATCATCGAAGACGATATCTACGCCGACTTCCAGGAAGGCCCGGCCACGCGCCTGGCCACGCTAGACAGCGAACAGCGGGTCATCTACATGGCCAGCTTCTCCAAAACCCTCAGCAGCTCGCTGCGGGTCGGCTACCTGGTCGCCGACCCGGCCCTGCTGGCGCGGCTGGCCGAGCTGAAGATGGTCAGTGGCATCGGCACGTCGCGCTTCGCCGAGCAGGTGGTGGGGCAGATGCTTGCCAACGGCAGCTACCGCAAAAGCGTGCAACGCCTGCGGGTGCGCCTGGGCCAGCACATGGCCAAATTGCTCGGGCAGTTGGAGCAGGCGGGGTGGGAGGTGTTCTGTGAGCCTTACGGCGGTATGTTCGTGTGGGCGCGGGTACCTGGGCGTGACGTTGCCAGCCTGGAGCGGCTGGCCCTGGAGCATGCGGTGCTGCTCACCCCTGGCAGCGCCTTCGATTACCAGGGCGCGAGCAGCGATTGGCTGCGCATCAATGTCGCTTACGGGCAGGATTCCCGCGCCCAGGCCTTCTTCAAACACGCAGGGCGACCTCCAGCACACTGAAAGCGACACGCTCATAGCTATTTGACACTATTCTGGCGTCAGGCCCTTGTGAGTGCACGGGTATCGTTGCCACGCTTGGCCTTCGGCAAAACCTGACAAGGTGAAGGGGAATCGGCGATGGGCGCGACCAAGCACGGTGTTCTGGCCAACCTGGGCATGGCCCGCAAGCTCGGCCTGGGCTTTACTCTGGTGCTGTTGTTGACGCTGGCGGTGGCGGCCATCGGCATCGCCGCGTTGCACAGCGTGGGCCAACGCTTCGACGGCTTGCGCCAGCTGGCCCAGTTCAATACCGACCTGCTCAGGTTGCGCCAGCACGAACAAACCTTTGCCATGAGTTCCGACATCAAGCAGGCCGAGGCCTTGCGCACGGGCCTGCAGGGCTTGGCTGAACGTGCCCGTGGCTTGCCGGCGCTGGCGGCGGCCGAGGCTGAGCTAAGCGCCTATGGCCAGGCGTTCGAGGCCTTTGTCGAAGCGGTGCAGGCCAAGGAGCTGGCGCTGGACATGGCCAGTTGGTCGGTGTCCAGCGTGGCCAACAACCTGGATGTGCTGCAGGCCGGGCTGGCCGACGACGGCACCTACACCCTCAAACAATCCCAGGGCCAGCAGGGCGGCGAGTTTCTGGAGCAGGCCGCGCAGGTGGCGCAGGTGTCGCGGCTGATGCTGCAAGCGATGGACGAAGCCCGCGTGCGCCTGGACAAGAGCCGCAAGGGTGAAGAAGGCACGGGCCAGACGCGCATCGCCCAGACCCTCGAAGCCGCAAGCCTGGTCGAGCAGCTCAAGGCCGCCGTCAGTGATGCCGGGTACCAGAGTGTGCTGGGCGAAGTGGCTGGGCACATCGGCAGTTTCTCCGACAAACTTAACGAATACACCGACCTGCTGGCCAAGGAGCAGGGCCTGAAGGCGCAGCTGCAGGCGCGGGCCGAGCAGGTCACCGGCCGGGTCGACCAGGCCTACCTGGCGCAGGAGCAGGCCCTGCAAGGTGAGTTGTCGCGCAATGCCCTGGCCATCGCCCTGGCCACGGGGCTGGCGCTGTTGGTGGGTGTGCTGGCTGCCTGGCTGATCACCCGTGCGGTGGTCGGGCCGCTCAAGCGCGTCATCGCCCGTGCCCAGCGCATTGCCGCGGGCGAGTTGAGCCTGGAAGCAGAAGCGCCGCGCCGCGACGAGGTGGGGCAGTTGATGCAGGCCATGCAGCAGATGGCGGCCGGGCTGTCGGGCATTGTCAGCGGGCTGCAGCAGGGAATCGAGCAACTGGCCGGCAGTGCGCAGGCGCTGTCGGCGGTGACCGAGCAGACCAACCGCGAGGTGGGCAGCCAGAAGGAGGAGACCGAACAGGTGGCCACCGCCATGCAGCAGATGACGGCCACCGTGCACGATGTGGCGCGCAATGCCGAGGAAGCGGCGCAGGCGGCCCAGTCTGCCGATGACAAGGTCGAGTCTGGGCAAGTGGTGGTGCGTCAGAGCATGCAGCGTATCGAGCAGTTGGCGTCGGCTGCCGAGACGGCCAGTGCCGGCATCGACAGCCTCAGTGCCGAGATCCACACCATCGGCGATGTACTGGAAGTGATCAAGAGCGTCGCCGAGCAGACCAACCTGCTGGCGCTCAATGCCGCGATCGAAGCGGCGCGTGCGGGCGAGCAGGGGCGTGGTTTTGCGGTGGTGGCCGATGAGGTGCGGGCCTTGGCTCGGCGTACCCGGCAATCGACCGAGCAGATCGAGACCCTGGTGGGGAGCTTGCGCGGCAACGCCCAGCAGTCGGTGGCGCAGATCCGCGGCAGTACCGAGCTGGTGCGTTTGGCGGTGGCGGATGTGTTGCAGACTGAAAGTGCGCTGGGCAGCATTGCCTCGGCGGTTTCAATGATCCAGCAGATGAACCAGCAGATTGCCGCCGCGGCCGAGCAGCAGAGCTCGGTGGCCGAAGAGATCAGCCGCAGCGTTGCGCAGATCCGCGGCAGTGCTGATCAGGCGGCGTTCGCGATGCAGGACAATGCCAGGTCGAGTGTCGAGCTGGCGCAGTTGGGCACGGACTTGAAGGGGATGGTCGGGCATTTCAGGCTTTGAGCTTTGTGTAGCCTGCACCGGCCTCTTCGCGGTCCGACTTGCCCCGCGAAGAGGCCGGTGCAGCTACAACACCTTAGATCCTGCGCGGATTGAGGATCATCAACGTCAAAACCCCCGCCACAATCCCCCAGAACGCCGACCCGATCGAGAACAGCGTCAACCCCGACGCCGTCACCATAAAGGTAATCAACGCCGCCTCACGCTCGCGCGCCTCGCCCATGGCCACGGTCAGCCCGTTCATGATCGAGCCAAACAACGCCAAGGCCGCAATCGACAGCACCAGCTCTTTCGGCAACGCCGCAAACAGCGCCGCCAACGTTGCCCCGAACACCCCGGCAATGCCATAGAAAATCCCGCACCACACCGCCGCGGTGTAGCGCTTGCTCGGGTCTTCATGGGCATGTGGCCCGGTGCAGATCGCTGCGCTGATCGCCGCCAGGTTCACCCCGTGCGAGCCAAACGGTGCCAGCAGCAACGAGGCAAACCCGGTCGCCGAAATCAACGGTGAAGCCGGGACCTGGTAGCCATCTGCCCGCAGCACGGCCACGCCGGGCATGTTCTGCGAGGTCATCGCCACCACGAACAGCGGAATCCCAATGCTGATGGTCGCCCCTAGCGAGAAGCTCGGCGTGGTCCACACCGGCGTGGCCACTTCCAGGCGGAAGCCGCTGAAGTCCAGCAGGCCAAGGGCGCCAGACAGCGCCGTACCGACCAGCAACGCGGCCAGCACGCAGTAACGCGGCGACAGGCGCTTGACCAGCAGGTAGCTGAAGAACATGCCCAGCACCAGCACGGTGCGATGCTGCGCGGCGACGAAGATCTCGCTGCCGATCTTGAACAAGATACCCGCCAGCAGCGCCGAGGCCAGCGAGGCCGGAATACGTTTGACCAGGCGCTCGAAGCTGCCGGTCAGGCCGCAGATCAGCACCAGCACGGCGCAGGTGATGTACGCCCCGATGGCCTCGCCATAGCTGACGCCGCCCAGGCTGGTAATCAGCAGCGCAGCGCCTGGGGTCGACCAGGCCACGGTGATCGGCGTGCGGTAGCGCAGCGACAGGCCAATGCTGCACACCGCCATGCCGATCGACAGCGCCCAGATCCAGGACGAAATCTGCGCAGTGGTCAGCCCGGCCGCCTGGCCGGCCTGAAACATCAGCACCAGTGAGCTGGTATAGCCGGTGAGCATGGCAATGAAGCCGGCGACCACCGCCGACGGGGAGCTGTCTGCCAGGGGCCGCAGGCGTGCGGAAGTGGCATCGGTCATGAACAAAATCCTTGTAAAGGTGTAAGCAGTTTTTTCAGACTAACGCGAGCAAGGTTGATCCTTGCCATACAGCGGCCATTGCTTTTAGCCGTACAGTCGCCAACTATTGGGCACGAATGCGCAACTGCATGGGAGGGGAGGGGTGATGTACAAGGTCTATGGCGATTACCAGTCGGGCAACTGTTACAAGGTCAAGCTGATGCTGAGCCTGCTGGGCCGGCCGTATGAGTGGCACCCGGTGGATATTCTAAAAGGCGAAACCGAGACGCCTGAATTTCTGGCGATGAACCCCAATGGCAAGGTGCCGGTGCTGGAGCTGGAAGACGGCACGTACCTGTGGGAATCCAATGCCATCCTCAACTTCCTCGCCGACGGCAGCGAGTTCCTGCCCACTGAGCCGCGGTTGCGCACGCAGGTCTTGCAGTGGCAGTTTTTCGAGCAGTACAGCCATGAGCCGTATATTGCCGTGGCGCGGTTCATCCAGTTTTACCTGGGGTTGCCGGATGATCGGCTGGAGGAGTACCGCAAGCTGCACAAGGGCGGGTACAAGGCGCTGAAGGTGATGGAGCGGCAGTTGCAGATGACGCCGTACCTGGTGGGGCAGCAGTATTCGATTGCCGACGTGGCGTTGTATGCCTACACCCATGTGGCGCAGCAGGGTGGGTTCGACCTGACGGATTACCCGGCGGTCAGGGCCTGGCTGGAGCGCGTGGCCAGCCATCCACGGCATGTGCCGATGGTGGGCTGAGCCTATTCGACTAGCCCGGGCGCGATTCCCCGCCTGGGCGCGATTCCTTGCCTGGCGCAATTCCCCGCCTGGGCGCAATTCCTTGCCTGGCGCAATTCCCTGCCCGGGCGCAATTTCTTGCCTTGGCACAATGCCCTGCCCGGGCGCAATTTCTTGCCTTGGCACAATTCATTGTAGGAGCAGCCTTGTGCTGCGAAGAGGCCGGTGCAAGCCACAGAGATATCCTCAGCCTGCACCGGCCTCTTCGCAGCACAAGGCTGCTCCTACAAGTACAAGGTCAGCCGAAGAAGTACAACGTCAGCCAGAGAAGTACAAGGTCAGCCGAAGAGGTACAAGGTCAGCCGAAGAAGTACAAGGTCAGCCGAAGAAGTAAAAGGTCAGCCGAAGAAGTACAAGGCCAGCCGAAGAAGTACAAGGCCAGCCGAAGAAGTACAAGGTCAGCCGAAGAAGTACAAGGTCAGCCCAAGCGGTGCCAGGTCAGGCGAAACGCTTGTCCAGGTAGGCAATGATGGCCTTGGACTCATACATCCAGCTCACCTTGCCTTCTTCCTCGATGCGCAGGCATGGCACTTTCACGCGGCCACCACCTTCCAGCAGCGCCTGGCGATGCTCTGAGTCGTTCTTGGCGTCACGCAGCGCCACTGGCACGTTCAAGCGGTGCAGGGTGCGGCGGGTTTTGACGCAGAACGGGCAGGCATGGAACTGGTACAGCGCAAGGCCACTGGCCGCTTGCTCGACACGCGCCTGGGCGGCGGCATCGCGCTTGCGCTTGGCCGGGCGGCTGATCCAGTCGCCGAACACGATGAGCTGGCCGAGGCCAACCCGCAGGGCTTTGACGATCATGGGCAACTCCTGAAAAGAAAAAGCCGACCCAGCAGGGTCGGCTCAGGGTAACCAGCCAATCACTTGATCAGGCTGAGGAACTCACTGCGGGTGGCGGCGTTGGCGCGGAATTCGCCCAGCATCACCGAGGTGATCATGCTCGAATTCTGCTTCTCGACACCGCGCATCATCATGCACATGTGCTTGGCTTCGATGACCACGGCCACGCCAGCAGCGCCTGTTACCTTCTCGACCGCTTCGGCGATCTGGCGGCTGAGGTTTTCCTGAATCTGCAGGCGGCGTGCGTACATGTCGACGATGCGTGCCACCTTCGACAGGCCCAGCACCTTGCCCTTGGGCAGGTAGGCCACGTGCGCCTTGCCGATGAAGGGCAGCATGTGGTGCTCGCACATCGAGTACAGCTCGATGTCCCGGACCAGTACCATCTCGCTGTTGTCGGAGGTGAACAGCGCGCCGTTGGTGACTTCTTCCAGCGTCTGCTCATAACCGCGGCAAAGGTACTTCATGGCCTTTGCAGCCCGCTTGGGCGTGTCGAGCAGGCCCTCACGGGAGACGTCCTCGCCGATCTGGCTGAGAATCTCGGTGTAGTTCTGTTCCAGGGACATGTATCTACCTGTGGGAAAAATCGCAAAAACGAAGGGTACGGCGGCAAGGGCGGCGCTGCAAGCGCGGCGTTACTCGTCGCGTCCTTCGAGCATGGTTCGTTTAAGCATCACATACACCGCGCCGGTGCCGCCATGGCGCGGGTTGCACGAGGCAAAACCGAGCACTTGCGGGTGCTGGCGCAGCCAGGTGTTGACGTGACTCTTGATCATCGGGCGCTTGCCGTCGAGGCGCGCGGCCTTGCCGTGGGTGACGCGGACACAGCGCACTTCCAGCTTGGTGGCCTCGGCGATGAAGTCCCAGAGTGTTTCACGGGCTTTCTCGACGGTCATGCCGTGCAGGTCGAGGCTGCCCTCGAAGGCAATCTGGCCGAGCTTGAGTTTGCGCAGCTGGGTTTCCTGCACGCCGTCACGGCGCCACATCAGTTCGTCTTCGGCGCCAACGTCGATGACGAACTGGTCGGACATGCCGTCGATCACCAGTGCCTTGTCGCTGCGCACGGTAGCCGCCTGCCGCAGGCCGGCCAGCTGCTTGCGGTCGGCCTTGGGTTTGCCGACCTCGGCACGGTCGTGCTTGATCGGCTTGACGCCGCGCACTTCGGCATGGAACAGGGAAAAGTCGTCGTCTTGCATGATGCCTCCACGTGGGCGGCGTAGTTTACGCGACTGTGGGGCTGTGTGCAGCCTGTGCGGGCCTCTTCGCGGGTAAACCCGCTCCCACAGGTTAGGTGAAGGCCCTGAGGGCAGCACAGTACCTGTGGGAGCGGGTTTACCCGCGAAGAGGCCCGCACAGGCGATACAAAAGAGTCAGTCGTGTTTTTTCATCAAGTGCGGCGACAGGTTCAATTCCCGCCCGCGACGCAGGCGAATACGGCTGCGCCGCCAGAAGCGCACGCCCAGCCACAGCAACAGCAAGCCAGCCCCGGTGAGGATGCTGGCCAGCGGTTTGTTGGCATTGAGTTCTTGCAGGGCCGGGTAATTGCCCAGCAGGCCGGCGATGCCGGCCATGGCCAGCAGCACACCCAGCGTTGCCAGCAAGGCGGACAGGCCGGCAGCCAGGCGTGCGCCCCAATTGCGCGGTTCGCGCGTGCGCAGGCGTTTGGCGTCGAAACTGCCTTTGAGCTTCATTCCGATTTCCTCTGTGGATATCCGGAATTCGACCTGCGCTCGCCCTTTGGGTTCCGCCCGGCTGCCGGGCGGTCGTTACCCGCCCTGAATCAGATCAGGCTGGCGGTAGGGGCGACACAGGCGAAGTTGTCGGCCATCACGGCCATTTCACACTGGTGAATCTGTGCGGCCGGGATGACCCCGTCCTTGAACGCCAGGTCGCGGGTCGCCGAGGCGTCTTCCACCAGGGTGCACCGATAACCATAGTCCTTGGCGCGGCGCACGGTGGTGCTGACGCTGGAGTGGCTCATGAAACCGCAGACGATCAGGTCCAGGTGGCCCAGCGCCTGCAGGGTGTCGTGCAGCTTGGTGTTCTTGAACGCGTTAGGCATGCGCTTTTCGATGACAGTTTCGCCTTCGAGTGGCTCCAGCCCAGGGATGAACTGGCCACCGCTGCCTTGTGGGTCGAAACGGCCACCGACAGTGCCCAGGTGACGGACGTGGATGATCGGACGGCCGCTCTTGCGCGCGGCATCGAGCAACCGGGCGATGTTGGCCACGGCCTCGTCCATGCCCGACAGTGCCAGGGGACCACTGAGGTACTCCTTTTGCGCATCGATGATGATCAGGCTGGCGTGGCTCAGCTTGGCCGGCGGGTAGTCGCGGCCAGTGAGGCGGAACATCGTGGTTGGAACGGACATCAAGGGCTCCTTGGAAGGGCTTTTGTATACCTATTGTCCCTTGCCTTGGCGTCAATGGGAATGGTTGACATCGCAAACAGCGTGGTTACTGGCCTGTGGCTACCCTTTGGGGAACGCCAAGGAACAAATGTGCGGGTTGGGCTGTTAGACTTTTGTACGGTCTGAATTAGGAGTACCCCCGTGATCACATCCCGTCTGCGCACGCTGCGCGACTACATTCGCTGGGCGGTCAGCCGCTTCCACGAGCGCGAGCTGTTCTTCGGCCACGGTGCCGACAACGCCTGGGACGAAGCCCGCCTGCTGGTGCTGGGCGCCGTGCACTTGCCATGGGAGGTGGCCGACAGCTACCTGGACTGCATGCTCGAGGACGACGAACGCGTGCGCCTGCAGCACCTGCTCAAGCGGCGCATCGAAGAACGCGTGCCCACCGCCTACCTGCTGGGCGAGGCGTGGTTCTGTGGCATGTCGTTCATTGTCGACGAGCGCGTGCTGGTGCCCCGTTCGCCGATTGGCGAGCTGATCGAAAAACGTTTCGAGCCGTGGCTGGCGGCAGAGCCTGCGCGCATTCTGGACCTGTGCACCGGGTCTGGTTGCATCGGCATCGTCGCGGCCGAAGTGTTCCCCGAGGCCGAAGTGGTGCTGGGCGATCTGTCGTTCGATGCCCTTGAAGTGGCGAACCAGAACATCGAGCGTCACGGCCTGGACATGCGCGTCTACACCGTGCAGGGCGATGGTTTCGATGGCCTGCCAGGGCAGCGCTTCGACCTGATCCTGTCCAACCCGCCGTATGTCGATGCCGAAGATTTTGGCGACATGCCGGCCGAGTATCACCACGAGCCTGAGCTGGGCCTGGCCTGCGGTAACGATGGCCTGGACCTGGTGCGGCGGATGTTGGCCGAGGCGGCTGACCACCTGACCGACAAAGGGTTGCTGATTGTCGAAGTGGGCAACAGCCAGGTGCATGTCGAGTCGCTGTACCCCGAGGTGGATTTCGCCTGGCTGGAATTCGAGCGGGGCGGGCATGGGGTGTTCATGCTGACGGCTGAGCAGTGCCGGCAGCATCAAGAGCTGTTCAAAGCCCGGGTTTGAGTGGGGGCTGCTTTGCAGCCCATCGCCGGCAAGCCGGCTCCCACAGGTACAGCGCCGTTCTCAAGGCCAGTGCTGCACCTGTGTGGCTTGCCGGCGATGTGGCCGGAACAAGCAACACAAGCAGTTGTTCCCACAGGTACAGCGCCGTTCTCAAGGCCAGTGCTGCACCTGTGGGAGCGGGTTTACCCGCGAAGCAGGCGCCACGGTCTCAGCGGGTAGCAATCCAGATCAGCAGCCCCGCCTGAAACATCGCAAACGCCACCAGGCAGGTGATGGTAAAGCGCAACCCGCCATCTTCACGCCGGTACTTGGCCACCCGCTCATCCCGTTCGCGCAGTTGGCCTTCCATTTCCTGCAGCTGTTGATCGGCCTGCTGCAGCAAGTTGGCCGCATCGAGAATTTCCACCCGCTGCAGACGCTCGCTGCTCCAGGCGCCTTTCAGCTGGCCCACCGTGGCTTCAACGGTACGGCCTTTGAGGTGCTGAGGGTCTTCGTACTCCACTTCGATACCCACCCCGCGCAAGAATTGGTCCCGGCGCAGGCGTGAATCCTCGCTCAGGGCATCCTTGCTCGGCAGTGCCATGCCTTCGACCCGGTAATGCGACCACCTGCGCTGCAACCATTGCACGGCCTGGGCCAGCATGAAGCGGCCGATACCGCGGTTCAGGGGTTCCAGCTGCAGGCCCTGGTCGCTGCCAATGCGCACCAGGCGTTCGGCGTGGTCGACGCGGATATCCAAGTGGTTCTGCTCTTTACGCACCTTTTGCCCTGGCAGCTGGATTTCCATGCGCAGCAGGCTGTGGGCTTTGTCGTGGCGCTCGGCGTAGCCGAACTGCACAAAGCGCAGGGGGCGGGCGCCGGTGGCGCGGTCGGTGGGCAAGGGGGCCAGGCGCAACAGCTGGAAGTGTTCGGCGGCAAGGTCGGCCCAAGGCAGCGCGGCGCCGTCCTGGGGTTGTGGCTCGTCGGCCGGCTCTTGGGCGGCGGGGGCAATTGTCATGGGGGCTGTCCTTAGGTTCGGGCATGCGACAAATGGGGCTGCTGCGCAGCCCATCGCTGGCAAGCCAGCTCCCACCAAGGGCGCGCTGCTCTCAAGGGCACTGCTGCACCTGTGGGAGCCGGCTTGCCGGCGATGGGCCGCCAACGCGGCCCCGGATTCGCCGCCAATACCGCCTTATCGGCAGCCCCGGCCAAGACCTGAGGGTCAGGCCGATGGCAAATGCTGGATGAACGTGACGATCCGCTCCCCCAGCTCACGGGCCAGTGGCAGCTCGGGGTTGAGGTAGCTGTCACGCTGTTCGCTCATGGCCTTGGGGCTGATGCGCAGCATGTGGTTCATGCCATCGATCAGCACCAGTTGCGCATCCGGTTTTGCAGCCTTGAGGCGCTCGGCATCCGTTACGTCGACCTGCACGTCGTTGCGGCCCTGGACGATCAGCGCCGGCATCGGCAATTGCGCGAACGCCGCCGCTGGGTTCTGCCGGAACAGCGAAATCAGGTACGGCTGCACGCTGGGGCGGAACACCTGGCGCAGCGGCGCGGGCACATCCAGGCTGGTCTGCCCAGCCTGCAGGCGGTCGAGCAAGTCACTGCCACGGGCCAATTGGGCGGGCGGCAGGCGCTGGGCCAGCTGCTCGCGCAGTACGTCGGCCAACGGGCGGCCGACGCCGGCCAAGGTGATCACCGCGCTGGCACCTGCCTGTTCGGCGGCGAGGCTGGCGATCAGCGCGCCTTCGCTGTGGCCCACCAGAATCAGCGGGCCGAACCGCGGGTCGGCCTTGAGCTTGTGGCTCCAGGCAACCACATCGGCGACATAGCGCTCGACGCTGAGGTCACGCTCATCGGGCGTGGCCGGCTGGCTCGCGGCCACGCCGCGCTTGTCATAGCGCACGCTGGCAATGTGGTCGTTGGCCAGCACCAGGGCCAGCCGCTTGAGGTTGTCGACACGCCCCGTGGCCGGGTTGTTGCCGTCTCGGTCGGTGGGGCCGGAGCCCGCAATGATCAACACCACCGGGGGCGGCGTGGCCTGTTGTGGCAGCAGCAAGCTGCCGTGCAGCACGCCCTGGCCGGTGTCGAGGTCGATGGGGCGCTGCAAGACGGTGGGGGAGGCGGCCTGGGCGAGGCCAGCACAGAGCATGAACAACAAGGCGACGAGGCGCGGCATCATGGGGTACTACGGTGGGGAGATGTCGGTTTGACCCAATGTTTGTGGGAAGGTTCGGTGGGTAGTTGCCTGTGCTGGCCTCTTCGCGGGTAAACCCGCTCCCACAGGAACATCTCTGCTTTCAGGCTAGGGGCCACCCTGTGGGAGCGGGTTTACCCGCGAAGAGGCCCGCACAGACAACCAATCCCTCGGTATTTTTCCGTATACTGCCGCTTTCGTTCACCTCAGGCAGACTCGCGGAGCGTCCATGTCCGGCAATACCTACGGCAAGCTGTTCACTGTCACCACCGCAGGCGAAAGCCATGGCCCGGCGTTGGTCGCCATTGTCGATGGATGCCCGCCGGGCCTGGAGATCTCCCTGGCCGACCTGCAGCACGACCTCGACCGGCGCAAGCCTGGCACCAGCCGGCACACCACCCAGCGCCAGGAGCCGGACGAGGTCGAGATCCTCTCCGGTGTGTTCGAAGGCCGCACCACCGGCTGCTCGATCGGCCTGCTGATCCGCAACACCGACCAGAAGTCCAAGGACTACTCGGCGATCAAGGACCTGTTCCGCCCGGCGCACGCCGACTACACCTACCACCACAAGTACGGTGAGCGTGACTACCGCGGCGGCGGCCGCAGCTCGGCCCGCGAAACGGCCATGCGTGTCGCGGCAGGGGCCATCGCCAAGAAGTACCTGGCCACCCAGGGCATCACCGTGCGTGGCTACATGAGCCAGCTGGGCCCAATCGAGATTCCGTTCAAGACCTGGGAGTCGGTCGAGCACAACGCCTTCTTCAGCCCCGACCCGGACAAGGTGCCGGAACTCGAGGCCTACATGGACCAACTGCGCCGCGACCAGGATTCGGTCGGGGCGAAGATCACCGTCGTGGCCGAAGGCGTGATGCCAGGCCTGGGCGAGCCGATCTTCGACCGCCTCGACGCGGAACTGGCCCATGCGCTGATGAGCATCAACGCGGTCAAGGGCGTCGAGATTGGCGCTGGCTTTGCCAGTGTCGCCCAGCGCGGTACCGAGCACCGTGACGAGCTGACCCCGGAAGGGTTCCTCAGCAACAACGCCGGCGGCATCCTGGGGGGAATTTCCTCGGGCCAGCCGATCGTTGCGCACCTGGCGCTGAAGCCGACCTCCAGCATCACCACGCCGGGCCGTTCCATCGATGTGGAGGGCAACCCGGTGGACGTGATCACCAAGGGCCGTCATGACCCCTGTGTCGGCATCCGTGCCACGCCGATCGCCGAAGCGATGATGGCCATCGCCCTGATGGACCACCTGCTGCGCCACCGCGCACAGAATGCCGACGTGAAGGTCAGTACGCCGGTGCTGGGCCAGCTTTGATTCGTCAGTGCCGGCCTCTTCGCGGGTAAACCCGCTCCCACAGGTACTGTGCTGCCCTCAGGGCCTGCACCTAACCTGTGGGAGCGGGTTTACCCGCGAAGAGGCCGGCACAGGCAACAACCAATCTGGCTGAGCCCCCATGCCCCCAATCCCCTACTGGCGCCTGTCCAGCTTCTACCTCTTCTACTTCGCCCTGCTGGGCTCCACAGCCCCTTTCCTGGCGCTGTACTTCGACCACTTGGGTTTCTCCCCGGCGCGCATCGGCGAGCTGGTGGCCATCCCCATGCTGATGCGCTGCGTCGCCCCCAACCTGTGGGGTTGGTTGGGCGACCGCACCGGCCAGCGCCTGCTGATCGTGCGCCTGGGCGCGTTGTGCACGCTGGCCAGCTTCGCCCTGATCTTCTTCGGCAAGAGCTACGCCTGGCTGGCGCTGGTCATGGCCCTGCACGCGTTCTTCTGGCACGCGGTGCTGCCGCAATTCGAAGTCATCACCCTGGCGCACCTGCACGGGCAAACCGCCCGCTACAGCCAGGTCCGCCTGTGGGGTTCGATCGGTTTCATCCTCACGGTGGTGGGCTTGGGGCGCTTGTTCGAATGGCTCAGCCTGGACATCTACCCGGTCGCCCTGGTGACGATCATGGCGGGCATCGTCCTCGCCAGCCTGTGGGTGCCCAATGCCCAGCCGCTGGAGCAGGGCGAGCGCAGCGGGGCGGGCGGCTTTTTACAGCAACTGCGGGCACCTGGGGTTATCGCGTTTTATGCGTGCGTGGCGCTGATGCAGCTCAGCCACGGGCCGTACTACACCTTCCTTACCCTGCACCTGGAACACCTGGGCTACAGCCGCGGCGCCATCGGCCTTTTATGGGCGCTGGGGGTGGTGGCCGAGGTGCTGGTGTTCATGGCCATGAGCCGCATTTTTGCGCGGTTTTCCGTGCAGCGGGTGTTGCTGGCCAGTTTCCTGCTGGCGTCTTTGCGCTGGCTGCTGCTCGGCAACCTGGCCGATGACCCGGCGGTGCTGGTGCTGGCCCAGGTGATGCACGCGGCCACCTTTGGCTGCTTCCATGCCGCCTGCATCGCGTTCGTCCAGGCCAGCTTCGGCGCTCGCCAGCAAGGCCAGGGCCAGGCGTTGTACGCGGCGTTATCTGGCACCGGCGGTGCGCTGGGCGCCTTGTACTCGGGCTACAGCTGGAAACTGCTGGGGCCGACCTTCACCTTTGGTATGGCCAGCGCCGCAGCCTTGGCCGCAGCCGTTATCATTGCCCTTTGTTCGCAATCGACCAGGACCCGCCACTGATGAGTACCCTCAGCGTTTTCCACCCGTCCAGCCCAGGCCTGCCGAACAAGCTGCTGACCCACCACGACGACATTGCCGCGACACTGGCCGAGCAGGGCGTGCGTTTTGTTCATCACCCGCTTGCGCTGCGGGTTCGCCCTGGCAGTGCGGAGGACGAGGTGATGGCAGCTTGCAGGGAGCACCTCGACCGGTTGATGACCGGCCACGGCAGTGCGGCCTTCACACTGCTCAACCGTGACGGGGTGGACCCGGCACAGGCGGATGTACGTGACGAGCATGTGCATGACGCCGAAGAGGTGTTCGCTGTGGTTAGCGGGCGGGCGCAAGTGGGTTTGCGCTTGGGCGAGTTCGTGTATTCGGTGCTGTGCGAGAAGGGCGATCAGCTGGTGGTGCCGGCAGGCACGCGGCGTTGGGTTGAGCTGGGCGAGACGCCGTTCTGCCTGGCGCTGCGGTTGTTTGGCAGTGAGCAGGGGCTGCAGGCGCGGTTGACCGGGGATGAGACTGCCCGGGCGTTTTTAGGGATCGACGAGCTGTAATGCTTCGGCGCGCCTCTTCGCGGGGCAAGTCGGACCGCCGCACCGCCGCTCCTACAGGTCAGTGGTATTCCTGTGGGAGCGGCGGTGCGGCGGTCCGACTTGCCCGCGAAAAGGCCGGTGCTGGCAATCAACGATAGGTCGGCAAGGCAAACCGCTGCTGGCTCTGCAGCATCGAAATCACCGGCAGCTCGCTGGCCTGTTCAGCCAGGTCACGGCGGATGGCGCTGATCGCCCAGGACAGCTGCTCGGCGCTGTGCAGTTGGCCGTAGGTCAACACGCGGCGGGTAACCTTGCCATCAGCGGCGCGCAGGGTGAGCAAGACACCACCATCGGGGCGGGGCTGGGTTGCGACCTGGTAGGCCGAAAACACCGAGACGAACTTTTCCTGGATGAGGTCCATATCAACTCCTGACTGTTGTGTGGCAGACGTGAGTTGATGGTTGCAGTGACCGTGCCAGAAACTGATTAAGTCAAAAATCCTTTGAATTCAATGGCTTGCGATGATGTCGTAAGGATCTCTTCGTGCAACCTGCAAGGTCGTGCATTTTGCACAGTGCATTTTGCACGGCCTGCCGGCCACCTATCGGCCCGATAGAATCTGAACCTTTGACCGCATGGCCTTGCCTGACAAAGACTTGGGCAACCATTTTTGCCAGGAGGTTCAACATGTCCACCGTCCAACCCTCGCCTGCCGCCATGACCGATGACGAAACCGCCGCCTTCGCCGAGCAGGTGTTCGAACGCGCCCGCCAAGGTGACGCCCCGATGCTTGAGCGGTTGCTTGCCAGTGGCCTGCCTGCCAACCTGCGCAACCACAAGGGCGACACCTTGTTGATGCTGGCCTGCTACCACGGCCACCATGACGCGGTGCGCGTGCTGCTGGAGCACGGCGCCGACCCATTGATGGCTAATGACAATGGCCAACTGCCAATCGCTGGCGCCGCGTTCAAAGGCGACCTGGCCATGATCCGCTTGCTGCTGGAGCATGGGGTGCCGGTCGATGCCGCCGCGCAGGACGGGCGCACCGCGCTGATGCTGGCGGCGATGTTCAACCGCAGCGAGATCCTCGACTACCTGCTGGCCCAAGGTGCCGACCCGGCACACCAGGATGCTCGCGGCGCCACCGCGCTGATGGCCGCGCAAACCATGGGCGCGGCAGACGCCGTAGCGCGCCTGCAGGCGCTGGCCGGCTAACTGTTCGGGGGCGTTTGCGGCTATCCTTGGCGACTTTTCACCGGTCGCAGGCCCCCTTCATGAAAAACCAATTGCTCGAACTCATCACCCTCATCGGCGCCGGTTGCATGCGCGATGAAGACATCGAGCGCATCGCCGACGAGGCCGCCCAGGCCTACGCCGACCCCGTCGCCTTCCTGGCGGCCAACCCGGACATCAACTACGACGACACTTTCCCTATCCCGCTGGGAGAGTGGATCGTGCTGGGCAGCCTGCCGGACACCGTGCTGTTCCAGGCTGACAGCTATCAGGACCTGTTCCAGAACATCGCCGACTCGTTCGACAAGAGCGTGCCGTTCACCCTCAAACCCAAGCAGCTGGCGCGCACCGAGCCACTGACCGCGCTCAATCGCATCCAGGTGCAGATGGGGGCGTTGAACAAGGAGGCGGGGGGGTATGTGCTGCTGAACTTCAGCCAGTTGCTGGATGATGAATTGCAGATGGTGATGGTCGGCCAGCATGACCTGGCACGGGTGCTGGAGCTGGGGGCTGAGGTGGGGATCAAGACCGAGCCGGCTTTGGAGGCTTTGAAGGTCGCGGTTCACGTCTGATTTGTCGGTTGGCTGTACCGGCCTCTTCGCGGGGCAAGTCGGACCGCGAAGAGGCCGCTACAGGCAGTCGAAGAACTCAGCCCAGCGCCGTATCCAGAAACATCATCACCCCGAACCCACCCATCAACCCCAGGGTCGCCGCCGTCTGGTGGCCATTGCGATGGGTCTCGGGAATCACCTCGTGGGACACCACAAAAATCATCGCCCCCGCCGCCAACCCCATGCTTATCGGGTAAGCCAAGGCAAAACCAGTGGAAATCCCCAGGCCGATCACCGCACCCAGCGGCTCCATCAGCCCTGAACCCACCGCTACCAACGCCGCCTTCATGTTCGACAGCCCCGTGGCGCGCAACGCCAAGGCCACGGCCAGGCCTTCAGGGATGTCCTGGATGGCGATCGCGCTGGTCAGCGGCAGGCCGATGTTCATGTCGCCATTGGCGAAACTCACCCCAATCGCCATGCCTTCGGGCAGGTTGTGCAGGGTAATCGCCAACACGAACAGCCACACCCGGTTGATGCGCTCTGCCTCTGGGCCGCAAGGGCCTGTGCTCTCGTGCTCGTGTGGGGTGAAGCGGTCCAGGCCCAGCATCAGCAATACCCCAAGGCCCATGCCCAGCACCACGGTAAACGCCGCCGCCGGGCCGTTGCCGGTGATCTCGCGGGCGGCATCCAAGCCCGGCAGAATCAACGAAAACGAACTGGCGGCCAGCATCATGCCGGCGGCAAAGCCGAGCATCACATCCTGGGTGCGCGCACTCACATCACGCAGCACCACCGCCAGTACCGCGCCCAGGGCCGTGGCGCCAAAGCCGGACAAACCGCCCAGCAGCGCCAGGTGCAGGTTGTCGGCATGGTCGCCGTTGACCGCGTTCCACAGGCTTGCCGCCAATAGCACGATCACCGCCAGCAGGCTCAACCCCAGGCCGGCGCTGAGCCAGGGGGTCGTCAGCACCTGTTGCCGCCAGGCGCTCAGCAGCGAGGGTGGGGTGGCGGTTTCGGAATGGGCTGGGGGCATGTGAACCTCGAATCAATGAATACAGGCAGTCTAAGCAAGGACCTGCACGATCGGCCAAGGATTCCCTTCTATCGACGTGATAGCTGGCTATGCTGTGCTGCAACGTCTTTGCAAGGGAGTAGCGGCATGGGGTCTACATTCAATAGCCTGGTTGGCCTGATCATTCTGGCCCTGGACATCTGGGCGATCCTCAATGTGATCAAAAGTGGCAGCGAAGTGGGCATCAAGGTGTTGTGGATTCTGCTGATCGCGCTGCTGCCGGTGATAGGGCTGGTGATCTGGGCAATTGCTGGGCCCAGGGGCAATGTGCGGATCTGATAGCGGACATAAGCAGAAATGCGGCCGTGACAAAATTTTCACATTGGTTTAAACAGAATCCGCACCCGCACAATGCTGCGTTGGTATTAACCTTCGCCATCTCCGCAAACCCGCAATCCTAGGACTTTCCCATTCATGGCTAACACGGATGCCTTGAAACAGGGCGCGCGAGCGTCGTTCGCGCCGACCCTGAAATCCCACCTGGCCTACACGCTGCTCAGCGGCCTGGTCATCATGCTGATGCTCAGCCTCGTGCGCCTGGCGCTGTTGGTCTACAACAGCGACATGATCGGCGATACGCCCTATGCGACTGTCGCTGAAGGCTTCCTCAACGGGTTGCGCTTCGACCTGCGGGTGGTGGTGTACATCAGCATTCCGCTGCTGTTGGCCATTCTCAGCCCTTGGGCCATGGCCCGGCGTGGCGTGTTCCGGCTGTGGCTGACCCTCGCCTCCAGCGTGGTGATGTTCCTCGGCCTGATGGAGATGGACTTCTACCGCGAGTTCCACCAGCGCCTCAACGGCCTGGTGTTCCAGTACATCAAGGAAGACCCCAAGACCGTCATGAGCATGCTCTGGTACGGCTTCCCGGTGGTCCGTTACCTGTTGGCCTGGGTCGTTGGCACCTGGCTGCTGAGCCTGCTGTTCAAGGGCGTCGACCGCATGACCCGCGGCGGCCAGCCGGCCGGCGCCACCCCGCAGCGCAGCGTAGCGCCGTGGTACAACCGCCTGGCGGTGTTCATGGTGATCCTGCTGGTGGCCGTGGTCGCCGCCCGTGGCACCCTGCGCCAGGGCCCGCCGATGCGTTGGGGTGATGCCTTCACCACCGACTCCAACTTCGTCAACCAGCTGGGCCTGAACGGCACCCTGACGTTGATCGATGCTGCCAAGAGCCGCTTCGGCGAAGACCGCGCCAACATCTGGAAGCCGGTGCTGGACCAGCCGCTGGCCACGCAGACCGTGCGTGAGCAACTGCTGACCGCCCACGACACCCTGGTCGACGCCGACGAAGCGGCAATCCGCCGTGACTTCGTGCCACCGGCCGACCGTACCCTGCCGATCAAGAACGTCGTGGTGATCCTCATGGAGAGCTTCGCCGGCCACTCGGTGGGCGCCCTGGGCAGCCCTAACAACATCACCCCGTACTTCGACAAACTGGCCAAGGAAGGCTTGCTGTTCGACCGCTTCTTCTCCAACGGCACCCATACCCACCAGGGCATGTTCGCCACCATGGCCTGCTTCCCCAACCTGCCAGGCTTCGAATACCTGATGCAGACCCCGGAAGGCGGGCACAAGCTGTCGGGCTTGCCAGCATTGCTCAGCGCCCGCGATTACGACGACGTGTACGTCTACAACGGTGACTTCGCCTGGGACAACCAGTCCGGTTTCTTCGGCAACCAAGGCATGACCACGTTCATTGGCCGCAATGACTTCGTCAACCCTGTGTTCTCCGACCCGACCTGGGGTGTGTCCGACCAGGACATGTTCGACCGTGGCGCTGAGGAGCTGGCCAAGCACGACGGCAAGAAGCCGATCTATGCGCTGCTGCAGACCTTGTCCAACCACACGCCGTACGCGTTGCCCAAGGACCTGCCAGTGGCGCCTGTGACCGGCCAGGGCCGCCTGGACGAGCACCTGACGGCCATGCGTTATTCCGACTGGGCGTTGGGCCAGTTCTTCGAGAAGGCGCGCAAAGAGCCGTACTTCAAGGAGACCCTGTTCGTCATCGTCGGCGACCACGGCTTCGGCAACCACCAGCAGGTCACCGAGCTGGACCTGGGCCGCTTCAACGTACCGCTGCTGCTGATTGCCCCGGGCATCCAGGAGAAGTTCGGTGCGGTCGACCACACCGTCGGTACCCAGGTCGACATCGTGCCGACCATCATGGGCCGTCTGGGTGGCCAGACCCGCCATCAGTGCTGGGGCCGCGACCTGCTCAACCTGCCTGAGGGCGACCAGGGCGTGGGCATGATCAAGCCGTCGGGCAGCGAGCAGATCGTGGGTTTGGTGCAGGGTGACCGCATCCTCATCGAGTCCAAGGACATGAGCCCGCGCATGTATCGCTACCAGTTGGGCAGCGAGTTCAAGGCCGAGCTGATCGAAAGCCCGGACCAGCCGGAAATGCTGAAAAAACTTGAAGCGTACATCCAGACGGCGACCAAGAGCCTCCTGGACAACACCGCTGGCGTCGTGCACGGCACGCCGAAGTAACCCCCAGCAGGCGCGCCTAGTGTCCCCGTCAGGCGCGTCCGCTGTCCCCGGCACGCGCGCCTGTCATCGCCGGCTGCCGCGTCTATCATCACCGGCTGCCGCGTCCGTTGTAGGAGCAGCCTTGTGCTGCGAAGAGGCCAGTGAAAGCACCGTAGATCTTTGGTGTTTACACTGGCCTCTTCGCAGCACAAGGCTGCTCCTACAAGGGCCACCGCAAAACCCTGCCAATTGAAGGGCCACCGCAAAACCCTGCCAATTCAAGGACCACCGCAAAGCCCTGCCAACTGAACAAATCCCCCCGCCCAAGGTCAAGCTATACAGGCGCCACACACCCGGCGTTCTTCAGACCGAGGGCTCGTTCCATGAAAGAGTGGGAAGTCATCTTTGCCGACCAGAAAGGCGAACCGACGTCATTGCGGCTGCGGGCTGAACATTGCCCCAGCGAAGAAGACGCGGCCCGTGCCATTCGCTCGCACTTGTTTCCGGTCATGGATGAATTGGACCTCAACGACTTCCAGGACCGTGCACCATCCCCCACGGCGCGCTGGCTCAAAGAGCAAAATGGCGTCACCATCACCCGTATCCAGGAAGCGCCCTGAAGCTTGCGTTGACGTGGTGCCCACGCAGGCACTACGCTGGACCCAGGTGCCGGCCTATTCTGCGGGTCGGCACCCATAACATTCGCGTCTTGCATCAGCTCTATACAACTCGATCTGTCCGGCACCGCCGGCAGGTACGTAGTGCCCGGAAAGTCTATCCATTGCATTGCAGGAGGACGATTCATGAGCAGCCAGAACGACGATATCAGCAGCAATGTCCTGCGCCAGATGAAAGCTGGCGGTTTTGACTTCACCCGCATCCACCCTATCGAGTTCTACGCAGTATTCCCTGATGAAGCCGGCGCGCGACGGGCAGCCGGGCAATTTCGTGGCGAGTCCCTCAACGCCCAGGTACGCGAACGCAAAGACGGCGCCTGGCACCTTGAACTGAGCAAGGTCATGTATGCCACTTATGGAGGGATTGGCGACTTCGAAGAAACGTTCGAGCAACTCGTTTCACCGTACGGTGGCGAGGTCGAAGGATGGGGCGTCAAGCAAGAGCGACTGTGCGCCTGACCCTGACTCACCCACTGCCGCTCCACAGGCTTATGCACCTCCCTGTAGGAGCGGCCTTGTGCCGCGAAGGGCCGCCAAGCGGCCCCAACCTCTCAGGGCTTACGCCCCGCCATATGCCCCAGATAAGCCAGTAGCGCATCCAGCTCCTGCTCGCTGAGCACCGCCTCTGTAAACCCCGGCATCTTCGCCTGCGGCCACATTCGAAGGCTTTGCGGGTCACGGATCAGCTTGCGCAAAAATGCCGGCTGGAAGTACTCGGTAGGGTTGTGCGGCAGGTTCAAGTCTGGCCCAAATTGGGCATCACCCGCGCCATTGAGGCGGTGGCAGGCCAGGCAGTTCTGCTGGAACAACGCAAACCCCTGGCGCACCGGGTCATTGGCCGAGAGCTTCGGGTCTGGCAGCAGTGCCGGAAAACGCTGCTCCACCGAGGCCAGGCGGCGGATGCTGGCGATCTGGAACGGCCACTGCTCTGGGCGGATGCCGCTGGCCTGCGGTGCCGTCCAGACCAGGTAGAACGGCCCGGCGCTCGGCTTGCCGTTGCCCAACGCGGGCCACGGTTTGGCCGGGTCTTCGACGGCCAGCCAGGCACGCGCCGGCCCTTGCTGCAGCAGCGGCGCGGCAGGCATTTCGGCAGCAAAACCATCCAGCGCCACGGCTTGCAGGTGGTCGTTCGCACCCACGCCCTGCAGCAGCACAGCCAAGGGGACGGCGCGATACTGCATGGGGCGCTTATAGGAAACGTCCTGCTCGATGCTGATGTCGCGCGCCTGCGGGAGGGCAAGCAGCTCGGCGCTGCTCCACTGGCGCGACGTGTCACTCAGCTCAAGGTGCAGCTGCGCCGCCGACAGTGGCAGGCTCAAAAGCAGGGCGAGTAGGGCAAGGCAATGGCGCATGGGGAATCTCCGGCCTTCAAGGCCGGCAGATTACATGCGCGCTGCCTGTTGACGCCACAGCCACCGTCAGCCGAACAAACGTGTCAGGTTCGGCAGTATCAGCAGTAGAGTCGTGGCGAAGAGAATGAGCCCTGCTTGGCGTATTTTCGATTGTCTGAACATGGCGGACCGCCTTCTTGTTGTTATTCCTGAATACCCGTTGGCTTCCCTGTCGCGTTTCGGGTCGATCGCAGTGGCGTAAGTTGACGCCTGTTCTGCTTGCCTCTTGAAAGTCGATATACAACCAACAGTAGGGTGTGCGTCATCCATGTTTGAGAACCCTTTGTTCTAATTGTAAGGCTGGTTAATTTCATTGGGTTATGAGGCCAATGGCCAGCTGGCTGGCATGCTCTCGCTAGACAGTGGCGTTACTGCAAACGACACGCCGGCGAAATATGACCGTTCGTCAGTGCAGCCTACTTGCTTGTACGTGCCTTTCGCGGCAGTCTCTACAGCAGATTCCCACCCATGTCGTTCAGGACTATTTCTATGTCGTTACGCATCTGCATCCTGGAAACCGATGTCCTGCGACCGGAGTTGACGGCGCAGTACCACGGCTATGGCAGGATGTTCGAGCAGCTGTTCTCGCGTCAGCCGATCGCCGCCGAGTTTCGCGTGTACAACGTGATGAACGGCGACTATCCCGCCGACGATGAAGTGTTCGATGCCTACCTTGTGACGGGCAGCAAGGCCGATTCGTTCGGTTCCGACCCTTGGATCCAGACGCTCAAGGCTTACTTGTTGAAACTCTACGCACGGGGCGAGAAGCTGCTGGGCGTGTGTTTTGGCCATCAACTGCTGGCCTTGACCCTGGGTGGCAAGGCCGAGCGCGCCGAGAAGGGCTGGGGTGTGGGCATCCACCGTTATTCACTGGCGGCGCATGCGCCCTGGATGGACCCGGAGGTTTCAGAGCTGACCCTGCTGATCAGCCACCAGGACCAGGTCACCGAGCTGCCGGAAGGCGCTACCGTAATTGCCTCCAGCGACTTCTGCCCGAATGCCGCCTACCACATTCGTGACCAGGTGCTGTGCTTCCAGGGGCACCCGGAGTTCGTGCATGACTACTCCCGCGCGTTGCTGGATGCGCGGCAGACGTCATTGGGGGATGAGGTGTACCACAAGGCCATTGCCAGCCTGGCCACCGAGCACCAGGGCGACCTGGTGGGCGAGTGGATGTTGCGGTTCATTGGGCAGTCGGTGAGTAAAGACAGCGTGGCGTGATGGCGGGGGGCCGCACAGCGGCCCCAACATCAGTGCTGTACCTGTAGGAGCTGGCTTGCCTGCGATGGGCCGCACAGCGGCCCCAACATCTCAAAGCCAACCCGACTTCTTGAAGCTGGCATACAACCCCGCACACCCCAACCCAATCACCCCTAACACACCAAAATACCCGTACTGCCACGCCAGCTCCGGCATGTTCTGAAAGTTCATCCCATAAATCCCGGCAATCGCCGTGGGGAAGGCCAGAATCGCCGCCCAGGCCGCGAACTTGCGTTGCACGATGCTTTGGCGCGACGACTCCAGCAACATGCCGATCTCGATGGTCTGGCTGGCGATATCGCGAATGCCGACCAGGTCTTCCATCTGCCGCGTGACATGAATCTGCACATCGCGAAAATACGGTCGCATGTTCTTGTCGATGAACGGAAAGCTCAGGCGCTGCAGTTCTTCGCTCACCTCCAGCATCGGCGCCACGTACCGGCGCAGGCGCAAGATGTCGCGCCGCAGGCTGTGCAGCCGGCGGATGTCATCCTCTTGCAGCGAACCGCCCAGCACGCTCTGCTCTAACTCTTCGATTTCGCCATGGATCGCTTCGCTGACCGGCTGGTAGTTCTCGGTCACGAAGTCGAGCAGCGCATACAGCACGAAGTCCTCGCCATGCTCCAGCAGCAGCGGCCGTGCTTCGCAGCGTTGGCGCACCAGGGCGTAGGATTTCGAGTGGCCGTTGCGGCAGGTGATGATGTAGCCATTGCCAGCAAAGATATGGGTTTCGATGAACTCCAGCTTGCCTTCATGACGTACCGGCGAATAGGTGACGATGAACAGCGCATCACCGAAGGTTTCAAGCTTGGGCCGGCTGTGCTTTTCCAGCGCGTCTTCAATGGCCAGCTCGTGCAGGTTGAACTGCCGCTGCAGGTTGGCCAACTCCTCGGCGTTGGGTTCTTCGAGGCCGATCCAGACGAAGTGGCCGGGCTTGCGCGCCCATTCGCTGCCTTCGTCGATGCTGATGTTAGTGACCTTTCTGCCGGCGCTGTACACCGCCGACGCCACGACTCGACCCATGGTTGTCCACTTATTCGATTGAACACCCTTACAGCTTGGGCTGTAAGGGCCCAGAGGGCAACCTAGCGGCGTGCGAGTTCATCTTCCATGCGGTCGATGCACTGCTGCATCTGGCTGCGGCACTGTTCGACCAGGGCGGGGATGTCGCGCTGGCTCAAGCCCGCCGTGGCAATCGGCGGCAGCGAGCGCACGATCACCGTCCGCTGCCGCCAGCTGTTCAGGTTCAAACGCCGGGCATAGCGGCTGACGCACACCGGCACGATTGGTACACCGGCTTCGATGGCCATGTGAAAGGCGCCTTTCTTGAACGCCAACAGGTGGTCTGCCGGGTTGCGGGTGCCCTCGGGGAAAATCCAGATCGATGTATCGTCCTGCAGCACCCGCGTGGTCTTTTGCAGCGCCTTGCGCGCCTGGTAGGCATTCTTGCGGTCGATCAGCACATTGCCGCCCAGCCAGAACAGCTGGCCGAACAACGGGATCCAGCCCAGGCTTTTCTTGCCAATAGCCACGGTGCGCGGCGGCACTGCCTGGCCAATGAGGAACAGGTCGAAGTTGGACTGATGGTTGGCGATGATGACGCAACCGGGCGGGTGATCGAACAATGGGCCGACTTCGGCCTTGACCTTGACGCGCATCAGCCAGGCGGCCGGCACGCTGTAAAGCCGGGCAAATACCCGGCTGTTGTCGGGGTTGAAGGGGCGGCACAGGCCGATTATCAGGCCTACAGCGCCAACCAGCAGAAAATGCAGGGCCAGCAGGAGCATGCGCAACGAATAAAGCATGGGATGACTCACACCAGATAGTCGCATTCCAGTGTACGACTGTGCACTCAAAGAGGCAAACCTGGGGTGAGTCTGTCGACCTGCAGGGTTAGCCCATGTGGCTCTGATCCAGCTCGATAGCCTTGTCCAGAGCCTCCAGCAGGCCCTTGCGCACCTTCAGCTTGGTGTTTTTGTGCGCCAGCATGTTCAGCTTCTTCAGTTCACGGGCCGCAGCCAGGGCCGCCTCGTGCAGTTGCTCGGCCGGCACCACCTTGTCGAGGAAGCCGGCGTCCAGTGCGCCTTGCGGGTCGAAGATCTCGGCGTTGATCACCGAGCGGTGGAAGGCCGAGCGGCGCAGGCGGTCGCGGGCCAGTTCGATGCCGGCATGGTGCATGGTCATGCCGATCTGCACTTCGTTCAGGCAGACCTTATAGGGCCCGTCGACACCAATGCGGTAGTCGGCCGACAGCAGCAGGAAGGCTCCTTTGGCCACGGCGTTACCGGGGCAGGCGACGATCACCGGGAACGGGTGCGACAGCAGGCGGCGGGCGAGGGTGGAGCCGGCGGTAACCAGGCCTATCGCCTCCTTGGGGCCACTGGTCATGACCTTGAGGTCGTAGCCGCCCGACAGAATGCCCGGCTGCCCGGTGATGATCACCACGGCACGTTCCTGTTCGGCGCGGTCGAGGGCGGCGTTGAAGGCGGTGATGACATCCGGCGAGATGGCATTGACCTTGCCGTTGTTTAGGGTCAGGGTGGCGATGCCGTCTTCGGCGTGGTAGGTAATCAGCTCGCTCATGGCAGAGTCCTTTTGTTGGCGTGGCGACGACGTTACCCAGCGCCGTGGGCCAGGTAAAGCAGCAAGGCTGACTGGCCGGTCAGCGTTTACCAGGCCTCAAATGCAAATGCATGAAAAATTTGAAAAAAATGCTTGCCAAAGGAAAGGCCTTCCACTAAATTAGCGCGCCTCGACAGGCTGAAAGGCTTGAAGAGAAAACGGTGAAGTGTCCGAGTGGTCGAAGGAGCACGCCTGGAAAGTGTGTATACGAGAAATCGTATCAAGGGTTCAAATCCCTTCTTCACCGCCACATTCTACAAAAAGCCCCCGCGCTGAAAAGCTCGGGGGCTTTTTGTTTTCGCAGTGCTTATGGGGCTGCTGTGCAGCCCATCGCCGGCAAGCCAGCTCCCACAAGAACTTTGCAGACTCCAAGGTTGGCGCCACGCCTGTGGGAGCCGGCTTGCCGGCGATGGGCCGCGCAGCGGCCCCGGGTTCATCAGAAACTCACAGACGCCGACAACCGTGCCGTCCGCGGCGCACCCTGGAACAGGTAGTTGTCCCCCAGGTAATCCCCCACATCGCGCCAGTAGCGCTTGTCGAACACGTTATCCACGGTCAACCGCAGCACCGTGTCATACCCCCCAATGCGGGTGCGGTAGCGGCTGCCGACGTCGAACACGGTATAACCCCCCACCTCGACATTACCCGCCTGGCTGGCATATTTGCTGGCGCTGTAGCGCGCACCGCCCAGCAGCGCCAGGCCTGGTACCGGCAGGCTGTATTCGGCCTGCAACGCCGCACGCAGTTTGGGCACATTGATTGCCTGATGCCCTTCGTAGTCCTCGGTCCCGCTGTTTTTTACCCGCGCGCGAATGGCTGCGGCACTCGCCTGCACTTGCAGGTTCGAGGTCATCCAGCCACTGGCGCCCAGCTCCAGGCCGGTGTTTTTCTGTTGGCCTTGCTGGACATAGGTGAAGGTGCCTTGGCCATCGGGGCGTGCGTATTGATACGCCTGGCGGATCTGGAACAGTGCGGCACTGAAGCTGATGCCTTGCCAGTCGCGTTTGATGCCCAACTCCAGCTGGCGTGACAGGGTGGGGGCGAGGATTTCAGCCGCGTTGCTGGCAAACCACGGTGCAGTACCGCCAGCCGACAGGCCTTTGGCATAGCTGGCGTACAGCGTGGTGTCTGGGCGTGGCTTGTAGATGAGCGCAGCATTGGGCAGCAACTGGTACTGGCGGGTGTGGCGCCCGGCAACACCGGTCTCGTCCCAGGTCTGCTCGTCCAGGCGCACTTCGCGAGCGCCGATCACGGTTTGCCACTGCTCGTTGAAGCTGATGCGATCACTCACGAACACGCCGTACTGGCGGCTGTCGAGGCGGCGCTCGCTGGCGCCGATCGGCTTGTCAGACGGGGCGAGTGCTGGCGCACCGGTGTAGATACTGCCGGTACCCAGCCATTCGTTGTAATAGGGGCGTTGATCCACCGTGCGGCGTTGCGCGCTGCTGCCAATTGTCAGGTCGTGCCCTACGCCCAGCGCATCGAAGCGGCCGTTGAGCGTGGCCTGTGCCTCGTCGGTGCGGCGGGTGTCATCCGGGCTGCGGTAGTCATAGATGTCATAGTCGCCATTGCTGCCGAAAAAAGCCCCCTCGCTCGAGCCCCAGGCAAACGCACTGTAATCGTCGATCACCACCTTGCTACGCGACGCACTCAACGTGCCGGTCCAGGCCTCGTTGAAGCGGTACTCGAAACGCCCGCCCAGGTTCAGCGAATCGTTCTGCACCGGCTTGGCCCACTGCTGGTAGGCCAGGCGATCATGCGGGTCGATACCGTGTGGCACCTCGGTGCCGCCGAGCAACTGGTAACCAGGCACTGAGCGCTGTTCGCGGTGCTGGTACTCGGCATCCAGCTGCAGCGTGGCATCCGGGTTGATCTGCCAGTCGAAGGCCAGCGAGGCGAAGTCGCGCTTGCCGTCGGCATGGTCGACATAGCTGCGGATGTCTTCATGGGCCAGGTTGGTGCGCAGGCCGAACTGCCGCTCGCTGCCGAACCAGCCGCCCAGGTCGGTGGCCAGGTAACGTTCGCCTTGTTCGTTGGTCGATACCGTCACGCTGCGCACGTCTTCGGCGCGCTTGGTCACGTAATTGATCAGGCCGCCGGGCTCCGAAACGCCGCTTTGCAGCCCGGACAAGCCCTTGAGCAATTCCACTTGCTGTTTGTTTTCCAGGGCCACGTTCTGCTCGCCGGCGAGGGTCTGGCCATTGATCCGGTAGCTGCTGGCGGCATTCAGCTCGAAGCCGCGCACGTTGAAGTTTTCGTAATAGCCGATGGGCGCATAGCTTTCCCCCACCGAGGCATCGCTTTGCAGCACTTCGCTGAGCTTGCGCACCTGGCGGTCCTCCAGCAATTGTTGGCTGAACACGCTGACCGAGGCTGGGGTGTCGAGCAGCGGCGCGGGCTGGAAGCCACCCACCGAGGCTTCGCGCACCTGGTAGCCGTCGTTGCCATAGCTGTCGGAGACCCGCAGCGGGTCCAGCACGATGCTGTCTTCGGCAAGCAAATGAGGGCAATGCAGGGCCAGGCCCAGGCTGAGCAAGCTCAGGGGCAGGCGGGGGCGAAGCGGGGGCATGCGGAGGCTCCTGGATACGCGACACCAGTGCCGGCCTCTTCGCGGGGCAAGCCCGCTCCTACAGGATTTTGCGCAACCCTTGTAGGAGCGGGCTTGCCCCGCGAAGAGGCCGGCACAGGCCATGAAAAAGGCGGCATCTTAACAGCCACCTTCAACATTGGACGATCAGGCCCGCGCGATATTCAGTCGTTGCTGGCCGGGCGCTTGTGCTGGCGCCAGCTGTCGTCGATCTTCGACCAGGTCTTGCCATCGGTCACGGCCAGCAGTTTGCGCCCGTCCTTGAAGGTGGCAAGGAAGGTGGCTTCTTCTTCCTTGCCACCGAGCCAGAGCCCGGCCAGCAGCCCCACCGGCCCGGCCACCAAGGCCCCAGCTACACCCCAGCCAAGGGCGGTACCCAGGCTGCGGCTGGACTCCAAACTGGACAGCTTGAGGTCACTGATGCGTGCGAGTGAGATCCGCTCGCCAGGCGAGGGGCTACGCGGGGTCTTGAGTGTGAGCGATCCGTTGCGATACTCGCCTTCACCTTGCAAGAAATCGCCGGATCGAACCGTGAGTCTTGTCATAAAGTCGTCCTTCAGGGAGGGGGCATTGTCCAGCGCTTACTTGAGCCCTCCCGAGGCAGGCAGTCAACGCTCAGGCGACGGAGGGTAGTGCGTTGCAATGTCGCGGCTGATGCGCTTGCGCTCGGCCAGCGCCCAGGCCAACAGTGCCAGCGTACCGATCACCAAGCCGGCCACGACAATGCCCATCCAGCCCTGACGCTGGAACAACTGCGTCCCCAGCAGCGACCCCAGCGCACCGCCGATGAAGTAGCAAGTGATATAGCCTGCATTCAGCCGTGTGCGCGCCTCTGGCCGCAGCGCGATCACCGCGTTTTGGTTGCTCACGTGTACCAGCTGTACGGCCAGGTCGAGCATCAATACCCCCAGCAGCAACGCCAGCAGCGAGTACTCGGCAAAACCAAGCGGCACCCACGACAGCAGCAGTACGATCAGCCCGACCGTGGTGCCTAACGCCCCTTTGCCTCGGTCGGCCAGGCGCCCAGCCCAGTTGGCCGACAGCGCCCCCGCCGCGCCTGCCAGGCCGAACAGGCCGATTACGGCGTCCGAGTAGTGGTAGGGCTCTTGCGCCAGCAGGAAGGCCAGTGGTGTCCAGAACAGCGCGAACAGGCTGAACGCCAGCAAGCCCAGCAGCGAGCGCAAGCGCAGCACGGGCTCTTCGATGAACAGGCGGAACACCGAGCCGATCAAGGCCGGGTATTTCAAGCCGGCATGGCTGTGGTGCTGCGGCAAGCTGCGGTACAGGGCCAGAGCGGTGATGGCCATCAGTACTGCGGCCAGCACATAGATACTGCGCCAGCCACCCAGCTCCGCCATGAAACCGGCCGCCGTACGCGCCAGCAGAATGCCCAGCAACAGGCCGCTCATCAGTGTGCCCACTGCGCGCCCGCGCTGGTGCGGCTCACTCAGGCTCGCGGCCATCGGCACCAGGATTTGCGCCACCACCGAGAACAGGCCGGTCAGCGCGGTGCCGAGCAGCAACCACGGCAGGCTCGGTGCGCAGGCGCTGATGACCAGGCCGAGGGTCGAAATGGCGGTCATCACCGTGATCAGGCGGCGTTGCTCGAACAGGTCGCCCAGGGGCGCCAGCAGCAACAGGCCAGCGCCATAGCTGAGCTGGGCGGCGATGACGATGCTGCCGGCGCCGGCGGTGCTCAGGCCGAACTGCAGGGCGATGCTGTGCAGCAACGGTTGCGCGTAGTAGTTGCTGGCCACGGCCAGGCCGGTGGCGGTGGCCATCAGCAGGATCAGGGCGCGACTGAGGGTGGGGGCGTTCATGGGGATCTCGGGGGGCAGGGAGCTGTATTCTAGGGGCGTTGAGGGTTTGACGGGGAGTTTTAGGCGCCGCTCGCGCGGCGCTTCGCAGCACAAGGCTGCTCCTACAGGAGGCGGGCACCAAAAGGTCGAGCGCCCATGTCACAGGAATAACTGGCCCGAAACGGATGTAGTAGGAGCAGCCTTGTGCTGCGAAGCGCCGCGTGGGCGGCGCTCGATCTCACAGGCGCTAATACCCCCACCTCAAGCCGCAAACCCACCATCCGCCGTCAAACTGGCCCCAGTGATGTACCCCGCCTCTGGCCCCGCCAGGTAGGCCACGAAGCTGGCAATCTCATCCACCTGCCCATAGCGCCCAATGGCCATCAGCGGTATCAGGCTGTCGGCAAACTCACCGCTGGCCGGGTTCATGTCGGTGTCTACCGGGCCGGGCTGCACGTTGTTGACGGTGATGCCCTGGGGGCCGAGGTCGCGTGCCATGCCGCGGGTCAGGCCCACCAGCGCCGATTTGCTCATGGCGTAGGGGGCGCCACCGGCAAAGGGCATCCGCTCGGCGTTGGTGCTGCCGATGTTGATGATGCGCCCGCCCTGGCCCATGTAGCGCACGGCCGCTTGGCTGGCGACGAACACACTGCGCACGTTCACCGCCAGCATGCGGTCGAAGTCCCCCAGGTCGAACTCGGCGATCGGCGCCACCGTCAGCACGCCGGCGTTGTTCACCAGAATGTCCAGCCCACCAAAGGCCTTCGCGGTGTCATCCACCGCCAATTGCACGGCTGCGGCGTCGGCGCTGTCGGCGCGCAGGGCGAGGGCTTGGCCGCCGTTGCCGATGATTTCCTGGGCCAGCTGTTCTGCCGGGCCGGCGGAGCTGACGTAGGTGAAGGCAACCCGAGCACCGTCGCGGGCCAGGCGGCGCACGATGGCCGCACCAATGCCGCGGGAGCCGCCCTGGACCAGGGCTACCTTACCGTCGAGTGGAAGTTGTTTGGACATGCTGATCTCCTGCTGGGAAGCAAGGCCGAATGCCTTGGATGGGCGCAGTATCGGTGGCTAATTACCTGCTGATAAGATGGCAATCACTATTAGCAGAGTAAACCTTTGGTTGTTAATTATGGCCGTGGAGTCGTTCAACGCCCTCGAATGCTTTATCCGCAGCGCCGAGGTCGGCAGCTTCGCCGAGGCTGCTCGCCGCTTGAGCCTCACCCCCGCCGCAGTGGGCAAGCATGTGGCTCAGCTGGAAGCCCGGTTGGGCGTGCGACTGTTCCAGCGTAGTACCCGCAAGCTGACCTTGACCGAAGCAGGCCAGCGTTTTCTGGGTGAAGTGAGTGACAGCTTTCGTACCATCCAGTACGCCGTGGCTAACCTGGCCAGTGCCGAAGGCCAGCCGGCCGGGCTGCTGCGGGTCAGCATGGGCACGGTGTTCGGGCGGTTGTACGTGTTACCCCTGTTGGGAGAATTCTTACGCCGTTACCCGGCGATTACCCCGGATTGGCATTTTGACAATCGCCAGGTCGACCTGATCGGCCAGGGCTTCGATGCTGCCATCGGTGGCGGTTTTGATTTGCCGCCGGGGGTGGTGGCGCGCAAGCTGACCCCGGCGCACCGGGTGCTGGTGGCAGCGCCTGCCTACCTGGACCAACAAGCGCCGATTGAGGACCCACAGGCGCTGCAGCGCCACGCCGGCATTCTGATTCGCTCACCGCAGACCGGCCGGGTGCGCTCCTGGCCGCTGACCAGTCGCTGGCAGGAGCAGCAGCCGTTGGTGCTGCGCCAAGCAATGACCATGAGCGATTCGGATGCGGCCTGCGCGGTGGCGCAGCAGGGGTTGGGGGTTGCCTTGGTCAGTCTGCCGTTTGCCGTGCCTTACCTGCAGGCCGGGCGGCTGCGGCGGGTGTTGCCGGATTGGTATGTGGACGATGGGCATATCAGCGTGTACTACGCCCAGCACAAACTGTTGCCCGGGAAGACGCGGGCGTTTATCGATTTTGTCGTGGAGCAGTTCGCGCAGCAGGGGTTGGCGGGGCAGTTCGATGCGCTGCAGGGCCTTTAGATTGATGCTGCCTGATGCGGCCTCTTCGCGGGTAAACCCGCTCCCACAGGGATGGCGCAATACCTGGGCACAGATTTCAGGCCTGCAGTGATCCTGTGGGAGCGGGTTTACCCGCGAAGAGGCCTGTTCAGACAACATCAACAATGAAGAATACCTGCGCCCCCAAGCTCACCTCGTCATCCACCCGCTTGCCCACCAGCTGCTGCCCCAGCGGCGAGCGCGGTGTGATCACGGTCACCAGTTCATCTCCTTCACCCACTTTCAACCCCGCCGCCTCAGGCCCGAGGAACAGCCTACGTTGCTGGCCATCCTCGTCCTCAAGGGTCACCAGGTTACTCACCTGCACGCCACGCGCAGGGTCGTAGTCACGCAACAGCAGTTGCTGGTAAATCTGCAACGCCTGGCGAATCTCGGCAGTACGCCGCGCCTGGCCGGTGGCCAGGTACGAAGCTTCAAGGCCCAAGGTGTCATACTTGTTTTCGGCGATGTTCTCTTCCGCGGTGGCGGCTTCGTACGCGGTCTGGGCGGCGCGGCTCAGCACGTCTACGTCATGTTCGAGGGTCGCGACGATGCGCGTGAGTAGCAGGGGCTTGTCCATCTTCAGTAACAGAACTCCAGCACATGGGCCTGGCTTTTTTCGGTGGGCGCGGTGCGGTTCTGTTGCAGCCAGAACTGGCACTTGGGGCTGTTGAGGTTGCGAGGGTTGCCTTGGGCAGCCTCGGCGGCCTGTTGCAGTTGCTGCTGGTGCAGGATGTCCTTGTAGCGCTCGAACATTTCGCCCTGGGCATCTACCGGTGGCGGCGCGGCGGGTTGGCTGCGGGCAGGGGCCACGGCCTGGGCGACCGGCTGCACCTGCTCTGGCCACAGCTGCAACGCCAACCACAGGCTCATGGCGATGGCCACGGCGCCCAGCCACAGGCCAAAGGCCACGCAGAGGATCAGTTGCAACGGCTTGAGGGTGATTTTCAGTTCACGGTGGCGGGGCATGGCAGCCTCCTGGCAGGGCAGTTCGAGGTGCATTGTCGCACGCTGTCGGCGAATTTTACCCGTGGGTGCTTTTGTCCACGGCAATTAATCCGCAGAATTCGCGGTTTTGGGCACCATGAGGGGGAGGGCACATGAAGGCCACCTGGGACATCTTTTGCACCGTCGTCGACAATTATGGCGACATCGGCGTCACCTGGCGCCTGGCGCGGCAACTGGTGGACGAGCACGATCTGGCGGTGCGCCTGTGGGTGGACGACCTGAACGCCTTCGTGCCGATGTGCCCCGGCGCCGATGCCACGGCGCTGCAACAATGGCAGCACGGTGTCGATGTGCGCCAGTGGCCTGCCGAGTGGCTGCCGGTGGAGCCTGCCGAGGTGGTGATCGGCGCGTTCGCCTGCCAGCTGCCGGCGCACTATGTCGAGGCCATGCGTGCGCAGCCCAAGCCGCCGCTGTGGCTGAACCTCGACTACCTCAGCGCCGAGGACTGGGTTGAGGGTTGCCACGGTTTGCCGTCGCCCCAGCCCAACGGCTTGCGCAAAGTGTTCTTCTTCCCAGGCTTTACCGAAAAAACCGGTGGCCTGTTGCGTGAGGGCGATTTGCTGGCGCGGCGCGAAGCCTTCGCGCAATCTGCCCAAGCCCGGCAGGCGTTCTTGCAGCGCCTGGGTGTACACCCCGAGGCGCAAGCGCGGCTGATCTCGCTGTTCGCCTATGAGAACACCCAGCTGGGCAACTGGCTGGATGCGTTGGCAGCAGATACCCAGCCGACCCACCTGCTGGTACCGCAAGGGCGCATCCTGGCTGACGTCGCCCATTGGCTGGGCGAGCCGGGGCTGGCGGTGGGCGATGTGCGCCTGCGCGGGTCGCTGACGGTGCAAATTTTGCCGTTCGTCAGCCAGGACGATTATGATCGCCTGCTGTGGGCCTGCGACTTCAATGCCGTGCGCGGCGAAGACTCGTTCGTGCGTGCGCAGTGGGCCGGGCGGCCGATGCTGTGGCACATCTACGTGCAGGACGAGAACGCCCACTGGGAAAAACTCGAAGCGTTCCTTGCGCATTATCGACAAGGCCTGTCAGACGATGCCGCTGACGCACTGGTTGCGTTGTGGCGTGCCTGGAACATGGACAACGACGTCGGCCAGGCGTGGCAAGCGGCCCAGCGGCACTGGCCAGAACTGCAGCAGCATGCCCGAGATTGGGCGGCCCGGCAGGCCACTCGGCCGGACCTTGCCATGACGCTGGTACAGTTTTACCGAAATTGGCTATGATATGCGGCCTCGATTTTTATAAATCCATCCAGATTCGGATACTTCGTAATGAAAACTGGTAAAGAACTGAAACCCGGTACCGTACTGCGGATCGACAACGACCCGTGGCTGGTTCAAAAAGCTGAGTTCACCAAATCGGGCCGTAACAGCGCGATCATGAAAACCAAGCTGAAGAACCTGCTGACCGGCTACAAGACCGAAACCGTCTACGGTGCGGACGACAAGCTGGACGACGTGATCCTGGATCGCAAAGAAGCGACCCTGTCGTTCATCAGCGGTGACTCGTACACCTTCATGGACACCACCGACTACACCATGTACGAACTGAACGCCGAAGACATCGACGCCGTTCTGCCGTACATCGAAGAAGGCATGGATGACATCTGCGAAGCCGTCTTCTTCGAAGGCCGCCTGGTCTCGGTAGAACTGCCGACCACCATCAGCCGTCAAGTTTCCTACACCGAAAACGCTGCCCGCGGCGACACTTCGGGCAAGGTCATGAAGCCTGCCAAACTGAAGAACGGTACCGAGATTCAGGTTGCCGACTTCATCCAGATCGACGAGTGGATCGACATCGACACTCGCGACAACAGCTTCAAAGGCCGTTCCAAGAAGTAATTCTTCTTGTGATGCGCACAAAAAACCCGGCCTCGGCCGGGTTTTTTTATGCCTGCATTCAGACCGTCACGTGCAGCCTTACATCCACATTGCCGCGGGTGGCGTTGGAGTAAGGGCAGACCTTGTGCGCCTTCTCCACCAAACCTTCGGCATCGGCCTGGGCCAGGCCCGGCAGGTTGATGTGCAGGTCGATGTCCAGGCCGAAACCACCCGGGATCTGGCCAATGCCCACGTTTGCAGTGATCGAGGCATCGGCCGGCAGGGCTTTTTTCTCTTGCCCGGCGACAAATTTCAGTGCGCCGATGAAGCAGGCCGAGTAACCGGCCGCGAACATCTGTTCAGGGTTGGTGCCGTCACCGCCCGCGCCGCCCAGTTCTTTGGGGGTGCTCAGCTTGACTTCCAGCTTGCCGTCGCTGGAGCGGGATTTACCGTCGCGCCCGCCAGTGGAGGTGGCTTCTGCGATGTACAGCGGAGTGACCTTTTGCATCTTGAGCCTCGCTAATGTGCTGTGCGCAACCGGGTGTCGGTGGCGCTGGGTAGGTGTGGGATTTAAATTAGCGCGCAATTAGTTTGCGCGCAAGATAAATCATCACCGTTCATCCGAACGGCCATCACACAGCATAGCGCTCAGAGGTTTTTCTGCAGGTTATTGCGCAGTTCGAGCAGGTCGGCTTGCAGCTGTTTCAGGCGTTCCAGGCTGCGCCCGCTGGCCTTGAGGATGCACGGGGGCACCTGTTTGGCCTGTTGTTGCAAATCACGGCCCTTGTCGGTCAGTTGCACCAGTACCACCCGTTCGTCCTCGCGGCTGCGGGTGCGCTTGAGCAGGCCTTCGCTTTCCAGGCGCTTGAGCAGCGGGGTCAGCGAGCCAGGGTCGGTGAGCAGGTGCTGGCTGATCTCGCCCACGGTCAGGCCATCCCGCTCCCACAGCACCAGCATGGCCAGGTACTGCGGGTAGGTCAGGCCCAGCGCTTGCAGCAGCGGCTTGTAGACCTTGGTCATCAGCAACGAGGTCGAATGCAGGGCGAAGCAGACCTGGTTGTCCAGCAGCAGCTCGTCACAGGAGGCTTGGGTGTCGGCGTTCATGCAGGTCCTTGAAATAATCAATGGGGAAATCTAGCACGCTGATCATTAGTGCGTTCATTGCCAGCGCAGTTCACTGCGCAGGGCCAGGTCCCAGGGTGGAATGGGGCTGAAACGGCTCTTGAGAAATTCGAGCAGCAAACGGCTGCGAGAGTTCGTTTCATGTGCCAGGCGTAACGCATAAATGCCACTGGACTCGGCGGCTGGCAGGCCACCTTCGCAAAACAGCGGGACCAGTTCGCCGCGCAGCAGGTAGTCGCTGATCAGCCAGGTGGGCAGGTGGGCAATGCCCAAACCTGCCAGGGCGCCGAACAGCAGGGTTTCGGCGTTGTTGGCGGCCATGCGCATGCGCGATGGCCGGTACAGGCGGGCCTGGCCGGCCACGCTGAAGCGCCAGGCAAACGGCGGCGCCAGGCCGTCCCAGTCGAGGCCGTCGTGCGCAGGCAACTCGCTGGGGCACGCCGGTACGCCTCGGCTGGCCAGGTAGGCCGGGCTGGCGCAGGCGATGCGGACCATGTAGGCCAGCGGTGTGGCGACCAGGCGCGTGTCGGCCAGGGGGCCTGCACGCAATACCAGGTCGACTTCGCCGAGGTGGCTGCCTTGCAAGTCGACGAAGCTGTCGATCAGGCGCAGGTGCACGTCAAGCCCGGGGTAGGCCACGAGGAAGTCGGCGATGGCCGGGGCGAGGTGGCGGCGGCCAAACGCGGCGGGGGCGTCGATGCGGATGAGGCCTTCTGGGGCGCTGCTCAACGAGACGGCTTCGGCGCGGGCCAGGCGCAGCTCCTCGATGATGCGTCGTGCGCGTTCGGCAAAGGCGTTGCCGGCCGGGGTGGCACGCACAGCGTGGGTGCTGCGGGTGAACAGCCGGCTGCCCACGGCGCTTTCGAGGTTGTCGATGCGCCGGGCCACGGCCGAGGGCGTCAACGGGTGGCGCCGCGCGGCGGCAGAGAAGCTGCCGGTTTCCAGCACGTCGAGAAACAGGCTGAGTTGGTCGGTGAGGATATCGGGGTTCATGGTGGCTCGGCTTTGCATAAAACGCACAGCCATTGTGCGCTGCTGTGCGTTTCCCCACCAGCCCCGACTCGGTAGCATGCCCACCATTGCAAGCGAGAGGCGCAGAGGCCCCTGATGATTGAGTGGTTGTTGTATATCGCGTTGGGCGCTGCCCTGGGCACCATGGGTGGTTTGTTCGGCATAGGCGGCGGGTTGATTGCAATCCCGGCGCTGGGGGTGTTGTTCGGCTTGGACCAACAGCTGGCGCAGGGCACTGCGTTGGTGATGGTCGTGCCGAATGTGTTGCTGGCGCTGTGGCGCTACCACCAGCGCAACCGCATCGAGCTGCGCCATGCGCTGCCGTTGGCACTGTGCAGTTTCCTGTTCGCCTGGCTGGGGTCGATTTGGGCGGTGGGCATCGATGCCCAGTCCATGCGGCTGGGCTTTGTCGGCTTTCTGGTGGCGCTGGCGGTGTGGAACGTGGCGCGGATGTTCCTCAAGGTCGCGCCGCCCAGCCCTGAACTGCGTTACGCCTGGCCGTGGCTGGGCGTGCTGGGCAGTTTTGCCGGGACCATGGGTGGGTTGTTCGGGGTAGGGGGCGCGGTGGTCGCCACGCCTATTCTGACCAGTGTGTTCGGGACCACGCAGGTGGTGGCGCAGGGGTTGTCGCTGGCGTTGGCGGCGCCCAGTACGACGGTGACCTTGTTGACCTATGGCGTGCACCAGAGTGTTGACTGGGGGATAGGGATCCCCTTGGCGGTGGGTGGGCTGCTCAGCATCAGCTGGGGGGTGAAGTTGGCGCATGCCCTGCCAGAGAAGGTGCTGCGGGCGATGTTTTGTGCGTTTCTGGTGGTGTGTGCGGTGATGTTGGGGTTTGAGCTTTAAGCGCACATGCAGCAGCCGTCTCCCTGTAGGAGCAGCCTTGCGCTGCGAAGAGGCCCGTTCAAGCTTCGCAAAATGTCGCTGAAATCACCGGCCTTTTCGCAGCACAAGGCTGCTCCTACACAAAGCGATGGCTGCCACTGATCTATTTGAACCCTTCGACGATGTAGTCGGCCATGCAATCGGTGATCGGGGACGGGTGCTGCGTGCTGCGCACCAGCATCACATTGGCCACCGGCAACTGCGGCAGCCCGTCGCTCTCGCCCAAAATCCGTATGTTGCCGCCGATCAGGCTCTGCAACTGTGCCGTCACCGCCAACCCGGCAGTGACGATGGCAAAGATCGCCGCCAGGCTTGGGCTGGTGTAGGCAATGCGGTAGTCGATGCCTTGCGCTTCTAGCGCATTGCAGGTCCAGGCGCGGCAAAAGCAGTCGGTGTTGAACAGCGCCACCGGCATGGGCCGTTGCTCCTGCGGGCAAAACCCTTCGGCGGCAGCCCACACCAGCCGTTCCTGGCGCAACAGCTGGCCGACTTCGTTGCCCGGTTCGCGGGTGACGATGGTCAGGTCCAGGTCCTGGCGCAGCATCAATTGCTTTGACGAATCGCAATGCACCTCCACCTGCACCAGCGGGTAAGCCTGGGCAAAACTCGACAGGATGGTCGGCAGAAAGCGCATGGCGTAATCGTCGGGTGTGCCGATGCGTACCACCCCGACCATGTGCGGCATGCGCAAGGTATTGAACACTTCGCCGTGCAGCTTGAGGATGCGCCGGGCATAGCCAAGCAGTACCTGCCCTTCAGCGGTGAGGCGTACCTGGCGGCCCTCGCGCTCGAACAGCTGGCGCTGCAGGATGTCTTCCTCCAGGCGTTTCATTTGCATGCTGACCGCCGACTGGGTGCGGTTGACCACCTCGCCGGCGCGGGTGAAACCGCCTTGCTCGGCAATGGCGACGAAGGTGCGCAATACGTCGGCATCAAGGCTTTGATACTGGGACATTGCATCAATCTCCGAGATGCATGGCATCAGAAACATTCGTTGGATTGATCTTAAGCCCGGCGCGAGACTGGAGCCATCAACACGGAGGGCTTCACGATGAAAGGTCATGTCAGCAGCATCCAGCAACCTGCCTTTTCCCTGAACCACCTGTGGCACGCAGCCCTGCAGCGCCCGGCGCGTTGGTGGGAGCTGTACCGTCAGCGCCAGGAGCTGGCCAGCCTCAGCGATGCGACATTGCACGACCTGGGCTTGAGCCGGGCGGATATCCAGCAAGAGGCCGAGCGGCACTTCTGGGATGATCCGCTGCGCAAATAGGCCGTTTTTTGTAGGTGCGGCGGTTTAGCGGCGCACCTGCTTGAGGGTTTCGGCAATCAGAAACGCCAGTTCCAGCGACTGATCGGCATTCATGCGTGGGTCGCAGTGGGTGTGGTAACGGTCCGACAGGCCGTCTTCGGTGATCGGGCGGGCGCCGCCGATGCATTCGGTGACGTTCTGCCCGGTCATCTCGATGTGGATCCCGCCCGCATGGCTGCCTTCGGCCTGGTGCACCTGGAAGAATTGCTTCACCTCATCGAGGATCTGCGCAAAGTCACGGGTCTTGTAGCCGCTGCTGGCCTTGATGGTGTTGCCGTGCATGGGGTCGGAGCTCCACAGCACCTTGCGCCCCTCGCGCTCGACAGTGCGGATCAACCCTGGCAGGTGGTCGCCGACCTTGTTGGCGCCCATGCGCACGATCAGGTTGAGGCGGCCGGGGTCGTTGCTCGGGTTGAGGGTGTCGATCAGGCGGATCAGTTCTTCGGGGTTCATGCTGGGGCCGACCTTGACCCCGATCGGGTTGTGCACGCCGCGCAGGAACTCGACATGGGCGCCGTCGAGCTGGCGCGTGCGGTCGCCGATCCACAGCATGTGCGCCGAGCAATCGTAGTAGTCGCCGGTCAGGCTGTCCTGGCGCACGAAGGCTTCTTCATAGTTGAGCAGCAGCGCTTCGTGGGCGGTGAAGAAGCTGGTCTCGCGCAGTTGCGGCGCGCTGTCCAGCCCGCAGGCACGCATGAAGGCCAGGGTCTCGTCGATACGGTTGGCCAATTGATGGTACTTGTCGGCCAGCGCCGAGTTGGCGATGAAGTCCAGGTTCCACTTGTGCACCTGGTGCAGGTCGGCAAAGCCACCTTGGGCAAAGGCGCGCAGCAGGTTGAGGCTAGCGGTGGCCTGGTGGTAGGCCTGCAGCAGGCGGTCCGGGTCGGGGATGCGGCTTTTTTCGTCAAAACCGATGCCGTTGACGATATCGCCACGGTAGGCGGGCAGGGTGACGTTGCCGATGGTCTCGTCGCCCGCGGAGCGCGGCTTGGCAAATTGCCCGGCCATGCGACCGACCTTGACCACCGGGCAGCCGGCAGCAAAGGTCATGACGATGGCCATCTGCAGCAGCACCTTGAACGTGTCGCGGATCTTCGCGGCGGAAAACTCGGCAAAGCTCTCGGCGCAGTCGCCGCCCTGCAACAGGAACGCGCGGCCTTCGGTGACTTCGGCGAACTGCCGGCGCAGCTCGCGGGCCTCGCCCGCGAACACCAGCGGCGGGTAGCTGGCCAAGGTCTGTTCGACCTTGAGCAGGTGCGCGGCGTCGGGGTAAGTCGGTTGCTGCTGGATAGGCAGGGCACGCCAGCTGTCAGGGCTCCACGGTGCGTTCATTTCGGGCTCGATCTTGTGGGTTGTAGGCTTTGGGTCATGGTAACAGTTGCCGCCGCGCTTGTTGCATCGGGGGTGTTGGCGGACAATGCGCGTTTTTGCACGGGCGAGTGGCGAACATGACGGCGGAACGGGAAGAGCGGCTACTGGCACGGGTCGAAGATGCCTTTGGCGTCATCAGCGTGTACGAGGTGGACGACTACCGTTTTCTCGAATTCGGCGATGCGATCGAGCAGAGCTGCGTATTCACTGCCGACCCCAGCTGGCTGGAATATGACTACACCCGCGCCATGCTGCTCGGCGCCTTGTGCCACGCGCAGCCCGAGAGTGCGCTGTTTCTGGGCCTGGGCGCCGGCACGCTGACCCAGGCCTGCATGAAGTTTCTGCCGCTGGACGATATCGAAGCCATCGAGCTGCGCCCGGACGTGCCGCGCCTGGCCATGGAATACCTGGGCCTGGACGATGACCCGCGCCTGTATGTGCGGGTGGGCGATGCCATTGAGCTGCTGCCCAGCGCAGAAAAGGCCGACCTGGTCTTCGTCGACCTGTACACCGACTTTGGCCCGGGTGTCGGGCATTTGGCCTGGGGGTTTCTGGACAACTGCCAGAAGCAGCTAAACCCTGGGGGGTGGCTGGTGATCAACCAGTGGGCCAGCGATGACGGCAGGCCGCTGGGCGCGGCGCTGCTGCGCGGCTTGTACCACCGGCATTATTGGGAGTTGCCGGTGAAGGAGGGCAACGTGATCCTCTTGGTGCCGTCGGACCTTGAGCAAACGCTGGACATGCAAGGGCTGCGGGCGCGGGCTGAGGCGCTGGCGCCGCAGTTGGGGTATAGCCTTGACGGGCTGATCAAAGAAATTCGGCCTGCTACCTGAGCTGCTGACATCCCCTTGTAGGAGCAGCCTTGTGCTGCGAAGAGGCCATTGCAGGCAGCGTAGATGCTTGCTGCTTTCACCGGCCTCTTCGCAGCGCAAGGCTGCTCCTACAAGGGGATGTGAATTAACGATTCAGCCCGTCGTCGCTAGTGGCTACCTGATGGCTCCGGTCTACCGAAAATTTTCCTCACGTAACCCGTTAATTCGGGTATAGTACGCGCCGGTCTTTTAGCGGACCTCAAAATCAGGTGGTGCAAATCCTCCGAGTCCAGCTTCGGCTGCACGTCCGCTAGGCGGACCTTCCCAAGTTTTTCTTTTTCAATCGTTTTCGCAAATCCCCGCCGCCAAAGCTGCCTGGGTGACCTTCTGGTCTTTCAAGGCATGTGCAGCTTTGGAGCATGGGTCTTTGCGGATGCACCTAGAGGCAGACCCATGACCCAGGAAACCGGCGGATTCGCCGCTCTCGATCTCAATCCGAATATTGTTGCTGCTGTACTGGCTACCGGCTATGAAGAGCCGTCCGCCATTCAGCATCAGTCGATCCCGATCATCCTCGCCGGTCACGACATGATCGGCCAGGCGCAGACTGGCACCGGCAAGACCGCTGCCTTCGCCCTGCCGATCCTCAACAAGATCGACGTGAGCAAGCGCGAACCGCAAGCCCTGATCCTGGCGCCAACCCGTGAGTTGGCGCTGCAAGTTGCTACCGCTTTCGAAACCTACGCCAAGCAGATGCCGGGCGTTAACGTGGTCGCTGTTTACGGTGGTGCCCCGATGGGCCCACAGCTGCGTGCCATCCGTAACGGCGCGCAAATCGTCGTCGCTACCCCAGGCCGTCTGTGCGACCACCTGCGTCGTGACGAAAAAGTCCTGTCGACCGTACAGTACCTGGTACTGGACGAAGCCGACGAGATGCTCAAGCTGGGCTTCATGGATGACCTCGAAGTGATCTTCGACGCAATCCCAGCTAGCCGTCAGACCGTTCTGTTCTCCGCAACCCTGCCGTCGTCGATCCGCTCGATCGCTGAACGTCACCTGCGTGAACCCAAGCACGTCAAGATCCAGAGCAAGACCCAGACCGTTACCGCGATCGACCAGGCTCACCTGATGGTCCATGCCGACCAGAAGATCCCGGCTGTTCTGCGTCTGCTGGAAGTTGAAGAGTTCGACGCGCTGATCGCCTTCGTGCGTACCAAGCAAGCCACCCTGGACCTGGCCGCCGCGCTGGAAGCCAAGGGCTACAAGGCTGCTGCGCTGAACGGCGACATCGCCCAGAACCAGCGTGAGCGCGTTATCGACTCGCTCAAGGATGGCCGCCTGGACATCGTCGTCGCCACCGACGTCGCTGCCCGTGGTCTGGACGTACCGCGCATCACGCACGTGTTCAACGTTGACATGCCGTACGACCCAGAGTCCTACGTTCACCGTATCGGCCGTACCGGCCGTGCCGGTCGCGAAGGCCGTGCACTGCTGCTGGTCACCCCGCGTGAGCGCCGCATGCTGCAAGTGATCGAGCGTGTTACCGGGCAGAAAGTTGCCGAAGCACGCCTGCCGAATGCCCAGGCCGTTCTGGATGCTCGCATCAAGAAACTGACCTCGAGCCTGGCGCCGCTGGTGGCCGAATCGGAAGCCAGCCATGGCGACCTGCTCGACCGTCTGACCACCGACCTGGGTTGCAGCCCGCGTGCCCTGGCTTCGGCCTTGCTGCGCAAAGCCACCAATGGTCAGGCGCTGGACCTGGCTGCCGTAGAGCGCGAGCAGCCGCTGGTACCGGGCGTTGGTGCACCGCGTGAGCGTACCGGTGAGCGTGCCGAGCGTGGCGAGCGCAGTGACCGTGGTGACCGTGAGCGTCGTGCGCCAATGCCGCTGGCTGAAGGCCGCGTGCGTTGCCGTACTGCCCTGGGTGCCCGTGACGGCATTGCTGCCAAGAACCTGTTGGGTGCCATCCTCAACGAAGGCGGCCTGGCCCGTGACGCTATCGGCCGTATCCAGGTACGCGACAGCTTCAGCCTGGTTGAGCTGCCGGAAGATGGCCTGGAGCGTCTGCTGTCCAAGCTCAAGGACACCCGCGTGGCTGGCAAGCAGCTGAAGCTGCGTCGCTACCGCGAAGATTGATCCTGGCGGAATAAAAAAATCCCCGGCCTGAGCTGGGGATTTTTTTTGCCTGGGTGAAGCGCACACGGCCCCTTGTAGGAGCAGCCTTGCGCTGCGAAGAGGCCAGTGCAAGCAGCGAGCATTCACTGTGCTTGCACCGGCCTCTTCGCAGCACAAGGCTGCTCCTACAGGGGATCGGTGTTTCAGTCGAACCTGTAGATATCCATCCCCAGTGCGCCCAAGGTGAACCCCTGGTGGACGATGCTGAACGTGCCCCCAGCCCCGAGGGCAAAAAACAGCGGTAGCAAATGCTCATCACTGGGATGGTTACGCACCGCAAACGGTGCCGCTTGCCGGTAACCCACCAGCGCATCCCGGTCATCCTCCTGCAGCCGCGCCACCACCCAATCCCGAAACGCCAGCGCCCAAGGCTCGATCACGTCCGGCCCGGCGTGCCAGTCCAGTTCGCCCAGGTTATGGGTAATGCTCCCCGAGCCCACCAGCAGTACCCCCTGCGCGCGCAACCCTGCCAGTGCCTGGCCAACCTTGAGCTGCAAGGCAGGCCCCAACTGACTGGGTAGCGACACCTGGAGTACCGGGATGTTGGCGCCCGGGTACATCAGCGATAACGGCACCCACGCGCCATGGTCGAACGGCCGGTGCGCATCGGTGCGCGCCGGCAAGCCGGCAGCGCCCAGCAACGCGCACACCTGCTCGGCCAGCGCAGGGGCACCCGGTGCCGGGTACTGCACGGCATACAGCGCCTGGGGGAAACCGTGGAAGTCGTGCCAGGTCTCGGGCTGCTGGCTGCCGGTCACCAGCAGCTCACGGCTTTCCCAGTGCGCCGACACCACCACGATCGCCTTGGGGTGCGGCAGGGCGTTGGCCAACCCGGCCAAGGCCGGCCCGCTGGCGCCTGGCTGTAGGGCGAGCATGGGGGAACCATGGGAAATGAACAGGCTGGGCAGCATGGTGATGTCCTGAGGGTTAAGATGCAGTCATCTTCGATCAGTTACCGATCGAAATCCAAACCAAGTTTTCTGCGCTATGTATCGAAGCGCTTGATAAGTACAGGAGCAACCATGGAGCCAGCGTTCTGGCACAAACGATGGGCCGACAACCAGATCGGCTTCCATCAAGCGCAGGTCAACCCCTACCTGCAAGCGCACTGGCCAGCGCTGGCGCTGCCGGCTGGCAGCCGTGTGCTGGTGCCGTTGTGTGGCAAGAGCCTGGACCTGGCCTGGCTGGCAGGGCAGGGGCATCGGGTGCTGGGGGTGGAGCTGTCGCGGCGGGCAGTAGAGGGCTTTTTCCTAGAGCACGGGCTTGAGCCTGAAGTCTCGCAGAAGGGCGCGTTCGAGGTTTGGAGAAGCGCCGAGGTAGAGCTGTGGTGCGGCGACTTCTTTGCCTTGCAGGCCCAGGATGTAGCCGATTGCGCGGGGTTCTATGACCGTGCGGCGTTGATTGCTTTACCGCCCCAGATGCGCCTGCGCTACATGCGGCTGTTGGCTGACATGCTGCCAGCGGGGTGCCAAGGGCTGTTGGTGACGCTGGATTATGACCAGGCGCTGTTGGCTGGCCCGCCGTTTTCGGTCGCCGATGATGAGGTGCGGCACGGCTTTGCCGGTCGGCAGGTGGAGCCGCTGGAGGTGCTGGAAATCATTGAGCAGAGCCCGAAGTTTGCCCAGGCCGGTGCTACCAGCCTGCTCGAGCGGGTGTATCGCATAGGCCTCTGAAGGGGACCACCCACAAAAAAGGGCGACCGAAGTCGCCCTTTTTTGTTTTTGCTGGGTGGATCAACCGCGACGGCGCAGCGCCTCGATACGGTCTTCCAGCGGCGGGTGGCTCATCAGCAGCCCGGCCAGGCCGTGCTTGAGGCCGCCATTGATGCCGAAGGCCTTCATGGTGTCCGGCATATGGACTGGCAGGCCTTGCTCCACACGCAGGCGCTGCAGGGCGCCGATCATCGCGGCCGTGCCGGCCAGTTGTGCGCCGGCTTCGTCGGCACGGTACTCGCGGCGGCGCGAGAACCACATGACGATCATGCTGGCCAGGATGCCCAGGATCAGCTCGGCAACGATGGTCGCGACGTAGTAGGCAATACCCTGGCCTTCTTCGTTCTTGAAGATGACCTTGTCGACGAAGTTGCCGATGATGCGGGCAAAGAACATCACGAAGGTGTTCACCACGCCCTGCACCAGCGCCAGGGTGACCATGTCACCGTTGGCCACGTGGCCGATCTCGTGGGCCAGCACCGCACGCACTTCATCGGGCGAGAAACGCTCCAGCAGGCCTTGGGACACCGCTACCAGGGCATCGTTGCGGTTCCAGCCGGTGGCGAAGGCGTTGGCCTCGTAGGCCGGGAAGATACCCACTTCGGGCATCTTGATGCCGGCCTCGCGCGACAGCTCCTCGACCGTTTGCAACAGCCATTGTTCGTGGCGGGTGCGCGGCTGGGAGATGATCTGGGTGCCGGTGCTCATCTTCGCCATCCACTTGGAGATGAACAGCGAGACAAGGGAGCCGGCAAAGCCGAACACGGCGCAGAACACCAGCAGGCTGCTGAGGTTGAGGTCGACCCCGTTGGCGGCCATGAACCCGTTGAAACCGAACAGGCTCAGGGTAATGCTTGCAACCAGCACCACCGCGAGGTTGGTGGCTACAAACAACAGAATGCGCATCATGGTTGTTACGTTCTCCTGACGGATGAGTGTGTTGCTTACTGCGGGGTATATAAGGTGCAAGCCGTGCCGATTCAATCGGGCGACTATTTCAAACTGTGTACGGCGGAGTATGGCAGAGGATGCGGTGGGGGCTGTGAGGTAGAGCGTTGCAGGATGTAAGAAACATTTGGGGCTGCTTTGCAGCCCATTCGCAGCGCAAGGCTGCTCCTACAGGAGAACGCGTACACCTGTAGGAGCAGCCTTGTGTTGCGAAGAGGCCTTCAGTTACTGCGAATAAGTCCGCAGGAAATTCCCGATCCGCCCGATCGCCGCTTCCAGGTCGTCCACCCGCGGCAAGGTCACCACGCGGAAGTGGTCCGGCCATGGCCAGTTGAACGCTGTACCTTGCACGATCAGCAGTTTTTCCGACAGCAGCAGGTCTAGCGCGAACTTCTCGTCATTGAGGATCGGGCAGACCTTCGGGTCGATCCGCGGGAACGCATACAGCGCGCCCATCGGCTTCACGCAGCTCACGCCCGGGATGTCGTTGAGCAGCTCGTAGGTGCGGTTGCGCTGCTCCAGCAGGCGGCCTTGTGGCAGCACCAGGTCGTTGATGCTCTGGTAGCCGCCCAGGGCGGTCTGGATGGCATGCTGGGCCGGCACGTTGGCGCACAGGCGCATGTTGGCCAGCATGTCGATGCCTTCGATGTAGCTCTGGGCGTGGTGCTTGGGCCCCGAGATGATCAGCCAGCCGGAACGGAAGCCCGCCACCCGGTACGACTTGGACAGGCCGTTGAAGGTCAGGCACAGCAGGTCGGGGGCCAGCGAGGCGGTGCTGATGTGCACGGCTTCGTCGTAGAGGATCTTGTCGTAGATCTCGTCGGAGAACACCACCAGGTTGTGCTGGCGCGCCAGCTCCAGCATGCCCAGCAGCAGCTCCTTGGAGTACACCGCGCCGGTCGGGTTGTTCGGGTTGATGATCACCAGGGCCTTGGTGTTCGGGGTGATCTTGGCCTTGATGTCTTCAAGGTCAGGGAACCAGTCGGCCTGTTCGTCGCACAGGTAGTGCACCGGCTTGCCGCCAGCCAGGCTCACTGCAGCGGTCCACAGCGGGTAGTCGGGGGCCGGGATCAGCACTTCGTCGCCGTTGTTGAGCAGCGCCTGCATCGACATGACGATCAGCTCGGACACGCCGTTACCGAGGTAGATGTCCTCGATGGTGACGCCTTCGATTTCCTTCTGCTGGCAGTACTGCATCACCGCCTTGCGCGCGCTGAACAGCCCTTTGGAGTCGCTGTAGCCCTGCGCGGTGGGCAGGTTGCGGATCACATCCTGGAGAATTTCGTCCGGCGCCTCGAAGCCAAACGGCGCCGGGTTGCCGATGTTCAGCTTGAGGATGCGGTGGCCTTCCTCCTCCAGGCGTTTGGCGTGCTTGAGCACTGGGCCGCGAATGTCGTAGCAGACATTGGCGAGCTTGTTCGATTTGCTGAACTGCATGATGGGGTCCCGGTTGAGAATACGCACCGCGCCCTTTCGAAAGGTTTGAAAGGGCAGGAAGCGGGTGCCAGACTGAACGCCTGGCACACGAAGCCAACTAATATACGTGCCACCCGCGTTACGGAAAAGACGGCGCGGGGTGAAATTAAGCCTGTCGAGGTCCCTACATGCAAAAGATCGAGAAGACACTTGAACAATGGCGGTCGATGCTCGACCCCGAGCAGTACCAGGTGTGCCGCCTCAAAGGCACCGAGCGGCCGTTCAGCGGCAAGTACAACAGCGAACGCCGTGATGGTATCTACCATTGCATCTGCTGCAGCCTGCCGCTGTTCGATGCGCAAACCAAGTTCGATTCTGGCTGCGGCTGGCCGAGCTTCTACGCGCCGATCGAAGACAGCGCGATGATCGAGATTCGCGACACCACCCACGGCATGATCCGCACCGAAGTCACCTGCGCCCGCTGCGATGCGCACCTGGGCCACGTGTTCCCCGACGGGCCACCCCCGACCGGCCTGCGCTATTGCATCAACTCGGTGTGCATCGACCTTCGACCACGTGACTGACCGGAGCCTGAACATGGCTGGATCGATGCTGGACATCCCCTGCGTGACCCTGGGTGGCGAGCACAAGAAGCTCGGTGACTTCCCGGGCAAAGTCCTGTTGGTGGTCAACACCGCCAGCCAGTGCGGCTTTACCCCGCAATATAAAGGCCTGGAGCAGTTGTGGCAGGCCTACCGCGAGCGCGGCCTGGTGGTGCTGGGCTTCCCTTGCAACCAGTTTGGCAAGCAAGAGCCGGGCGAAGCGCGGGACATCGCGCAGTTTTGCGAGCGCAATTTCGGCGTGAGCTTCCCGCTGTTTCGCAAGGTCGAGGTCAACGGGCCGGGTGCTCACCCGCTGTTCGTCGAGCTCAAGCAGCGCGCCCCCGGCCTGCTGGGCAGCCAGAAGATCAAGTGGAATTTCACCAAGTTCCTGGTCGACCCGGCCAGCGGCCAGGTCACGCGCTATGCGCCGACCACCAAGCCGCAGGCACTGGAAGCAGACATCGAGCGCCTGCTCAGCCGCTGATCGGCACCCAGTGCTCGACCAGCGCCAGCAGCTCTTCGCGGCGGAACGGCTTGGCCAGGTAGTCGTTCATGCCCGCCGCCCGGCAGCGTTCGCGCTCTTCGGGCATGGCATTGGCGGTGAGCGCGACGATTGGCAAGTCTGGCCAGCGGCCGCTCTGGCGGATACGCCGGCTGGCTTCGTAGCCGTCCATCACCGGCATGTTGCAGTCCATCAGCACCAGGTCGAAATCCTCTTGTTCTAGCCACGCCAGGGCTTCGGCGCCCTGGGTGGCCAGCTGTACCTGGCAGCCGAGCTTGGCCAGCATGCCCTTGGCCACCAGTTGGTTCACCGGGTTGTCCTCCACCAGCAGAATCCGTGCACGGCCTTGTTCCGGGGGGGTGTGCGGGTTGGCCAGCGGGTGCTCGGGCTCGTGGCCTTGCAGGATGCGCCGTAGCGTCTGGTACAGCGCATTGCGCGCCAGTGGCCGGGCCAGTTGGTGCAGCGGCGCAAGGTTGATGGATTGCTCATTGGGCAGGAAATTGCCGTAGGCCGTCACCAGCAGGATGGGCGTTTTCAGTGCAGGGCGCAGCGCCAGCAGGTGCTCCAGGTCGTCGGTGATCAGCAGGTCGAACGTCGCAGTGTGCAGGCCTGCGCTGCTGTCGTGGCGTTGGTACGCCAGGCCCCAGGCGGGCAGCAGGTCTTGCAGCAGCTCATGCAGCCCGCTGCTGGCATCGCTCAGGGCCACCACGCGGCCCTGCAGCGGCGCCGGCGGGATGGCTTCAGTGTGCACGGCCAGTGGCAGCTCTGCGCTGAAGCGGCTGCCAAAGCCTGGTTCGGACTGGATATGCAGGTGCCCCTGCATCGCCTTGCACAGGTTGCGCGTCAGTGCCAGGCCCAGGCCGGTGCCGCCGTACTGGCGGGTGATGCCAGCGCCAGCCTGGGTGAAGGGTTGAAAAATCCTCGCCTGCGCCTCCTCGGGGATGCCGATGCCGGTATCGCGCACTTCCAGGCGTACACCGCCGACAATCGTCACCAGGCGAATGTCGACGCGGCCGAAGCGGGTGAACTTGAGCGCGTTGGACAACAGGTTGCTGACGATCTGGCGCACCCGTGTCGGGTCGCCGAGCACGCTGCTGGGGAAGTCACGGGCGATAAGGCAGGTCAGCTCGACGCTTTGCGCGGTGTTCTGCGACAGCAGGTTGGCGGTGTCCTCGACCAGCGAGCCCATGTCGAAGGCAATGCGTTCGAGCTCCAGCTGGCCGGCATCGAACTTGGACAGGTCGAGAATATCGTTCAGCAGCTCCACCAGTACCTTGCCTGAGTCGTGGGCGATGGTCATCTGCTGGCGCTGTTCGCTGGGCAGCGGGCTGTCCAGGGCCAGGGCGATCATGCCGAGCATGCCGTTGAGCGGGGTGCGGATTTCGTGACTCATGTTGGCCAGGAAGGCCGCGCGCGCCTGGGCCATGTCCAGGGCCCGGCGCCGGGCTTCTTCGAGCTCTTGGTTGGACAGGCTCAAGCTGCTGTTGCTGGCCTTGAGCTGGTCGGTGCGCGCCGACACGATGTCTTCCAGCTCGTTCAGGTACTGGGTCAGGCGGTTTTCGGCGTTACGCCGCTGCTCGATCTCGGTGGCCATGCTGACGAACTGCTGGTTGGCGACTTTGACCAGCACGCCGATCTCGTCGTGTTCGTGGCCGTGGGGGCATTCCAGCCGGGTTTGCCGCGGCTTGCGCGGGTCGCTGCCGCTGAGCGCGCCAATCACGGTCACCAGCGGTTTGGTCAGCATCATGTAGAACAGCGCCAGCAGGATCCCGGTCAGCACCAGGCTGCGGGCGAAGCCGTTGAACAGGGTGATGCCGGCGCGGTCGAGGAAGCGGCTGCCGAAGGCGTAGGTGTCGACGTCCAGGTACAGGGTGCCCAGATATTCATTGGGCATATGGGCGAGAAACAGGCGGTCTTGAAGCTGGCGCTGCTCGCCGAACAGGAAGTCGCTGAGCGGGCGGTAGCGGTCTTCAAGGCGTGGGCGCTCGACGTCGGCCAGCACGGTATCGTTGTTGTCGATCAGCCGGGCGCGGATCACCGCTGGCGATTGCAGCAGGCCGCGGGTCAGCTCCAGGGCCAGTTCGGCATCGATGTTGTAGGCGATGCGCGAAGCCGGGTTGTGGCTGATTTGCAGCAGTGCACGCACTTCACGGTTGATGGATGCGTCTTCGCTGGCATAATCGATGCCGATCTGGATGAGACTGAGCAATGTTCCCAGGATGAAGCCGACCAGGACTGTCAGCCGGGCTTGCTTGTATGACAGGCGATTGGTGAACTTGATATCCATGAGTCCCGAGCCGGTTTCACGTCCCTTGCGCTGCGCAAGCATAGCCGAATAGCCCCGGCTGCTGGCGGGTCTGTCACACATTCAACCTTGATTGCTTGTATGCAGTGCCGGCCTCTTCGCGGGTAAACCCGCTCCCACAGGTTATTTCGCAGCCTTCAGCGCTGTGCAGTACCTGTGGGAGCGGGTTTACCCGCGAAGAGGCCGGCACTGCATCCCAGAATCTGAATTTGTAGGAGTCGTCATGGACGCTCGCTTGATTGCTTTTCTGGACCGCGCCGAATCGGTACTGGCGCGCCTTGAGCCGCTGTTGCCCGCACCACGCCCGGACATCGACTGGCACACCACCTTGGCCGCCCGCTGGCAGCGCGATGGCCGCACCGGTTACCTGATGCCCCTTGAAGTCAGCCTGGACATCCGCCTGAGCGACTTGATCGGGGTCGACCAGCAACGTGACCAGCTGGGCCGCAACACCCACCAGTTCATCAATGGCCTGCCCGCTAACCACGCCTTGCTGTGGGGCTCGCGTGGCACCGGCAAGTCGTCGCTGGTGCGCGCCTTGCTGGCCGAGCACGAAGGTGCCGGCCTGCGCCTCATCGAAATCGAGCGCGACCACCTGGCCGACCTGCCGCGGGTGGTCGAGCAACTGCAAAAACTGCCACAACGCTTCATCCTGTTCTGCGACGACCTGTCGTTCGAAGCCGGGGAGGGCGACTACCGGGTGCTCAAGAGCGTGCTCGACGGTTCGCTGGAGCAAGCCCCCGACAATGTCTTGCTGTACGCCACCTCCAACCGTCGCCACCTGGTGCCGGAAAAAGAGAGCGACAACGAGAACTGGAAACGCGTCGATGGCGAGCTGCATCCCAGCGAAGCCGTGGAAGACAAGATCGCCCTGTCAGACCGCTTTGGCCTGTGGCTGTCGTTCTACCCCTTCACCCAGGACCACTTCCTTAATGTGGTCGAACACTGGATCGGCCAGTTGGCGCGCCCTGCCGGGTTGAACTGGCAGCGTGACGAAGCCCTGGACATCCTCGCCGTGCGCTGGGCCACTGGCCGCGGCAACCGTAATGGCCGTTGTGCCTATCAGTTCGCCCGCTACTGGGTCGGGCTGCAATTGCTGGAGCAAAAGTAAATGATCGACCTCAATGCCAGTGGCGCCGGCCTCGATGGCTATAACCTGCTGGCCGCGCAAGTGCAGGCGCTGTTTGCCGACGAGCGTGACTTCATCGCCAACGCCGCGCAGTTTTCGGCGTTTCTTTATAACCAGGTGGACGACCTGAACTGGGCGGGGTTTTACCTGAACCGCAACGAAGAGCTGGTGCTCGGGCCGTTTCAGGGGCAGGTGGCGTGTGTGCGTATTCCGTTCAGCAAGGGTGTGTGTGGCGCGGCTGCGGCCACGCGGCAAACCCAGCGGGTGGAAGACGTGCATGCGTTCCCGGGGCATATCGCTTGTGACAGCGCGTCCAACAGCGAGCTGGTGATTCCGTTGGTGAAGGCGGGCAGGTTGATTGGAGTGCTGGACCTGGACAGCCCGAAGGTGGGGCGCTTCAGTGAGGCGGACCAGGTGGGGTTGGAGCGGTTGGCGGCGATCTTTCTGGAACTGACTGACTGCTGATAATTGGGTTGCCTGTTCCGGCCTCTTCGCGGGCAAGCCCGCTCCCACAGGGTGCGGCGCGGTCCCTGTGGGAGCGGGCTTGCCCGCGAAGAGGCCAGTGCAGGTTTAGCAATCAGTCGTACATCGCCTTCTTCTTCCAGGTCTCTTCCTCGTCGGTCTTGAGGCCATCGGTCAGTTCGTTGTGCTCGTCCTCCGCCGGCGCCATGCGGTCCATCACTTGGGCGTTGGCCCGTGCCAGCAGTTTCTCCAAGTAGGTCAGCTGCTCTTCATACACCTTCGGCTCTGGCTGCTTGCGCAAATACTGCACACCCCGCTCGAAGGCGAGGCGTGCCTGGCCCGGCTGAGCTTTCTGCAAGGCCAGCTGGCCAAGGTTGTTGAAGAACTCGATGTGCAGCAGCACCAGGATATGACGGATCTCCTTGACCCACTGCTTGGCCTCGTTGGCAGGCAGGAAGCCCTCCTGTGCGGCGCGGGCGACCTGCGTGTGCAGCGCTTCGAGCAGAAAACGCACGTCCTTGGCCTTGGCCTCTGTCTGGATCGGGTTAGGCGGGTTGTTCACCGGGATCTTTTCGCCCAGGGCGATCTGGCCTTCCAGCTCGGCAATGCGCGCTTTGAGTTCAGCATTGTGTTTGTCCACCGTCAGCTGGCGCTGGTTGAGGTTCAGCTCCAGGCGGGCCAGCAGCAGCTTGAGGGCCGGGGTCATGAACTGGCCGGGGAAGGTCTCGGTGATTTCGCCGCAGCGGCGCAAGCGGTCGGCCAGCTCGATCTTCAACCGTGCACGTTCCAGCTTGCTGTTCTCGACCACATTGTTGAGGTAGCCGATCACGATCAGCAACGCGATACCCGCCACGATGAGCAGAGTGATCAGAAGTGGTGTCACCGTTAATGCCTCATGAATAGGTTTGCATTATTGAGTGTAGGCGCGAGCTTGCTCGCGAGAGGCCCTGACAGGCATTCTCTTTCTATCGGCAAACTGTGCCATGGCTGGATGCTGGCACATTAATGCTGACTTGACGCCAGAAAATCAACGCCAAACCCCTGCGGGCTGCCTGAAACAGCGCTCGGCACACCCGGAAGTCATTGATTTAAATAAATTTCTACAAAGGGGTTGACGCATCTTCGAAGCATCCATAGAATGCGCGCCACTTGCAGCGTAAAGCACACAGCGAAACGCGGCAGGGAGTGAAAGCAGCATGTAAGTGCTTGCAGCGTGTCCCCTTCGTCTAGTGGCCTAGGACACCGCCCTTTCACGGCGGTAACAGGGGTTCGAGTCCCCTAGGGGACGCCATATTGCGGGAATAGCTCAGTTGGTAGAGCACGACCTTGCCAAGGTCGGGGTCGCGAGTTCGAGTCTCGTTTCCCGCTCCAGTTTCTCCGGCAACGCTTAATGGCGGGGCAGGAAAAGAAAGCCCAGGTTGAATCGTGAGGTTCAATATCTGGCGCACTGAAAAGTGTTGTGTGTCCCCTTCGTCTAGTGGCCTAGGACACCGCCCTTTCACGGCGGTAACAGGGGTTCGAGTCCCCTAGGGGACGCCATTTGCGGGAATAGCTCAGTTGGTAGAGCACGACCTTGCCAAGGTCGGGGTCGCGAGTTCGAGTCTCGTTTCCCGCTCCAGTTTAAATACTGTGGCGTCTATGCGGTGCAGTGGTGGTGAAGGTCGTTAAGGCGCTTCACGCCGGTTAGCGGTAAAGCTTCACAATGCGGGAATAGCTCAGTTGGTAGAGCACGACCTTGCCAAGGTCGGGGTCGCGAGTTCGAGTCTCGTTTCCCGCTCCAAACATGAAAAACGCCACTCTTTCGAGTGGCGTTTTTTTTTACCTTTTAAAAGGTCTACTAAAAAATCTACCGGTGCTCAAGCGTAGCCGCCGCATAGGGGTATTTCAGCCAGCTCTTTTTATCGTCGAACGAGACCTCTACCGATACGTGGAACTGATAGTTCAGCGCCAGTTTCATCAGGTCGGTCTTGCTCACTGCGCCCAGTGTCAGGATGCCGGCCTCGGTGGGTACCGGGAGTTCATTGGCGATGGCAAGCCTGATGACCTTGGAGACGTCGCCGCGCTCCACCCCTTCAATCCAGGCGTTGACGTATTGCGACGTGTGCCGGAGTAGCCAGTCTCCCAATGTGAACGCAGCGCTTTCCCACTGGGGGCGCAGGTTAATTGCGCCATCCTGGATTTTGTTGCACTGCACGATTGGAAGACCTTCGATTGGCCTCACCGCGACATAATGCGAAGGAGAGACCGGCACATCAGGATTGTTGATCTGATAATACAATTCGACCCGGCTGTTCATATGCGGTGGGATATACACACGTGGGATACGGACCTCACGCACGCCTGGTGGCATGATGGCCGAGGTCCCCCCCAGTGTGCCTGGTTCGCCCCAGATGGCGGTGACAGTCTCGTTAGGCCTGATTTCTACCTCTTCTGGGATGATGAATGTCACGCCATTGATCGCGTCGCGTACATCCAAGGTGCTGAATGACGCGTTGCCTTTTGCTTCTTTGATGAAAGGTGGCAGCAAGATTCGCGGAGGGGGATTGGGATTGGACTTCACATTGCGCATCTCAGCACGCTGGGCTGCTGTGCCCGCCCGGTCTTGAATGATATAACGGGCAAAGCAGACATCCGTCGAAAACTGGCGGATGACGGTACCGGGGTAACTCACTTTGATAGGTTTGCTTTCGAGGCCATCAGGATTGAGATCGTCCGGGTTTAATTTACGGATGCCGGCTGTCTGCCACTCACCGGGGTATCCCTGCCATTGCCATTCCAACGTATCACCCACCTCGGCACCTATATAGGGAGGGATCGTCGCTTCGGCCTGGTCGCCGTTGTCCTTCAGATAATCGTCAGTGATGCCATATTGTTTGACATAGTCTGAGAAGCTCAGTTTTTCATCATGCTGGTTCAGCAAGGGTGGGGTCTTGTCGATGTAGATATCCAGCGGCCGCGAAGCCGCTTGGGTGTCATTGAAAATGGTGACCTCGTAGTGCAACTGGTGCGGGCCTTCGACCATAGTGCGAACGGGTACAAGGATAAAGAGTTCTTCAGGCTTGATGGGCTGGTTGAAGGTCTTCTTTTCAACCAGCACGCCGTTCCAGTACAGGCTTAGATATTCTTCGTCCGTCTCGCTGGGGTTCGAGTGAGCCCACAGGGGGAATTCGACCCGCAAGGGCATATAGGTTGCCAGGAACGACACCGTGTTCGGTATTCCTCCTTCTATATCGGGCACCAGTTCTGGCACATTTGGAGGTACGAGGAGGGCTGTGTCTTTGGCGGTCGCTTTCTTTGCAGGTGCCTTCCTGGTAGACGATTTCGCTTCAACGGAGCTTTTTTTCTGTGTCATCGACCTTCCCTTCCTCTGATGCATGAATGAAAAAGGGAAGGCGCTTAGGCCTTCCCTTCGTTGTCACCAGTTGTAACGCACGCCGAAATTGACGCCCCACGGCTGCTCTATCTTGCTGCCGTTGCTGTAGTCGAAGTCGGCGTGTGCTTGCCATTTATCGTCCCAGGCGACTGCCATCCCGACACCCACCTCGCCGCGCGAGCCTGACAGGTCGGTGCCGAAGCGGTTGTCGTTCACTTTCACCTGGTTGTCATTGACGAATTCGTGAACGGCGGCAACCCGCAGGTAAGGTTGCACGCTGCGCCCTTCGCCGGCTGTGAAGGTGCGCCCTACGGTGCTGCCCACTTTGCCCAGCACCGAACGGGTGCGTTCGCTTTCGGCACGCATGCCGTTATCCAGGGTGTAGTCCTTGCCTTGCACCACAAGCCCGGACAACTGCGCGAAGGGTTCGACGAACCAGCCATCTGCCAGGGCCAGTTGGCGCCCCACTTCCAGCGATACGCCGGCACCCAGGGCGGCATAATCGCCCTTGGCCTTGCTGTCGTCGCTCATGCGCACGTCAGCCTGGTTCTTGAACCGGTTGAGCCGAGCCACGGCGTCGAAGTAGTAGCCGCTGTCGGGATCGAGCCAGGTGGCATAAGCGCCGGCATGGTAGCTGTCGACGCTGGCCGACGAGCCCCGGGTGAGGTTGAGGTCGGAGTTGCTGTAGCCAGCCGTGACCCCGACCAGCCAGTTACCGTCGCCGGCAGCCACGGGTGTGTCGGTACCGATCGACAGCCCTTGCTGCTGTTGCTGGTAAGCGGCGCCAGAGGTGCCCGAAACGTTGTACTGGTTGGCGTAGGTGCGTACCCAGCCACCGGCCTTGCGCGGGTCACGGCGCACCTCGCCCATGCGGCTGCGTAAGGTGCCCAGCTCGCCATACCAGATGGTGGGTGCCACATTGGCCAGTGCCATGACCGACTGTGTGCCAGGGCTGACCGTGCGGGTAGCTACGTCCAGGTACCAATCGTTGCTGTCTCGTTGCACCAGGTCGTAGGAATACGCACCCAGGTCCACAGCGCCCCCCGCCAGTGAGAACTGCGCATCGCCCGCGGCGGTGTGCACCACATGAAGGCTGTTGTCGGCAAGCGGGTCATTGCCGCTGGGGCTGATCAGCAACTGATGAGTGCCGCTGGCGGTGCCCGTCACCTCAAGGAAGTCCGACTGAGCGGTGCTGAAGTCTGCTTCCATGATAAAGGTGCCGTTGCCTGCCAGCTTGTCCACCGACAGGGTGAAGAAGTCCCCTGGCCCGCCGAAGCGCACTGCACCTTCATTGAGGGTGAGGTCGCTGGTGCGGCTGTTCTCGATCAGGACCCACTCGGCGCCGCTGTTGATCCCCAGGCTGGCGACGTTATCCAGGCGGCCCGTGAGGGTGGCGCGGTTCTCCAGCAACACGTTCGCGGTGCCGCCGGCGGCCGCGACGATATCGCCGTGCAAGTGGCTGTCATTGACCCGCAGGTTGGCGGAAGCGTCGTCCGCCACCTCCAGCAATACACCATTGCCACCGCTCAAGGTAGCGCCGTTGAGCACGTCGATCTGCGCGGAAGCTGCGAAGCCTGCACCGCGGCCTACCATGATCGCTGGGCCGTTGCGCCCTTCGACCAGGCTGTTGTCCACGACCAGCGTGGAGCCGCCGCGGCCATTGTCCTCAAGGATGCGCGCACCATAGCTGCCACCACTGAGGGTGCTGCCCTCTTTGGCAGTCAGGGTGCCCGCCACCATGCGCACCCCTTCGCTGGCATCATCAGTACCCCTCAGCGCGCTGCGTTGCAGTTCGGCAGTGCTGGCATTGATGGTCGCGCCCTGGACGCCACCCTCGACCACGCTGTCGCTGATCACCGCGGTCGAACCGTTGCTCAAGCCAAGGCCGCGAGTGTTGCTGCTGATGGTGGTACGTTGCACGGTGGCGCTGGCGCTTCTGAGCGACAGGCCAGTGGCGTTGGTTTCGGCGGTGACCTGGCTGTCGGACAGGTTCACGGTGGAGCCTGCCTCGGCGGCGATCTGCAGGGTCGTCGCACCCTCGGCGGTAAGTGTGGCTGGGCCGATTACCCGGTAGCTGTCCAGCGTGCTGCCTGCACCGAGCTGGGTATCGTCGCTGATCAGGGTTTCGCCCCAGGCAGAGGTGGCGAACAGCAGGGGGCCGAACAGCATGAACCCGGCCGCTGGTGAACGGCGGCGGGCAGGGAAGGGAGGGCGACTTGGCATGGGGGCACCATCAAAGTGAATATTTTCCTGTAAGACCCTTCTCTTATTTGTGAGGGACGGATCTGTTAAGCCGCGAGGTTAGTCACGGTTGGTCGCGAAAAATGTAGGAAAACTCCTACTCAATGGATGGAAAATTCGTCACCAGGTAACGGCCCTGGAGGCAGGCCGTTGCTGGTGCAGGATCACGGCCTGGTCAAGTCGCAAGAACCGTTGGTGCCCTGATCGGACATGCTGATCCTGTTCTCGGTTGGTCTGGATACACGGGGGGGGGTGGTGTTGATGACGTAACTCACCTGCGCGCGCCCACCTCGGGGGTTGGCCGTGTAAACGGGCTGGATATGCTGGAGGTAGGGCTCGACCCTCCAGATGAAGCCGTTTTTGATCTGGTCTTCGGTCAATGTCAGGGTTTCCTGCTTCTCCACCCCAGCGATCAGGTCACCGCCCACAGTTTCGTCATACATCAACCAAGACAGCGTTATGGTGGTGTTGTCTGGTAATGCTGAGCCTCTGTGGGCGGGTACCTTAACCCTGATTGCCGGGTCTGCGGTGGGGGCGAGGGGGTCCCAGAGCGACGGGCAGCTCAGCCAGCCTCGGTCGGTAAGGCCATGGAACTCAAGATCGTCCGGCGTCATGTCGATAGCCGTTACATGCACGTACAGAGGGGACGATTCCTGCTCGTTGATTGCTGTGAGGCTGGCACGTACGGTGTAGTGCACGGGCAGTGCCGGGTCGTTGCCTGCACGCTCGATATAGCTCCAGGGAATCGTGACGCTCTTTTCGGTGCCGGTGGCTTGATCTACCACCCAGCGAGCCTCGGTCACCAGGGTGCCTTTCCAGTAGAAGTCCACTACCTGGCCGTTTGCGGCGTCGGGGTATACGTCGAACGTCAGGGTGGCATCTTGGCCACGGTCTGGTAGTGCAATCTCGTTTTCGAGTCCTGTGAAGCTGGTAATCGTTGGCGCAAGCAGGGCGGGGTTGACTGGCCAGGTCGGGTCTGGGTCTGGGCGTTCGGGGCCGGCGACGGAGAAGTCAACATTGAAGTCATCGTCTGCCGGCCCATAAGGGGCATGATGGCGCAGCACTTTGTAGCTGACGTTGGTGGGCACTACCCCGGTGGCTTTACTGTACTCGTCACGCAATACACGGTGGGGAACGAAAATCTTGATCGGGAATGGACCTGAGCCTACCTGCTCTGTGGGAAGGACCGTCGAGCCCCAAGTCACCAAGATTTTGTCATCGTCTTTGCGGTTGGTGTACAGCTCTATTTCGACGGCCACACCTGCGTGAGCATCATCCAAGCTCAGCACGCCATCATCCGTAGCCAAAGGCACTTTCGGTCGCTGTAGGTTGGCAGGCTCCGGCGTGAGTACCACGTCGATCGTGGCCGGCAAACGGATGCGACTGCGGTTGCGTGCTTTGTCGAAGAGGTAGTACACGATATAGAACCTGCCATCGCCCAATAGGCGGATTGAGTCTGCCGGTAAGATGACTTTGAGGTCGTCGGTAACGGCGCCTGCAGCGGCTGGGTTGTCATAATCGGTATCTTCTTCGGACCATTCTTTCAGGTAGAAGACCTGATAAGTGTCACCTGGTGCCCGGTCTTGGTAGTCAGGCAAGTCCAACTCGATGCCTTCTGGGTGGTTGACCAAATAGCGTTCGTTGATGATTTCGTTGGGTGGCAGGAGTGGGGGCGCGGGGTCGTCCCTCCATGGGGCGACGCTGTCACAGATCAACTCGATAGGGAGAGAAACGTATTTATCGCCTAAATGGTCTATGAGTTCATAGCGCAGCCAGAGTTTGCCATTGCGTGGAATGGAGTCTTGGGGGAACTCGAGAATAAGTGGGAAGTCGCCAGGGACAATCGGTGGTTCGAATCTTCTTACCGGGCCAATAGCCACAAAGGTACGCTCGGCGCCGGTCAAGGTAAACAGGTTCCAACCTTTGCCCCACCCCGAGTCGATTATGTTGAACGGGTTGAAGGTTAACGTGAGGGGTACATCCGGGCCTTGTAAGTAGTTGGCGCCAAGTTCCGGCAGCGCGATGGACAAGGTGTATTGCCCGGTGCGGGTGTCTACCCCACTTTCCATAAAGCTCATGAAGTTCAGGGCGTTGGAATGTAATGAAGATTCCGTGCTCATGGTGGAAGTGCTCGCTTTACACGTGGTGAAAGAGGGTGGGCGCACGACCGTAGTGCCCGGGCATATGAGCAGACACTAGTCGAAGTATGCCTCGCTGGCACCTAGCATTTTTGCCAGGTGTGGGGGCTTGAGTGAGGTGATATACCTGTCGCCAATTCCCATGATTGGTTATTGGTCACAGAGGACACTTTCATGAATACGCCAGACAGGCCGGAGGTCGCGCACCTCGACGTGAGGACAAATTCGGTTGATCTGGATGCGCTGGCATCAGGCCCACTAGATACCTGGATAACCTACAGCGGTATCACACCGGGAGATTACGTGAAGATCAACTGGCGGGGCCTGATGGACGATGGCTCCGTTGATGATATTTTCGTTGAGGTTGAGGTGGATGTACTTGACGCTCAGCAGCGCTGGCGGTTCAGGATCGAGTTCGATCGTGTTTTGAAGTTGCGAGGCGGTACGGTGTTCTATTCGTTCCAACTTCTGGATAGCACCGGCGGTTTTTTGGAGGAGTCGAAGCGCAGGCACTTTTACATCAACCGAATGGCCGACGGCCTGTGGGCCTTGCCGGTCGCGCACCTGCAGGATGCCCATGACTTGATCATTGATGTTACTCAACTCAACGATGAGGGCCTGCAACTGGCGACTCCGCCGTATGTCTCCATGGCTGAAGGGGACAAGGTATTCCTGGTGTGGCAGCCTCATTACAACGAGTTCGCGCCTGGCGAGCCGATCGAATTGCTGCATGAAGTCAGCAACGCTGACCTCGGCCAGCCGTTGCTATGGCACTTGGAACGTGGTGATGTCGAAAACTACATGTTCGGCTTCGGGGTTTTGCGCTACCGCATCGAATATACCGATGGCTCGGTAAGCCGTTCGCCTGAGCAACGTTTCGCCATTGTCTGGCCCGATCCAAGTGACCCTCCTGCCACGCCTCTGCTGGCGGCGCCCAGTATTCCGGGGCATGTAGGAGACACGCTCGACCCCGATGGCGATGCTTATAAGGACGGTATCTGGCTGCTGGCCGAGCCTTACCCAGACCTACGCCTGGGCGATTCCCTGATGCTCTATGTAGACGGCCCGGAGGTGAGCCTGCGCAGCGTGCGAGCAGATGTCAGTTCGCTCGACAGCCAACACCTGGCGTTTCATCTGGACCGTGCTTGGCTGCAGAGCGAGGTCAACCGTGGCAAGCAAATTACCTTCAGCTATGAGTACGGACGCCCTGGGGCACAAAAGCGCTCGGAGGGGCTGACCGTGGCCTTGCAGCGCCCCTTGAACCTGCCACTGCCCGTCATCAAACATGCCGTGCCGGAATGGAACGATGAGCCGCATCAGGGCACTGTCCACCCGCGTAACCTCAATGGCGGTGCCGAAGTGCGTATTCCGGCGGATGCAGAGTTGGGTGAGGGGGAGCTGCCGGCACCGCAGGTCAGTATGCACTGGGAGGGGCATGGCAGCACGGGCTCGGTCATCGTGCCACAGCCCGTCTCTGGTGACCTGCGCCTGTTCAGGGTGCCGCGAACGGCCATCGCCGCCAACATGGGCAGGCGCCTTGAGGTCTATTACACCGTTACCAAAACTGGCGAATTGCCCCGCAGCTCACAGAAATTCGACCTGAAGGTGGCCGATTACGGCCAGCAGAGCTACCCGCTCATACAGGTGAAGGGGGTTGAGAACGAGCAACTGTCGTTGGGTGACGTGCCGCCTGGCGGCGCGCTGTGCTCTTTGGGGTCATGGGCATTCATGGCAGAAGGGCACCTGCTGGGGATCGAAGCCGAAGGTGTGCCGAAAAGCCGTAAAAGTGCCAAGCATACCCTGCGCCCGCGCTCAACCGCGGTGAGTGATGACGAGTATTACGATGGCCTTGTTATAGCGCACTTGCCCAAAGCATTCCTTGAAGGGTTGCCAGCCAGCGCCTGAAAGTCCACCAACGGATAGACTCGACGGGCGATATCCAGCCCACTGACGAAGTCCTTGAAAAAGCGCCCGGCAGCCAGCCGCTGGGGCAATCCACCGCCCAGGTCAAGCTCAGTCTCCACACCCTCTTTCAAGTCGGCCTGCACACCTTGCGAGTTGGCTGTCAATGCCAGCTCTTGCTTGACCTGCAACGGATCCAGCAGGTCGTGCATCGCCACACCGAGAAGGCCGTCGGCCTTGTCCATGATAAAGTGCATACCGCCTTCCAGTGCGATGGTTTGCCGCACGTTGGGCGATGAATACGCCGCCTCGATATCCCCTAACCGTGGCGGCCCCATGCGGTAGCCAGTCAGCACGTGGGTAATACCGCTACCCGGCACAGCGATCTCGCCTTCGATATCGCCCAGCGCGCTGCTCTCGCGACTGTAGTGCGCCAGCTCCACAAGGTCGTTGGCCTGCTCGGGACGCATGGCGAACGTGAGGTCCCAATTCATATGGCTGGGTTGCTGCTTCATCCATGCCAGGATGACTGACAGATAGTTACTAGACATGATATGGCCCTGTTCAACTGATGTGCTGTAAGGCATTCGTGTGATTGAACGTTGTTCAGCTACTTGCGTGTGAGACGCCTTGCGGCCCGCTCGAGCGTTCCATAGGCCCCCGGGTGCTCAACCAAGGGCAACGGCAGTACAATGAAACCGTCATAATTGAGGGGGATGGGGATGAAGTTCCCCGAGCCTGGCGGGAACTCCACCTCCGCCTGCGTCTGCAAGTTGCACCGGACCACACAGAACGGAGCATCTGACGTAACGGCTTGATAATAGGGATTGCCGTCTTCGTCTTTGCCGATCTGGCCTGGGCCATGGACCACTGTCAGTTCACCCGGAATAGCAGCACCGCCGCTAAATAACTGCAGCCATGCCCTGCCCAACTTCACATCGTGCTTTGACATGATCACTGTGGTGGGAGGTTTAAGTTTGCTATTTGTGATCAGGCACACCGAACGGCGTACACCGGTGCTGTTGCTGACCTCTACCTCCTCAAGCACAAATGCCTTGCCCTGCAGGTCTGGGCCAGGTATGTAGGTGTTGGTGGCACCGGATGCATGAGCGAGGGAGCCATGAGGTTGCGCGCCCAGAATTCTCCAGCTCAATTCGCCCTCGGACACATGACCGGCCTTGAGGGTCACCCCTTCATCCCCAACCTGGCAAAGCTCCACCAGTGGGCTCACACTGAGCGCGTTTTTCACCACGGTGACCAACGCGGAACTGGAGAAACCTGTGGCTGGCGCGGTGGCGGTGATGCGCACACGGGTAAAGTCGCCTCGGATACCACTGGCACCGGGAGCCAGGTAAAGTCCATTAGTAACGCGGTCGAAATTACCCGCATCGTCAGCAGAGCCTTCCACTGACTCGACGGACCACTCGATCTTCTGTTGCGCAGGCACGACAGAGAGCTGTAGCTTGTCCCCCTGGACCATGACTTTTTCGAGTGGCGAGACGGTAAACGTAGTCAATTTCGGGTTGACGCTACCGAAGCTCACCACGTCGCGAGGCAAGTAAAGATCACGCCCCGTGATGGCACCGCCGAAGTTAAGCTGGATCGTTTTCTCCACCACCTCATTAATATACAAATCGGTGGCAAAGTCTTTTGCGAGTGCGGCCCGCAACAGAGGGATAGACGTGCCACGTACAACATTTTCCACTGCCGCGTACACACTTTTCCTCATCCAAACAGCGTGTTTTTCACTGGTACCAAATTGATTACCCTCCGCCGGAGGCACTGGCCAGCCTCTCTCAAGATTATACAAATCCCATTTATTCGGAAAATCAATGTTGATGTCTGCCAACTTCAACATACCGCCTTGCTGATCATCAATATTCCAAGTAATTTTTATAATTAATCGAGACTCCGCCGACCACCCCCCCAGCATATAGCTCGGGTGCGTTCCTGGGTTCCAAGGGTCCGCATACCCCCAAGAATCCCAATACCGGGTTACCTCAACATCCAGCCAAGCCGTTTTATCAAACTCCAAGACCGCCTGACCATTAGCAATATGAATTTTCAGATTTCCCGCCAACGGCATCGTCCCCGCTGGCACCCGCATATTCATCTCACTGAAAAACTGCCCATAACCGCCAGCGGCGTAGTCACCTTCAAAAAATGCGCTATCGGCTCCACCTGAAAAATTTAGTTGCCCATCCGTGAATGTTGCGGTTGCCGCGCCATCATTCGCGTACTCAACATTGAATTCTGCCGCCTCGAAAAGGGTACGCGGTATATTCCGAAGAATAGTTGCGAGCGCAACCCTATTTTTTCCAAACATCACCGTCGCGGAATATTCACTGCTGTCGCTAGGTATCAAATAACGATAGTCTTTCCCAGGTGTGGACGCTTTTTCGAGACTGCTACCGACCATGTGAATCGTCCCCAGCAACGCCCCGTCCGTATCTGCTTCCCCCTCAATATCCATCGGCGAACTCGCTATTAAAGGATTGCGCTGGGTATACAATTGAAACGACTTCGGCCGCAGCAAGTCATCATCACCGTGCTCGATATGCCCCAGTGACCAGACGCGTTTTTCATCCGGCAACGCTCTGAACAACGCTTTAAAAAAGTCGCCACCCAACTCTCGAATACGCCTGGAATCGGAAAACGTCATGACAAAATCGTCACTATTGCGCAGGTCCAAGGTCAACGCGCCGCCGTCATCGACATGCCCCGGCGCCTCACTCAACTGCAGATTCAAACGCAACTCTGGGCCCACCAAAGGTTCGATCCGATCAATACGCTGGGGGTACCAGTTGGCGCCAGCCTGCTTCAACCCTACCTGATTGCCGCCCACCATCTTCATACGCAGGCTGGCGCGGGAGCTGGTAATATCGGTGTTATCAAAAGACAGCCTAGGGTGATCCAGAATAAAATTCTGCATGAACACCTTATAACCATTGTCTGGCTTGGTCTCACCATTCACCGGCGGCAGGTACGAACTGGTCTTGAAGCGCCTGATATACTCTTGAGTCAGCAGCCTGTCTGCCTTGGCTTTATCAATTGCAAAAACAGAGTCATTGCCCAGCAGTCGATCACCCGTCTCCAACCACTTCAGCAAGCTCGCCTTGGAATTAGTCGACATGATTCACCTCGCGCAAGAATTGGATTTCAATCAATCAATTCGATATCGACGGAACGAAAGTCCCGCCAGGTTTCGCCATCATCAAAACTGGCAGACACCGTCAACCTGAACTTACTGTTCCGTAGCAATACTTCGTTGGTTCGCTGGGAAAGCAGCGCGGGTAACGAAGTGTTCCACAGTTACACGGGGTATTTATTCCAGAACCAGGGGGAGGCGGAACCGGAGAAAGTGTCTTTCGACGGTGGCATGGCAGCGGTGTTGGGGCGAGTGGACTTCGAGCGGCCGGTGGCGACGGAATATGAGGCCAGCTTGCTGGTGATTGCAAACTTCCGCAATTGGAATCGCTCATTGAGCAATGCACGTGGTCTTGAAGCATTTACCAAGATGTCCAAAGCGTTACGTGTGCAGTTACGTGACGCACGGGGCAATTTGCACCTGGTTCAAATTGATTATCTGCCAGCCGACACCATCGGTGACCGGAATGTGCTGGTACACAGTGTCCCTTCGCGTCCATTTGCAGAAAACAGTACGACGATTCGCTTGACTGACCAAAGTGCAGGGGGTTGTGATGAAAACTAATAATCACGTGTTGAACATGCTGGTTGCGGGCCTTCTTGTTGGCGGCTGTGCTGGGCAAACGGTGCAGGCAAGTGGAACGCAGGCCGCACCAGTCATAAGGTTCGCGCAAGATGTGGTAAACGATGAGCCGGTCGGCACGCACTGTTCTACAGGAGTGCCGGCTGCAGGGGCGGATGCCAAGCAGTTCAAGATGGATGGCTGTGGCAACGACGTGGCGACATACGTTAAATTCGAGAACGTCCCCTCCAGTACCATTGTGACACTGATCTCTGAGAAGTCATGTGATGAGAGCGGGGCGCGTTGGTGGTTCAATGTTCGAACTTTTAAGCATCCCACCACTTCGAAATGGGTTGATATTCGTGAACTTAAGGACATTCCCAATACAGTTATCGTGCCGGGCGTCATGAGGACGACAGGTCATTATAATTACGGAAATATTAAAGGAAAGTTGTCTTGTGCGGTTATTCGTTCTCCTCATGAGTGAATAAAAAGGTTTGATTTTGGCTTGAGGGCTACTTAAGATGAGTGCATCAACTTCCGTTCATTCCAATGCTTTTAATTTTTCCTCTTACATCGAATCGGGTGTCGACTCGCGCACAGGCCAATACACGGTGTCCATCAAGCTGCCCGAGTTGAAAGGTAACGACCTGCAGGGGCCGGACTTCAACCTGGGTTTGTTCTACAGCCCCTTGAACGTTGAAGACTCGGGCTTTGGCAAGGGCTGGAACCTGCAACTCACCCAAGTGCGCAACAATACAGTGACGTTGCGCAGCGGCGAAACGTACAAGATTACCGGTGTGCCCACGGACGACGACCCTCTGGTAATGAAAGAGCAGAAACTCAGGCAGTTCGACCTCTACCATGAACCACCAGGCCAGAATGGGGCCAAGCGTTACCGCGTTGAACACCGTTCTGGCCTGGTCGAAGTGCTGGAGACCATGGGCCCTCAGCAGGCACAGGTCTCTCTGCCCATCGAGTTGCATTCGCCCCTTGGGCCTGTGCTCTACCTGAAATACGAGCCGACGCTGGCTAACCATATGCGCTTGCGCACTGTTACCGACGGCACTGAGGAAATCCTCAGCCTCGAGCGGCAAGGCAACAGCCGGGTCGATATTCTCTGTTACCCCTATGGTGGCGATGGTGGCGGCCCGCTTGCTCGTTACGTGATGACCCTGAGCCAAAGTGATAACCGAGTCAGTGAGATCATCCTGCCCACCCCCAACCAGGCTCGTTGGCGTTTTACCTATAGTGACGTGCGCGGTTTCTTGTGCTTGAACGAGGTCAAGACCCCGTACGGGGGGCGCGAGAGCATCTTTTACGAGGACTCGGGGCATGAATTTCCATCCAGCGCGCGGCGTGTCAATCTGCCCCGGGTAACCCGCCATGAAACCTCGCCGCGTTTCGAACAGCCGACGATGGTGGTGAAGTATGAATACCCTGGCGTAAACAATTTCGTCGGGGGCGGCAGTACGATTCCCTGGGATGACGAAGGGCTGGATAATCTCTACAAGGTGGGGAAGGAATATTCCTACCAGACGCGCGAGATACAAGGGGCGAATAACGATCGAACGATCACGCGCACGTTCAATCGTTTTCACTTGCTGGTGGCCCAACAGACCTCTCAAGGTGAGAATACCCTGGATGTCATCACTACCTACGGTGAAACTGACGGCTCTTTCGACCAGCAGCCGCCTGCCTTCCAGCTTCCGATCGAGGTAATCAGCCGTTGGACCGGGCCCTTCAAAGAGCCCGGCAAGGATCCAGTGGTAAGACAGCGGTTGGAAAAGCAGGTCACCAGCTACGATAATCAGGGAAATGTGCTGACCCGCCTGGAACCCAACCAGGTGCTTGAAACCAATGTCTGGTACAGCGCCGAGGAGGAAGGCAAGCCACACGGTTTCGTGCGCCATTTGAAATCCCGAACCGTACGGCCCGCCCCCAATGGGCAAGGGGCCGCGCCCACCCTGACCCAGCTCTATGCATATAAGCCGCTGGCGCCGCGGGGCAGCTATCTGACGCAACCCTGGTGGCTGGTGGAAAGTGAGAGCATTTTCGAGGCGGGCGGCAAGCCTGATGATTTCATCGAAAAAATCAGTTTCGAATACTATGACGCGTTAACCGCACCCACTTACCAGTACGGACGAGTCAGTACCAGAACCGTGAGTTACCACGGGTCCGAGGCTTACGATACGGTCACCCGTTACGCCTACAGTACACCCGTAGCGAAGGCCGTGTTGCAGACCACCGAGACGCTCGAGGGTTTCGATGGGCAAACCAAGGTCATCACCCTGGAGCACGACCTCCAGACCGGTGAGACGGTGCTCAACCGTGACGACAACAACGTCGAGATTCGTTACGAATTTGACGCGCTGCGTAGAGTAACGCGTGAGACCGTTGCTCCGGGCACGGACTTCGAGGCGTACCGGCGTTACACGTACCACCTGTGCGCTTATGACAATGAACAGGCCCAGCAATGGGCGTACGACGTCAAGGGGGTCGAGACCAGCACGTACTTCGACGGGCTCAGCCGGGCAATTCTAGAAACACGTGAAGACCATGACAGCAAGACGTTCGCGGGGGGCTCGAGGCCGATCTACCGTGCGAAGTACGATCAGCTGGGCCAGTTGAGCGAGGAAACCGAAATCGACTGGCTGGGTGACCAACTGCTGGAGTTGACCAGCACTTACGCCTACGACGACTGGGGCCAGCAGCGGTCCGTCACTGGCCCCGAAGGGGTGACGGAGGTCGAGGAAGTCAGCCAGGTGCAGAGCCCCAATGGCCCGGTTCAGCACAACTGGCGTGAACGTGATGGAATACGGCTCAGCGGTATCACGCAGACATGGCACAACCTGTTTGAAAAGCCAGCGCAAATCGAGCGTTTTGCCCTTGATGGTACGACGAGCATCAGTCTGCAGGTCAATAGCTACGACGGGCTTGGACGGCTTAGCAAGGAGGCCAAGGGCAGCGGCACCGGCCAACGGATCGACGAGTATGTATATGACGCCTTCGACCGTTTGCTCGTCCACACATTGGCTGACCGTAATAATCGGGTTTATCGCACGTATGCCAAGCACAGCCGCAACGACCTGCCAGTCAGCATCAAGGTGGGCACCACCGAAGCGATCGCCAAGTTATTGGGCGAGCAGGCGTTCGATGGCCTGGAGCGGCGTATCAGCGCCACGACCGGTGGGCGCCTGCAAACCTTCGAGTACGACCCGGGTGAGCGGCAGCCGCGCTGGGTGACGGCCCCAGATGGCAGGAAGATCGAATACACCTACGTCCCCGTACTGGGCGAGGAGCCCACAACGCGTGTGCTCAGCGGAAAGCCCGCTTCTTACATATACGATCCCAAGAATGCCAAGCTGACCCATTGTGAAGAACCAGGGGACGCCAGAAACCCCGGGCATAGCATGGACCGCACCTATTTCCTCAGTAACGGCGAGGTCAAGACCGAAACGCGTATTCTGGAGGGTGAAACCTTCAGCATGACCTATGACTACAGCTACCGTCGGCGGATGCGCGCTTATCTGGACGTGCAGGGTCAGAACCAGGTCTATGAATACGATGATTTTGGGCGCCTGGAAAGCACCACGCTGAGTAAACCTGTGCCCACCCCTTCCCGTTACCGAGTGCGCCGCAAGCCGCTGGCTGATCAGATACTCTTGTCGGCATCGTTCACCTACGACGATCTTGGGCGTATGGAAAGTACCACCACCCAGGATGTCACTACCGGTCAGCAATTGACCACACGGCTTGAATACGACGAGTTCGACCGGGAAACGCTGCGCACCTTCGACTTTGGCGACATTCTGCAAACGCTGGAGCAGGGGTATGACGAGTTCGATTGCCTGACGCACCGGATACTCAAAGAGCGCCTCAAGGATGCAGACGAAGAGGATGCCAAGCTGTTGCGCCATGAAAAATACGCGTACGACCGGCGCGGTCGGCTGCAGCGTTATGACTGCACCGGCCCTGAGGCGCCGTTCGATCCTTCCGGCAATCGCATCGAATGGCAGACGTTCGGTTTCGATGGCTTGGACAACATCACCTCGGTCATTACCAAGAGCCCAGGGGGAACACCGCAGCGGACACTGTACGAGTTCAAGAATGTCGACCCGGCGCAATTGAGCAGGATCGTTCCGCCGGCCGCGCCCGCTATCGACTTGTATTATGACGCCAATGGCAACCTGATCAGCGATGAGCAGAAACGCGTGCTGGTGTACGACGAGCTCAACCGCCTGATCAGTGTCGAAACCCAGCAAGGGGAGGCCTGTCGTTACCACTATGACCCTGAAAACATCCTGTCGGGTACCACACAGGCTTAGCCGGGGTATCCAGGTGAAACCAGGCCGGCCAGAGGGGCCGGCCTCTTTACCTGCTAGCGGTAGCGGATGGTGAAGTTCAATGCGCCCTTGGCCAAGCCAGCACGCAGGTTGCTGCTTGGTTCTGTTTGGTAGAAGCGCGCCTCGAAATTCAAGGGCACGGTGCCATCTTGCACCGACCTCAGCCCAATTTCGGTATTCAATGGCATCGGCTGGCCGTTGTGAAGCATCTGGATTCCCATCCCTCGGGCGTCGGAATCGCTGGTCAGGCTGAACACATGCTCACCGACAGGCCCAATGGGTTGTGAGCCATCTCGTCCCTCAAGTTCGATGGTCGCAAGGGTTTCGTTGTCCGGGTCGGGGTCGACCTGGCAACTGCTCAGGCGGATCTGGAACGGCGTAGCGGTGGTGGTGAAACCGGGGCCGGTGAAGTCGCTGGTGCTCCATTCACCGAGCTTCACCGGGTTGGCGCTGACCGCGTCGCTGAGGACCTCGCACTGGCTCTGAATGATCGTTGCCCTGAGGGTGTACTCCATTACCTGGCCCATACCTTGGAAGTCGAGGTGGCCGGTAATCAGTTGGCCATCCAGCTGGTGGACGCCAGGGGCCAGGTCGCCGGTCTTCACCAAGGTAACCTCATGAGCAAAGCTGAGCAGCGCAACGCCACCTAGCGGCGTTGTATCGTAATAGGCCGCGAAAGGGACCAGTGGTGGGTTGCGGCCAATCGGGATCCACTGTTCGGTGCCTCCCAGAAAGGGGCGCCGTACCTTTACGATTGCACCCAAACCCGGAATGTTGGTCCTGAGAACGTGACCGTCCATATTTTGGCCATCAATGGGAGCCATTGGAGGGTGGATGCCACGGGCTGCTTTCATGTCGAAGTTCATGCGCACACCGTAGGTGAAACACCTCAGGCTCAGTTTATTCTGGTCGATTGTTTGCTCGTAGGAGTCAGCGGGGCCGATTAGCGTGCCGACCCGCGCGTCCCGTGGAACGTACAACGTACCCATGTCGCGGACGAATACCTTAAGCAAGTTGCTCTTGAGCGGCCCGAATTCGCAGCGGGTGTCCGCGTTGGCCATGGCCTCGGCCGCCGGCCATGTCATTGCGGCCAGCAATGCCAGGCGCAAGGTTGTTTTGATGTTTTTCATAGATGTCCTGGAGCTCCCAGCGCGGCAGAATGCGAGGGCCGCGCTGCGAGCTTGGTCGCTAAATACAGGGCAGGGTTTGCAGGCGATAGCCGTCAACGGCCGGCGTGGCTTGTGAGTCGATGGCCAGCTGGCAGCTGTTGTCCGGCCGGTCGCCCCAGCTCACCTGCAACGGGCGATCGGAGGCCTGATGCGTGAGCATTACTTGGCCGGCTTGGCCTACCATGCCAAGCAGTTCGCCTTGCTGGTCTTTTACCTGGGCCCCGAAAGGCAGTGGCTGGCCACTGGCGTCGTGCAGGGTCAGGACCATCCGCGAGACATGGCGTGCTTCGAAGCGGCTTTTCACGATCGCGCCTCGGCGGGGGACCACCTGTGCTGCGCCGTTTTCGATCTCCACGTCAGGCCCCAGCCGGTCGATATCCAGTACAACCGCGTTGGTCCTGTAGGGTTGCAGGTAAGGCAGCAGCGCATACCCACGCGCGTTGGTGCGCGTGCCGGGTACGTTGTGCAGGCCCACATCGGCCACACCCGGCACTTCGATCAGGGCCGCGGTATCTCCCAAGTAGGGGCCGAACTCGACGCCGTCGGCATGCAGCAGCACGGCCCCACTGGCATTCAACGACAGATTGCGATAGTCCTCAGCTTCGGTAAAACCACCCGCCAACGTTGCATAGGGGGCCTGATAGCCAAGCGACAGTGCCGCAGTCCGGCGATTGCTTTCGTCCTCGCTCAGGCTGGCGCTGTAGCTCAGCGCTCGGTCGGCGATGCCGCCACCGAGGGAGGCGCGTTTGCTAAGGCCCCGGGCATTGTGTTGCATATCGAAGGTGGCATTGGCGCGGTGCCCGAACTGCAACGGCAACGATACGCTCAAGCCGAATTGACGATCGCTACCATATCGGTCGGTCAACGACTGAGAGGCAAACAGGTTGTAGTTTACGCCGCGGTGATGCGTGCTGAAGTTGAACTGGTATTGACGCTGGGTATCGCTGCGCTGCCAGTAATCCTGCTGAGACAGGGTAAGGGTGAGCGAGCTGTTCTTGCCCATGCTCTGGTGGACCGATGCCTCCAGGCGGCTGCGGCTGCTGCCGGTATACCCTGATGCCTGGCTGCGCTGGCGCACGGCTTCATCGAAGTCGCGGTAACCCTCAGTCGAATAACGGTAGCCGGCAAATCGCAGATTGGTCTGGCTGGTGAAGGCTTTACCGTATTTCAGGGCATAACTCGTACCCTGTACGTCACGCTCATGTGGGGTGTCTACGTCGCTGAACGACTGCGTCAAATCGAAAGCCAAGGCACCCAGGCTACCCAGATCCTTACTGATGCCCAGGCTGCCCGCCCGGTAGTAGTCGCTGGCCATCAACCCGCCGTAGAGCGTCGTGTTCCAGTGGCTGCCCATGGCCAAGGTGCCTTGCCAGAGCAAAGGGGTGTCTACATCACTGGAAGGGTTATAGCGCCCAACCGTCGCACTGTAACGCCAAACACCCGGCCTCAGCAGGTTGCTGATGGTCGAAAAGGGCTGAATGAAGCGCCGGACCTGGCCATCTGACTCGGTCAGAACAATTTCCAGTTCGCCGCTGCCCGAAGTACTGAGGTCGTCAATGGCGTAAGGGCCAGCGCTGACATACGTGGAATAAATCGAATAGCCGTTCTGCCAGACCTCAAGCTTCGCTCGGCTCTGCGCGACACCACGGATGACAGGGGCATAGCCCCGTTGATTGTCGCCGAGCATGCTCATGTCCGATGCCACGCGTATGCCAGAGATAGGAATGCCACGGAATATATCGCTGTCGGTGAATGTTTCCCCGACTGTTAGGTTGGCGCGGGTCCCGGGGATATCGCGTTGCGCGTAAGTCTGGGCCCTGGTCCATTCACGGTTACCCTGTTGGTCCTGACGCCAGGACTGAGTGCTGCGCAAGCGCCATTCGCCAAGGTTGACGCCGCTGTTCAAGTGCAGGTCGTCACTGCTGTAATTGCCCGTGTAACGGCTGCGGCCTTGCAGGGTTGAGGCTTGATAGCTGACGAAGGCAGCGTTGATACCGCTGTCCCAGTGCGCGGGGTCGACCTGGCCGCTGGCGTCTCGGCGCATGGCGATTTGCGGAATCGAAATGGCCACCCGCAATTCGCTGGCCCTGAAGTCGATTTGCGCGCCGGGCACAACAGCCTTCAGATCCAGACAGGCGCGATGCTGATCCTCGATGTTGGCCAGTGCATCAAGTCGCAAACCCCATTCACCCAGCAACTTGGCGGGCAGGCAAGGTTGCAGCTCACCCTCGGCGGTAGGCTGGAAATCCAGTTCGTGCTCGCCCTGTGGTTCAAGGTTGACGTGCACGCTCACCCGGTAGAGGCCTGGTGCAAGGTCCTGGTCGCGGGTCAACATGCCCAATGACCAGGCGCCTACGTCTTCGGACTGGCCCGGCACCTGGCGGAGAAAGCCGCTCTGGAAGCCGGTCTCCGCTTTAACAGTGGGCACCAGTATCAATGCCGAGCTACCTAGCAGGCACAGCAATGCGCCGCGCTGATGGCGTGACGCACGCCAGCGTGATAAGGGGAGGAACATCATGACGATTCCTTGCGACTTGCGTGGTGGCTGGCTCTAGTTAGGCAGGTGGATCGGCAGCGTCAGAGGTTCGGTGTAACCGCCATAGTCATTGATGACGGAAAACTGTGCCTGCAAGCCTGGAGCTGGCTTGATTCCCGTGAGCGGGTAGGCATGCTCGGCGAAGGGTTCCAGCATGTCGGTGTTGTTCAAGGTGTGCTGCTGCCCCTGGCCGCTGACCTCGAATGGAACAGCCGTGGTGGTGTCATCCGCGACGGTATTGATCCAGGTTTGTACCGCGTACGTACTCTTGGACGGGTTTTTCACGATGACGGACGTGCTTCGCTTATCGCCATTGAAAACAATGCGGGTATTATTCAATGTCAAAGCGGCCTGGCTGATGGCAGGAGCGGCGAGCATGCTTATGGCCAGGGAAATACAAGCGGCAAAACGTAAGCCAGCCGTGAATCTGAGTGGATTGATCATAACGGTTACCCATTGCACCCAGGCGTATCATTAACGCCTGGATGGTTTAGCGAGGTGCGCAAGGCACCGGGTGACACGCGTTGCTTACTTATAAGCAACCGAATAGCGGACGTGAGCCGATGCTAGACCTGCGGTTACGGTAGCGGCGGTGGAGCGGTAGTAGGCATCAAACCTCAGGTCGGTGGGCCCAGTTTGGTTGAGTGCATAGTCAACCGACGTTCCGCCAGGCGCGATCGATGCATTGCTGCTGTCGCGGATCACGATCGAGACACCCGTGGCGGCGCCGCTCACAGGGTTGACCTTGAAGTAGCTTCCGCTGCCGTCCGGATCACCGTTAAAGGTGACATTCGCATTGTTTTCGGTAATGCCGCAGCTAGCTTTAGGCGGTACGCGGACGGCAAAAGTGGCACCACGTACTTCGGTGCCGGCGGCGCCACCGAAGCTGCCCATCGGGACGTCACCCATTGCAACCCGATTGTCCACGCTACCATCGCCTGGGTTAACAATTTCGATCGGGCATGTTTCAGCAGTGATGGTGCCTTCGAAGAAAACGGAACTGGCGAAGGCGGAGCTGCCCATCAAGCTGGCAAAGAGGCCTAGGGGGAGTGCGATTAGTTTGCGTTTCATACTGTGGCTCATGGTTGAAGGGGTTAGTGAGGGTGAGGAAATTGCACGAAGCGTGCCTGTAACGCCTCGACGCAAATACTAACGGCCATGAGTTTTGCAGGATGTAGGAATAAGCTAATTGATTGTGGGATTTTTAACGGAGCGCCTTGATGCAAAGCAAGGCGCTGGGGAGGGGGTTTCAGCTTAGTGCGTACTGCCTTTGTCAGTTTGACTCAGTAGTTGCTTTTCCAAGTGCCAGTCGAATGGCTCACCCTCTTGCTCAGCTTCATGGCGGCGCTCTTCCAGTTGCTGGTAGAGGTCGAGTTCATCGTCGGGCATGAAGTGCAGGCAATCACCACCAAAGAACCACAACAAATCGCGCGGCACGAGGTGAGCAATTTGCGGATAACGCTGGATCACTTGGCAGAGCAGGTCCTGGCCGAGGTACTGGCTTTCCAGCGGGTTCTGGGGCAGCAGGGTGAGCAGTTCGTCGAAACGCTCGAGGAATAGGGCGTGGCTTTCTTCCGGCACCTGCTCGGCTTCACCGAGGGCAGCCAGGATGGTGCGCAGGTGTTGCAGCAGTTGCAGGTGATACTCCAGGTGCGGGTTGGCCATGAAAGGGTCCTCGGTGTGTCTGAAAAACGGGGCCGGAGTATACGCTGGCAGGGACCGCTGTGCGGCCCCTTTTGCGCGAGCGTTCAACGTACCTTGCCAGGTGTAGGCCCCAGCTGCTCCTTATCGAAAGCATCGACATCGATCACTGCGCGCCGAGCCTGTTCGGCGGCATGAAGGCGCTGTGCCTCAGCAGGCTGCAGTGCGCCAGCCTCGACAGCAGCATCGATAGCCGATTGCCCAGCGGCAGGTTTTACCTTGCCGTCCTTCAGGGCCTGATGCAGTGCCTTGTGCAAAGGTGCGGCGTCATCCAGCAAGTCGCTCGCACGCTGCAGCGCAGCGACCGGATCACCCTCAGCTTGTGGTCGATAACACCCAGCCAGCAGTTCTTCCAGCGCCGGGTCGCCCTTTTGCCGGCCAATCAGATCCGCCACTTCGGCGTCCAGTTCATCGCTGGGGCCGGTGTGGCAGCGGCCGAAGGGGAAGACCAGTACGCGCAGGGCGCAGCCGACGAAGCGGTTGGGGAAGTTGTCGAGAAGCCGGTCGAGCGCCTGCTCGGCCTTGCCCAGGCTCTCTTCCATGGCCCAGCGCAGAAGAGGTTGCATGTGCTCCGGCGAGCCGAGGTCGTGATACCGCTTGAGTGCCGCGCTGGACAGATACAGGTAGCTCAGCACGTCACCCAGGCGAGCGCTCAGGCGCTCGCGGCGCTTGAGTGCACCGCCCAACAGCATCATCGACAAATCTGCCAGCAGAGCAAACGCTGCAGCCTGGCGATTCAAGGCACGGAAATAGCCCTGGCTCAAGGCATCGCCTGGCACCCGTTCGAGGCGCCCCAGCCCCAGGCCGAGCACGATGGTGCTGGCGGCGTTGCCGGCAGCGAACATGATGTGCTTCATCAGCAGCTCATCGAACTCGACCAGCGCCTGCTCACGGTCTTCGCGGCCGGCCAGCGCCATTTCCTTGAGCACGAACGGGTGACAGCGAATGGCGCCTTGGCCAAAGATCATCAGGTTGCGCGAGAGGATGTTGGCCCCCTCGACGGTGATGAAGATCGGCGCACCCTGCCAATTGCGCCCCAGGTAGTTGTTCGGGCCCATGATGATGCCCTTGCCGCCGTGCACGTCCATGGCGTGCTGGATGCACTCGCGGCCACGTTCGGTCAGGTGATACTTGAGGATCGCCGACAGCACCGAAGGTTTTTCACCCAGGTCGACGGCGTTGGCGGTGAGCAGGCGGGCGCTGTCCATCAACCAGGCATTGCCACCGATACGTGCCAGCGACTCCTGGATGCCCTCGAAGGCTGCCAGCGGCACGTTGAACTGTTCGCGGATATTGGCGTACTGGCCCGTCACCAGGCTGGTGTACTTGGCGGCACCAGTGCCCACTGCTGGCAGCGAGATGGAGCGGCCCACCGACAGGCAGTTCATCAGCATCATCCAGCCCTTGCCGAGCATGGCCTGGCCGCCGATCAGCATGTCTAGGGGCACGAACACGTCCTTGCCGCTGTTGGGGCCGTTCATGAAGGCGGCGCCGAGCGGCAGGTGGCGCTTGCCGATCTCCACGCCCGGGGTGTCGGTAGGAATCAGCGCCAGGCTGATACCCAAGTCCTCTTCGTCGCCCAGCAAGTGCTCCGGGTCGTAGGCCTTGAACGCCAGGCCGAGCAGGGTCGCGACCGGGCCGAGGGTGATATAGCGTTTTTCCCAGTTCAGGCGCAGCCCGATGACTTCTTCGCCTTGCCAATGGCCTTTGCAGATGATGCCGGTATCCGGCATGGCGCCGGCATCCGAGCCCGCCAGTGGGCCGGTCAGGGCGAAGCAGGGGATCTCGTCGCCGCGTGCCAGGCGCGGCAGGTAGTGGCTGCGTTGTTCATCGGTGCCGTAGTGCAGCAGCAGTTCGGCCGGGCCGAGCGAGTTGGGCACCATCACCGTCGAGGCCAGGTCGCCGCTGCGGGTGGCCAGTTTCATTGCAACCTGCGAGTGGGCGTAGGCCGAGAAGCCCTTGCCGCCGTATTCCTTGGGGATGATCAGGGCGAAGAAGCCCTGCGCTTTGATGTGCGCCCAGGCTTCAGGGGGCAGGTCCATGTCCTGGCCGATCTGCCAGTCGCTGACCATGGCGCACAGTTCTTCAGTGGGGCCGTCGATGAAGGCCTGTTCTTCTTCAGTCAGTTTCGGTGCCGGGTAGGCCAGCAAGGTGCGCCAGTCGGGGCGGCCGCTGAACAGTTCGCCATCCCACCAGACGGTGCCGGCGTCGATGGCTTCGCGCTCGGTCTGCGACATGGGCGGCAGGGTACGCTGGAACCACTTGAACACTGGGCCGGTGAACACCTTGCGCCGCCATTCCGGCAGGGCCACCAAGGCGATTTTCACGGCCAGCACGACCCACAGCAGGGCCAGCAGCCAGCCGGGTGCGCTGCTGAAAATACCCATCAGCAGCACGTAGGCTGCCATGATGCCCAGTATCTGCAAGGGCGCCAGGCGCCGGTGCGTGAGGTATGCCGCGCCGATCACCAGTACCACCAACCACAACAGCAACATAATCGGTCCTCCTTGGAACCAAGGGCTTGAGCCGTCCCAGACAGCTTAGACGCAACGCTGTGAACGGCCTGTTCAGAACAGTGACAGGGTGTGGCGGTGGGAGTTTCAGATCATTGTTGGCCTGTGCCGGCCCTTTCGCGGGCAAGCCCGCTCCCACAGGGATACCGTTGGTTTGAAGATTGTGGTGATTCCTGTGGGAGCGGGCTTGCCCGCGAAGAGGCCAGTACAGGCAATAAAACTCTGGAGTAGACTGTTCACCCTCTGCATTCCATAAGGACGTTGCCATGCTGAAGATCTGGGGCCGCAAGAATTCGAGCAATGTGCGCAAGGCGCTGTGGATCGCCCACGAGTTGGGCCTTGATTTCGAATCCATCGACGCCGGCGGCGCCTTCGGCGTGGTCAACGAGCCGCATTACCGCGCCCGCAACCCCAACGGCCTGGTGCCGATGCTCGAAGACGTCGACCTGACGCTGTGGGAGTCCAACACCATCGTTCGCTACCTGTGCGCCGAGTACGGCGCCGAGCAGGGCTGGTACCTGGAAGACCCGCGCCAGCGCGCCTTGGCCGACAAGTGGATGGACTGGACCACCTCGTCCTTCGCCACCCCCTTCCGCCCGCTGTTCTGGGGCCTGCTGCGCACGCCAGAAGACCAGCGCGACTGGGTCGCGATCAACGCCGCGCACAAGCAGTGCGCGCAATTGCTGGCCATCGCCGACGAAACCCTGGCCCAGCAGCCGTACCTGTCCGGTGACCAGATCGGCATGGGCGACATCCCACTGGGTAGCTTCATCTACGCCTGGTTCAAAATGCCTATCGAGCGCCCGGCCATGTACCACCTGGAGGCCTGGTATGCGCGCCTGAAGCAGCGCCCGGCCTACCAGGCGGCCGTGATGACCGCGCTGACTTGAACCTGCCTCGATAGTCATTATCAATACATGTGACTGTACTTGTGTGGCCGGGCCTTGCACCATGGCCGCACTCACTGCGCCAGTGACTTTGCCTGGCGTGTCCTGAACCTTTTTTCTCGGTAAATGGCCCGCTATGAGTTCCGCCCTGTCCATTCGACAGCTGACCAAGACCTACGGTAATGGCTTCCAGGCCCTCAAGGGCATCGACCTGGACGTTGCCGAAGGCGACTTCTTCGCCTTGCTCGGCCCCAACGGCGCCGGCAAATCCACCACCATCGGTATTCTTTCGACCCTGGTCAACAAGACCAGCGGCACGGTGAACGTATTCGGCCACGACCTGGACCGCGAGCCTTCGGCGCTCAAGCGCTGCCTGGGCGTGGTGCCGCAAGAGTTCAACTTCAACCAGTTCGAGAAGGTCTTCGACATCGTCGTCACCCAGGCAGGCTACTACGGCATCCCGCCAAAGCTTGCCAAGGAGCGCGCCGAGCAGTACCTCACCCAGCTGGGGCTGTGGGACAAGCGTGACGTGCCTTCCCGCTCGTTGTCGGGTGGCATGAAGCGCCGCCTGATGATCGCCCGTGCCTTGATCCACGAACCGCGCCTGCTGATCCTCGACGAGCCCACCGCGGGTGTGGACATCGAGCTGCGCCGTTCGATGTGGAGCTTCCTCACCGAGCTCAACCAGAAGGGCATCACCATCATCCTCACCACCCACTACCTGGAAGAGGCCGAGCAGCTGTGCCGCAACATCGGCATCATCGACCACGGCACCATCGTCGAGAACACCAGCATGCGCCAGCTGCTGGGCAAGCTGCACGTCGAGACCTTCGTCCTCGACATCAAGCAGGACCTGGCCTCGCCGCCTGTGCTGCAAGGCTACCCGTGCCGGCTGCTGACCCCGCACACCCTGGAAGTGCAGGTGGAGAAGGACATCGGCATTACCGCACTGTTCGGCCAGCTGGCGCTGCAGAACATCGAGGTGCAAAGCCTGCGAAACAAGACCAATCGACTTGAGGAGCTGTTCGTGTCCCTGGTGGAAAAAAACCTGTCGAAGGTGGCCGTATGAGTGTGGAACTGCGCACCAACTGGGTCGCCCTGAACACCATCGTCTACCGCGAAGTACGGCGCTTTTTGCGCATCTGGCCGCAGACCCTGCTGCCGCCAGCGATCACCATGGTTTTATACTTCGTCATCTTCGGTAACCTGATCGGCCGGCAGATCGGCGACATGGGCGGCTTCACCTACATGCAGTACATCGTGCCGGGGCTGATCATGATGTCGGTGATCACCAACTCCTACGGTAACGTGGTGTCGAGCTTCTTCGGCAGCAAGTTCCAGCGCTCCATCGAGGAGCTGATGGTGTCCCCGGTGTCGCCACACACCATTCTTGTGGGGTATGTGCTGGGTGGCGTGCTGCGTGGCTTGGCGGTCGGGGTGATCGTCACCATCCTGTCGATGTTCTTCACCGACCTGCAGGTGCATCACCTGGGTGTGACCGTGGTCGTGGTACTGCTGACGGCCACCATCTTCTCGTTACTGGGCTTCGTCAACGCGGTGTTCGCGCGCAACTTCGACGATATCTCGATCATCCCGACCTTCGTGCTGACGCCGCTGACTTACCTGGGCGGGGTGTTCTACTCGATCAACCTGCTGCCGCCGTTCTGGCAGACCGTGTCACTGGCCAACCCGGTGCTGCACATGGTCAACTCGTTCCGCTACGGCATCCTAGGGGTGTCGGATATCAGTATCGGGACGGCGATCACCTTTATGTTGGTGGCTACCGCAGTGCTGTACACCCTGTGCATCCGCCTGCTGGTCAGCGGCCGCGGCATGCGCGCCTGAGCCTTTGAGTTTGCGCCGGCGCCACTGCCGGCCCACCCACCAACGCCAGTACAGCAAGGTGCTGAAGTAGGCGAGGATGCCCAGCACCACGCCACACACCACCGAGCCGAGCAGGAAGGGTTGCCACAGGGTCGACAGCTGGTCGGTGATCCATTCGAAGGTGAGGTCGTCGGGCAGCGTGCGCGGCGGTATCTGCAGCAGCCAGGCGCCGGTCATGTAGGTGACGAAGAACACCGGTGGCATGGTCAGCGGGTTGGTCAGCCACACCAGGCTGACCGCGATCGGCAGGTTGCCGCGCACCGGGATCGCCAGCGCAGCGGCCAGCAGCATCTGCATGGGGATGGGGATAAGCGCCGCGAACAGGCCCACACCCATGGCCCGGGCCACCGAGTGCCGGTTCAGGTGCCAGAGGTTCGGGTCGTGCAGCAACGTGCCGAAAAAGCGTAAGGACTTGTGTTCCCGAATGCTGGTCGGATCCGGCATGTAGCGTTTGAAAAGTCGGCGCGGCATGTAGGCTCCCGGGGCGTTGATCGGGGCAGTATGCCTTGATTCCTTAACGGCCTCGTTTAGAGTTTGTGACAATTGTTGAGCAAGCTTTGCCGGCATTTGCGCTATGCCTGAGAAGGTCATTTCGCAGCGGAGCTCTACCTCATGCGCACAGGGATGTTTGCGCTCGCGCTCGGGCTGCTCTGCCTGGGCTTTCTCCCCATATTGCCATCGGTCGGATGGCTACTTCTGCTGTTTGTCGGTGGTGTTGCCAGCCTGTTCACGCGGTTTTGGCCAGTAGGCTGGTTTCTGTTGGGCCTGTGCTGGGCGTGCGGGTCGGCCCAGCGAGCGCTGGATGATCGACTCGCGCCTGAACTGGATGGCCGCACGTTGTGGCTGGAGGGCAAGGTTGTCGGCCTGCCGAGCCGTACCGCGCATGGCGTGCGCTTCGAACTGGAACAGCCCCACTCACGGCGCGGCGAACTGCCGCAACGCTTGCAACTGAGCTGGTTCAACGGGCCGGCTGTGCGGGCGGGCGAACAGTGGCGGTTGGCAGTGACCTTGCAGCGGCCTGCCGGCCTGCTCAACCCCCATGGGCCTGATCGAGAGGCACAGTTGCTGGCTCGGCGAGTGGGGGCTACTGGCACGGTCAAGGCCGGGCAGGTATTGAGCGCTGTAGCGGGCAGCTGGCGAGACCAACTGCGGCAACGGTTGTTGGCGGTCGAGGCCAATGGCCGGCAAGCGGCGTTGGTGGCCTTGGTGCTGGGCGACGGTGCGGGCCTGCCCCGCGAGGACTGGCAGACGCTGCAGGCCACAGGCACGGTGCACCTGCTGGTGATTTCCGGGCAGCACATCGGCCTGGTGGCGGGGTTGCTCTATGGCCTGGTTGCCGGGCTGGCACGCTGGGGCCTGTGGCCCGCGCAGCTGCCCTGGCTTCCCTCGGCCTGCGGCCTGGCGATGACCGCAGCGCTGGCCTACGGCTGGCTTGCCGGTGGCGGTGTGCCGGTGCAGCGGGCCTGCCTGATGCTGGCGGTAGTGTTGCTTTGGCGTCTGCGCTTTCGTCACCTTGGCGCAATGCTGCCATTGCTGCTGGCGCTGGTCGCGGTGCTGTTGTTCGAACCCTTGGCGGCGCTGTTGCCGGGGTTCTGGCTGTCGTTTGCCGCCGTGGCGACCTTGATCTACTGCTTCAGTGCCCGCTTGGGCGGCTGGCGGCCCTGGCAGGCCTGGACGCGTGCGCAGTGGGTGATCGCCATCGGCTTGCTGCCGGTGCTGCTGGCCACTGGCTTGCCAGTGAGCCTGAGTGCGCCCCTGGCCAACTTGCTGGCGGTGCCGTGGGTCAGCCTTGCGGTGTTGCCGTTGGCTTTGCTGGGCACGCTGCTGTTGCCCGTGGCGGGTGTCGGCGAAGCGTTGCTGTGGCTGGCCGGGGGCTTGCTGGAGGTGCTGTTCAGGGTCCTGGCCCTGGCCGCGAGCTGGCGCCCGGCGTGGGTGCCGCCAGCCTTGCCGCTGTGGGCCTGGTCAGTGGTGTGCCTGGGTGCGTTGCTGGTGCTGCTACCCCGTGGCGTGCCCTTGCGGGGGTTGGGCGGGCTCATGCTGCTGGCGTTATGGGTGCCCCGCGAGTCGGTGCCCTTGGGGCAGGTAGAAGTCTGGCAGTTGGATGTCGGCCAGGGGCTCGCGGTGCTGCTGCGTACCCGCCAGCACAGCCTGCTCTACGATGCGGGGCCAGCAAAAGGGGAGTACGACGCGGGGGAGCGGGTGGTGCTGCCGACCCTGCGCAAGCTGGGCGTAAGCCACTTGGATGCGATGCTGATCAGCCACGCCCATGCCGACCATGCCGGGGGCGCGCTGGCCATTGCGCAGGGCATCCCGGTCACGCGGGTGCTCGGTGGCGAGGGGCTGGAGGGCCTTGGGCTGCAGCCGTGTGTCACGGGTGAGCAATGGGAGTGGGATGGCGTGCGTTTCTCCCTGTGGCATTGGGCTGAAGGGCAGAGCAGCAACGACCGCTCATGCGTGCTGCTGGTCGAGGCGCAAGGGGAGCGCTTGCTGTTGGCAGGCGATTTGGAAGCCGCTGCCGAACGGGCCTGGCTGGCATCCACTGAAACACCCCGCATCGATTGGCTGCAGTCCCCGCACCATGGCAGTCGCAGCTCGTCCACCGAGGCATTCATCCGCGCCACGGCGCCACGTGGGGTGCTGATTTCGCGGGGGCGCAACAATGGTTTTGGTCATCCGCATGCCCAGGTGCTCGAGCGCTATCGGCGGCATGGGCTGGCGATTCATGATACAGCGGTGGAGGGCGCGTTGCGCTTGGTGCTGGGGGGGCAGGGTGACGTTGAGGGTGTGCGGGGGCAGCGGCGCTTCTGGCGTGAAGCCGGCAGTGGCTGATCGGGCCCTTTCGCGGGCAAGCCCGCTCCCACAGGTGCAGCACTCCTTTCAGGTTTGGTGCTGTATCTGGACTGCCCCCAAGGCGGTAAGTGGGTCCGGCCAATTCCCTGACCTTCGGCAGATGAGCCCCCGGCGGTCCTATGGTAGAGTGGCGGCCTTTTTCCGAAGGGGCGTTTACTGTGTGGGAATTGGTCAAGTCCGGTGGTTGGATGATGCTGCCGATCATTCTGAGTTCCATCGTTGCCATGGCTATCGTCGTCGAGCGCCTGTGGACCCTGCGCGCCAGTCGCGTGACCCCGCCACACCTGCTAGGCCAGGTCTGGATGTGGATCAAGGACAAGCAACTCACCAGTGACAAGCTCAAGGCCCTGCGCGCCGATTCGCCGCTGGGCGAAATCCTTGCCGCAGGCCTTGCCAACTCGCGCCATGGCCGCGAAATCATGAAAGAGTGCATCGAGGAGGCCGCATCGCGCGTCATCCACGAGTTGGAGCGCTACATCAGCACCCTCGGCACCATTGCCGCGATGGCCCCGTTGCTGGGCCTGCTGGGCACCGTGCTGGGCATGATCGACATTTTCAGCGCCTTCATGGGCTCGCAGATGACTGCCAACGCTGCCGTATTGGCCGGGGGTATTTCCAAGGCCCTGGTCACCACCGCAGCCGGCTTGATGATCGGTATCCCGGCGGTGTTCTTCCACCGTTTCCTGCTGCGCCGCATCGATGAGCTGGTGGTTGGCATGGAACAAGAGGCGATCAAACTGGTGGAAGTGATCCAGGGCGACCGTGAAGTCGAAGTGGCCGGAGGCAAGGCGTGAAGTTTCGGCGCAACCGCCAGCGGGAAAACGTCGACATCAACCTGGCGTCGCTGATCGACGTGGTGTTCGTCCTGTTGCTGTTCTTCGTGGTCACCACCACTTTCACCCGCGAGACGCAACTGCGCGTCGAACTGCCCGAGGCCGCCAACGCCGAGCAGCCGCCGGCCGATGAGCGCAAGCTGGTGGAAGTCACCATTAGCGCCGAGGGCGTGTATTCGGTCAACAACAACCTGCTGCCCAAAAGCGACCTGGCCACCTTGAGCGAGGCCATCGAGCGCGAGTCGGGCGGTGATCACACGTTACCGCTGGCGATCAGCGCCGACGGCAAGACACCGCACCAGGCCGTGGTGACCGCGATGGATGCGGCCGGCAAGCTCGGTTTCAGCCAGTTGCGCATGACCACCGTCGAGGCAGCCCAGGGGACGCCTTGATGGCCTTTGCCGACCGTTTGCTCGCCGCCTGGTACGCCGGGCACCCGGCCCTGGCGCTGCTGCGCCCGCTTGAAGCCCTGTACCGCCGCGTGGTGACGCGCAAGCGTGCGCGGTTTCTCAGTGGCGAAAGTGCCAGCTACCGCGCGCCGGTGCCGGTAATCGTGGTGGGCAACATTACCGTGGGTGGCACTGGCAAGACGCCGATGATCCTCTGGCTGATCGAGCATTGCCGCCGGCAGGGGCTTAAGGTCGGTGTGGTCAGCCGCGGTTATGGCGCCAAGCCAGCCCACCTGCCTTGGCGCGTTGAGGCCGACCAGGCTGCCGACCAGGCTGGTGACGAGCCGCTGTTGATCGTCCAGCGCACGGGCGTACCGTTGATGATCGACCCCGATCGGTCGCGCGCGGTGCAGGCGCTGCTGGCCAGCGAGCCGCTTGACCTGGTCCTGTGCGATGACGGCATGCAGCACTACCGCCTGGCGCGAGACCTGGAGCTGGTGCTGATCGACGCCGCCCGCGGCCTGGGCAATGGCCGCTGCCTGCCCGCCGGGCCGCTGCGCGAGCCGGCCGAGCGCCTGCAAGAAGCCGACGCAGTGCTGTTCAACGGTGCTCGCGCCGACTCACCCGCGGGCTTTGCCTTCAGCTTGCAGCCCTCGGCACTGGTCAATGTGCGCAGCGGTGAGCGGCGTGGCGTGAATCTGTTCCCGCCTGGCCAGCGCCTGCACGCGGTGGCGGGCATCGGTAACCCGCAGCGTTTCTTCAATACCCTGCAAGGGCTAAACTGGCAGCCGGTGCCGCACCCGTTCGCAGACCATGCGCAGTTCAGCGCCGAGCGCCTGTCGTTCACGCCGCCGTTACCGTTGGTGATGACTGAGAAAGATGCAGTCAAATGCCGTGCCTTCGCCGCTGACGACTGGTGGTACCTGGCCGTCGAGGCGCAGCCGTCGCCTGCCTTCAGCGCCTGGTTCGACAGCCAGTTGCAGCGCCTGCTGCCTGGGCACCCAACGCCCTGAGCCCCTTTTCAATTTCCGGCCACCTGGCCTCAAGGAAGCTTCCATGGACACCAAACTGCTCGATATCCTGGCCTGCCCGATCACCAAGGGCCCGCTCAAGCTCAGCGCCGACAAGACCGAGCTGATCAGCAAGGGCGCGGGCCTGGCTTACCCGATTCGCGACGGCATCCCGGTGATGCTGGAAAGCGAAGCGCGTACCTTGACCGACGATGAGCGCCTGGACAAATGAGCCCGGACTACACGGTAGTGATCCCCGCCCGCCTGCGCTCTTCGCGCCTGCCGGGCAAGCCGCTGGCGCTGATCGCCGGTAAGCCGATGGTCCAGCACGTGTGGGAACAGGCGCGCAAGAGCGCGGCCAGCCGTGTGGTCATCGCCACGGATGACGCCAGCATCGTCGAGGCCTGCCAGGCATTTGGCGCCGAAGTGCTGCTGACTCGCGCCGACCACGAATCCGGTACCGACCGCCTGGCCGAAGTGGCAGCGCACCTCGGGCTGCCCGCCGACGCCATCGTGGTCAACGTGCAGGGCGACGAGCCGCTGATTCCGCCGGTGATCATCGACCAGGTGGCGGCCAACCTGGCGGCCCACCCGGAAGCTGGTATCGCCACCTTGGCCGAGCCGATCCACGAGCCACAGGTGGTGTTCAACCCTAATGCGGTCAAGGTGGTCTGCGACAAGAACGGCCTGGCCCTGAGCTTCAGCCGTGCGCCGCTGCCCTGGGCGCGTGATGCCTTCGCCGCCAACCGCGAGCAACTGCCGGAAGGCGTGCCTTATCGTCGCCACATCGGCATGTATGCCTACCGCGTGGGCTTCCTTCAGGACTTCGTCGGTTGGGGCCCGTGCTGGCTCGAGCAAGCCGAAGCCTTGGAGCAGTTGCGTGCCTTGTGGCATGGCGTGCGCATTCATGTCGAAGACGCCCTCGAGGCGCCCGCGGTGGGTGTCGATACCCCTGAAGACCTGGAGCGCGTACGGCGCTTGCTGGAGGCCTGATGCGCGTCCTGTTCGTTTGCCTGGGCAACATCTGTCGCTCGCCTACCGCCGAAGGCGTGCTGCGCCATCAGTTGCAGGCCGCGGGGCTTGCCGAGCAGGTGCACGTGGCGTCTGCCGGTACCGGTGACTGGCATGTCGGCAAGGCGCCCGACAGCCGCACCTGCAAGGCCGCTCTGGCGCGGGGCTACGACCTTTCGCAGCAGCGCGCACAGCAGGTCAATGTGGCCCACTTTGCCGAGTACGACCTGATCCTGGCCATGGACGAAAGCAACTTGAGCCATTTGCGTGCCATGCGCCCGCAGTCTTCGCCCGGCGAGCTCGACCTGTTCCTGCGCCGCTATGGCGCGAAACTCGATGAAGTGCCAGACCCGTACTACGGCGGCGCGGAGGGTTTCGAGCAGGTCCTGGACCTGATTGAGGAAGCGTGCAAAGCGTTGGTCGCGGAAATCAAGGGGCGGTTATGACAGCGCTGTGGCAGGAGCACGTTTCGCTCAAGCCTTACAACACCTTTGGCATTGACGTCAGGGCCCGGCATTTCAGCCAGGTGCATGATGACGACGAGGTGCGTGATGCGCTGGCCGAAGCGCACCGCCGAGGCGTGCCGGTGCTGGTTATTGGCGGTGGCAGCAACCTGCTGCTGACCGGTGATGTCGACGCGTTGGTGCTGCACATGGCCAGCCGTGGCCGCCGCGTGCTCAGCGATGACGGTGAGCACGTTGTGGTCGAAGCCGAGGCGGGCGAGCCCTGGCACCCGTTCGTGCAGTGGACGCTGGCACAAGGTTTTTGCGGGCTGGAGAACCTCAGCCTGATCCCGGGCACGGTGGGCGCTGCGCCCATGCAGAACGTGGGCGCCTATGGCGTCGAGATCAAGAACGTGTTCGCCGGCTTGACTGCGCTGGACCGCCAGACCGGCGAGCTGCGTGACTTTGGGCTGGAAGAATGCGCCTTTGGCTACCGCGACAGCCTGTTCAAGCGTAACCCTGGGCGCTGGCTGATCTTACGCGTGCGCTTCATGCTGGCCCACACGCTGCAAGCCCACCTGGACTATGGCCCTGTGCGCCAGCGTTTGGTGGAGCAGGGCGTAGCGCAGCCGAGTGCGCAGGCGATCAGTGATGCCATCTGCAGCATTCGCCGCGAGAAGTTGCCGGACCCAGCCGAGTTGGGCAATGCCGGGAGCTTTTTCAAGAACCCAGTGGTGTCTGCCGCGCTTGTCGAGCGTATACGGGGGCAGTTCCCGGGTGTCGTGGCTTATCTCCAGGCCGATGGCCAGGTGAAGCTGGCGGCAGGGTGGTTGATCGAACAGGCGGGGTGGAAGGGCTATCGCGATGGCGATGCCGGCGTGCATCGGTTGCAGTCGTTGGTGCTGGTCAATTATGGTCAGGCGAGCGGGGCGCAGCTGCATGACCTGGCGCGGCGGATTCAGGCAGATATCCACGAGCGATTCGGGGTTGAGCTGGAAATGGAGCCTAACCTGTACTGAGGCGTGCTGTAGGAGCAGCCTTGCGCTGCGAAGAGGCCGGTGAAATCACCGCAGATCTTTGGTGTTTACACTGGCCTCTTCGCAGCACAAGGCTGCTCCTACCTGTTTCGGGTTGAGGCCTGAATAGAGGCAAGCAAGAAAAAGCCCCGCCAGTTCGCACTGGCGGGGCTTTTTCATTCAGCCTTGGCTATCAGCCGTGATGAGGTTTGTGTTCATCAGCGGTTTCCAGGGCAGTTTCCTGCGTCGATGCAGCAGCTTCCTGCGCGGCTTTGGCAGCAGCCTCGGCTTCACGCTTGCGGCGACGCACTTCGCGTGGGTCGTTAGGCGCGCGGCCGTTTGCCAGCATCACAGTGGCGGTTTCGACCGCCGCAGGTGCTTCGACCGGTGCAGGCTCTACCGCAACTGGAGCAGGCTCAACGACCACTTCAGGCTGGGCTTCGGCAAGCGGAGCAGGTGCTTCGATGACCGGTGCTTGTTCGATGAAGGCCGGGGACTTTTCGATTTCACCGGCTTCGACCGCTGCAGCTTCCGCTGGGGCTTCGGCAACCACTGCAGGTTCGGCCGCGGGGGCTTCTTCCACGACCGGCTGTGGCGCAACTTCAACCACAGGTTCGGCAGTCGCTTCCACCACTACGGGTTCGCTGACAGGTTGTTCGACCACCGGAGCAATGGTGACTTCCTCGGCCTGCACAACGGCTTCGACCTGCTCGGCGGGCTTGGCGACTTCGCGGGTGTCGGTTTCGGCGACTTCAGCGGTGGCGCGCTCGGCCTGCTGATTGGCTTGGGCTTCGGCATCGGCACTGATGCTGCTGCTGGCAACAGCCGCGGTCACAGCCAGGCCGGCAGCCAGTTCGGCACCCAGCTCGCTGGCCTGGTGCTGTTGTGGCTGCTCTTCGCTGCCGTCGTCTTCGCTACCTTCGATCAGCTCACCGTTGGCATTGCGCTGACGCTCGCGACGGTTGCTGCGACGACGCTGGCCGCGGGAACGGCGGCGCGGACGCTCGCCATCGGCGCCTTCCTGCTCGTCTTGCAGCAGCTCTTCGTTCGGCAGTTGCTCTTCGGCAAGCTCTGCAGCCTGCTCGGTGGCTTCTTCGCTGGCACGTGGCTGGCGCTCTTCACGCGGTGGGCGTGGGGCACGCTCTTCACGTGGTGCGCGTTCTTCGCGAGGTGCGCGTTCTTCACGCGGGGCACGCTCTTCACGCGGAGCACGTTCTTCACGTGGCGCGCGCTCTTCGCGAGGGGCACGTTCTTCACGCGGTGCACGCTCTTCGCGTGGGGCGCGTTCTTCACGGGCTACACGCTCTTCACGTGGCTGGCGCTCTTCACGGGCAGCGGGCGCCGGCGTGGCTTCCAGCGGCTCGCGCAGTTCGCGTACCGGGCGTTCTTCGCGGTTGCCACGACGGTCTTCGCGAGGCTGACGTGGTTGGCGCTCTTCGCGCGGTGCACGTTCTTCTCGCGGGGCACGTTCTTCACGTGGTGCGCGTTCTTCGCGAGGCTGACGCTCTTCGCGTGGTGCGCGCTCGGCACGCTCTTCGCGTGGCTTGCGCTCTTCATCGCGGCGGCCGTTACGGTTGCGGGTCTGCTGGCGGCCGTTGCGACGCTCTTCGTTGCGCGGGGTGCGTTCAGCGGCTGGTTTTTCGGCAGTGACGGCCGGTGCGGCGACCGGTTCGTCCTTGCCGGCGAACAGGCTGACCAGCGACTTGACCAGGCCTTTGAACAGGCTTGGCTCTGGGGCGCTTGGCGCTGGGGCTACCGGTGCGGCAGGCTGCTGCGGCTCTTCGACAGTGCTCGGCACCGGCGCGTTGGCGCGGGCCGGGGCAGTCTTCACCGCGGCTTCCTGGCGAACCAAGGTGCGGGTGGCGGTCGGCTGCGGCGCTTCTTCGGTTTCGGTGGCAGCGATCTCGTAGCTGGACAGGTTGTTCAGCACTTCCGGGTTGTCGTCGCGCAGGCGCTGGACTTCGAAGTGCGGGGTTTCCAGGTGATCGTTCGGCAGGATGATGATGCGTGCACGGGTGCGCAGTTCGATCTTGGTGATCGAGTTGCGTTTCTCGTTCAGCAGGAAAGCAGCGACCGGGATCGGCACCTGGGCGCGCACTTCGGCAGTGCGGTCCTTCAGCGCTTCTTCCTCGATCAGGCGCAGGATGGCCAGCGACAGCGACTCGACGTCACGGATGATGCCGGTACCCGAGCAGCGTGGGCAGACGATGCCGCTGCTTTCGCCCAGCGATGGGCGCAGGCGCTGACGGGACATTTCCAGCAGGCCGAAGCGCGAGATGCGGCCAACCTGAACGCGGGCGCGGTCGGCCTCAAGGCACTCACGCACACGCTCTTCGACGGCGCGCTGGTTCTTGGCCGGGGTCATGTCGATGAAGTCGATGACGATCAGGCCGCCGATATCACGCAGACGCAGTTGGCGGGCGATTTCTTCGGCCGCTTCCAGGTTGGTCTGCAGGGCGGTTTCCTCGATGTCGCTGCCTTTGGTGGCGCGCGCCGAGTTGATGTCGATGGAGACCAGGGCCTCGGTCGGGTCGATCACGATCGAACCGCCGGACGGCAGGTCGACGACGCGCTGGAAGGCGGTCTCGATCTGGCTTTCGATCTGGAAGCGGTTGAACAGCGGGACGCTGTCTTCGTACAGCTTGACCTTGCTGGCGTACTGCGGCATCACCTGGCGGATGAAGGTCAGGGCTTCTTCCTGAGCGTCCATGCTGTCGATCAGCACTTCGCCGATGTCCTGGCGCAGGTAGTCGCGGATGGCGCGGATGATGACGTTGCTTTCCTGGTAGATCAGGAATGGCGCGGCGCGGTCAAGGGAGGCTTCCTTGATGGCGGTCCACAGCTGCAGCAGGTAGTCGAGGTCCCATTGCATTTCTTCGCTGCTGCGGCCAAGGCCGGCAGTGCGCACGATCAGGCCCATGTCGCCCGGCACGGTCAGGCCGTTCAGGGCTTCGCGCAGCTCGTTGCGCTCTTCGCCTTCGATGCGGCGGGAGATGCCGCCAGCGCGTGGGTTGTTGGGCATCAGCACCAGATAGCGGCCGGCCAGGCTGATGAAGGTGGTGAGGGCGGCGCCTTTGTTGCCGCGCTCTTCCTTCTCGACCTGGACGATGACTTCCTGGCCTTCGCTGAGGACGTCCTTGATGTTGACGCGGCCTTCGGGGGACTTCTTGAAGTACTCGCGGGAGATTTCTTTCAGCGGCAGGAAGCCGTGACGTTCGGAGCCGAAGTCGACGAAGGCGGCTTCGAGGCTAGGTTCGATGCGGGTGATCTTGCCTTTGTAGATGTTGGCCTTTTTCTGCTCACGGGCGCCGGACTCGATGTCCAGGTCGTAGAGGCGTTGGCCGTCCACCAGGGCTACACGCAACTCTTCGGGTTGAGTTGCGTTAATCAGCATTCTTTTCATGTTGTACCGTCGGTTTCCGGGCTGCCGGAAACGGCGTTCGGCACACACGACGTCTCATGGTCGGTGCCAAGGTGCGCAAAGGGTGGCGGGGCCACCCCCGTGTCGAGCGACGTTCGGCACCAGCCGGTTGCCCAGCCTGCCGTTGTCACGACGACGCGTCCTGTTTGCTGCGGTGCCTACCAGGCCCTTGTGGCTTTCGAATAGGTATCCGAATCAACCCAGCGGGCCAAGTGCACTCAGTCAGGAGGAGGAATCAACCTTCAGCCGTGGACGCCCGGAGGCATCTGTTTCAGGACCTTATCCGCTCGCCGCCCATGTCAGTGGGCCGGTGGCCGGACGCGGTGCTACACGGTCCGAGGGCTGTGCATCTCCACCCTGCACGTATCCCTGATAATTCGGGTGCTGCCGCGCGCTGAATCCGCAACGGGTTGCATTTTTCGCCAGCGCGGGTTCCGCGCTGGCGCCATTCATGTCCAAGGCAGGTATTTCCGAAGCATTCGCCGTGCGTTGCGTGGAAGCGACGAGGCGGGCAGAGGTGCAGCGAAAAGAATCGGGTAAGCAGGTGAAACACCGCACTTGTCGTTTTTTTTCGGTCTTCTCTACACAGCGCTGGTGGCGATTCCAGGCAATTCGGTAAACTGGCGAAAACCCCGTAGGACGGCCTCGCGTCCTGGAGAATTGCGAAGGTCAGGGACCGGCGAAGAGCCTGGTGCCGCTGGCCTGCCGCTTTTGGCGGCGTTCGCGACTATAGCAGCAATGATTAAGTGCTTCAATTCCATAAAAAATTGTTATGATCCCTTGATGACGACCAATACCCCTCCGACTTCCGGCGTTCAGCTGATCGAAGTCGCGCCGGAGCTTGCCGGCCAACGCATCGACAATTTCCTCATCACGGCCCTCAAGGGCGTGCCCAAGACGCTTGTCTACCGCATCCTGCGCAAGGGTGAAGTGCGGGTCAACAAGGGACGCGTCAAGCCTGAGTACAAGATTCAGGCCGGCGATATCGTGCGGGTGCCGCCCGTCCGCTTGCCCGAGCGTGATGCGCCTGCGCCGGTGGCACAAGGCCTGTTGCAGCGCCTGGAAGCGGCGATTGTCTATGAAGACAAAGCGCTGATCGTGATGAATAAGCCGGCCGGTATCGCCGTGCATGGCGGCAGTGGCCTGAGCTTTGGTGTGATCGAGGCGCTGCGCCAACTGCGCCCGGACGCCAAGGAACTTGAACTGGTGCACCGCCTGGACCGCGACACGTCCGGCCTGCTGATGATCGCCAAGAAGCGCAGCATGCTGCGCCACCTGCATGCCGCATTGCGTGGCGACGGTGTCGACAAGCGCTACATGGCCTTGGTGCGCGGCCATTGGCCGACCGCCAAGAAGCAGGTCAACGCACCGTTGCTCAAGAGCAACCTGCGTTCTGGCGAGCGTATGGTCGAGGTCAATGACGAGGGCAAGGAAGCGCTGACCCTGTTCCGCGTGCTGCGCCGTTTTGGCGAGTTCGCGACCATTGTTGAGGCGCGCCCGATCACCGGTCGTACTCACCAGATTCGTGTGCACACCTTGCATGCTGGGCACATGATCGCAGGCGACAGCAAGTACGGCGATGAAGACTTCAGCCGCGAAATCCGCGAGCTGGGCGGCAAGCGCTTGTTCCTGCATGCCTACGCCCTGACTGTGCCGCTGCCTGATGGCGGTGAGCTCAAGCTCGAGGCGCCGGTGGATGAGGTGTGGGCTAAGACGGTTGAGCGTTTGAGTGCGTCCTGATCTATGAAAAAGCCGTATGAACTGCTGATTTTCGACTGGGATGGCACCCTGGCCGACTCCATTGGCCGCATCGTCGAGGCCATGAATGCCGCCGCTGAGCGTGCCGGTGAGGCGCCAAGCCACGAAGAGGCGGTCAAGGGCATCATTGGCCTGGCCCTGGGTGAGGCGATCCATACCCTGTACCCGCACCTGGCGCCGGCAGCGCTCGAGCGCTTCCGGCAGCACTATGCCGACATCTACATGGCACTCGACCAGCAGCCCTCGCCGTTGTTCGAGGGCGTGGTCGAATCGCTGGATGCCTTCCGTGCCGAGGGTTACCGCCTGGCGGTGGCGACCGGCAAGGCGCGTCGCGGCTTGGATCGGGTGCTCAAGGCCAATGGCTGGGAGCAGTTCTTCGACATCACCCGTGCTGCCGACGAGACCCGTGGCAAGCCGCACCCGCTGATGCTCGAGGAAATTCTCGGCCATTGTGGTGTCGAACCAGGACGTGCGCTGATGGTCGGCGATTCGGCGTTCGACCTGCAGATGGCCAGCAATGCTGGCATGCATTCGGTGGCTGTCGGGTATGGCGCGATGTCGTTGCAGGCATTGGCCGAATTCGGCCCGCAGCTGTGCATCGATCATTTTTCCCAGTTGCGTGAGTGGCTGGGCCGTTCCGCGTAATTTCACGCCCAAGGCAGGTAAGCATGGCAGACGAATGGAAAGCCCCTGAGTCCGAACCCGAGGAGCGCGAAGAGCGCAAGAGTTGGAAGCTGTTGGAGAAGACCCTGCTGGCGGGCGTCCAGGAGCAGCGTCGCGCGCGGCGCTGGGGGATCTTCTTCAAGCTGCTGACCTTCGTTTACCTGTTCGGCATGCTGGTGCTGTTCACGCCGCTGATGGACATGGACAAGGCGGCTTCGCGCAGTGCCAGCCATACAGCGCTGATCGAAGTACGAGGCGTGATTGCCGACCAGGAGGCTGCCAGTGCCGATAACCTCGTCAAGAGCCTGCGTGAGGCGTTCAAGGACGCCAAGACCAAGGCGGTGGTGCTGCGCATCAATAGCCCAGGCGGCAGCCCGGTGCAGGCGGGTTATGTCTATGACGAGATTCGTCGCCTGCGTGCCGAGTACCCGGCCATCAAACTGTATGCGGTAATTACCGATCTGGGCGCTTCCGGTGCTTACTACATTGCCAGTGCGGCGGACGAGATCTATGCCGACAAGGCTAGCCTGGTCGGCTCCATCGGGGTGACGGCAGCGGGTTACGGGTTTGTCGGGTCGATGGAGAAGCTTGGGGTCGAGCGACGCACGTACACTGCAGGCGAGCACAAGGCCTTCCTGGACCCGTTCTCGCCAGAAAAGCCGGAAGAGCGGGCGTTCTGGCAGGGTGTGCTGAACACCACGCACCAGCAGTTCATCGCCATGGTCAAGCAGGGGCGGGGTGACCGCCTGAAAGACAAAGAGCACCCGGAGCTGTTCAGTGGCCTGATCTGGACCGGCGAGCAGGCCAAGGCGCTGGGGCTGGTGGATGGCCTGGGCAGTGCCAGCTATGTCGCGCGGGAGATTGTCGGCGAAAAGGAGTTGGTGGATTTCACGGTCGAGGAATCGCCGTTCGATCGCTTCTCGAAGCGGCTGGGCGCTAGCGTGGCGGAGCATCTGGCGATGTATATGGGGTTCCAGGGGCCGTCGTTGCGCTGAGGGTTCGCCGTCGCAGTTTTGGTGCCTGTGAGATCAGGTGCCGCCCGCGCGCCCATGTCCCAGAAATAATTGGCCCGAAACAACTGTAGGAGCAGCCTTGTGCTGCGAAGCGCCGCGCAGGCGGCGCTCAATCTCATAAGCGCCACAAATGTTGAGCCTAAGGTATCTCCACCCCTTCCTTCATCAGCATATCCACCAGCCGAATCAGCGGCAGCCCCACCAGGCTGGTCGCATCGCACCCGTGCGTGCTTTGGAACAGGCTCACCCCCAGTCCCTCCGCCTTGAAGCTCCCAGCGCAATCCAGTGGCTGCTCTGCCGTTACATAGCGCTCGACCCGATTGCGGTCCAATTCACGCATGGTGACGGTAAAGGGCACGCAATCGACCTGGCAGTGCCCCGTGGCGCTGTTCAGCAGTGCCAGCCCGGTCAGAAAAGTCACCTGCTGCCCACTCGCCTCCAGCAGCTGCTCGCAGGCGCGGGCGAAGGTGTGTGGCTTGCCCAGGATCTGTTCACCCAGCACGGCGACCTGATCAGAGCCGATGATCAGGTGCCCAGGGTGGCTGCCCGCCAATGCTTCAGCCTTTTGCCTGGCCAGGCGCCGTACCAGCTCCACGGCAGGCTCGTCACCCAGCCGCTGCTCGTCTATATCGGGGCTTGCGCAGGTGAATGGCAGGCGCAGGCGGGCGAGCAGTTCGCGTCGATAAGGGGAGCTGGAAGCCAGTAATAAGGGAAGCATGGTAGACTCCTGGTCAGTTGAACCAAATTCTAACATGCAACATGCCGCCTAATTTCCTTTGACAGGTGCGGGGGGCATCCCTAGAATGCTGCGCCTATGTTGAATGACCCGATTCCACCTCACGTTGACCCGCGCAAATTAGCCGATCGTGGCGTAACCCTTAACGGTTCGCTGCAACTCGCTGATTTGGAAAGACTCTGCGACCCGCTTTCCGACAATGTCGGTACGGTGCAGGCGAAGTTAAATTTTGAACGAGATGAACAGCACGTGGTGGTTATCCACAGCGAGCTCGACGTCGAGGTCAAGATGGTTTGCCAGCGTTGTCTTGAGCTGGTCACCCTGCCGATCCACAGCGAATGTACTTACGCCGTGGTGAAGGAGGGTGCGAATACCCAGTCGTTGCCGAAAGGCTATGACGTGCTGGAACTGGGCGAAGATCCATTGGATCTGCAGGCGCTGGTCGAGGAGGAGCTTCTGCTCGCCTTGCCAATCGTGCCTGCTCATCATCCGGAAGAATGCCAGCAGCCGGCGGGCGCAGACGAGCCCGATTCGAGCAAGGACGAGGTATCGCGGTCCAACCCGTTCAGTGTTTTGGCGCAGTTAAAGCGTGACCCAAACGTTTAGGAGTTAATCAATTATGGCTGTTCAGCAGAACAAAAAATCCCGCTCTGCCCGTGACATGCGCCGTTCGCACGACGCTCTGTCGGAAAACGCGCTGTCGGTAGAGAAAACCACCGGTGAAGTTCACCTGCGCCACCACGTATCGCCAGAAGGCGTATACCGTGGTCGCAAAGTGGTCGACAAGGGCGCTGACGAGTAATCCTTGTCCGCTCAGATCATCGCGATCGACGCAATGGGCGGGGACTTCGGTCCCCGCAGCATTGTCCAGGCTAGCATTGCCTGCCTTTCGGCTACTCCCTCGCTGCACCTGACCCTCGTCGGTCAACCCTCCCTCCTTGAAGATCTTGTCAGCGGCCTTGCGGCGGCGGATCGCGCGCGCCTGCAGATTGTCGCGGCCAGCGAGGTGATTGGCATGGACGAGCGGCCATCCCAGGCGTTGCGTGGCAAACCGGATTCGTCGATGCGCATTGCGCTCGAACTGGTGCGTGACGGCAAGGCCCAGGCCTGCGTGAGTGCCGGCAACACCGGGGCGCTGATGGCGTTGTCGCGTTTCGTGCTCAAAACCCTGCCGGGTATCGATCGGCCGGCCATGGTGGCGGCGATCCCGACCCAGGCGGGGTACTGCCAGTTGCTCGACCTGGGTGCCAATGTCGATTGCAGTGCCGAGAACCTCTTCCAGTTCGCCGTGATGGGCTCGGTGGCCGCCCAGGCGCTGGGTGTGCATCGGCCGCGCGTGGCGCTGTTGAATATCGGCACCGAGGACATCAAGGGCAACCAGCAGGTCAAGCTGGCGGCCACCTTGCTGCAGAACGCCCGTGGGCTTAACTATGTGGGCTTCGTCGAAGGCGATGGCCTGTACCGCGGCGAGGCTGACGTGGTGGTGTGTGACGGTTTTGTCGGCAACATCCTGCTCAAATCCAGCGAGGGCCTGGCGACGATGATCGCTGCGCGCATCGAGACGCTGTTCAAGGGTGGCGTGTTGTCGCGCGCTGCCGGCGCGCTGGCCATGCCACTGCTCAAGCGCCTGCAGGCCGACCTGGCGCCGGCGCGGCACAACGGTGCGAGTTTCCTGGGTTTGCAGGGGATCGTCATCAAGAGTCACGGTTCGGCAGGGGTGCAGGGCTTTCAGAGTGCGATTCAGCGGGCGCTGATCGAGATTCAGGAAAACTTGCCGCAGCGGCTGCATGGCCGCCTTGAAGACCTGTTGCCTTAGGCAATTCGCCGATGAAGTGCTTAAATGTGACCGCTTGGTCCGCGTCTCCATCCAAGTTTTCAGATTCCGCGTCAGGCTGATGCCCGGCGCACCCTATCCGACGACAAGATCATAAGGGCTTGTTCAATGTCTGCATCCCTCGCATTCGTCTTTCCCGGTCAAGGTTCCCAGTCGCTCGGCATGCTCAAAGAATTGGGCGCCGAAAAGCCGGTGATCGTTGAGACCTTCAAGGAGGCCTCCGAGGCTCTGGGCTATGACCTGTGGAAGCTGGTCCAGGAAGGCCCGGAAGAACAACTCAACCAAACCGACAAGACCCAGCCGGCCATCCTCACTGCCTCGATCGCCCTGTGGCGCCTGTGGTTGGAAGAGGGCGGCGCGCAGCCGGCGTTCGTTTCCGGCCACAGCTTGGGTGAATACAGCGCCTTGGTTGCCGCTGGCAGCCTGTCGCTCAAAGATGCAGTGAAGCTGGTCAAGCGCCGTGGCGAACTGATGCAGGAGGCCGTGCCTGCCGGTCACGGCGCCATGGCCGCGATTCTCGGCCTGGACGATGCCGTAGTGGTCGATATCTGTGCCAAGGCCGCCGAAGATGAAGTGGTCAGCGCGGTGAACTTCAACTCGCCAGGTCAGGTCGTGATCGCGGGCAACACGGCTGCCGTGGACCGTGCCATGGCGCTGTGCAAAGAGGCCGGTGCCAAGCGCGCCCTGCCGTTGGCGGTCAGCGTGCCGTCGCACTGCGCCTTGATGAAGCCGGCTGCCGAGCGTTTTGCCGAATCGGTCAACGCCATTGAATGGAAGGCTCCGCAGATCCCGGTGGTGCAGAACGTCACCGCCGCTATCGCCGCCGACCTCGATGCGCTCAAGCATGACCTGCTGGCACAGCTTTACCAGCCCGTGCGCTGGGTCGAGTGCGTGCAGACCCTAGCCGCCAATGGCGCGGTCAACCTGGTCGAGTGCGGCCCGGGCAAAGTCCTCGCCGGCCTCAACAAGCGTTGCGCCGACGGTGTCACCACCTACAACCTCAATACCCCTGACGCCGTCGCCGCCACCCGTGCGGCGCTGGCCTGAATTGGAGAAGCTTGCATGAGCCTGCAAGGTAAAGTTGCACTGGTCACCGGCGCTAGCCGTGGCATCGGCCAGGCCATTGCCCTCGAACTGGGCCGCCAGGGCGCGACCGTGATCGGCACCGCCACGTCGGCTTCCGGCGCCGAGCGCATTGCCGCCACCCTCAAAGAGCACGGCATCGCCGGCACCGGCATGGAGCTGAATGTGACCAGCGCCGAGTCCGTGGAAGCGGTGCTGGGTGCCATCAGCGCACAGTTCGGTGCGCCGACCATCCTGGTCAACAACGCCGGCATCACCCGCGACAACCTCATGCTGCGCATGAAGGACGACGAGTGGTTCGATGTGATCGACACCAACCTGAACAGCCTCTACCGTCTGTCCAAGGGCGTGCTGCGCGGCATGACCAAGGCGCGTTGGGGTCGTATCATCAGCATCGGCTCGGTTGTCGGTGCCATGGGCAACGCCGGCCAGGCCAACTACGCGGCGGCCAAGGCCGGCCTCGAAGGCTTCAGCCGCGCCCTGGCGCGTGAAGTGGGCTCGCGTGGTATCACCGTCAACTCGGTGACCCCGGGCTTCATCGACACCGACATGACTCGCGAGCTGCCAGAAGCGCAGCGCGAAGCCCTGCAGACCCAGATTCCGCTGGGCCGCCTGGGCCAGGCTGAGGAAATCGCCAAGGTGGTTTCCTTCCTGGCCTCCGACGGCGCAGCCTATGTGACCGGCGCTACGGTGCCGGTCAACGGCGGGATGTACATGTAACAACTGCAACTCAATGTGACGGATTTCGTAAAAAAAGAGTCATACTGCGAGCCTAAAATCCGTTATAAAGCTGCAACCAGATTCCAGGCAGCGGGTGCGGTGACTAATCCGAAGGTGCGTTTAGCTTGAAAAGCGAACGTCTTTCTATAAAATTGGTCACCGGCCAGCTGCCTGACATATGTCCATTAGGAGTGAAAACTAGGTATGAGCACCATCGAAGAACGCGTCAAGAAAATCGTCGCCGAGCAACTGGGCGTCAAGGAAGAGGAAGTGACCAACGAGAAGTCCTTCGTCGATGACCTGGGTGCCGATTCGCTTGACACCGTTGAGCTGGTGATGGCTCTGGAAGAGGAATTCGAGACCGAGATTCCTGACGAAGAAGCCGAGAAGATCACTACCGTTCAAGCCGCTATCGACTACGTCAACAGCCACAAGGCCTAAGACGCAGTAGTCGACGCTTCTTGTCGGGAAAAACCGCACTGCCTTTGCTGGCGTGCGGTTTTTTCTTTGCGAGCCCCCTGCCTTCAGCTCAAGGGTATCGTTCACCGCGCACCGAGAGCCTGTTGTCATTCCATTCCATCGCATGAATGCAATGCCAAGAGACTCTGTTATTAGAAAAGGAGAGTACTGTGTCGCGTAGACGCGTCGTGGTCACCGGTATGGGTATGCTGTCGCCACTGGGTACCGATGTACCGAGCACCTGGCAGGGCATTCTGGCTGGCCGCAGTGGCATCGGTCCGATCGAACATACGGATCTGTCTGCCTACTCCACCCGTTTCGGCGGCTCGGTGAAAGGCTTTGAGGTCGAACAGTACCTGTCGGCCAAAGAGGCCCGCAAACTTGACCTGTTCATCCAGTACGGCCTGGCGGCCGGGTTCCAGGCCGTGCGTAATGCGGGCCTGGAGGTCAACGACAGCAACCGTGAACGCATTGGCGTGGCCATGGGTTCGGGTATTGGTGGCCTGACCAACATCGAAGAAACCAGCCGGACCCTGCACGAGCAGGGCCCGCGGCGTATTTCGCCGTTCTTCGTGCCGGGTTCGATCATCAACATGATCTCCGGTTTCCTGTCGATCCACCTGGGGTTGCAGGGCCCGAACTACGCCATTGCCACTGCCTGCACCACGGGCACCCACTGCATCGGCATGGCCGCGCGCAACATCGCCTATGGCGAAGCCGACGTGATGATCGCCGGTGGTGCCGAAATGGCCGCCTGCGGCTTGGGCATGGGCGGCTTCGGTGCTTCGCGTGCGCTGTCGACCCGCAACGATGAGCCAAGCCGTGCCAGCCGTCCTTGGGACAAAGGCCGTGATGGCTTCGTGCTGTCTGACGGTGCCGGTGCCCTGGTGCTGGAAGAACTCGAGCACGCCAAGGCCCGTGGCGCGACCATTTATGCTGAGCTGGTCGGTTTCGGCATGAGCGGCGACGCTTACCACATGACCTCGCCACCCGATACCGGCGAAGGCGCTGCCCGTTGCATGGCCAATGCCCTGCGCGATGCGGGTATCCAGCCTGAAGAGGTCAGCTACATCAACGCCCACGGCACTTCGACCCCGGCCGGCGATATCGCCGAAGTGGCGGCGATCAAGCGTGTGTTCGGTGAGCATGCCTACAAGCTCGCGGTCAGCTCGACCAAGTCGATGACTGGCCACCTGCTGGGTGCTGCTGGCGCGGTGGAGGCGATCTTCAGCGTGCTGGCGATCAACAGCCAGATGGCGCCGCCGACCATCAACCTGGACGAGCCGGACGAAGGGTGTGACCTGGACTTCGTGCCGCACCAGGCGCGCAGCATGCCGATCGATGTGGTGCTGTCCAACTCGTTCGGCTTTGGTGGCACCAACGGCTCGCTGGTGTTCCGCCGGTTCGCCGGTTGATGCACAGCTGGGTCGACGGCCAGCCGGCGGATGCAGTCAACCTGCAAAACCGCGGCCTGGCATACGGCGATGGTCTGTTCGAGACCATCGCCGTGCGCGGTGGCCGGCCCAGTTTGCTGGCGGGCCACCTCGCACGCTTGGCCCTGGGTTGCCAGCGCCTTGCAATCGACGTCGACCTGGCGTTGGTTGAAGACGAGCTCCTGCGTTACGCCAGCCAGCTCGGTGATGGCGTCGCCAAACTCATCCTGACCCGTGGCGACAGCCAGCGCGGCTATGCCCCGGTTGCCGGTGCCGCGCCACGGCGCATCCTTCAGTGCAGCCCACTGCCCAGCTATCCTGTCGAGCATGCCGAGCGTGGTGTGCGTTTGTTCCCGTGCCAGACCCGGCTTGGGGAACAACCGCTGCTGGCCGGGCTCAAACACCTCAATCGCCTGGAGCAGGTGCTGGCGCGTGCCGAATGGCAGGACAGCGAGTATGCCGAAGGCCTCATGCGAGATGGGCAGGGCAGGGTGGTCGAAGGGGTGTACAGCAATCTTTTCCTGGTGCGTGACGGCGTGCTACTGACCGCAGACCTCAGCCGATGCGGCGTCGCGGGCGTGATGCGTGCCGCGTTGTTGCAGCAGGCCCAGGCGCTGGCCATTCCCGTCCAGGTTCGTGACCTGGCATTCGATGAACTGCAGCAGGCGGATGAAGTATTCGTTTGCAACAGTGTCTATGGGATCTGGCCCGTACGGGGAATTGCCGCGCTGAACTGGTCGCCAGGCCCACTCACCCGTAAACTGCAGGCCGTTGCCCGTACGTTACTGGATACCTGAATTCGTGAGACGCAAATTCCTGCTGCTGCTGGAAATGGGGTTGATCCTGGCTGGCCTGGCATTCGGCTGGTCGGCCTGGAAGGTCAACTCGGTCCTGGAGCAGCCCTTGCACGTGACGCAGGAGCGCCTGCTCGATGTGCCCAATGGCACCAACCCCAACCGCATGTTCTACCGCATGCAGAACGAGGGGTTGCTCGATGACGCCTTTTGGCTGCGGCTTTACTGGCGTTTCAACATGGCCGGTACGCCCCTGCACACCGGTGAGTACCGCCTGACCCCGGGCATGACGGTCGAGCAGTTATTCGATGCGTGGCGCCGCGGCGATGTCGTGCAGTACAACCTGACCCTGGTCGAAGGCTGGACCTTCCGTCAGGTACGCTCGGCGATCGCCAAGCACGAAAAGCTCAAGCACACGCTGGACGGCCTGACCGACGCCGAGGTCATGGACAAGCTTGGCCATACTGGGGTGTTCCCTGAAGGCCGCTTCTTCCCGGACACCTATCGCTTCGTGCGTGGCATGAGCGACATCGAATTGTTGCAGCAGGCCTACATGCGCCTGGACGAAGTGCTGGCCAAAGAGTGGTCGGAACGCACCACCGACCTGCCTTATCGCGACCCCTACCAGGCGCTGATCATGGCCTCGCTGGTGGAGAAGGAAACCGGCATCCCGCAAGAGCGTGGGCAGATTGCCGGCGTGTTCGTGCGGCGCTTGCGCCTGGGCATGATGCTGCAGACCGACCCGACCGTGATCTATGGCATGGGCGAGCGCTACAACGGCAAAATCACCCGCGCCGACCTGCGTGAGCCAACGCCCTATAACACCTACACCATTACCGGCCTGCCGCCGACGCCTATCGCCATGGTCGGCCGTGAGGCGATTCACGCTGCGCTCAATCCGTCTGATGGCACCAGCTTGTATTTCGTCGCTCGCGGCGATGGCAGCCACGTGTTCTCCGACGACCTGGACGATCACAACTCGGCGGTGCGCGAGTTCCAGCTCAAGCGGCGGGCGGATTACCGCTCCAGCCCGGCTCCGCAGGCCCAGCCGGGAGCGGGGGAGGCCGTGGAGCCCGAGACGCCCGCAGCGGACCAGCCGACTGCGCAGCCTGAGCCCGATGAGGCGCCCGCGCAGGATGCCGCCCCGGCCAGCGACCCTGCCCCCGTCGATGCACCGGCCACTGCGCCGACGCCCGACGAACAACATTAAGGACTGCCTGTGAGCGGCTTGTTTATTACTCTGGAAGGCCCCGAAGGCGCGGGCAAAAGCACCAACCGTGAATACCTGGCGGCGCGCCTGCGCGAGCAAGGCCTGGATGTGTTGCTGACCCGCGAGCCGGGCGGTACGCCGCTGGCCGAGAAGGTGCGTGAACTGTTGCTGGCACCCAGCGATGAATCCATGGCGGCCGATACCGAGCTGTTGCTGGTGTTCGCTGCGCGCGCCCAGCACCTGGCGCAGGTGATCCGTCCTGCGCTGGCCCGCGGCGCCGTGGTGTTATGTGATCGGTTTACCGATGCCACCTACGCCTATCAGGGTGGTGGTCGCGGGTTATCCGTCGAGCGTATCGCCACCTTGGAACAATTCGTCCAGGGCGACCTGCGCCCTGACCTGACACTCGTATTTGACCTGCCCGTAGAAGTCGGCCTCGCCCGCGCCGCTGCGCGTGGCCGCCTGGACCGATTCGAGCAGGAAGGCCAGGCGTTCTTCGAGGCCGTGCGCCAAGCCTACCTGCAGCGTGCCCATCGTGAGCCGCAGCGCTACAGCCTGTTGGACGCCGCGCAACCGCTGGAGGCCGTGCAGCGCGCCATCGATGCGCTGCTACCGGGTATTCTGGAGCGTTGCCGTGGCTGAAGCCTACCCCTGGCAGCAGGCCATCTGGCAGCAGCTGGCCGGTCGCAGCCAGCACGCCCACGCCTACCTGCTGCATGGGCCGCAGGGCATTGGCAAGCGGGCCCTGGCCGAGCGGCTGATGGCGCGCCTGCTGTGTCAGCAGCCGCAAGGCCTGGATGCCTGTGGTAGCTGCAAGTCCTGCCTGCTGCTCAAGGCCGGTAGCCACCCGGACAACTATGTACTGGAGCCAGAAGAGGCTGACAAGCCGATCAAGGTCGACCAGGTGCGCGAGTTGGTGGCTTTCGTGGTGCAGACTGCGCAGTTGGGTGGGCGCAAAGTCGTGTTGATCGAGCCGGTCGAGGCAATGAACATCAACGCTTCCAACGCCCTGCTCAAAAGCCTTGAAGAGCCCTCTGGCGACACCGTTCTGCTGTTGGTCACGCACCAGCCCAGCCGCCTGTTGCCGACCATCAAGAGCCGTTGCCAGCAGGTCGCTTGTCCGCAGCCCAGCGTGACACAGAGCCAAGCCTGGCTGGCCCATGCGCTGGCCGACAGCGATGAAGCCGAGCGCGATGAGTTGTTGACCCTGGCCGCTGGTTCGCCATTGATGGCGGTGAGCTTGCAGGCGCAGGGTGTGCGCGAGCAGCGTGCGTTGGTCACCGACGGGGTGAAGAAACTGCTCAAGCAGCAGCAATCGCCCAGTCAGTTAGCAGAGGCTTGGAATGGCGTGCCGTTGTTGCTGTTGTTCGACTGGTTCTGTGACTGGTCGCACCTGATCCTGCGCTATCAGTTGACCCAGGACGAAGAAGGGTTAGGCTTGGCCGATATGCGCAAGGTTGTGCAGTACCTGGCGCAAAAGAGCCGCCAGGCCAACGTGCTTCAGGTGCAGGCGTGGATCCTGGAACAGCGCCAGAAGGTGCTGGGCAAGGCTAACCTGAACCGCGCCCTGCTGCTCGAAGCGCTGCTGGCGCACTGGCAGCAGTTGCCAGGCGCCCGCTGACTTTCCCTTTTCATGTGTGCCGTTATCCCATGCTCGTAGATTCCCATTGTCACCTTGACCGTCTTGACCTGAGCGCCCACCAGGGCTCCCTCGATGCCGCCCTGCAAGCCGCGCGTGAGCGCGGGGTGGGGCACTTCCTGTGCATTGGCGTCAGCGCCGAGAACGCTGGTGCGGTCAAAGCGCTGAGTGAGCAGTACGCCGATGTCGATTGTTCGGTGGGGGTGCACCCGCTCGACCTGGCACCGGGCGAAACCCCGGCGTTGGAGTGGCTATTGCGTGAGTTGGCGCATCCGCATGTGGTGGCGATCGGTGAAACCGGCCTGGACTACCACTACGAGCCGGAAGCCGCCGAGTTGCAGCAGGCATCGTTTCGCCTGCACCTGGAGGCCTCGCGCCAGACCGGCAAGCCGGTGATCGTGCATACCCGTGCTGCACGGGCCGACACCCTGGCGCTGCTGCGCGAGGCGAACCTGCCCCAGGCCGGTGTGCTGCACTGCTTCACCGAAGACTGGGACATGGCCAAGGCGGCGCTGGACCTGGGCTACTACATCTCGTTGTCGGGCATCGTCACCTTCCGCAATGCCGATGCCTTGCGTGAGGTGGCGCGCCAGGTGCCTGTCGACCGCCTGCTGGTGGAGACCGATTCGCCGTACCTGGCACCGATTCCGCACCGGGGCAAGCCTAACCTGCCGCAGTATGTGCGTGAGGTGGCCGAATACGTCGCCTCGTTGCGAGGGGCCAGTTATGAGCAGTTGGCGGAGCAGACCACCGCCAACTTCAAGCGGTTGTTCCCGCTGGCTCGCGTGGCCGGGTAGCGCCACAGGCAAAAAAAACCCGGGTTCTGGGGGAGGGAATCCGGGTTAAGACCATTAGGAGTAAAACAAAGGTACGCGGTCCCTGAGCACCTTTATCGGCGCGCCACTTGGGGGGGATGCGCCGCGCCAACACTTCAAGTATTGGTCAGGTTTGGCGCAGTGCCAGTGGCTGTTGGTCGTTTTTTAAACAGATTTGGAATACGCCCGCGTTCCGTTGCACTCTCAGTGCATGGCCAGGCGCCGCACCTGCTGAACAGTTTCGTCGATCAGCTGCTCACTGGTATAGAAATGCGGTGAAAATCGCACACCGCCGCCGCGCAAAGCGCAAATTGTGCGCTCGGCCATCAAGGCCTTGTGGATGTCCACGCTGGCCTGCCCTTTGATACTGAATGTGACGATGCCCGCTCGTCTGTCTGGGTCAGCCGGGGTGTGCAGCACAACACCGGGCACTGATGCCAAGCCTTCATACAACTGGGCCACGCGCTGCTGCAATTGCTGCGCGACCGTGCCGATACCGACCTCCTCCAGGAGCGACAGGCTTGCCTCCAGCGCATGGGCGCCGAGCATGTTCGGGCTGCCACACTCGAAACGCCGCGCGCTGTGTGCGGGCTGCCATTGGCGTCGGTCGAAGTCGCCCAGGTGTTCCAGCATGTGCCAGCCATAGGCATTGAGTTCAAGTTGCGGGCGTAGCGCGGCGCGGCAATAGAACATCCCCAGCCCCTCAGGGCCGAGCATCCACTTATGGCCATCGGCCACGGCAAAATCACACTGAAAGCGTTGTACGTCGAAGGGCAGGGCGCCGACCTGCTGAATGGCATCGATGCAGAACAGTACATTACGCGCCCGGCAACCTTCTCCCAGGCGCGCCAGGTCCAGGCGCAGGCCGCTGCCGAACTGCACCGCGCTGACCGCCAATAACCGGGTGCGCGGGCCGCAGGTCGTCAGCAAGGTGGCTTCGGGGTCTGGGCCGGCCAGGTTGGCCTCGATCACCTGCACGCCACGGTCGGCCAACGCCTCCCACACCACGCGGTTGGAGGGGAACTCCTCGTCGCTGATCACCACCTGGTCGCCCGCTGCCCAGTCCAGCCCAAAGGCGACCAGCGACAGCCCTTCTGAGGTGTTCTTCACCAGGGCGATATCGCCAGGCGAGGGCGCATGAATAAGCCGCGCCAGCCGCGCGCGCAGGCGTCGCTCGGTGGCCAGCCAGGATGGGTACTCGCTGGCACCTAGGCAAACGTTGTCGCGGGCGAAGCGGGCCACTGCCTCGGCAGCCCGCCGTGGCCAGGGGGCGATGGCGGCGTGGTTCAGGTAGCGCAGCCCCGGGGCATGGTCGAACTCATCGTGAAACATAGACATGGTTGGATGATCCGTGCAATTTCCCGCAAGATAGGCATAATAAACCGCTTCGATTGTCATCCAGTCCTTCCTATGCAGAAAGAACCTCGTAAGGTCCGTGAGTTTCGCCGTCGCGAACAGGAAATCCTCGATACCGCGCTCAAGCTGTTTCTCGAACAGGGTGAAGACAGTGTCACCGTCGAGATGATCGCTGACGCGGTAGGTATCGGCAAAGGCACGATCTACAAGCACTTCAAGTCCAAGGCGGAGATCTACCTGCGCCTGATGCTCGACTACGAGCGTGATTTGAACGAGCTGTTGCATTCGGCCGACGTCGACCGTGACAAGGAAGCCCTGTCGCGCGCCTACTTCGAGTTCCGCATGCGCGACCCGCAGCGCTATCGCCTGTTCGACCGCCTGGAAGAAAAGGTGGTCAAGGGTAATCAGGTGCCGGAGATGGTCGAGCAGTTGCATAGCATCCGCGCCTCCAACTTCGATCGCCTCACCCAGTTGATCAAGGGCCGTATCAGCGAAGGCAAGCTCGAAGACGTACCGCCGTACTTCCACTACTGCGCGGCCTGGGCGTTGGTACATGGCGCCGTGGCGCTGTACCACTCGCCGTTCTGGAGCAATGTGCTTGAAGATCAGGAAGGTTTCTTCCAGTTCCTCATGGACATCGGCGTACGCATGGGCAACAAGCGCAAACGCGACCCGGAACCCACCCACTGACCGGTCCGGTGGCTCCAGCATGAACAAGATGCTTGCAAAAACCTGATTTATGAGTCAGGTTTTGCCAGCCCCGCTTCATCCATGCTGGAGTCATCCATGATCGTCGATCGTCAAGGCAGGCGTTTTCGCAACCTGCGTGTCAGCCTGACGGCTGCCTGTAACTACGCGTGCACTTACTGCGTGCCCACTGGCAAACGCCTGGTGGCGGCGCAGGACGAGCTGTCGGCGCAAGCCCTGGCGCGGGGCGTTGCTTACCTCATCGAGGCCGCAGGTATCGAGCGTTTACGCATTACTGGTGGCGAGCCGCTGGTCAGCCCCCGGCTGGATGGCTTTCTGGCTGCCATTGCCAAACTCCCCCTCGACGATATCTCGCTGACCACCAATGGCCAGTTGCTCGCGCGCAAGCTGCCAGCGCTTCATGCCGCCGGCATCCGCCGCTTGAATGTTTCCCTCGATACCCTCGACCCGCTGGCGTTTCGCCGCATCGCCCGCGGTGGCGACCTGGCCAGTGTGCTGGCAGGCATGCAGCGCGCCAGCGAGCAGGGCATGCGCATCAAAGTGAACATGGTGCCGATGCGTGGGCAAAACCTCGACCAGGTGTTGCCGCTGCTGGATTACTGCCTCGAGCGGGGTTTTGAGCTGCGCTTCATCGAGCTCATGCGCATGGGCCACCTGGCCAGTGATCGCAACGCTTTTTTGCAGCAGTTCGTGGGCCTCGACCAGGTGCTCGGGCTGATTGGTACCGAGCATGCCTTCGAGCAGGTCGACGTGCCGGTGGATGCTACGGCCCTGCGTTACCAGATCCCGGGTAAAGGCCATTTTGGCGTAATTGCCAACGAGAGCGTGCCGTTTTGCCGCGGTTGCTCACGACTACGTTTGTCATCGACGGGTTGGCTGCATGGCTGCCTGTCGTCGAGCAACCGCCACTTTGTCGGCGATCTGCTGGAAAAGCCGCGTCATCAAGCGCTTCCTGCCTTGCAGCGGCTGCTGGTCAAAGCCCTGGCAGACAAGCAGGATGTGGCGTTTTCCGGGGGTGTTACGGTGATGAAGGTGATTGGCGGCTGAGTCTGGCGCAAAAGCTGCATCCGCCGGCTATTCGCCGGTTTTTCGTCGCCGGCCACTGGAGGAAAGATGCGTAGCCTGGTCTTGCTGCTGGCGCTGATGGCGTTGGGCGGCTGCATGAATGTCAGCGATATGGGCGAAGGCGTCCGTTACCACATGAGCGACGCCGGTCTGCTCGACCACAGCGATACCCGCAGGACCCTGTCGATCCGCCTGCAGCCCGACTCGTTCATCTTCATTGGCCAGGGTGCCTTCGTGCCGCCCGGTAAAGGGCCAGTACCGCAGCAGAATGTGGTTGCCGACCAGGCCTTCAAGAGCTTCGTCGAGTATTTCCCCCTGGTACGCCGCGCCCAAGGCCCGCTCGGCTTGGAGGACGCGATCGCCCAGGCCCGCTCGGTGGGCGCGGACTACGTGCTGTACACCCGTTTCGCACGTACCGATGACCGCATCGGCAACGGCGACGAATGGTATGACGAGCAGGCTGTCGACCGCCTCGGCTGGGACACTGGGGTGGTGCAGATGATGCTGATCGAAACCAATACCCGCTACTTGATCGACACCGCACGCATCAAAAGCCGTGGCGGTTTGTTGACGTTCCACGACAATACGCCGGAAGATTTGCTTGCCGCGCCGATGCGCGAGTACGCTCGGAGCCTTCTGGGCATGAGCGAATGAGGCAAGCGTGATGAGCGATTCCGGCAAGGCCAATGACCTTCTGGCGCAAATCCCCAAGGCGAAGGGTTTGCCGCCCGTGCACCTGTGGAACCCGGACTTCTGCGGCGACATCGACATGCGCATCGCCCGCGACGGTACCTGGTATTACCTGGGCACGCCGATCGGGCGCAAGCCGATGGTGCGGTTGTTTTCCACGATCATCCGCCGCGACGGCGATGACTACTTCCTGATAACCCCGGTGGAGAAGGTCGGCATCCGTGTCGACGATGCGCCCTTTGTCGCGGTTACTCTGGAGGTGCAGGGCGAGGGCGAGCAGCAAGTGTTGCGCTTCACCAGCAATGTCGACGACCAGGTCGAGGCGGGGCCGGATAACCCATTGCGGGTCGAGCTCGATCCTGTCACGCAAGAGCCATCCCCCTACGTACTGATGCGCAGCAACCTTGAGGCGCTGATTCATCGCAATGTGTTCTACCAACTGGTCGAGCTGGCGGTGCCGCGTATTATCGGTGGTGAAGAGTGGCTGGGGGTATGGAGCCGGGGTGAGTTCTATCCGATCGGGCGTACCGGCTGAGACCTGTGTGGCTGGCATGCGCATGCCTTGAGTATGTCGGTGTCAATAAGACCGAGCGCCGCCCGCGCGGCGCTTCGCAGCACAAGGCTGCTCCTACATCCGTTTCGGGCCAGTCTCGCCTGTGGCATTTGCGCGCGACCGCATGCGCCAAGTCTCCAGGAATAACTGGCCCGGAGCCGATGTAGGAGCAGCCTTGTGCTGCGAAGCGCCGCGCTGGCGGCGCTCGGTCTGCCAGGCGCCGCAACATTCCAGCCGTACAACGAAAAAGCCCCCGGTTGCTTGCGCACCCGGGGGCTTTTCAGTGTTTGGCTCCGCGACCTGGACTCGAACCAGGGACCCAATGATTAACAGTCATTTGCTCTACCGACTGAGCTATCGCGGAATCTGCGCATATCTTACTGATCACCAAAGGGAAGTCAAGCTTCCCCCTGGTAAATCAGAACCGAATCAAGCAGTTACAGCACTTCGACGATAGCCTTGGTGACCACGTGGATGTTGCTTTGATTCAGTGCGGCAACCGCGATGCGGCCAGTGTCCAGCGCGTAGATGCCGAACTCGTTCTTCAGGCGTGCTACTTGCTCCACGGTCAGGCCGGAGTAGGAGAACATGCCCACTTGGCGGCCAACGAAGCTGAAGTCGCGCTGGGCACCGTAGGTGGCCAGCAGCTCGACCATCTGCTTGCGCATGCCGTGGATGCGCTGGCGCATTTCGCCCAGCTCCGCTTCCCACATCTGACGCAGCTCATCGTTGTTGAGCACGGTGGCGACGATGGTCGCGCCATGGGTCGGCGGGTTGGAGTAGGTGGTGCGGATCACGCGCTTGACCTGGGACAGCACGCGGGTGCTTTCGTCCTTGGAACCGGTCACGATCGACAGGGCGCCGACGCGCTCGCCATACAGCGAGAACGACTTGGAGAACGAGCTGGAAACAAAGAAGTCCAGGCCCGACTCGGCGAACAGGCGCACGGCGAAGGCGTCTTCAGCGATGCCGTCACCAAAGCCCTGGTAGGCCATGTCGAGGAATGGCACATGGCCTTTGGCCTTGACCACTTCCAGGACGTTTTTCCAGTCGTCCAGGGTGAGGTCGACGCCGGTCGGGTTGTGGCAGCAGGCGTGCAGGACGACGATCGAGCCGGACGGCAGGCTGTTCAGGTCTTCGAGCATGCCGGCGCGGTTGACGTCGTTGCTCGGTGCGTCGTAATAGCGGTAGTTCTGTACCGGGAAGCCTGCGGTCTCGAACAGGGCGCGGTGGTTTTCCCAGCTTGGGTCGCTGATGGCAACCACGGCATTGGGCGACAGGCGCTTGAGGAAGTCGGCGCCAATCTTCAGCGCACCGGTGCCGCCAACGGCTTGCACGGTGACGACACGGCCAGCGGCCAGCAGCGGCGACTCGGCGCCGAACAGCAGTTTTTGCACGGCCTGGTCGTAAGTCGCGATACCGTCGATCGGCAAGTAGCCGCGCGAGGCATGCTGGGCAGCACGCTGGGTCTCGGCTTTGATCACGGCGCGCAGCAGCGGAATGCGGCCTTCCTCATTGCAGTAGACGCCCACGCCCAGGTTGACCTTGTCGGTACGTGGATCGGCGTTGAATGCTTCGTTGAGGCCCAGAATAGGGTCGCGGGGTGCCAGCTCGACAGCGGAAAACAGGCTCATTGTTACCTTGGCTCTGATTGGAGAGTGATAGGACGTACACGCTCCAGCCGAATGCACTGAAGCGGTGCACAAACGGGGAGTCAGTATAGTGATACCGACCGGTCACTGCGACACTCTGGCGCAGCTTTTCCAGCCATTTACGCAAATATTTTTTGACCATTGGTCTTATTGCCGTGTCCACAGCAATAAGCGTTCACACCTGGGGCTTGAAACCGGCCCCGAGCGAACGCATTTGGGTATAGACTACTGGCTAAATTTACAGTTGCTGCGACACCGCGAGGTCCCTCATGTCCGAGTTCCAGCTCGTCACCCGTTTCCAACCGGCCGGCGATCAGCCCGAAGCCATTCGCCAGATGGTCGAAGGCATCGAGGCGGGGCTTTCGCACCAGACGTTGCTCGGCGTGACCGGCTCGGGCAAAACCTTCAGCATCGCCAACGTCATTCAGCAGGTGCAGCGACCGACCCTGGTGCTGGCGCCGAACAAGACCCTGGCGGCGCAGCTGTATGGCGAGTTCAAGGCGTTCTTCCCGAACAACGCGGTCGAGTATTTCGTTTCCTACTACGACTACTACCAGCCCGAAGCCTATGTGCCCTCGTCCGATACCTTCATCGAGAAAGATGCGTCAATCAACGACCACATCGAGCAGATGCGCCTGTCGGCGACCAAGGCCTTGCTGGAGCGGCGCGACGCGATCATCGTCACCACCGTGTCGTGCATCTATGGCCTGGGCAGCCCCGAGACCTACCTGAAGATGGTCCTGCACGTGGACCGCGGCGACAAACTCGACCAGCGCGCCTTGCTGCGCCGCCTGGCTGACTTGCAGTACACCCGCAACGAGATGGATTTCGCTCGCGCCACCTTCCGCGTGCGCGGCGACGTAATCGACGTGTTCCCGGCCGAATCCGACCTTGAAGCCATCCGCATCGAGCTGTTCGATGACGAAGTGGAGAACATCGCTGCCTTCGACCCGCTTACTGGCGAGGTCTTCCGCAAGCTGCCGCGCTTCACGTTCTACCCCAAGAGCCACTACGTGACCCCGCGCGAGACGCTGCTCGACGCCGTCGAAGGCATCAAGGAAGAGCTCAAGGACCGGCTCGAATACCTGCATAAGGGCAACAAACTGGTGGAGGCGCAGCGGCTGGAGCAGCGCACCCGTTTCGACCTGGAGATGATCCTGGAGCTGGGTTACTGCAACGGTATCGAAAACTATTCGCGCTATCTGTCCGGGCGCCCCTCCGGCGCGCCGCCACCCACCCTTTACGACTACCTGCCCGCGGATGCGCTGCTGGTGATCGACGAGTCGCACGTCAGCGTCCCCCAGGTCGGCGCCATGTACAAGGGCGACCGCTCGCGCAAGGAAACCTTGGTGGAATACGGCTTCCGCCTGCCTTCGGCGCTGGATAACCGGCCCATGCGCTTCGATGAATGGGAGTCGGTCAGCCCGCAGACCATTTTCGTTTCGGCAACCCCCGGTCCCTACGAGGCCGAACATGCTGGCCGCGTGGTCGAGCAGGTGGTGCGGCCGACCGGCCTGGTCGACCCGCAAGTGGAGATACGTCCGGCGTTGACCCAGGTCGACGACCTGCTGTCGGAGATCCGCAAGCGTGTCGATGCGGGTGAGCGGGTGCTGGCGACCACGCTGACCAAGCGCATGGCCGAGGACCTCAGTGATTACCTGGCCGACCACGACGTGCGGGTGCGTTACCTGCACTCGGACATCGACACGGTCGAACGGGTGGAAATCATCCGCGACCTGCGCTTGGGCACCTTCGATGTGCTGGTGGGCATCAACCTGCTGCGTGAGGGGTTGGACATGCCGGAGGTGTCGCTGGTGGCGATTCTCGATGCCGACAAGGAAGGCTTCCTGCGTTCCGAGCGGTCACTGATCCAGACCATTGGCCGGGCCGCGCGTAACCTCAATGGTCGCGCCATCCTGTACGCCGACCAGATGACCGGCTCCATGCAGCGGGCGATCGACGAGACCGAGCGGCGCCGGGAGAAGCAGATTGCCTTCAACCTGGCCAACGGTATCGTGCCCAAGGGCGTGGTCAAGGACATCACCGACATCATGGAAGGCGCTACCGTACCCGGCTCGCGCAGCAAGAAGCGCAAGGGTATGGCCAAGGCCGCGGAGGAGAGCGCCCGCTACGAAGCCGAGCTGCGCACGCCGGGCGAGATCACCAAGCGTATCAAACAGCTGGAAGAGAAGATGATGCAGTTTGCCCGGGACCTGGAGTTCGAGGCGGCAGCGCAAATGCGCGACGAGATTACCCAGTTGCGGGAGCGGCTGATCACCAGCTGATCCTTTGCTCCCGGTTAGGCCCCTTCGCGGGGCAAGCCCGCACAGGTACCTCAGTGCCCTTGTGAAAAGTGAGGTATCTGTGGGAGCGGGCTTGCCTCAGGATGAACGCAGCTCTCAAAGTCAGTGGGCATTTGTGGGAGCGGGCTTGCCCCGCGAAGAGGCCGGCACAGGCAACAAACAAATCAGCTCAATGAGCCTCCCCAGCCTTCAACCCCTCCGGCAGCTTGCGCGTCAACAGCACCGCCACCATGCTCACCGCCAAGCCGATGCCGACAAAGTGGAAGGCATCGTTGTACGCCATGATCTGCGCCTGCTGATGGGTGATCTCACTCAGCTTGCCAAGCGCCGCTGTCTCACTGCCCAGTCGCTCCGCCAGTTGCGCCAAGCGCTCTGCCACCTGTGGGTTGCTGGGCACCACCGATTCGCGCAGGTAGTCGAAGTACACCTTGGTCCGCGCATCCAGCAAGGTGGCCAGCAAGGCAATGCCAATCGCCCCACCCAGGTTGCGCAGAATGTTGAACAGGCTCGATGCCGACCCGGCATCTTGTTGCTGGATATAGGCCGTGGCAATCAACGAAATGGTCACCATGATCATCGGTTGCCCCAGTGCCCGAATGATCTGGATGTGGTTGAACTGCGGCCCCGCAAAGTCCGGGTTAAGCACCCCCGAGCCAAAGCTGGCGGCCCCGAACAGGCAGAAGCCTAAAGCGCACAGTATTTTCGGCGAGACCACTTTCATCAGCTGCGGCACCAGCGGAATCAGAAACAGCTGCGGTACCCCCATCCACATGATCACCTCGCCGATCTGCAGGGCGTTGTAGCCCTGGATCTGCGCCAGGTACAGCGGCAGCAAATAGATTGAGCCATACAGCCCGACCCCCATGCCCAGGCTGGCAATGCTCGACAGCCCAAAGTTGCGGTTGCCGAGGATGCGCAGGTTGATCAAAGGGTGCGGCTTGGAAAACTGCAGGATGACAAAGGTAATCAGGCTGATCAGGGCGACGGTGCCCAGGCTGACGATCAGGTTCGATTCCAGCCAATCCTTGCGATGGCCTTCCTCGAGAAAGACCTGCAGGCAGCCCAGCCCCAGGCCGAGCGTGACGATGCCGGCATAGTCGGTGCTCTTCAGCAGCTCCCAATGCGCCTCTTTTTTCTCCAGCCCGTACAGCAGCCCAGCGATCATCACCAAGCCTGGCGGGATGTTGATGTAGAAGATGTACTCCCAGCCCCAGTTCTCGGTCAGCCACCCACCCAGGGTCGGGCCGATCGAGGGCGCGAAGGTAGCCGTCATGGCGAACATGGCCATGCCCTTGGCGCGGTGGTGCTCGGGTAGCTTGATCAGGGTCAGGGTGAAGGCCAGGGGGATCAGCGCGCCACCGGTAAAGCCTTGCAGGGCACGGAACATGATCATGCTCTCCAGGTTCCAGGCCATGGAGCAGAGCAGGGATGACAGCAAAAAGCCGGCCGAAACCCACACCGCCAGGCGTCGGGCGGACAGCAACTGCACCAGCCAGGCGGTCAGCGGGATCATGATGATTTCCGCCACCAGGTAGGAGGTGGAGATCCACGAGCCTTCTTCCAAAGTCGCGGAAAGCGCGCCCTGGATGTCCTTCAGCGACGAGTTGGTGATCTGGATGTCGAGCACGGCCATGAAGGCGCCGAGCATCACGCTCATCACCGCAATCCAGTCGCGCCGGGTGGGCTCGGCAGTGGGCCGGAGCAACTGATCACCGGCCATTGCGGCCTTCATCCTCGGTGCGGATATCGACAGTGGCGGTGACCGACATGCCGGGGCGGATGCGGCCATGCAGCGGGTTGTCGGCGCTGAAGGTCAGCTTCACCGGGATGCGCTGCACCACCTTGGTGAAGTTACCGGTGGCGTTGTCCGGTGGCAGCAGGCTGAACTGGGCGCCGGAAGCTGCGAACAGGCTGTTGACCCGGGCTTCGATGGGGGTGTCTGGGTAGCTGTCGAACAGCAATTCGGCGCGCTGCCCTGGTTGCATGTGGCCAATCTGGGTTTCCTTGAAGTTGGCCTGCACCCAGATGTCTTCGTCGGGCACGATCGACAGCAGATAGGCGCCAGCCTGTACCACCTGACCGTTGCGTGCGTTGCGTTGGCCGATGGTGCCGCTGATCGGGGCGCGGATCTCGCAGCGGGTCAGGTTCAATTCGGCCTGGGCAAGGTCGGCACGGGCATTGGCGATCTGCGCATCGAGGCGTTTGAGCTCGGCAGTCAGGGCATTGACCTGCTGGCGCTGGCTTTGCAGGTCAGCGCGGGCCTTGTCGACTTGGGAGCTGGCGACATGGCTCTCTGCCGAGAGGGTAGTCACCCGCTCCTCGGACACGAAGCCAGGCTTACGCAGGGCTTCTGCGCGGTTGAGGTCCAGACGTGAGCGGTTGAGCGTGGCCTGGTTGGCGGCGACCTGGGCCTGGCCCGCAGCGATCAAGCTGCCTTGTTGCGTCAGGCGGCTTTCAGCTTGCATGTGTTCCGCTTCACGGGTTGCCAGGGCGGCTCGGGCGCGCTCGACGGCGAGTTGAAAATCGGCGGCTTCCAGGCGTACCAGCAGTTCGCCTTTGACCACGTGCTGGTTGTCCTGAACCCTTACATCTTCGATACGCGCGCCAAGTTGGCTGGAAATACGGGTGATTTCGCCCTGAACGTAAGCGTTGTCGGTACTTTCGTAAAAGCGCCCCTTGAAGTACCAGTGGGCCAGAAAGGCGAGGGCGATGGCCGCAACCACGACAAAGAAGATCAGCAGGCGGCGTTTGAGTTGAGCAGGCATGAGGACTATGGTTCCAGAAATGTAAACAAATTTAACAGCGACGGACGGCAATTCGACAAGTGTCGTTCGCGCCATTGCTGGAGCCGGGTGCCTGCTCCCTGCTAACATCCCGCCTTTGTTTCATCTTTCGTTCGAGACCTTCCATGACCACCGTACGCACGCGTATCGCGCCATCGCCCACGGGCGACCCCCATGTCGGCACCGCCTACATCGCCCTGTTCAACTACTGCTTTGCCAAGCAGCACGGCGGCGAGTTCATCCTGCGCATCGAAGATACCGACCAGCTGCGCTCCACCCGCGAGTCGGAACAGCAGATCTTCGACGCCTTGCGCTGGCTTGGCATCGAGTGGAACGAAGGCCCGGACGTCGGTGGCCCGCACGGCCCTTACCGGCAGAGCGAGCGTGGCGAGATCTACGCCAAATACGCCAAGCAACTGGTCGATGCCGGCCACGCGTTCTACTGCTTCTGCACCGCTGAAGAGCTGGAGCAGATGCGCGCCGAGCAAATGGCCCGTGGCGAGACCCCGCGTTACGACGGCCGTGCCCTGTTGCTGAGCGCTGAAGAAGTGCAGCGCCGCCTGGACGCCGGCGAGCCCCACGTGATCCGCATGAAGGTGCCGAGCGAAGGCATCTGCGTGGTGCCGGACATGCTGCGCGGCGACGTCGAAATCCCATGGGACCGCATGGACATGCAGGTGCTGATGAAGAACGACGGCCTGCCGACCTACTTCCTGGCCAACGTGGTCGACGACCACCTGATGGGCATCACTCACGTCCTGCGGGGTGAAGAGTGGCTGCCGTCGGCGCCCAAGCTGATCAAGCTTTACGAGTACTTTGGTTGGGAGCAGCCCAAGCTGTGCTACATGCCGCTGCTGCGTAACCCGGACAAGTCCAAGCTGTCCAAGCGCAAGAACCCGACCTCGGTCACCTTCTACGAGCGCATGGGCTTCATGCCCGAGGCGATGCTCAACTACCTCGGCCGCATGGGCTGGTCGATGCCGGACGAGCGCGAGAAGTTCTCCCTGGCCGAAATGGTCGAGCACTTCGACCTGTCGCGCATCTCCCTGGGCGGGCCGATTTTCGACATTGAAAAACTGTCCTGGCTCAACGGCCAGTGGCTGCGCGAGCTACCGGTTGAACAGTTCGCCGCGCGCTTGCAGAAATGGGCGTTCAATAGCGACTACATGATGAAGATCGCCCCGCATGTTCAAGGCCGGGTCGAGACCTTTAGCCAGGTTGCGCCGTTGGGGGGCTTCTTCTTCGAGGGCGCGCTGAAGCTCGATGCCAAGCTGTTCGAGAGCAAGAAGCTGTCGGCTGATCAGGTGCGCCAGGTCATCCAGTTGATCCTGTGGAAGCTCGAAAGCCTGCGCCAGTGGGAAAAAGACCGCATCACCGGTTGCATCCAGGCCGTGGTCGAATCGCTGGAGCTGAAACTGCGTGACGCCATGCCGCTGATGTTCGCCGCTATTACCGGCCAGGCCAGCTCGGTGTCGGTGCTCGATGCCATGGAAATCCTCGGCCCGGACCTGACCCGCTACCGCTTGCGCCAGGCTCTGGACTTGCTGGGTGGTGTGTCGAAAAAAGAAAACAAAGAGTGGGAAAAGCTGCTGGCGAACATCGCCTGACACAGCAGCCCGTAGTGATGTAGGCGCAGCACAAGGCTGCGCCTGCAAGGGGCAGGGCGGTAAGTGATTGTTATCTGTGAAAAAACTTTTGAATATTTTCAAAAATTCGTTTGACAGCCGTGCAATCCGATCTTAATATGCGCCCCGTCCACAGCGATGAGCGAAACGAAACGCCAGGCACCCAGCCAGCGATTCTGCTCAGAGCGACATAGTGGGGCTATAGCTCAGCTGGGAGAGCGCCTGCATGGCATGCAGGAGGTCAGCGGTTCGATCCCGCTTAGCTCCACCAATTTGCCGCGGTACGTGAAAACGGACCGGCACGAAGGTTACGTCCCCTTCGTCTAGTGGCCTAGGACACCGCCCTTTCACGGCGGTAACAGGGGTTCGAGTCCCCTAGGGGACGCCATGTTTACCCGCGTTTTGCGGGACTTTAAAGGCTCATTCGCTTATTGAATGGGCCTTTTGTTTTTCTCCCTTTCCCATTTTTTCGGGCACCGACAGGTTGTCGCTAATTTCGCTTGCCAAAAAATATGATGCTTATAATATTACAAGCATCATATTCGAGGTGGCCATGAACGACAAAAAGAGCAAAACCCGCGAGCGGATACTCGAAGCTGCGCGCAGCGCCTTGATCCAGCACGGGCCGGCTGAGCCGAGCGTCAGCCAGGTCATGGGCGCTGCAGGCCTGACGGTAGGGGGGTTCTATGCCCATTTCGAGAGCAAGGACGAACTCATGCTGGAGGCGTTTCGCCAGTTATTGGGCGAACGGCGGGACTTGCTGGCGCACGTCGACCCCAGCCTGGATGGCGAGGCGCGCCGGGCGTTGGTGACGGCGTTCTACCTTTCGCGCAAGCACCGCGACGCGCAAGTGCATGCCTGCCCGCTGCCCAACGCCCTGGGCGAAATGCAGCGCCTGCCAGAGGTGTTCCGCGAGGTGCTGGCCGAGCACATCGAGCTGATGACCGCGAAAATGGTCGACCGCCCCGAAGACATCGACAAAGCACTGGCCGACCTGGCGCTGATGGTCGGTGGCCTGGCCCTGGCGCGGGCCTTGGGCACTGGCGAGCTTTCTGACCGTGTATTGCGTGCCGCCAAGTCGGCGGTGATCTGAATAACCACAATGCTGGAGCAAGGCGATGACTACCCTGAGCTGGATTCGTGGCGTCAATGGCACCCTGGGCCACCTGGCCCCTGAGCATGTGGCCGGCAAGATGCGCCGCGCATTCATGACCCCACGTACATTGCCCCCAAAAGCGTGGGAGTTGCCGCTGCTGGCCAAAGCCGAGCGCATCACCCTGCGCTTCGGGCTGTCGGCGTTGCGTTGGGGCAAGGGGCCGACAGTATTGCTGATGCACGGTTGGGAAGGGCGCCCCACCCAGTTTGCCGCGTTGATCGAGGCCCTGGTCCAGGCCGGGAATACAGTGGTGTCGTTGGAGGGGCCGGCACATGGTCGCTCTCCAGGCCATCAAGCTCACGTGGTGTTGTTCGCCCGCGCACTGCTGGAAGCGGCTGCCGAGCTGCCGCCGTTGCGCGCGGTGATAGGCCACTCCATGGGTGGGGCCAGTGTGTTGCTGGCGTTGCAGATGGGGCTGCGCGCGGAGGCGGCAGTGAGCATCGCTGCACCCGCCCGGTTGCTCGGCGTGTTGCGCGGCTTCGCGCATCGCCTGGGGTTGCCGGCGCGCGCACGGGCCGCATTCATACGCCAGGTGGAGCGGGATGTGGGGATGCAGATCACGCGCCTGGATGTCAGTGGTTACCAGTTGGAACTGCCAGGCTTGGTGGTACATGCGGCTGACGATGGCCTGGTGGCTGCCGATGAGGCCCATATCATCCACAAGGCCTGGTTCGACAGCCGCTTGCTGCTACTGGAGGAGGGCGGGCACCAGCGAGTGCTGGCCGACCCGCGCCTGGGCGAGGCGGTGCTCGAATTGCTTGCACGGGCCGGCGCGCCGGCCCGGCAAAGGGCCTGAGCATCCGTTACACTGGCTTTCAGTTGTGTTTTTGTTATTAGGAGCGTGCATGAGCTGGGACTTGGCAACACCCTTCATCATCGACCTGCGTGTCGGCAGCGAGGACATCGACGGCCTCGGCCACGCCAACAATGCCACCTATGTCACGTGGCTCGAACGCTGCGCCTGGCGCCACTCTCAGCGCCTGGGCCTGGACCTCGCCGAGTACCGCCGCCTGGACCGGGCCATGGCGGTGGTGCGCCACGAAATCGATTACCTGGCCGCGGGCTATGAAGATGACGAGCTGCAGCTGGCGACCTGGATCATCGACTGGGACCAGCGCCTGCGCATGACCCGCCGCTTTCAGCTCAAGCGCCCGCGTGATGGCGTGACCCTGTTGCGGGCGCAGACCACCTTCGCCTGTATCGAATTGTCCAGCGGCAAGCCCAAGCGCATGCCTGCAGCGTTCATCGAGGGGTACGGCCAAGCGCTGATCGGTGCCTGAAGGGCTGTGGTTTTTTGTTAGACTGCCGCCTTTTCCCGTCGAGACCCTCACATGCAAATTGCCCTGGCCCCCATGGAGGGGCTGGTCGACAACATCCTGCGCGACGTCCTGACCCGAGTGGGTGGCATCGATTGGTGCGTCACCGAGTTCATCCGCGTGTGCGACCGCCTGCTGCCGGCATCCTCGTTCGACAAGCTAGCGCCTGAATTGCGCCAAGGCGCGCGGACCGCGGCCGGGGTGCCGATGCGTGTGCAACTGCTGGGCTCCGACCCGGTCTGCCTGGCCGAGAACGCAGCGCTGGCCTGTGAGCTGGGCGCACCGGTAATCGACCTGAACTTCGGTTGCCCAGCCAAGACCGTGAACAAGTCGCGCGGCGGCGCGGTGCTGCTCAAGGAGCCAGAACTGCTGCACGCCATCGTCCGCGAAGTGCGCCGTGCGGTGCCGGCGCATATCCCGGTGACGGCGAAGATGCGCCTGGGCTTCGACAGCCCCGATGGCGCGCTGGAATGCGCCACGGCCCTGGCCGAAGGCGGTTCGGCGCATCTGGTGGTGCACGCCCGCACCAAGGTCGAGGGCTACAAGCCGCCCGCTCACTGGGAGTGGGTGGCGCGGGTGCAGGATGTGGTCAAGGTGCCGGTGTTCGCCAATGGCGAAATCTGGACCGTGGACGACTGGCGCCGCTGCCGTGAGGTCAGTGGTGCCGAACACATCATGTTGGGGCGTGGGCTGGTGTCGCGGCCCGACCTGGGCGTACAGATTGCCGCTGCCCGCGAGGGGCGCGACTACCAGCCGATGAGCTGGGACGACCTGCTACCGCTGCTGCGCGAGTTCTGGCGCCAGGCCCAGGCCAAGCTGTCGCCGCGCTATGCGCCGGGGCGGATGAAGCAATGGCTGGCAATGCTGACCCGCAGCTACCCGGAGGCGGTCGTGCTGTTTGCCGAATTGCGTCGCGAAGATGATTGCGCGCGGATCAGCCGGTTGTTGGGGGGTGAGGTACAGGCATTCGAGGCGTGTGTTGCCTGATCACGGGGAATTGCCCGATTCACGGTAGGAGCAACCTTGTGCTGCGAAGAGGTCCGTGACCCCAGTGATTTCTCGCTGTGGGCACAGGCCCCTTCGCAGCACAAGGCTGCTCCTACACAGGTTGTGATGGAACGCAAACCCGCTCAAAAAATTTTTCGTGGTCCCTCTTGAAAGCCATTTCACCGACCTTATCTTTTGAGTACGCGATGCCGAACTCGGGTCGCGCAGTGACTTACTTGCTGAATCTCAGGAGTTTATGACCATGACCACCGCTTTCTCTCTCGCTCCACTGTTCCGTCATTCCGTTGGCTTCGACCGTTTCAACGACCTGTTCGAATCCGCGGCACGTAACGAGGCCGGTAGCAGCTACCCGCCCTACAACGTGGAAAAACATGGCGAAGACCACTACCGCATCGTGGTTGCCGCAGCCGGTTTCCAGGAGCAGGACCTCGACCTGCAAGTCGAAAAAGGTGTCCTGACCGTCTCCGGTGGCAAGCGCGACAACAGCGCCGCAGAAGTGACCTACCTGCATCAGGGCATCGCCCAGCGCGCCTTCAAGCTGTCGTTCCGCCTAGCCGACCACATCGAGGTCAAGGCTGCGGGCCTGGCCAATGGTTTGCTCAGCATCGATCTGCTGCGCATCGTGCCTGAAGAAGCCAAGGCCAAACGCATCCCGATCAATGGCGACAAGCCAGCGCTGAACTGAGTGTAAGGCTGTGACAAAAAGGGCACCTTCGGGTGCCCTTTTTTGCGTGCGGGCAGTCAGTAATCCGCAGGCGCTTCCAGCAGCATCTGCCGGAATTCCTGCAACGGCAGCGGCCGGCTGTGCAGGTACCCTTGATACAAATGGCAGCCCAGTTTCTCCAGAAACTCCAGTTGCTCGGTCAGTTCCACCCCTTCGGCAATTACCGCCAGGTCCAGGCTGTGGGCCATGGCGACGATGGCGCGGACGATCTCGGCGTCATTAGGGTCTATCGGTGCGTCGCGCACGAAGGTCTGGTCGATCTTCAATGCATCCACCGGCAAGCGCTTGAGGTAGGTCAGTGACGAATAGCCCGTGCCGAAGTCGTCCATGGCAAAACTCACCCCGTAACGCTTCAGCTCGCGCATCTTGCTGATGGTGTCTTCCAGGTTCTGGATGACGATGCCTTCGGTGATTTCCAGCTTCAGCATCCGCCGTGGCAAGCGGTAGTCGTCCAGGCTGCGCAGCACCCGCCCGACGAAATCGTTCTGACGGAACTGCCGCGGGCTGATGTTCACGCACAGGCTGAAATCATCAGCGTCGATCAACCCGTCCGTGAGCATGCGCGCGCAGGCGTCGCAGGCTTCGTCGAGGATCCAGCTGCCTACTTCGAGGATCAGGCCGCTTTCTTCCAGTACCTGAATGAACTGGGCCGGTGGCTGCTGGCCGAGCTGCGGGTGGTGCCAGCGCAGCAGCACTTCGGCACCGACGATACGGTTGTCGCGGGCATCCACCTGGGGCTGGAAGTGCAAGGCCAGCTCACCCCGGGCGAGCGCCAGGCGCAGGTCGTTTTCCATGCGCAGGCGCTCGCTGGCAGCCTTTTGCATGGTGGTGTGAAACAACTGGGTGGTGTTGCGCCCGGAATCCTTGGCCCGGTACAGGGCGATATCGGCACGCTTGAGCAGGTCGGCAGGGGTAGTGCCGTGGTCGGGGATCAGCGCCACGCCGATGCTGGGGGTTACCTGCAGGCGCTGGCCATCCAGCGACATCGGTTCGGCCAGCAGTTCACGCAGGGTATCGGCCAGCTCGCGCACTTTGCTTTCGACCTGTTCGCGGCTGCCTTCCAGGCCGCTGAGCAGCACCACGAATTCATCGCCCCCCAGCCGCGCCACGGTGTCTTCCAGGCGCACGCTGGCCTCCAGGCGAGCGGTGATGATCTTCAGTACCGTATCGCCTACCGGGTGGCCCAAGGAATCGTTGATGTGCTTGAAGTGGTCGAGGTCAAGGAACAGCAGCGCGCCACGCAGGTTGTGGCGCTTGAGCAGGGCGATCTGCTGGCTCAGGCGGTCCATCAGCAGGGCGCGGTTGGGCAGGTTGGTCAGCGGGTCGTGGTACGCCAGGTGGCGGATCTGCGCCTGGGCATTTTTCAGTTGGCTGACATCGCGGGCGGTCAGCAGCAGGCAGTCGGTTTCGTTGAGGGTGATCGGTTCCACCGACACTTCGACGGTGAGGATATCGCCGCGCTTGTTGCGCCCGAGCATCTCCCGATGGTGCACTCGGCCACGCTCTTTGAGCTCGGCGAGCAGGGCGCTGCGCTGCTTGTCATCGGCCCAGATGCCCAGTTCATACACGCTGCGCCCAACCACTTCGGCCGCGCTGTAGCCGGTGAGCCGGCAGAAACCGTCGTTGATTTCCAGGTAGCGGCCGCTGTAGCGCTCGGTGATGGTGATGGCATCAGGGCTTGAGTGGAAGGCCTTGGCGAACTTCTCTTCGCTGGATTTCAGCGCCGCCTCGGCCCGTTGCTGCTGGGTAATGTCGCGCAGGGTGGTGACGCTGCAGGGGTGGTCATCGACGCTGATCAGGCAGCTGGATATCACGCAGGTCAAGGGCGCGCCGTGGCGGTGGTTGACCACCACCGCCACGTTGCTCAAGGCCTGTTCGCGGATCACCCGCTCGATGCGCTGCGCACGTTCGATGGACTCAGCCCACAGGCCGATTTCCTCGGCGGTGCGGCCGATCACTTGGTCGGCGCTCCAGCCGAACGTCTGGGTAAAGGCTGGGTTGATCTCGATGAACTGGCCGGTGTCCTGGCGGGTCACGCAGATGGGGTCAGGGCTGACCTGGAACAGGCTGGCGAATTTTTCTTCCGAGGCGCTGAGGCGTTGCTCGCGCTCGACCTGGTCGGTGATGTCCAGCAGGGTGCCGGCCATGCGCAAGGGGTTGCCCTGGTCGTCCCGGTACAGCCGTGCGCGGCTTTCGATATAGCGTGACGCGCCGTTCTCCAGCTGCACGCGGTAAGTGATCTGGTAATTGCCCGCAGGCCCTTCGCGCAGGCTGCGGTAGGCCTGGCGCATGACATTGCGCTCTTCCTCCGGTACGCCCTCGAAAAAGGCATCGAACGATTCGTGGAAGGGGATCGGGTCCAGCCCGTGCAGCTGCGCGGCACGGGCCGAGCCGTAGAGCATGCCGCTGGGGATGTGCCAGTCCCAGGTGCCCAGCTGGGCTGAGTCCAGGGCCAGGTCGAGGCGTTCCTGGCTGTCCTTGAGGGCCTGTTCGGCACGCTTGCGTTCGGTAGTGTCGACGAAGGTGCTGAGCAAAAACGTCACCCCCTCCAGTTCGATGGCCTGGGTGCAGAGGATGCCGTCGTGCACCTTGTCATTGCTGGCCCGGAACTGCACTTCCATGATCAGTGGGCCACCGCTGGCGCGGGTAGCGTCCAGCAGTTGCGGGCGCTGCTCGGGGTGCACCCACAGGCCCAGCTCCAGGCTGGTCTTGCCGATCACTTGGTTGCCTGGCCAGCCGAACATGTCTTCGAAATGCTGGTTGACCTCGAAGATCATGCCGTCGTGGCGGCGGGTCAGAAGGATGGCATTGGGGCTCAGGTGAAACAGCGTGGCAAAGCGTTTTTCCGAGTTGATCAGCGCCGTTTCGCGCTCGCGCTGGCGGGTTATCTCACGGATGACCCCGATCATCTGCGGTCGGCCGTGGCGGTCGTGAGTCAGGCTGCCGTTGATCTCCAGCCAGTGCAGGCTGCCATCCGGCCAGCGGATGCGGTGGCGCATCGCTTGCTCCACGGGCTCGCCGTTGACCACCGCCTGGAACAGCTGGCGGGTGCGTGCGCGGTCTTCTTCGGGCAGCAGGTCGAGGTAGTCGATGTCGTTGGGCAGCGGGCGTAGCGGGTCGAAACCGAACAGCGCCTGGGTACCGCGTGACCAGCTGACCCGGCCGGTTTCGATGTCCCACAGCCAGGCCCCCAGGCGGGCGCCGTTGAGCGCGGCGAGCAGTTGCGGGGCGTTTTGCCAGGCCTGTTCGGATTCCTGTGGGTCGGCCGCAGGAATGCGCGGCAGGCGCGGAAAGCGGTTTGCTGATTTGGGCATTGGTACCAGACCTTTGGCGTTTGACGCGTCCTTGAGTTGGAAATGCCGTACTGACGACCGGTCAGGCGGACCCTGCATGGCTGTCGAGCAGGGCCATGAAGGCCCTCGCCGCATTCGATAGCGTTCGCTCCGTGTGCAGAATGTAGCCTAGCTGGCGCGACAGCTGTATGCCGGGTAAAGCGATGGGTGCAACCTGATCATCGAGCATGGTGCGCGGCAGCACGCTCCAGGCCAGGCCGATGGAAACCATCATCTTGATGGTTTCCAGGTAGTTGGTGCTCATGGCGATGTTCGGCGTCAGGCCCTGGCTTTCGAACAGCCGCTGGACGATGTGGTGTGTAAAGGTATTACCACCGGGGAAGACCGCCGGGTGGCGCGCGACATCGGCCAGGCTGACCGCGTGGTTGTTGGCCAGCGGGTGTTCCGGGGCCGCCACGAAGTCCAGCGCGTCGTCCCACACCGGGATCGCCTTGATCAGGTGGTGGGGCTCTGGCGCCAGGGTGATAACGGCAATTTCAGCGCGGCCATGGAGTATCTCGTCGTAGGCAGCTTCTGAGTCCATGAACTGAATATCCAACGCCACCGAAGGATACTGCCGGGTAAAGGCCCGTAAAAGCGGGGGCAAGCGGTGCAAGCCGATATGGTGGCTGGTGGCCAGGGTCAACCGACCACTCACTTCCCCGGTCAAATTGGTCAGCGCGCGCCGGGTATCATCAAGCACGTTGAGAATCTGATAGGCCCGTGGCAACAGCGCCCGCCCGGCCTCGGTCAGGGTCACTTCACGCCCCAGTCGGTCGAACAGGCGCACGTCCAGTTGTTGCTCAAGCCCGGCGATGCGTTTGCTGATGGCGGGCTGGGTCAGGTGCAGGCGTTCGCCGGCCCCCGAGAAGCTGCCGGTCTCGGCAATGGCGATAAAAGCGCTGAGGTTGGCCAGATCCATCTTTCAGATTCCTGGTGGTTATGCAAAGTATAAAAATTATGAATTTGAGTTATTCAATCTATCGCCATAGCATCGTCCGTACAAGCCAAGGGGTCTTTGGCATAGAAAGACGCTGATGAGGAACAGTCTGATGGCTGGCAAAACGCTCTACGACAAACTCTGGGAAGCCCATGAGGTCAAGCGCCGTGATGACGGCTCGTCCTTGATCTACATCGACCGCCACATCATCCACGAAGTGACGTCGCCCCAGGCCTTTGAAGGCCTGCGCCTGGCGAACCGCAAGCCATGGCGCATCGATACCAACATCGCCACCCCTGATCACAACGTGCCGACCACGCCAGAGCGCAAGGGCGGTATCGACGCCATCGTCGACCAGGTGTCGCGCCTCCAGGTGCAGACCCTCGATGAGAACTGTGACGAGTACGGCATCGTCGAATTCAAGATGAATGACGAGCGTCAGGGCATCGTCCACGTCATCAGCCCGGAGCAAGGTGCCACCTTGCCGGGCATGACCGTGGTCTGCGGCGACTCGCACACGTCCACCCACGGCGCTTTCGGTGCCTTGGCCCACGGCATCGGCACCTCCGAGGTCGAGCATGTGCTCGCCACCCAGTGCCTGGTCGCCAAGAAGATGAAGAACATGCTGGTGCGCGTCGAAGGCGAATTGCCTGCCGGCGTCACTGCCAAGGACATCGTCCTCGCCGTCATCGGCAAGATCGGCACCGCGGGTGGCAACGGCCACGCCATGGAATTCGCCGGCAGCGCGATCCGTGGCTTGTCCATGGAAGGCCGCATGACCATCTGCAACATGTCGATCGAAGCCGGTGCCCGCGTGGGCCTGGTGGCGACCGATGCCACCACCGTCGCCTATGTCGAAGGCCGCCCCTATGCACCGAAGGGCGAGCAATGGAAGCAAGCCGTCGAGTCGTGGAAAGACCTCGTCTCCGATGAAGACGCCGTGTTCGACACCGTGGTCGAACTGGATGCCGCGCAAATCAAACCACAGGTCAGCTGGGGCACATCGCCCGAGATGGTGTTGGCCGTTGATCAGCGCGTACCGGACCCAGCTGCGGAAGCCGACCTGGTCAAGCGGGGCTCGATCGAGCGTGCCCTGAAGTACATGGGCCTGACCGCCAACCAGGCGATCACCGATATTCAGCTGGACCGCGTGTTCATCGGCTCGTGCACCAACTCGCGAATCGAAGACTTGCGCGCCGCGGCCGAAATCGCCAAGGGCCGCAAAGTGGCCGCTACCGTCAAGCAGGCCATTGTCGTCCCGGGCTCGGGCCTGGTGAAGGCGCAAGCCGAGCGTGAAGGCCTGGACAAGATCTTCCTCGAAGCCGGCTTTGAGTGGCGCGAGCCTGGTTGCTCGATGTGCCTGGCGATGAACCCGGACCGCCTGGAAAGCGGCGAGCACTGTGCCTCCACGTCCAACCGCAACTTTGAAGGCCGCCAGGGTGCCGGTGGCCGTACCCACCTGGTCAGCCCGGCCATGGCCGCCGCCGCTGCGGTGACTGGCCACTTCATCGATGTCCGCGAGTTGATCCAAGGGAGCGCAGCATGAAAGCCTTTACCCAGCACACTGGCCTCGTCGCGCCGTTGGACCGTGCCAACGTCGACACCGACCAGATCATCCCCAAGCAGTTTCTCAAGTCGATCAAGCGCACCGGCTTCGGCCCCAACCTGTTCGACGAGTGGCGCTACCTGGACGTGGGCCAGCCCTACCAGGACAACAGCAAGCGCCCGTTGAACGAAGAGTTCGTGCTCAACCACGCGCGCTACCAGGGCGCAAGCGTGTTGCTGGCGCGGGAAAACTTCGGTTGTGGTTCGAGCCGCGAACACGCGCCATGGGCGTTGGACGAGTACGGCTTCCGCAGCGTCATCGCACCGAGCTTTGCCGACATCTTCTTCAACAACAGCTTCAAGAACGGCTTGCTGCCGATCATCCTCAGCGATGAGGAAGTCGACGAGCTGTTCAAGCAGGTCGAAGCCAACCCTGGCTATCAGCTGACCATCGACCTGCAAGCCCAGGCCGTGACCCGTCCTGATGGCAAGGTGCTGCACTTCGAGATCGACGCGTTCCGCAAGCACTGCTTGCTCAACGGCCTCGATGACATCGGCCTGACCTTGCAGGACGGCGATTCGATCAAGGCCTTCGAAGTCAAGCACCGCGCCAGCCAGCCTTGGCTGTTTCGGGATGCCTGATAGGCGTAGGTGACAGGGTTGGCCCCTTCGCGGGGCAAGCCCGCTCCCACAGGAACTCCTCTGCCCTAAAGTCTTGTGCAGTACTTGTGGGAGCGGGTTTACCCGCGAAAGGGCCGGTAAAGGCAACAAGAAACCAAAAGGATTTATACATGACCAGCACCACCCACACCGACGTGGTCCAACGTCAGTTCGGCGAGCAGGCCAACGCCTACCTCAGCAGCGCCGTGCACGCCCAGGGCACCGAATTCGCCCTGCTGCAAGCCGCGCTGGCCGGCCAGGCCGAGGCCCGTGTGCTGGACCTGGGCTGCGGTGCCGGTCATGTCAGTTTCCACGTTGCGCCCTTGGTCGCCGAGGTGGTCGCCTATGACCTGTCGCAGTCCATGCTCGACGTGGTAGCCAGTGCCGCCGCCGACCGTGGCCTGGGCAATATCACCACGCAACGCGGCGCCGCCGAACGCCTGCCGTTCGCCGACGCCTCGTTCGACTTCGTTTTCAGCCGCTACTCGGCACACCACTGGAGCGACCTGGGCCTGGCCCTGCGCGAAGTGCGCCGCGTGCTGAAACCGGGCGGTGTGGCGGCCTTCATCGACGTCATGTCGCCGGGCAGCCCGTTGCTCGACACCTACCTGCAAACCGTCGAGGTGCTGCGCGACACCAGCCACGTGCGCGACTATTCCGTCGCCGAATGGCAGCGCCAAGTCAGCGAAGCTGGCCTGTATGTGCGCAGCCACACCCGGCAGCCGCTGCGCCTGGAGTTTGGCACCTGGGTCGAGCGTATGCGTACCCCCGAACCCATGCGTGTGGCCATACGCCAATTGCAGCAAGCCATGGGCGAGGAAGTGCGGCAGTATTACCAGATCGAAGCCGACGGCTCGTTCAGCACCGATGTGCTGGTACTGTGGGCTGAGCGCTGAGTTTTTTTCGGTGTGGCCGAGCTGGCCGCACCGCTTGAATGGATAGAGGAAAGCATGAGCAAGCAGATTCTGATTCTCCCAGGTGATGGCATTGGTCCGGAAATCATGGCCGAGGCGGTCAAGGTGCTGGAGCTGGCCAACGACAAGTTCCAGCTCGGCTTCAGCCTGGCCCACGACGTGATTGGTGGCGCGGCCATCGACAAGCACGGCGTGCCGCTGGCAGACGAGACCCTGGAGCGTGCGCGCCAGGCCGATGCTGTGCTGCTGGGCGCTGTGGGTGGCCCGAAATGGGACAAGATCGAGCGTGACATCCGCCCTGAGCGCGGCCTGCTGAAAATCCGTTCGCAATTGGGCCTGTTCGCCAACCTGCGCCCGGCCATCCTCTATCCGCAACTGGCCGATGCCTCGTCGCTCAAGCCGGAAATCGTCTCGGGCCTGGATATCCTCATCGTTCGCGAACTGACCGGTGGCATCTATTTCGGCGCGCCACGTGGCCAGCGTGAACTCGAAGGCGGCGAGCGCCAGGCGTATGACACGCTGCCCTACAGCGAAAGCGAAGTGCGCCGTATTGCCCGCGTCGGCTTCGACATGGCCCGTGTGCGCGGCAAGAAGCTGTGTTCGGTGGACAAGGCCAACGTTCTGGCGTCCAGCCAGTTGTGGCGCGAAGTGGTCGAAGACGTGGCCAAGGATTACCCGGATGTCGAGCTGAGCCACATGTACGTGGACAACGCGGCCATGCAGCTGGTGCGCGCGCCCAAGCAGTTCGACGTGGTAGTGACCGACAACATGTTCGGTGACATCCTGTCGGATGAAGCTTCCATGCTGACCGGTTCCATCGGCATGCTGCCGTCGGCGTCGCTGGATGCCAACAACAAGGGCATGTACGAGCCGTGTCACGGCTCGGCGCCGGACATCGCCGGGCAGGGCATCGCCAACCCGCTGGCGACCATTTTGTCGGTGTCGATGATGCTGCGTTACAGCTTCAACCAGCACGCTGCTGCCGAGGCCATCGAGCAGGCGGTCAGCCTGGTGCTGGACCAAGGGCTGCGCACCGGTGACATCTGGTCGGCCGGCTGCGACAAAGTAGGCACGCAGGAAATGGGCGACGCAGTAGTCGCAGCGCTGCGGAATCTGTAATCTCTCTGGCCCGCCACCGTTTTTGGTCGGTGGCGGCCCACTTTTAGCAAAGGTGTAGTTGCGATGAAACGTGTAGGTCTGATCGGTTGGCGCGGTATGGTCGGTTCCGTGCTCATGCAGCGGATGCTGGAGGAGCAGGATTTCGACCTTATCGAGCCGGTGTTCTTCACCACCTCCAATGTCGGTGGCCAGGGCCCGAACGTGGGCAAGGATATTGCTCCGCTCAAGGACGCTTATTCGATTGAAGAACTCAAGACCCTCGACGTGATCCTGACCTGTCAGGGCGGCGACTACACCAACGAGGTCTTCCCCAAGCTGCGTGAAGCAGGCTGGCAGGGTTACTGGATCGATGCCGCCTCGTCGCTGCGCATGCAGGACGACGCAGTGATCGTGCTCGACCCGGTCAACCGCAAGGTGATCGACCAGCAGCTCGACGCTGGTACCAAGAACTACATCGGCGGCAACTGCACCGTCAGCCTGATGCTGATGGGCCTGGGTGGCCTGTTCGAAGCTGGCCTGGTCGAGTGGATGAGTGCCATGACCTATCAGGCGGCCTCCGGTGCTGGCGCGCAGAACATGCGTGAGCTGATCAAGCAGATGGGCGCTACCCACGCGGCTGTGGCCGATGACCTGGCCAACCCGGCCAGCGCCATTCTCGACATCGACCGCAAGGTCGCCGAGGCCATGCGCAGCGAAGCCTACCCGACCGAGAACTTCGGCGTGCCGCTGGCTGGCAGCCTGATCCCGTGGATCGACAAGGAGCTGCCGAACGGCCAGAGCCGCGAAGAGTGGAAGGCCCAGGCTGAAACCAACAAGATCCTCGGCCGCTTCAAGAGCCCGATCCCGGTCGATGGCATTTGCGTGCGCATCGGCGCCATGCGCTGCCACAGCCAGGCGCTGACCATCAAGCTGAACAAGGACGTGCCGCTGGCCGATATCGAAGGCATGATCAGCCAGCACAACCCGTGGGTGAAGCTGGTGCCGAACCAGCGCGAGATCAGCATGCAGGAGCTGAGCCCGACCAATGTCACCGGTACCCTGAACATTCCGGTAGGTCGCCTGCGCAAGCTGAACATGGGTTCCCAGTACCTGGGCGCGTTCACCGTCGGCGACCAGCTGCTGTGGGGCGCTGCCGAGCCGCTGCGCCGCATGCTGCGGATCCTGCTGGAACGTTAAACCGGGTTTGATCGTTCGAAGCCCTGCAAGGCGTTGGCCTTGCAGGGCTTTTTTATTTCACACAGCGTTGGTCATGAGCGGCTCATGCGCGATCTGCAATCATTGCAGTTCAATTGTGTAGATAAAGACCTGGGAGTCACCCGCCAAGGGCTTAAGCGAAACCGAACCATCCTGCCCAACATCCACGAATTGACCAGTCTTCTTGTTCTGAAGGCGAATCCTGTGGAGCTGCCCTGCCAGGTCCTTTCGAGTTAACCAGGTGAGCCTGTCCGCACGCGGTTGCGCGCACCCCTGAAGCTTCAACTCGTCGTTCAGGCATTGGCCAGCGCCGTTCATGAGCGTGAGTTCGGTACTTCCATCTGGCAGCGGCAGGGTGGCCGTGCTGATCATGTACCAACTTTTCAGGTGATTGGGCTCGCAGGTCGACACTGCTACTGTTTCGCCCGAAGTTATCAGGCATCGACCTTTGTGCGTCACGATGAACTTCAGTAGCGCCTGTTTCTGGAACCGTTGGCCTGGGCTGTAGGTCAGCGGGGCAAGCAGTGGGGTATCGTTACCTTGGATGGTGGTGATGAACGTTCCGGTAGTCAGTTCTTGTAGATAGATTTCAGAAGGGGTCTGGGTCAGGTCTTGGCGCGTCCACCAAGCGGTATCTTTGCGAGGGAAATGGCATTCGCCAGTTGCTAACTGAGTGTTGATGCAACGGCCCGAGAGGTCGACTGGCTCGTAGGTGTCGAACAGCTGGGGGAACACTTTCTTTTGAGGGAGACGCCAAATTGCGTCCGCATTGCAGGTCGCAAGTTTCAAACCTTGATCGGTGGCCGCTAGGCAGGCGTTTCGTTCTTTTGAATACAGCCATTGCGGCTCCCAGACCTGGTTTATCTGCTCGCCGTGCTCGGCCCCCATGCTAATGACCTGGGGAAGGCGGTTCTCTTCCGGCGGTCGCTCATAAATGATGGCGTCATCCACTTTGAGCACCGCTTTGACAGGTTTGCGCTGGGAGCTGACATTGAAAACGGCCGTTTTCAATGTGTCTTTCGCGATGGGGCCGGCGTAGAGTGGGTGTGTTTCGATGGCGCCGCTGGCGTAATGAATATCGACCCGATAAGTGTGCGGGTTGCAATCGTCGCCTGGCTTGAAATGTTGCAATTCGTTCTCGCTGCTATTGGCGAGCAAGGCCAGGTCGCCGGTGCCAGTGGGGGTAATGAACCGGCCTGTGTTGCTTTCTTGCAGCTTGAGCAGGCGAGATTGATTCGTGATGTCTATGCGGCCGCGCCAGCGAACTTGTCGTTCGGCGTTGACGCAATGGCGAAAGTGAAAATTGAATTCCAGGCATTTTCCCTCCCTGTTACGCACGACGACAATCGGCGCGAGTGGCGCTTCCGCTGCGTTATCAGGGGGTACGGTTTCTAGGGTTAATTGAGCCGATTCGTCATCGCAAGCTCTCAATACCAGCCGGTCGTGTTCCGAGGCGAGGCATTGCAAGGTTGTCGTCATCAATACGGAATAGCTCGCGCTGCGCTCTGGGCGGGTCGCAGCACTGGCGGATAACTGTGCAGGGCTGAAGACATTTCCATAGTTGCTCAAAATGGCCGGATAGATTTGGTTGATGCCATCCCGGTTGTGTGACGGGTCTGAAAAGGTCACCACCAAGGTATGTACCGGCACTGCAGTTTCAATAGGGACTCGATTTGATGCGGGCGAAAGCAACGACGGCAGGGGGGCAGGTTGCCGAATGCCAGGGTCAGGGAGGCCGTGAGAGGGGGCAGTCACCGCAAGGCCGTTGCCTTCCTTGGCGGCAACGGCAGTGACGCCCATGGCCGGCGGGCGGTGGTCGTCAAACACATCAGCGTACTTTGCGCCGTCCGGCAGCCGTCCGAAGCGCTGTTGTACACGCAGCGTCTGCTGGTGGTTATAGGGAGAAATATAGCGTTTCCAACTGGCGCCTTCTGTCGATTTCAGGCCCAGCTTTTCGAACTCGTCAATCAAGGGCGCCGAAGCGGGACCGGAAGCCCAAGGCGGGGCGGAGAGTGATCCAACAACCTGGCCGAAGTAGTGCAAGCCCAGATGGTCTACCGGCAGACTGTAGCGGTGTGGGTCAGGATGTATGTGTGGCAGAAAGACATTGTCATACGCCCTGTACGACCAGTCTTCGTAGCGTGGGGGTGTATCGTGAGGAAGGCCAAAGGCGTGGCCTGTTTCATGCCAGAAGCCATTGGGGTAGTAAGGGTAATTGCAGCTGTTGCCTCCACAGCTGGCGCCTACGCCTGGCGGCAAAGGAGGCATGTCTTCTGGCGTGTCGAGCAATTGCCCCGTAATGGCCACAGGGTATCCAGATTTCTTGTCGCCCAGGTTCGAAGCCGCGCGCCAGAAATGACCCATGCCCACTTTGGCTGGTAACGTTTTGTCGCCGAACGCAGCCCACTCCATGCCATTCGTCTTGTCGTAAACATGCGGCTTTTGGTCGGGTCCCATGGCAATGATGCGTGGCCAGTAGGCTTTGCCGGTGCCTAGGTGAAGGCGTTGAGTGGGCACTTCGGAAAGCATTTCCCGTGCTGCAATACGCGCGGCAGTGGGGTTGTACTCACCGTCGAACTGATCGAGGGTATCCCTGCACGTCGACTTATCCTTGAAGATGCAGCCCTTGATGTTCATCAGCGTCAGCCCCTCGCTTTCAGGGGTCATGAACACGAATTTGTCAGCGGGTAGCGAGCCTTGAATGCTCGGGTTGCCAGCTTGCTGAAAACTGATGCGCGCATCGGCGGTGAACAGGTTCCAGGGGATCTGATAGCTGAACGTGTTTTCCCTGAACTTCGGGTAGCTGCCCTCAATGGTATTTCCAGAGAAGGTGTCCTTCTGGTCATATACCGCGGTGCCTGGAAGTGCTTCCGGGCGATCCATGCGTACGGTGGTGGTGCGGCCATCCAGCGTTATGGTCATTTCCACGTCAGTGACGGGCTTGTTGGGCCTGAACAGCACCAGGGCCGCTTTGTGCGGCACCAGAAACGGGTCGAAGATTCTGCGGGTCGCCGCTACCACATGCGTTTGGGCAAAGTCGACCTGCCCCCCCAGAGCGCCCTGCAGATCATTTCTCGGCGCATCCGCGAAGTTAGTCGGGCCGTAATCCTGAGGTACGCAGGCGCTAGTGACCAAACATGACAGCAGCGTTGTTATCAGGAGTGGGCGCATACGTGTGTCTCGATGAATAGACGTCAGGCAAGATTGGGTGCGATCGAGAAATTCTGATACTGGCAAAAATGTCAGGTAGCGCCTGTCATTCTGGCCGGCCTGATGTTCGGCTGTCGGTCGCAGAGGGGCTGGCGTATTGAGGGTGTTCGTTGTTCCATAATCCGAGTAAAGTGCCGCCCCCCGCCGTTTCAGCAAAAGGATCCCCTCCATGACCCAACCCCTGGACATCGCCGTCGTCGGCGCCACCGGTAGCGTCGGTGAAACCCTCGTACAGATCCTCGAAGAGCTGGCATTTCCGGTCGCGACCCTGCACCTGCTGGCCAGCATGGAGTCGGCGGGCAGCAGCGTGATGTTCGCAGGCAAGAAGATCAAGGTGCGTGAAGTCGACAGTTTCGATTTCGCCCAGGTCAAACTGGCCTTCTTCGCTGCCAGCCCTGGCGTCAGCCGCAGTTTCGCCAGCAAGGCCCAGCAGGCGGGCTGCACGGTCATCGACCTGTCCGGCGGCCTTGACGACGCCCTTGCCGTGGTGCCGGAAGCCAATGCCGACAGCATCGCCAACCTGAAGCTGCCTGCACGCCTGGCCAGCCCTGGCTCTGCAGCCGTTGCCCTGGCTGTCGCGCTGGCACCGCTGAAAGGCCTGCTGGACATCGAGCGGGTGCAGGTCATGGCCAACCTGGCGGTCTCTGCCCAAGGCCGCGAAGCGGTCAACGAATTGGCCCGTCAAACCGCCGAGCTGCTCAATGCCCGCCCGTTGGAGCCGCGCTTCTTCGACCGCCAGGTGGCGTTCAACCTGCTGGCTCAGGTGGGTGCGGTTGACGAACAAGGCCATGCTGGCCTTGAGCGGCGCCTGGTCAGCGAGCTGCGCGAGCTGCTGGGGCAGCCCGAACTGAAGATTTCCGTGACCTGCATTCAAGTCCCGGTGTTTTTCGGCGATAGCTTCAGTGTGGCGGTGCAAAGCCGTAAACCGGTAGACCTGGCGGCAGTCAATGCTGCGTTGGAGAATGCCGACAGCGTCGAACTGGTCGCGCGCGACGATTATCCGACGCCGGTAGGTGACGCAGTGGGCCAAGACGTGGTCTATGTTGGACGTGTACGCCATGGTGTCGATGATGACCAGCAGCTCAACCTCTGGCTGACCACCGACAACCTGCGCAAAGGCGCCGCGCTCAACGCTGTGCAAGTGGCGCAATTGTTGATTAAACACAGGCTGTAAAAGATACTGCGAGCACTTTTGTCCTGCTCTGCATGCAGGTTTCGGGACGATTCATACAAGGGAAGAGGTCATGCTTCGAATTCGCAAACTGGTCCTGGCCATGGCTGCTGCCTCGGCGCTGTCGTCGGGCATGGCCAATGCGTTGGGCTTGGGGGAGCTGACCCTCAAGTCGGCACAGAATCAGCCGCTGGACGCCGAGATCGAATTGCTCGACGTGCGCGACCTCACTGCCGCCGAAGTGGCGCCGAGCCTGGCGCCGCCGGAAGAGTTCAGCAAGGCGGGGGTAACCTTTGCGACTTACCTCGAAGACCTGACATTCACGCCGGTGATCAACCCCAACGGCAAGAGCGTGCTGCGCGTCACCTCCAGCCAGCCGCTGCCGGGGTCTGTGGTCAAGTTTCTGGTGCAGGTGATGTGGCCGCAGGGGCGACTGCTGCGTGACTACAGCGTCCTGCTCGACCAGGCCAAGGCCCAGGGCAAACAGCCTGCACCAGGCAATGTCGCACCCGCAGTGACGGGCGCCAGCAACTACACCACACAGCGCCGCGACACCCTGTGGCAGATTGCTGCGCGCAACAGCCAGGGCGGCTCGATTCAGCAGACCATGATCGCGATCCAGGCGCTGAACCCGGACGCCTTCATTGGCAACAACATCAACCAATTGAAGGTGGGCCAGGTACTGCGCCTGCCCGACCAGCAACAAATCCAGGCCATTGCTCAGGGTGAGGCGGTTCGCGACGTGGCCGAGCAGTATGCGGCCTGGCGTGAAGGCCGGCGCCTGGGGCCGCGTGCCCGTCAGCTCGACGCCACCCGCCGCGGTGCCGCCGAGGCCGCGCCAGAGCGCATTGCCCAGGGTGACAACCTGCGCCTGGTCAGCCCCGGCAACCAGGCAGGCGCTGCGCCGGCCAAAGGGCTGAACGACAAACTGGCCGTGGCCCAGGAAAGCCTCGATACCAGCCGTCGTGACAACGATGAGCTCAAGAGCCGCATGGCGGACCTGCAGAGCCAACTGGACAAGCTGCAGCGTCTGATCGCGCTGAAAAACGACCAGTTGGCCCGGCTTGAAGCCCAGGGCGCAGCAGGTCAGGCGCCAGTCGCCGCTGCTCTGCCAGGCGAGCCTGCGCCGGCCAATCCGGCAGCTAATGCCGAGCCGGACGTTAAACCTGCACCGGCGGCCGTCGATACCGCGCCGGCCAGTGTGCCTGACGCCCAGCCGCGCGCTGACGGCGTGCTTGGCAACCCGTTGCTGCTGTGGCTGATTGCAGGGTCTGCGTTCCTTGTGCTGTTGTTGCTGCTGGTGCTGTTGATGCGCAAGCGCAAGGCCCAGGAAGAAGCCGAGAAACACCTGCGCATGGCGCGGGCCTTGGCTGAGGAAGAGCAGGGTGCGGGCCTGGATATCGATGCCGACAGCTTTGAAGGCCTGGAGGTTTCGGCGCCGAGCGTAACGCTGTCGCCAGCGGTGGTCGCGGCGTCTGCTGCTGCCGCCACTGCTGCAGAAAAGCCCGCGGTCGCGCTCGCCGAGCCAGCGCCGCAGCCAGACACGACGGCCGCCCTGTTGGCGGAAGTCGAGCAAAGCCTGCAAAGCGGCCGCCTGAATCATGCCGCCGAGCTGCTTGAAACGGCTCTTGCCGCAGAGCCTGAGCGTGACGTACTGCGCCTGAAACTGATGGAAGTGTATGCCCGTCAGGGTGATCACAGTGCGTTCGTCGAGCAGGAGCGTGTGCTGCCAGCGACTGAGCAGAATGTTGCTCAGGTCGACGAACTCAAAGGCCGTTTCCCAGCCATGCTGGGGCTGGCCGCCGCCGGTTTGGGTGCGGCAGCGTTGGCTGCCGAGATGGATGAGCAGTACGTGCAGGGCCTGCTGCAAGATCAGTCTGAGGCGCCGGTGGTTGAAGACATCGTGCCCGAGGCCGAGCCAGAGGTGCTGGCGGAGCCCGATTTTGTCGCAGAGCAAGCGCTGGACGACATCGTCGAGCCTGAGGCCGAGGCCATTAGCGAGGTTCCGTCGCTTGATGAGTCGGACCTGGACAGCGACTTCGACCTGAGCCTGGGTGAAGACCTGCCCGAGGAAGACCCGTTGGCAGCGCCGCTGCTGGACGAGCCAGTGCTGGACGAAGTTGTGCTGGATGAACCTGTATTGGACGAAGTGCAGGTAGAGGAACAGCCCGCTGCTGTGGAGGCTGAGCTGCAAACTGACGCTGAAACAGACATTGCCGCCGATGCCGATGCTGATTTCGAAGCGATGCTGGCGCAAGCCGAGCCTCAGCCCGTTGCCGATCTGGATGACTTCGACCTCGACGTCAGCGAGCCCGTGGCCCCGGCTGTCGCCGAAGAGGCGCCGGTAGACGTTGCCGCCGAGCTGGCAGCCTTCGACAGCGTGCCAGAGTTTGACCCGATCACCGAACTGGACCTGCCGTCGGACTTCGACCTTTCGCTGTCGCTGGAGGATGACTCGCCGGCTGCCAAGAGCTTTGCTTCGGAGCTGGATGACGTCAACGCGGAGCTGGACAAGCTGTCCCAGAACCTCGAGTCGCCTTCGCTGGAGCCGCACTTCACCGCTGAAGACGCCGTTGAGCAGCCCGAGCCCGAGCCACTGGACGACTTGGACTTCGACTTCTTCTCTGGCAGTGATGAAGTCGCCACCAAGCTCGACCTGGCGCGCGCCTATATCGACATGGGCGACCACCAGGGTGCCCGTGACATCCTCGATGAAGTCGTCAAGGATGGCGACGGGACGCAGCGTCAGGAAGCCGAGGACCTGTTGTCTCGGTTGGTCTGAGCCCCGTTCTGAGGTCTCGCGGCTAAACAGATGTAACCACCCCCAACGGCAGCCCAACAGGGCTGCCGTTGTCGTTATAATCCCGCCATTGCGTAATCACCACAGGTTTCATGCTCTTGGACATCATCGACACCGCCGCCGAATCCGCGGCTGAAGGCTACTCCCGCATCGCCCTGGGCGTGGAATACAAGGGCTCGCGCTACCGCGGCTGGCAGCGCCAGGCCAGCGGCGTGCCCAGCGTCCAGCAAGCCCTCGAGCAGGCGTTGTCGAAAGTCGCGAACGAGCCGATTTCCGTGATCTGTGCCGGGCGAACTGATGCCGGGGTTCACGGTTGCGGGCAAATCGTGCACTTCGACACGCGCGCCATCCGCGATGAGCGCGCCTGGACCCTGGGCACCAATTTCAACCTGCCCCACGACATCAGCGTGGTCTGGTCGCGCCCGATGCCGGCGGACTTCCATGCCCGCTTCAAGGCCACCGCCCGGCGTTACCGCTACGTCATCTACAACGACCCGATCCGCCCCGCGCACCTGGCCGAGGAGGTGACCTGGAACCACCGCCCGCTGGACGTCGAACGCATGGCCGAAGCCGCCGAATTCCTGCTCGGTACCCACGACTTCAGCGCCTTCCGCGCCAGCCAGTGCCAGGCCAAGTCGCCGATCAAGCACATCCATCACCTGCGCGTCACCCGCCATGGCCAGATGATCGTGCTGGACGTGCGTGCCACGGCGTTCCTGCACCACATGGTGCGCAACATCGCCGGTGTGTTGATGACCATCGGCGCGGGTGAACGGCCCGCCACCTGGGCGCGGGAAGTACTGGAAGGGCGCAACCGCCGCGAGGGTGGGGTGACGGCACACCCGTACGGTCTGTACCTGGTGCAAGTGGAATACCCCGAAGCCTTCCAACTGCCCCAACGTTACATCGGCCCACACTTTTTGACCGGCTACGAGGCATTGGCAGACTGACGGGCCAAAAGCCTTTTGCTAACATCCGGCCTTCACCGAAACAGCAGGGTTCGCAGTCCATGAGCAACGTTCGCAGCAAGATCTGCGGGATTACCCGCATCGAAGACGCGCTGGCTGCCGCCGAGGCGGGGGCCGATGCCATCGGCTTCGTCTTCTACGCCAAGAGCCCGCGTGCCGTGGACGTGCGCCAGGCGCGCGCGATCATTGCCGAGCTGCCGCCGTTCGTGACCACTGTCGGGTTGTTCGTCAACGCGTCGCGTTGCGAGCTCAACGAGATCCTCGAAGTGGTTCCCCTGGACCTGCTACAGTTCCACGGCGATGAAGCCCCGCAAGACTGTGAAGGCTTCCATCGCCCCTGGATCAAGGCCCTGCGCGTGCGCCCGGGTGATGACCTGGAAGCGGCCTGCCGGCTTTATGCTGGCGCCCGCGGTATCTTGCTGGACACCTATGTGCCCGGCGTGCCCGGGGGCACGGGGGAAGCCTTTGACTGGTCGCTGGTACCGGCGCGCCTGAGCAAGCCGATTATCCTGGCCGGTGGCCTGGACGCGCAGAATGTCGGCCGGGCCATTGCCCAGGTCAGGCCTTATGCGGTGGATGTCAGTGGCGGGGTGGAGCAGGCCAAGGGCATCAAGGATGCGGCAAAGATCGAAGCCTTCATGCGTGCGGTGCAACAGGCGTGACGGTGGATGTGACGGTTGGCGGCGCACCATCGTCCATAGCTATCGCAGCCCCTGCGGGGCGCCCGCCGATGCGGTGGGCGAACAACACATTAACGGTGGCGCGGCGCGCCGGAAGCCCCGGCGGCCGTTCCATCATCGTTTCATAAAAGATTTTGAGCTCAAGGGCAGGGCAGGCCGGTTACGCCGGCCCCCGCCCGCCGATACTGGAGAAAGAAAGCATGAGCAACTGGTTAGTCGACAAACTGATCCCTTCGATCATGCGTTCCGAGGTGAAGAAGAGCTCGGTGCCTGAAGGCCTGTGGCACAAGTGCCCGGCTTGCGAGGCCGTGCTGTATCGTCCGGAGCTGGAAAAGACCCTCGATGTCTGCCCTAAGTGCAACCACCACATGCGCATCGGCGCACGTGCGCGTATCGACATCTTCCTCGACGCCGAAGGCCGTGCTGAGCTGGGCGCCGAGCTGGAGCCGGTCGACCGCCTGAAATTCCGCGATGGCAAGAAGTACAAGGACCGCCTCACCGGTGCGCAGAAGCAGACCGGCGAAAAAGACGCGCTGATCTCCATGAGCGGTACCCTGATGGGCATGCCGATCGTGGTCAGCGCGTTCGAATTCTCCTTCATGGGCGGCTCCATGGGTGCCATCGTCGGTGAGCGTTTCGTTCGCGCCGCCAACTACGCCCTGGAAAACCGCTGCCCGATGGTCTGTTTCTCGGCCTCCGGTGGCGCGCGCATGCAGGAAGCGCTGATCTCGCTGATGCAGATGGCCAAGACCTCGGCTGTGCTGGCGCGCCTGCGTGAAGAAGGCATTCCGTTCATCTCCGTGCTGACCGACCCGGTCTACGGCGGCGTTTCCGCCAGCCTGGCGATGCTGGGCGACGTCATCGTCGGCGAGCCCAAGGCACTGATCGGCTTTGCCGGCCCGCGCGTGATCGAGCAGACCGTACGTGAGAAGCTGCCAGAAGGCTTCCAGCGCAGCGAGTTCCTGCTGGAGCACGGCGCCATCGACCTGATCATCTCCCGTGGCGAACTGCGCCCGCGCCTGGCCCGTCTGCTGGCCCAGATGACCGGCCAGGAAACCCCGGAGCAGGCACGTGAGGCGGCTGCGGTCGCGTGATGAAACAACGATCCCTGGGCGAATGGCTCGCCTACCTCGAGCAGTTGCACCCTTCGGCCATCGACATGGGGCTGGAGCGTTCGCAGAACGTGCTTGCCCGCCTGGCGCTGGGCAAGCTGGCACCGCGCGTGGTGACCGTCACTGGCACCAATGGCAAGGGTTCCACCTGCGCCTTCGTCGCCGCGATGCTGCGTGCCCAGGGGCTCAAGGTGGGCGTGTACAGCTCGCCACACCTGTTGCGTTACAACGAGCGGGTGCTCATCAATGGCCAAGAGGCCAGTGATGAGCGCCTGTGCGAAGCCTTCGCCGCCGTCGAGGCGGCGCGAGGCGACATTTCCCTGACCTATTTCGAGATGGGCACCCTGGCGGCGTTCTGGTTGTTCTACCAGTCCAAGCTGGATGCTGTGGTGCTCGAAGTGGGGCTCGGTGGCCGTCTGGACACCGTGAACGTGGTGGATGCCGACCTGGCGCTGGTGACCAGCATCGGTGTCGACCATGTCGATTACCTGGGTGATACCCGTGAGCTTGTCGCCTTCGAGAAGGCCGGCATTTTCCGTGCTGGCAAGCCGGCGCTGTGTGGCGACCTTGACCCGCCGCAGCCCTTGCTGGACAAGGCCCATGAGCTGGCGGCGCCGTTGTTCTTGCGTGGGCGTGACTTCGACCTGGAAAGCACAGGCGACAGCTGGCACTGGCGTGGGAAAACGGCGGAGGGTGGCCTGGTAGCGTTGCGCGATCTGCCGCTGCTAGACCTGCCCATGGAAAACGCCACCCTGGCCCTGCAGGCCTACCTGTTGATGGGGCTGCCCTGGGATGCCGGTCAACTGCGCCAGGCGCTGCTCGATACCCGTATCACCGGTCGCCTCGATCGCCGTGAGGTGCGCTGGCAGGGCAAGCGTGTGGAGCTGTTGCTGGATGTCGGGCATAACCCGCATGCTGCGGCGTACCTGGCACGGCGCCTGGCGGCAAGTCCGGTCAAGGGGCGCCGCCTGGCAGTGTTCGGCCTGCTGGCCGACAAGGACCTGCCGGGCGTTGTCGAGCCTTTGCAGGCACTGGTCGACGACTGGGCGGTCGCACCGCTGGACACGCCGCGCAGCCGTCCGGCCGCAGAACTGGCTGACGCCTTGACGAACCTCGGCGCCGCGGTGAAGTCTTATGCCAGCGTTGACGCTGCCCTCGAAGGGCAATGCGCGCAGGCGACGGCGGATGATCAGGTCCTGCTGTTCGGTTCGTTTTTCTGTGTCGCCCAGGCCCTGGAGTGGTTGGCGCGGCAGGCCCCGGAGGGTTGAGTAGATGGCAGTGCTGGATAAAGGGATGAAACAGCGCATGGTGGGTGCGTTGGTGCTGGTGGCGCTGGCGGTGATCTTCCTGCCGATGCTGTTCACCCGCGAGGACGAGATGCGCCAGGTGCGTGTCGAGGCCCCGCAGGCGCCGGCCATGCCGAGCCTGCCAGAGGTGCAAGTGGAGCCGGTCGCCGTGCCGGAGCCGCAGGTGCTTGCAGAGGAGCCGCAGCAGCCACCGGTGGTGGTTGACGAGTCTACCGCGCCAGCCAGCACGCCTAGCCAGCCGGTTACGCCATCCCCGCAAACGCAGGCCCAGGCTGCCAAGCCGCCAGCGCCCAAGGTTGAAGCCACACCGGCCGCCACCCCTGCGCCTGCCGTTGCCGCCGCCAAGCCGGCAGCGCCGTCTAAGATCGACGTGAATGGGTTGCCGGTCAGTTGGTCTATCCAATTGGCCAGCCTTTCCAATCGTGCCGGGGCTGAAAGCCTGCAGCAGACGTTGCGAAGCCAGGGCTACAACGCCTACATCCGCTCGGCGGGCGGTATGAACCGGGTGTACGTCGGGCCACTGATCGAGCGCGCCGAGGCCGAGCGCGTACGTGATGCAATCAACCGCAAGCACAGCCTCAAAGGCTTTGTGGTGCGCTTCCAGCCCGAGCGCGGCTGATAGCGCTGCCTCTTTGTAGGAGCGGCCTTGCGTCGCGAAAGGCCGCTCCTACAAGTATCGCGCAGTTGTTAATCGGCCCGACATTCCGCTTACCCCCAGCCCGCCGCTCTGGTAAAATGCGCCGCCTCAAACGTCTGCAGGCAGCACCGTGGCATTTACCTGGGTTGATTGGGCGATCATCGCGATCATCGCCGTCTCCACACTGATCAGTCTCAAGCGCGGCTTCGTCAAGGAAGCCTTGTCCTTGCTCATCTGGATCATTGCCGGTGCGGTTGCCTGGATGTTCGGTGGCTCGCTCTCGGTGTATCTTGAAAGCTACATCCAGACGCCATCGATGCGCATCATCGCAGGCTGCGCCATTCTTTTCGTCGCCACCCTGCTGGTGGGGGCCATGGTCAACTTCCTTGTCGGCGAGCTGATCCGCGTGACCGGGCTGTCGGGTACCGATCGTTTCCTCGGCATGGCTTTCGGCGCCGCGCGCGGGGCCTTGCTGGTGGTAGTGGCCATCGGGCTGCTTAGCCTGGGGCCGGTTCAACAAGACACTTGGTGGCAGGAATCACGCCTGATACCACAATTTCTCTTGGTCGCTGACTGGTCGAAAAACCTGATTCTGGGTTTCACCAGCCAGTGGATGTCCAGTGGGGTGATCAGCACACCGGCTGATCTCCCGTTCAAGGAACAGTTGCTCGGGCCGGCAAAGCCCTGAGCGCTATTCACTCAAGTTTCGTCAAAGTAGGGGTTGCGTCGCATGTGTGGCATCGTCGGTATCGTCGGTAAGTCGAACGTCAATCAGGCGCTGTATGACGCGCTTACGGTCCTCCAGCACCGCGGCCAGGACGCTGCCGGTATCGTGACCAGCCATGACGGCCGGTTATTCCTGCGCAAGGATAATGGCCTGGTGCGCGATGTCTTCCAGCAGCGCCACATGCAGCGGCTGGTCGGCCACATGGGTATCGGCCACGTGCGCTACCCAACGGCGGGCAGCTCGACCTCGGCCGAGGCCCAGCCGTTCTACGTCAACTCGCCGTACGGCATCACCCTGGCGCACAACGGCAACCTGACCAACGTCGAGCAGTTGGCCAAGGAGATCTACGAGTCCGACCTGCGCCACGTCAACACCAATTCCGACTCGGAAGTGCTGCTGAACGTGTTCGCCCACGAGCTGGCCGTACGCGGCAAGCTGCAGCCGACCGAAGAAGACGTGTTCGCTGCGGTTTCCCACGTGCACAGCCGCTGCGTAGGTGGTTATGCGGTGGTGGCCATGGTCACCGGTTATGGCATCGTCGGTTTCCGTGACCCGAACGGTATTCGCCCGGTGGTGTTCGGCCAGCGTCACACCGACGAAGGTGTGGAGTACATGATCGCCTCCGAAAGCGTCGCCCTGGACGTGCTGGGCTTCACCCTGATCCGCGACCTGGCGCCGGGCGAAGCGGTGTACATCACCGAAGAAGGCCAGCTGTACACCAAGCAGTGTGCACAAAACCCGAAACTGCAGCCGTGCATCTTCGAACACGTCTACCTGGCTCGTCCGGACTCGATCATGGATGGCGTCTCGGTGTACAAGGCGCGCCTGCGCATGGGCGAAAAGCTGGCCGAGAAGATCCAGCGTGAACGCCCTGAGCACAACATCGACGTGGTCATCCCAATCCCGGACACCAGCCGCACTGCGGCGCTGGAACTGGCCAACCACCTGGGCGTCAAGTTCCGCGAAGGCTTCGTCAAGAACCGCTACATCGGCCGTACCTTCATCATGCCCGGCCAGGCCGCGCGCAAAAAATCGGTACGCCAGAAGCTCAACGCCATCGAGCTGGAATTCCGCGGCAAGAACGTGATGCTGGTGGACGACTCGATCGTGCGCGGCACCACCTGCAAGCAGATCATCCAGATGGCCCGCGAAGCCGGCGCCAAGAACGTCTACTTCTGCTCCGCAGCCCCTGCGGTGCGCTACCCCAACGTCTACGGCATCGACATGCCGAGCGCTCACGAACTGATCGCCCACAACCGCACCACCGAACAGGTGGCCGAGTTGATCGGCGCCGACTGGCTGATTTACCAGGACCTGCCGGACCTGATCGAATCGGTCGGTGGCGGCAAGATCAAGATCGAGCACTTCGATTGCGCAGTGTTCAATGGTGAATACGTCACCGGCGACATCGACGCAGCCTACCTTGATCGTATCGAGCAGGCCCGTAACGACCTGGCGAAGGTGAAGACCCAGGCGGTCAGCGCGATCATCGACCTCTACAACAACTGATTAGGGAGCGACGGCATGACGGATCAATGGGATGCCGGACGACTGGACAGTGACCTCGAGGGTGTCGGCTTCGACACCCTGGCGGTGCGCGCCGGGCAAAACCGTACACCAGAGGCCGAGCACAGCGAAGCGCTGTTCCTGACCTCCAGCTATGTTTTCCGTACGGCTGCCGATGCGGCTGCACGCTTTGCTGGCGAAACGCCGGGTAACGTCTACTCGCGCTACACCAACCCGACTGTGCGTGCCTTCGAGGAACGCCTGGCGGCCATGGAGGGCGCCGAGCAGGCAGTGGCGACGTCCACCGGTATGGCGGCGATCCTTGCCGTGGTCATGTCGCTGTGCAGCGCCGGTGACCATGTGCTGGTGTCGCAGAGCGTATTTGGCTCGACCATCAGCCTGTTCGAGAAATACTTCAAGCGCTTCGGCGTCGAGGTGGACTATGTGCCGCTGGTCGACCTGTCGGGTTGGGAAAAGGCCATCAAGGCCAATACCAAGCTGCTGATCGTCGAGTCGCCGTCCAACCCGCTGGCCGAGCTGGTCGATATCACTGCCCTCAGCGAAGTCGCCCACGCGCGTGGCGCCATGCTGGTGGTGGACAACTGCTTCAGCACCCCGGCACTGCAGCAGCCGCTCAAGCTGGGTGCCGACATCGTGTTCCACTCGGCAACCAAGTTCATCGATGGCCAAGGCCGTTGCATGGGCGGTGTGGTGGCTGGGCGCAGTGAGCAGATGAAAGAAGTGGTGGGCTTCCTGCGTACAGCAGGCCCGACCCTCAGCCCGTTCAATGCGTGGATCTTCACCAAAGGCCTGGAAACGCTCAAGCTACGCATGCGTGCGCACTGCGAGAGCGCTCAGCAACTGGCTGAGTGGCTGGAGCAGCAGGACGGCATCGAGAAAGTGCATTACGCCGGCTTGCCAAGCCACCCGCAGCACGAACTGGCCAAGCGCCAGATGAGCGGTTTTGGTGCGGTGGTCAGCTTCGAGGTCAAGGGCGGCAAAGAGGGCGCCTGGCGCTTCATCGATGCCACGCGGGTCATCTCGATCACCACCAACCTGGGTGACAGCAAGACCACCATCGCGCACCCTGCCACCACTTCCCACGGCCGCTTGTCGCCGCAGGAGCGCGAGGCAGCGGGTATCCGCGACAGCCTGGTCCGCGTTGCCGTGGGCCTTGAAGATGTGGCCGACCTGCAGGCAGACCTCGCGCGTGGGTTGGCGGCACTGTGATTGAAATCAGCGGCAGTAAGCCAGGCCATAACGGCCGGGTAGCCTTGGTGACCGGTGCCGCTCGCGGCATCGGCCTGGGGATTGCCGCCTGGTTGATCTGCGAAGGCTGGCAGGTGGTGCTCAGCGACCTTGACCGCCCACGCGGGGCCAAGGTGGCCAAGGCGTTGGGTGACAACGCCTGGTTCATCACCATGGACGTTGCCGACGAGGCGCAGGTCAGTGCCGGGGTGTCCGAGGTACTGGGGCAGTTCGGTCGGCTCGACGCGCTGGTGTGCAATGCGGCCATCGCCAACCCGCACAACCAGACGCTGGAAAGCCTTAGCCTGGCGCAATGGAACCGCGTGCTGGCGGTCAACCTCAATGGCCCGATGCTGCTGGCCAAGCATTGCGCACCTTACCTGCGTGCGCATAACGGGGCGATCGTCAACCTGACCTCGACCCGGGCACGGCAGTCCGAACCGGACACCGAAGCCTATGCGGCAAGCAAGGGCGGCCTGGTCGCGTTGACCCATGCCCTGGCCATGAGCCTGGGCCCGGAGATCCGCGTCAATGCGGTGAGCCCGGGCTGGATCGATGCACGAGACCCTTCCCAACGCCGTGCCGAACCGTTGACCGATGCCGACCATGCCCAGCACCCGACGGGCAGGGTAGGGACGGTGGAAGACGTGGCGGCCATGGTGGCCTGGCTGTTGTCGCGCCAAGCGGCTTTCGTCACCGGCCAGGAGTTCGTGGTCGATGGCGGCATGACCCGCAAGATGATCTACACCTGAGCTGTCAGATGTTAAGAAGGGGACCGAAAGGTCCCCTTCTTGTTTCCAGCGATTAATCATCGCGCGACTGCTTGGTGTAGGGGCAGCCTTGTGCTGCGAAGAGGGCAGTGAGCTCATGCTGAATCATCGGTGCATTCACCGGCCTCTTCGCAGCACAAGGCTGCTCCTACAGTGAAGGCGGGATCGATCCATTGCCCTCGCACTGGCAAACCTCTTTTTTGCCCTTTTTGAAAAAAAATTCAATGGGGGTATTGACTTAGCATCGGTACCTGCGTAAATTTCGCGGCCTCAGCGAAGCAAACGCAACAAGCAACATCGCGGGGGTGATTAGCTCAGCCGGGAGAGCATCTGCCTTACAAGCAGAGGGTCGGCGGTTCGATCCCGTCATCACCCACCACTTCCTGAGCGTTCCTGGTGCAGGAAGCTTCGAAAGAAGCAGATAGCCAGAGAGGAACAAGGCCTGATAAGCCACGACGTAAGTCACTATGCGCAGCGGTAGTTCAGTCGGTTAGAATACCGGCCTGTCACGCCGGGGGTCGCGGGTTCGAGTCCCGTCCGCTGCGCCACTTTTTAGTAACAGATGGGTGCCTTGCACCGGTCTGAGACCGAAAGGCAAATATGCCTGAGGTCGATCCCAGTTTCAATCGGGCGCAAGCCCGAACGATACGCAGCGGTAGTTCAGTCGGTTAGAATACCGGCCTGTCACGCCGGGGGTCGCGGGTTCGAGTCCCGTCCGCTGCGCCATCTTCGCTTCGAAGCCCCTTGAACGCTTCGAAGCAACAAAAAGAGCGATCAACGTGTCGCTTTTTTTGTGCCTGACTTCACTGTGCCCTTGGCCAGTAAGCAGGCAACAGGTTTCAACTGGGCGCAAGCCCAAGCGATACGCAGCGGTAGTTCAGTCGGTTAGAATACCGGCCTGTCACGCCGGGGGTCGCGGGTTCGAGTCCCGTCCGCTGCGCCATCTTCGCCTCGAGGCCCCTTGAACGCCTCGAAGCAACGTGAAAAGCGACCTTAGGGTCGCTTTTTTCGTTTTCACGCCCCGCCAGTCCACATTTACACGAAGCTGACAGACTCTTCACGGATGAACGGTTTCAGTGCCCGTGCGCAGTGATGCACAATAGGCACCTTCTCGACTTACCCGGAATTCGCAATGACCAGATCATCCGTCTTTGGTGCGCTCGGGCTGGCCCTGGTGCTGGCGGGCGTGACCGGTTGTTCCTCGAAAAAAGCCGCCATCTACGAGCACGAGAACTTCGATGACTCGGGCACCTTCTCGCGCAGCTTCCCGGTGACCGATGCCGGCTCCTGCGAGGCCGCTCGCCGCGCCTTGCTCAGCCAGGGTTACATCATTACCAGCAGCGGCGCCAACCAGGTGACCGGCAACAAGAGCTTTCAGCAGAACAGCGAAAACCACCTGCAGATCAGCTTCAACGTTACCTGCGCACCCGACGTGAGCGACGAGCAGCGCTCGACCATGTTCGCCAACGCCCTGCAGGACCGCTACAGCCTGAAGAAATCCAACACTTCCGCCAGCCTTGGCGTGGGCGTGCTGGGTTCAGTGTCCATGCCGATAGGCTCCAGTGATGACTCGATGGTCAAGGTCGCCAGTGAGACGGTGACGGCGGCGCAGTTCTACGACCGTTACTTCGCACTGGTAGAGAGCTATCTGCCGAAACCGAAAAAGGCCAGCAAGGCGAAGGCCAAAGTCGAGCCTGAGGCGCCCGCACCCAAGGTTGAAAAGCCAGCGGTAGACCTGGGGCTGCCGGAGCAGGCGGCTGCAGCGCCTGTGGCCGCTCCTGTAACGCCCGCGGCTGAAGCCACACCAGCGGCTGAAAGCACGCCTGCACCTGCAGCCGTTGCCCCCGCCAGCGAAGTGCCAGCGGCGCCAGTGGCCAATGACAGCCAGGGGTCACAGCCTGTAGCGCCGCCCGCCGAACCTGCGCCTATTCAGGTGCAACAAGAGGCACAGCCTGCAGAGCCCGCACCCGCGGCGCTCTGACACATTCCCTGTTACAGACAGGCGGCGATAACGCCATCGATACCTGCTACGTTTACTTCTCATGAGCTTGTCATCATTCCTTCACCCAACCTGCTTAGGTTGAAGGCGACATCTACGAAGACAAATGAGAAAAGAGGACGCAGGGCAATGGATGAATATCAGGAAGAGCTGCTCGAGTTCCAGGCATACGAACTGGACACCCCGGAACCCGCCGACGACGCCACCGAGCTTTAGCCGGCCTGCCGCTGACTGCGGCGAAACTCCCCCGGCGTGAGGCCGGTCCAGCGCTTGAATGCGCGCTGGAAAGCCTCTGCCGAAGCAAACCCCAACAGATAAGCGATTTCGCCGAAAGCCAGCTCCGTGTCACGGATGTAGGTTTCGGCCAGGTCGCGCCGTGTCTCGTTCAACACGTCGCGAAAACGCGTCCCTTCTTCGGCCAGCTTGCGCCGCAATGTCCAGGTCGGCAGCTGCAGGCTCAGTGCCACTTCGTCCAGATCCGGTTCGCGGCCGCCATTGAGCAGCGGGCCGAGCAGGTGCGTGATGCGTTCACCCAGGCTGCGCACCCGCGTGCGCTGTTGCAACTCCGCTTCGCAAAGCTGCAGCAGGTGCTGCCAGGTGCTCGGGCAGTGCTGCGGGTTGGCCATCTGCAGGGTGGCGCGGCTCAGGCGCAGTTGATTGCCGTCGGCGCCGAATTGCACCGGGGTGCTGCACAGCGCCTGATACTGGGCGGCATACGGCGGCGCAGCAAATTCGATTTCAAGCCGTTCGGCCTGCAGCACAGTCCCCGCCAGGTCGCCCAGTTGCGCGAGCCAGCCGGCGAGCAGGGAGTCGACCACGAAGCGGTTGTAGGTGTTGTAGGGGCTGATGGAGTAAAACCGCAGCCAGGCGCCTTGGGCATCTTCCTGAAAGCGAGAGTGGCCCCGGTAGTTGGCAGCGTACAGCGGCTCAAAGCGCAACAAGGTGCGCGCCGCTTCGCCCACGGTGGGCGCCTGGGCCGCGGTGATGCCCGCAAGGCCTGCATGCGCCAGCCGGCTGAGCCGGCCCATGTGCAGGCCCAGCGCCGGCTCGGCGCAGAGCGCGATGGCGGCATGCCCAAGGTGCATGTAACGCGGGATCGACAGGCGGGCTCCGGCTTCGGCCAGGCGTGCCGCATCCAGGCCATAGCGTTGCAGCAGGGGCGCAGGGTCGTGGCCCAGCACGCGCAGGGCCTCGGCCAGTGGCTGGACAAACCCTACCGACAGATCACCCAGGCGCACGCGGGGGCGGGCCACGGGGTTACAACCACAGGTTCAGCAGGCGGGCGCCATGGCTGGGGTTGCCCGCCAGCAGTTGACCCGACTGATGGGCGAAGCCCTGGCCATCGCTGGCCTGCTCCCAGAACTGCCCACGCATGAACACGCTCATGCTGCTGACGTCTTCGCCGGCGGCCTGGGTTAGGCGTTGCCAGGCGTTTTGTTCGCTGACTTCGCCACGCTTGAGGGCGAGTTCGGCCGCCGCGTCCTGATGGCGATTGCCACGCCATGGCGCCTCCCAGCTGCCTTTGCCACTGAGGAATACCGGGTTGGCGATCAATTGCACGGATTGTTGTGTCAGTTGCTGGTGGTTTTCCGGGTACCAGCTGTCACTGCCGACCAGTACGCCCAGGCGCCCGGCCGGGGTTTGCAGCACCTGCAGCGGTTGCTGGCGGCCATCATGGATGAAACGGCGCGTTTCGCTGTCCGGGTACTGCTGGCGCTGTGGCTGGCCCAGCAGCGAGCCGTCGCCGGCAAACACCACGCTGCTGTTGTACAGCGGGCCATTGCCGGCGTGCAGCACGCCTTGTTTGACATAGGGGGCCGGCAGCACGATGGAGCCGGCCACCAGGGTGACGCCAAACTCCTTGGCCAGGCCACCGAACAACTGCTGATAATCGGCGGCCATCTGCTCGGCCTTCATGCGCAGGTGGGCGTCGCTGCGCCAGTCGTCGGCGTTGGCGCGCAGCATGGCCAGGCCATAGCGCAGCGGGTTGCTCAGTTCCAGCCATTGCAAGGCCTCGCGGCTCTGCGTGACTTGGTACAGCTCGTTCTTTTCACCCCGTGCCCACAGCCAGGTACCGATGTGCTCAGGCAGCACCACCACCGTGCGTGGGCCGACCAGCCCCTGTACCCGAGCTTGCTGCAAATAGGCCGAAAGCTTGCGGTGCAGGCGTTGCAGGTTCTGGTAGTCACTGGGGTAGAGCAGCGGTTCGACGCCAAGCAAATTGCCTCGCTCACCGGGCACGCCATGGTTGAGCGCCAGCTCGATGCGCAGGTCGGAAAGGTAGTGGCCTTCCGGGCGCTGCTGGGTCCAGAAGCCGTAGCCGCACAGGGCGGCAATCATCACCAGCGCCAGGGCGCTTGCCAGAAGTTTTCGCATGAAGCGGTACAGCGCCTTGGAAGTTGGAGTTGTCTAGGGTAGCCCTGCTGTACGGGAGGATCAATAAGTTGTCAGTTTCGATCATTGAGGCTGTTCAAACAGCTGTTTAATGTCAGTGGCAGATAAACGACGGGGCCCGCCGGCCGGCGAGGCACCCGCATTCCGTGATCACGCCACAGGGGGACATTCCATGGCTGCCGACCGTTATCCGCACCTGCTCGCACCGCTCGACCTGGGCTTCACCACCTTGCGCAACCGCACCCTGATGGGCTCGATGCACACGGGCCTTGAAGAACGCCCCGGCGGCTTCGAGCGCATGGCGGCCTATTTTGCCGAGCGCGCCCGTGGCGGCGTCGGCCTGATGGTCACCGGCGGTATCGCTCCGAATGACGAGGGCGGCGTCTATTCCGGCGCTGCCAAGCTCAGCACCGAGGAAGAGGCCGACAAGCACCGCATCGTGACCGAGGCGGTGCATGCCGCTGGCGGCAAGATCTGCCTGCAGATCCTCCATGCCGGGCGCTATGCCTACAGCCCGCGCCAGGTCGCGCCCAGCGCGATCCAGGCGCCGATCAACCCGTTCAAGCCCAAAGAACTGGACGAAGCAGGCATCGAGAAACAGATCGTCGACTTCGTCAATTGCGCCGCGCTGGCCCAGCGGGCCGGCTATGACGGCGTCGAGATCATGGGTTCGGAAGGCTACTTCATCAACCAGTTCCTGGCCGCCCACACCAACCACCGCACCGACCGCTGGGGGGGCAGCTATGAAAACCGCATGCGCTTGGCCGTCGAGATCGTCAGCCGTGTGCGCGGCGCGGTGGGCCCGAACTTCATCATCATCTTCCGCCTGTCGATGCTCGACCTGGTCGAAGGGGGCAGCACCTGGGACGAAATCGAACTGCTGGCCAAGGCCATCGAGCAGGCGGGGGCGACCCTGATCAATACCGGTATCGGGTGGCACGAAGCGCGTATCCCGACCATCGCCACCAAAGTGCCGCGGGCGGCGTTCAGCAAGGTCACCGCCAAGCTGCGTGGCACCGTGAGCATTCCGCTGATCACCACCAACCGCATCAACACCCCGGAAGTCGCCGAGGCGGTGCTCGCCGAAGGCGATGCCGACATGGTTTCGATGGCCCGGCCGTTCCTGGCCGACCCGGACTTCGTCAACAAGGCCGCTGCCGGGCGCGCTGACGAGATCAACACCTGCATCGGTTGCAACCAAGCCTGCCTGGACCACACCTTCGGCGGCAAGCTGACCAGTTGCCTGGTCAACCCGCGCGCCTGCCACGAGACCGAACTCAACTACCTGCCTGTGCGCACCGTGAAGCGTATTGCCGTTGTCGGTGCTGGCCCGGCCGGCCTGGCTGCCGCCACCGTGGCCGCCGAGCGGGGCCACCAGGTGACCTTGTTCGATGCCGCTGGCGAGATCGGCGGGCAGTTCAACGTGGCCAAGCGGGTGCCGGGCAAGGAAGAGTTCTTCGAGACCCTGCGCTATTTCCGTAACAAGCTGAGCAGCACTGGCGTAGACCAGCGCCTGAATACCCGCGTCGATGTACAGGCGCTGGTGGACGGCGGCTTCGACGAGGTCATCCTGGCCACCGGCATCGCGCCGCGTACGCCCGCGATCCCGGGGGTCGAGCATGCCAAGGTGCTCAGCTACCTGGACGTGCTGCTCCAGCGTAAGCCAGTCGGCCAGGCTGTCGCGGTGATTGGCGCCGGTGGCATCGGCTTCGATGTGTCCGAATACCTGGTGCACCAGGGCGTGGCCAGCAGCCAGGACCGCGAGGCGTTCTGGAAAGAGTGGGGCATCGACACCCAGCTCAAGGCCCGCGGTGGTGTGGCCGGCATCAAGGCTGCGCCGCACGCGCCGGCACGCCAGGTGTATCTGCTGCAGCGCAAGCAGTCCAAGGTCGGCGACGGGTTGGGCAAGACCACCGGCTGGATCCACCGGACGGGGCTGAAGAACAAGCAGGTGCAGATGCTCAACGGCGTGGAGTACCTGGGTATCGATGATGCCGGCTTGCATATTCGGGTCGGCGGCGGTGAGCCGCAATTGCTGGCAGTGGACAACGTGGTGATCTGTGCCGGGCAGGAGCCGCTGCGAGAGCTGCAAGAAGGCTTGCTGGCCGCAGGCCAGTCGGTGCACTTGATCGGTGGCGCGGATGTGGCGGCCGAGCTGGATGCCAAGCGGGCGATCAACCAAGGCTCGCGGTTGGCTGCCGAGCTTTGAGATAGCCGGGGGCCGCGAAGCGGCCCCCGATGTTCACTGATAAACTGAAGCCTTCGCTTCAGGCCCCGTTCCATGTCTATCGATTTTCTCGACCTGCCCCAGGCTCCTCTACACCCCCTGAACCTGCCCTGGCTACAAAACGCCAAGGTCGAAGTCGCCATCCTGCGCTTGGACTTGATCGACCCCCTGATCAGCGGCAACAAGTGGTTCAAGCTGCGCCACCACCTCCAGCACGCCCATGAGTCAGGTGCCCCTGGCCTGATCAGCCTCGGCGGCAGCCACTCCAACCACCTTCATGCCCTGGCCGCTGCCGGCAAGCGCTTCGGCTTCGCCACGGCCGGCCTGCTGCGTGGCCACCCCCAGGACACACCGACGGTGCGGGATCTGCAGGCGTTGGGCATGCACGTGCATTGGCTCGGCTATGGCGGCTACCGCGCCCGTCATGAGGCGGGTTTCTGGCAGCCCTGGCAGGCACGCTACCCCGGTTGGCACTGCATTCCCGAAGGCGGCGGCGGCTTGGCCGGCGCGCAGGGTTGCGGGTTGATCGTCGCGCAGGCGCGCGCGCAACTGGGCGAGATCGGTTGGGACGATTACAGCGCCTGGTGGCTGCCCGTGGGTACCGGTACAACGTTGGCCGGCCTGGTGCTGGAAGAGGCGGGCGCGCATGACGTGCACGGCGCGCTGGCGGTGCCCCGCGATCACGGCGTGCCGGACGTTGTGAGGGATCTGGCCGGCGGCAGTGGCTATCAATTGCATGATGCCTGCCGGGGCGGTTTCGCTCGGATCGACGACGAGCTGCTGGGGTTCATCGACGCTTGCGAGCGGCACACAGGCGTGCCGCTGGAGGCGCTCTACACCGGCAAGGCCCTGCTGGCGCTGCGCGAGCAGGTCGAGGCCGGCCTGTTCGCGCCCGGCACCCGCCTGATCGTGCTGCATACCGGTGGCCTGCAAGGCCGGCGCGGTTATTTGTAGGGCAGCATGCGCAGCAGCGTGTTGTCGCGCTGCACGTAGTGGTGATACAGCCCGGCCAATGCATGCAGGCCGATCAGCCAGTAACCCCAGCTGCCGATGCGTTCATGCCAGCCTTTGATGAATTTGGCCTGGTCTGGGTCCGCGCCGATGAGGTGCGGCAGTTCCAGCCCGTAGAAGGGGACTGGCTTGTCGGCGGCGCTCAAGATCAGCCAGCCGGCCAGGGGCAGGCCGATCATCAGCAGGTACAGCGCCAGGTGCATCAGGTGGGCAAGGCCGGTCTGCCAAGCAGGTGGCTTGGGCAGGATGGGCGGGGTGGGGCGGCTCAGGCGCACGGCCAGGCGCAGCCAGACCAGCACGAACACGGTCAGGCCCAGCATGAAGTGCAGGTCCTTCATCAGGTTGCGCTCGGCGCTGTCCTTGGGGAACAGGCCGCGAAACTCGATGCAGGCGTATACGACGGCCAGTAGCACCAGCATCAGCCAATGCAGGGCGATGGACAGGCGCGCGTAATGTTGCGTGGGGCTGGATGAAACCATGGAGGATCCTCATCATCAGGTCTTGAAATGGCGCTCTTGGTGGCGCTCAGCACTCACTGTATCCGCTTGGCGGAACCAATCTTTGCTCCAGGTCGGTGAAAATTGTGTTGCTTGTACCGGCCTCTTCGCGGGCACAATCATCGCGTGGGCAAAAGTGGCCAGCTATCAGCCACCAGAAACACCCGCTCCACTTCATGCCAGGCACCCTCGGCCTCCTGCTCCAGCCTGACCAGCATCTGCGCCGGCGCATGCTCATCCAGCCCCTGCAGCCAGGCCCCGAACTGCAGTGCCGTCCAGCACTCATCCGCCTCGACCCGCGCCGGTGCCAACCAGGCATCGCGGGGCAAAGGCTGCCAGCGTTCGCCAGTGGCCATCGACCAATCCTGCCGCCGCAACCAGCGCCCGCGCAGGTGCAGTGGGTTGGCCCCTGCGGGCGGTTCTGCCTGCCCAGGCCATGGGTAGAACAGGTAACCGGCCAGCCACAGATGCGCCTGCACCTGCTGCACGCCAAGCCCGGCCAAGGCCACGCGGCTCTGTGCGCCACTGGACATCGGCAACTGATGCCCAGTCAGGTGCGCCAGTTTGATCCCCAGCCGGTCATGGCAACCTGGGCCAAGCCATTGCGTCGGGTCTCGGCCATCGCTGTGGGTAGGCCCCAGGTAAAACTTGATGGCCAACTCGAAATGCTGCACCCCCTCGTCATCCCGCAGCAGAATGTCCAGCTCACCCAACGTCTGCCCGCCTGCGCGAATCGCCAGGTTCGCTGCCAGCAACTCAAGGCCCGGCGCCTGGCCCAGGGCGAACTGCCAGAGGCATTCGTAGTACAGGCCCAGCCGCCGACTGGTCAGGCGCGCCAGCCTGTCGCGCAGCCCTTGCTCGTCGGCATCCAGGGCCAGCAGCCAGGCTTTCAGGCGTTGCGGATCATCGGCCCAGGCGCTGCCGGCCAGCGGGTGGCGCTGGGGGCAGGGCGGGGCGCTCAGCAGCGGGGGCGACAGCAATGCCCAGGCCAGGTCGCGCACGGCAGGGCGGCGCAACTGGCGAGGCAAGTCGTGGAGTTCGGCGAAAGGCATCATCCAGCGAGCATAGCCGGTTTGCCGCTACCCGGTCGTTTCGCCCATAATCGGCGCATAGTCACCCGCCGCAGAGCCTCGCAGGAGCCCCATGGAGCAATTTCGCAATATCGGTATCATCGGACGCCTTGGCAGCTCGCAGGTGCTCGACACCATTCGCCGACTGAAAAAATTCCTCCTCGAGCGCCACCTGCACGTGATCCTCGAGGACACCATCGCCGAAGTCCTGCCCGGCCACGGCCTGCAAACGTCCACGCGCAAGCTGCTGGGCGAGGTCTGCGACCTGGTCATCGTCGTCGGCGGTGACGGCAGCCTGCTCGGCGCCGCCCGCGCGCTGGCCCGGCACAACATCCCGGTGCTCGGCATCAACCGCGGCAACTTGGGCTTTCTCACCGACATCCGCCCTGACGAGCTGGAAGAAAAGGTCGCCGAAGTGCTCGACGGCCACTACCTGGTGGAAAACCGCTTCCTGCTGCAGGCCGAAGTGCGCCGTCACCACGAGGCCATCGGCCAGGGCGATGCGCTTAACGACGTGGTCCTGCACCCCGGCAAGTCGACGCGGATGATCGAGTTCGAAATCTACATCGACGGCCAGTTCGTCTGCAGCCAGAAGGCCGACGGCCTGATCGTTGCCACCCCGACCGGCTCGACCGCCTACGCGTTGTCGGCCGGCGGCCCGATCATGCACCCCAAGCTCGACGCCATTGTCATCGTGCCGATGTACCCGCATACCCTGTCGGGCCGGCCGATCGTGGTGGACGGCAACAGCGAGCTGAAGATTGTCGTGGCCAAGGACCTGCAGATTTACCCGCAGGTGTCCTGTGACGGCCAGAACCACTTCACCTGCGCCCCTGGCGACACCATCACGGTGAGCAAGAAACCGCAGAAGCTGCGCCTGATCCACCCGCTGGACCATAACTACTACGAAGTGTGCCGTACCAAACTCGGCTGGGGCAGCCGCCTTGGAAGCAGGGACGACTGATGCTCGATCCGGCGCGAAGTTTTGACATCATCGGTGACGTGCATGGCTGTGCGCTGACCCTTGAACGCTTGCTCGACGCCCTCGGTTACAAGCGCGTGGCCGGCGTCTGGCGTCACCCGCGGCGCCAGGCATTGTTCCTGGGCGACATCGTCGACCGTGGGCCGCGCATCCGCGAGGCATTGCACATCGTGCACGACATGGTCGAAGCCGGCCAGGCGTTCTGCATCATGGGCAACCATGAGTACAACGCCCTGGGCTGGGTCACCCCGGCGCTGCCCGGCAGCGGCAAGGCCCATGTGCGCGAACACACGCCACGCCATGCCAGGCTGATCGACGAGACCCTCACGCAGTTCGCCCACCACCCGGGCGACTGGCATGACTTCGTCAACTGGTTCTACGAACTGCCGCTGTTCGTCGACGCCGGGCGTTTCCGCCTGGTGCATGCCTGCTGGGACCCACGGCTGATCGAGCCGCTGCGCCAGCAATACCCGGACGGGCGCATCGACGAACATTTCATCCAGGCCTCGGCCGTGCCCGGCAGCTTTGCCGCCACCGTGTGCAATCGCCTGCTGCGGGGCACCGACATGCGCCTGCCGGACGGCTTGACCCTGACCGGTGGCGATGGCCTGACCCGCGCCTTCTTCCGCACCAAGTTCTGGGAAGAAGACCCGCAAACCTATGGCGACATCGTGTTCCAGCCCGATGCGCTGCCTGAAGCCGTCGCCAGCACGCCACTGAGCCATACCCAGAAGAACGCCTTGCTGCGCTATGCCGAGGACGAGCCTTTGTTGTTCGTCGGCCACTACTGGCGCAGCGGACGCCCGGCGCCGATCCGCGACAACCTGGCCTGCCTCGACTACAGCGCGGTGCTTTACGGCAAGCTGGTCGCCTATCGGCTGGATGATGAAACCCGTATCGACCCGCACAAGTTCGTCTGGGTCGACGTCGACCGCCCACAGGCCAATCAATGAACATAATCGAAGTGATGCGCCTGCCGCTGTCGGTCGACCTCAGCGGCTTCGTGCACCTGCTGCAACGCTTGCAGGTGCCACACCGGGTCAGTGAAGAAGGTGAAGTCCAGGTGCTGTGGGCCCCCGACACGCTGGCCCAGGATGTGCTGCAACTCTACCAGCGCTATCCCGACGGTAACGCCGACCTTGAGCTTGCGCAGGCCCCTGTGGAAGGGGATTCAGCCGCGAGTGCCCCCACACAACCCTCCCTCAAAGACCAGGTCAAAGCCTGCAAGGTCACCGCCGCTGTCCTGCTGCTGTGCTTCATCGTTGCCGGCATCACCGGCCTGGGCGACAACTTCTCGACCATTGGCTGGTTCACCTTCCTCGACTTCCGCGTGCACGGCGACTACCTGTACTTCACCCCACTGGCCCAGGGCCTCGCCGAAGGCCAATGGTGGCGCCTGGTGTCGCCGATGCTGCTGCATTTCGGCGTGCTGCACCTGGCCATGAACAGCCTGTGGTACTGGGAACTGGGCAAGCGCATCGAGCTGCGCCAGGGGCCATGGCTGTTGCTGGGCCTGACCCTGTTGTTCAGCCTGGTTTCCAACCTGGCCCAGCACTACACCAGTGGCGCGAGCCTGTTCGGTGGCCTTTCTGGGGTGCTGTACGGGCTGCTCGGGCACATCTGGCTGTACCAGTGGCTGGCGCCCAACCCCCACTTCAACCTGCCCAAGGGCGTGCTGGTGATGATGCTGATCTGGCTGGTGGTGTGCCTGACCGGCGTGGTCGGCCAGCTCGGCTTCGGCCAAATCGCCAACGCCGCCCACGTCGGCGGCCTGCTCATCGGATGCCTGACAGGGCTCTTGGGTGGCGGCATGGCCCGGCGTAAACTGTCGGCTTGAATTAGGAGACGCTATGTCCACTTTCGCGCAAATGATCGAAAACATTACTCCCGAGATCTACGAGAGCCTGAAAACGGCCGTGGAAATCGGCAAATGGTCCGATGGCCGCAAGCTCACTGCCGAGCAGAAAGAGCTGTCGCTGCAGGCGGTGATCGCCTGGGAAATGAAAAACCTCCCCGAAGACCAGCGTACCGGCTACATGGGGCCGCAAGAGTGCGCCTCGAAGTCTGCGCCAATCGCTAACATTCTGTTCAAGTCGGACTCGGTACATTGATCGAACTCGCTCGTGGCTCTTTGAGCAAGATGGCGGTGCGCCTTGAAGCACCGGTCGTGCAATACAGCTTTCGCCTGGGTGAAGAGCAGGTGCCGGTCAACCCGTTGATCGGCCAGCGCTTGCGCCTCGAGTACCTCGGCGCCATTCACTGCAGCCATTGCGGCAAGCGCACCAAGACCAGCTTCAGCCAGGGTTACTGCTACCCGTGCATGACCAAGCTGGCCCAGTGCGACGTGTGCATCATGGCCCCGGAACGCTGCCACTATGACGCCGGCACCTGCCGCGAACCGTCCTGGGGCGAGCAGTTCTGCATGACCGACCACGTCGTCTACCTGGCCAACTCGTCAGGGGTCAAGGTCGGCATTACCCGCGCCACCCAGTTGCCCACCCGTTGGCTCGACCAGGGTGCCAGCCAGGCGCTACCGATCATGCGCGTGGCCACCCGCCAGCAGTCGGGCCTGGTCGAAGACGTGCTGCGCAGCCAGGTACCGGACCGCACCAACTGGCGCGCTCTGCTCAAGGGTGACGCCGAAGCGCTGGACCTGGTGGCCATTCGTGAACAGATCTTCGATGCCTGTGCCGACGGCCTGCGCGAGCTGCAAGGGCGCTTCGGCTTGCAGGCGATCCAGCCGCTGCCGGATGCCGAAGTGGTGCAGATGCGTTACCCGGTCGAGGCCTACCCGACGAAGATCGTCAGCTTCAACCTGGACAAGAACCCGGTAGTGGAAGGCACGCTGCTGGGCATCAAGGGCCAGTACCTGATCTTCGACACCGGCGTGATCAACATTCGCAAGTACACGGCCTACCAGTTGGCCGTGCTCCAGTAAAAAGGACCTGCACATGCGTACCGAACAACCGCAAGTGATCTACCTCAAGGACTACCAGGCGCCCGAGTACCTGATCGACGAGACGCACCTGACCTTCGAGCTGTTCGAGGACCACACCCTGGTCCATGCGCAACTGGTCATGCGCCGCAACCCGGCACGCGGTGCCGGCCTGCCGCCGTTGGTGCTCGACGGCCAGCAGCTTGAGCTGCTGCGCGCTTCGCTGGACGATGCCGAGCTGCAGGCGAGCGATTACCAGCTCGAAGCCGACAGCCTGACCGTGCAGCCCAAGGCCGAGCGTTTCACCCTCGACACCAGCGTGAAGATCCACCCCGAGAGCAACACTGCGCTGGAAGGCCTGTACAAGTCCGGCAAGATGTTCTGCACCCAGTGCGAGGCCGAGGGCTTCCGCAAGATCACCTACTACCTCGACCGCCCGGACGTGATGAGCACCTTCACCACCACGGTGATCGCCGAGCAGCATCGCTACCCGGTGCTGTTGTCCAACGGTAACCCCATCGGCAGCGGGCCGGCAGAAGACGGCCGCCATTGGGCAACGTGGGAAGACCCGTTCATGAAACCGGCCTACCTGTTCGCCCTGGTGGCCGGTGACCTCTGGTGCGTCGAGGACAAGTTCGTGCGCCAGTCGGGCCGCGATGTGACCCTGCGCATCTACGTCGAACCCGAGAACATCGACAAGTGTGACCACGCCATGGTCAGCCTGAAGAAGTCCATGCGCTGGGACGAAGAAGTCTATGGCCGTGAGTACGACCTGGACATCTTCATGATCGTCGCGGTCAATGACTTCAACATGGGCGCTATGGAAAACAAGGGCCTGAACATCTTCAACTCCAGCTGTGTGCTGGCCCGGGCCGAAACCGCCACCGACGCCGCCCACCAGCGTGTCGAAGGCGTGGTGGCCCACGAGTACTTCCACAACTGGTCGGGCAACCGCGTCACCTGCCGTGACTGGTTCCAGCTGTCGCTCAAGGAAGGCTTCACGGTGTTCCGCGACGCCGAGTTCAGCGCCGACATGAACTCACGCACGGTCAAGCGCATCGAGGACGTCGCTTACCTGCGGACCCACCAGTTTGCCGAAGATGCCGGCCCCATGGCCCACCCGGTACGCCCGGACAGCTTCATTGAAATCTCCAACTTCTACACCCTGACTGTGTACGAAAAGGGTGCCGAGGTTGTACGCATGGTCCGCACCCTGCTGGGGGCCGAGGGCTTCCGTAAGGGCAGCGACCTGTATTTCGAACGCCACGATGGCCAGGCGGTGACCACCGACGACTTCATCAAGGCCATGGAAGATGCCAACGGCGTTGACCTGACCCAGTTCAAACGCTGGTACAACCAAGCGGGCACGCCGCGCCTGGAGGTCAGCGAAGCGTATGATGCAGGCGCCCAGACTTACAGCCTGACCTTCCGCCAGAGCTGCCCGCAGACCCCGGACAAGGCCGAGAAGCTGCCGTTCGTGATCCCGGTCGAGCTGGGCCTGCTGGATGCCGAAGGCAACGACCTGCCGCTGCGCCTGGCGGGTGAAGCCGCGGCCGGCGGCACCAGCCGCGTGCTGTCGGTGACCGAGGCGGAGCAAACCTTCACCTTCGAAGGCCTCACGGCCAAGCCGCTGCCCTCGCTGCTGCGAGGCTTCAGCGCGCCGGTGAAGTTGAGCTTCCCGTACGACCGCGACCAGCTGATGTTCCTCATGCAGCACGACAGCGATGGTTTCAACCGCTGGGAAGCGGGCCAACAGCTGTCGGTGCAGGTGCTGCAGGAGCTGATCGGCCAGCATCAACGTGGCGAAGCGTTGAAGCTCGACCCGCGCCTGATCACCGCCCTCGGTACCGTGCTGGGCAACGAATCGCTGGACGCCGCCATGGTCGCCGAGATGCTCTCGCTGCCGGGCGAGGCCTACCTCACCGAAATCAGCCAGGTAGCTGACGTCGATGCCATTCACGCCGCCCGCGAGTTCGCCCGCCAGCAGATCGCCGAGCAGCTGTTCGATGGCCTGTGGGCCCGCTACCAGGCGCACCGCGAGGTCTCGCGCAGCACGGCCTACGTGGCCGCGGCCGAGCACTTCGCCCGCCGCAGCCTGCAGAACATCGCCCTGTCGTACCTGATGCAGAGCGGCAAGCCGCAGGTACTGGAAGCGACCCTGGAGCAGTTCGACCAGTGCGACAACATGACCGAGCGCCTGACCGCCCTGGCGGTGCTGGTCAACTCGCCGTTCGAAGCCGAGCGGGCCAAGGCGCTGGACACCTTCGCCGAGCACTTCAAGGACAACCCGTTGGTCATGGACCAGTGGTTCAGCGTGCAGGCCGCCAGTTCGCTGCCAGGCGGGCTGGCCCGGGTCAAGGCGCTGATGCAGCACCCGGCGTTCACCCTGAAAAACCCGAACAAGGTGCGGGCGTTGGTGGGGGCGTTTGCCGGGCAGAACCTGGTCAACTTCCATGCGGCCGATGGTTCGGGTTATCGCTTCCTGGCGGACCTGGTGATCGAGCTGAATGCGCTGAACCCGCAGATTGCCTCGCGTCAATTGGCCCCGCTGACCCGCTGGCGCAAGTACGACGACGCGCGTCAGGCGCTGATGAAGGGTGAGCTGGAGCGGATTCTGGCTTCTGGGTCGCTGTCCAGTGATGTGTATGAGGTGGTGAGCAAGAGCTTGGCGTGAGCCTGGCAGATCCAGGGGCTGCTGTGCAGCCCATCGCAGGCAAGCCAGCTCCTACAGGTAAAGCGCACAGTTCAAGGGCGGCGCTGTACCTGTAGGAGCTGGCTTGTCGGGGCGCCGAACCGCTGCGATGGGCCGCACAGCGGCCCCGGCTTTTGGGCGGTTAACAAAACATAACGTCCCGTTCGTTGTAATTCTTCAGTCATCCCCGATACGATCCCCACAAGCCTCTAACACAGGCTTTTCAACGCACAGACCCACCAAGAAGAACACAATAGGGGATGGTCATGAGGGAGCGTGTGATGACGCAGGTTAGGCGTGGTGCCTGGCCGTTGGCGGCTGGCGCGGTGCTGGCGCTGGCACTTGGGATGTGGGCGGACACCGCGCAAGCGGCGCCTGCCGACGAATACTCGACCGAATCGGCCAAGGCCAGTCAGAGCCTGCTGATCGACGCCGCCCAGGCCGGCAAGCGTCTGGTGGTGGTCGGTGATCGCGGTCATATCCTGTTCTCCGACGACCAGGGCAAGACCTGGACCCAGGCCCGGGTACCCACCCGGCAACTGCTCACCGCTGTGTTCTTCTTCGACGACAAGCGCGGCTGGGCTGTCGGCCACGATGCGCAGATCCTCGCCAGTACCGATGGCGGCGCGACCTGGAGCAAGCAATTCGAAGACCTGGCCCGCGAAGCCCCGCTGCTCGACGTCACCTTCCTCGACGCCCAGCACGGTTTTGCCGTGGGTGCCTATGGCGCACTGCTGGAAACCACCGACGGCGGCCAGCACTGGCAGGACGTTGCCGAGCGCCTGGATAACGCTGACCAACTGCACCTTAACGGCATCGCCGTAATCAAGGACGCCGGCCTGTTCATCGTCGGCGAGCAGGGCAGCATGTTCCGCTCAGGTGACAACGGCCAGACCTGGGCCAAGGTCGACGGCCCGTACGAGGGCTCGCTGTTCGGTGTGATGGGCACCGCCCAGCCTAATACGCTGTTGGCCTATGGCCTGCGCGGCAACTTGTTCCGTTCTACCGACTTCGGCGACAGCTGGCAGCCGATCGAACTCAAGGCCGCGCGCGGCACGCTCGAATTCGGCCTGGCAAGCGCTACGCTTGTCGAGGATGGCAGCGTGGTGCTGGTCGGTAACGGCGGCAGCGTGTTGCGCAGCCATGACGACGGGCAAACCTTCAGCGTCTACAACCGTGCCGACCGCATCGCCCTGGCCGGCGTCACCGGCCTGACAACCGGCGGCTTGCTGCTGGTGGGGCAGGGTGGCGTGCACCTGGCCACCGCCGAAGGCGCCGATCAGGCTGCCAAGGAGGCGCGTCCATGACCAGCAGGGAGAGCATCACCATGCACCCGCATCACCAGGACAAGGCCACGCTGCTCGAACGCCTGATCTTCAACAACCGCCCCGTCGTCATCGCCCTGTGCGTGCTGGTCAGCATCTTCCTGTTCTGGCAGGCCACGCAGATCCGCCCCTCGACCAGTTTCGAGAAGATGATCCCGCTCGAGCACCCGTTCATCGAACAGATGATGGAGCACCGCAACGACCTGGCCAACCTCGGCAACACCGTGCGTATTTCGGTGGAGGCGGTCAACGGTGACATCTTCGACAAGGACTACATGGAGACCCTGCGCCAGATCCATGACGAGGTGTTCTACATTCCTGGCGTCGACCGCGCCGGGCTGAAGTCGCTGTGGAGCCCCAGCGTGCGCTGGACCGAGGTGACCGAAGAGGGCTTCTCCGGTGGCGAGGTGATCCCCAATACCTACAACGGCTCGGCCGAAAGCCTCGATGCCTTGCGCGACAACGTGCTCAAGTCCGGCCAGGTCGGGCGCCTGGTGGGCAACAACTTCAAGTCCAGCATCGTCGATGTGCCGCTGCTGGAGAGCTACCCCGACCCGCAGGACCAAGGCAAGCAGGTCAAGCTCGACTACCAGCAGTTCTCGCACCTGCTCGAAGAGAAGATCCGCGACAAGTTCCAGGCGCAGAACCCCAACGTGAAGATCCATATCGTCGGCTTCGCCAAGAAGGTCGGCGACCTGATCGACGGCCTGGTGATGGTGGCGATGTTCTTCGGCGTGGCCCTGGGCATCACCTGGGTGCTGCTGTACTGGTTTACCTGGTGCATCCGCAGCACTATCGCTGTGCTCATCACCACCCTGGTGGCGGTGGTCTGGCAGCTGGGCTTGATGCATGCGGTGGGCTTCGGCCTCGACCCGTATTCGATGCTGGTACCCTTCCTGATCTTCGCCATCGGCATTTCCCACGGGGTGCAGAAGATCAACGGCATCGCCTTGCAGTCGAGCGGCGCCGACAACGCACTGACCGCTGCCCGGCGCACGTTCCGCCAGCTGTTCCTGCCGGGGATGATCGCCATCCTTGCTGACGCAGTGGGCTTCATCACCCTGCTGATCATCGACATCGGGGTCATTCGCGAGCTCGCCATCGGCGCCTCGATCGGCGTCGCGGTGATCGTCTTTACCAACCTGATTCTGCTGCCGGTGGCGATTTCCTATGTCGGCATCAGCAAGAAGGCGGTCGAGCGCAGCAAGAAGGACGCGACCCGCGAGCACCCGTTCTGGCGCCTGCTGTCCAATTTCGCCAGTGCCAAGGTGGCGCCGGTGTCTGTTGCCGTGGCCTTGGTGATGTTCGCCGGTGGCCTCTGGTACAGCCAGAACCTGAAAATCGGCGACCTCGACCAGGGCGCGCCAGAGCTGCGCCCGGACTCGCGCTACAACCAGGACAACAACTTCATCATCAGCAACTATTCGACCAGCTCGGACGTGCTGGTGATCATGGTCAAGACGCCGTCGGAAAGCTGCTCGATCCACTCGACCATGGCGCCGATAGACGAGCTGATGTGGACCATGGAGAACACCCCGGGCGTGCAGTCGGCGATCTCGCTGGTGACCGTGTCCAAGCAGGTGATCAAGGGCATGAACGAGGGCAGCCTGAAATGGGAGACCCTGTCGCGCAACCCGGACATCCTCAACAACTCCATCGCCCGCGCCGACGGCCTGTACAACGCCGACTGCTCGCTGGCACCGGTGCTGGTGTTCCTCAACGACCACAAGGCCGAGACCCTGGAGCGCGTCACTGCAGCCGCCAAGGCCTTTGCCGACAGCCACAACAAAGAGGGCCTGCAGTTCCTGCTGGCAGCCGGTAACGCCGGGATCGAGGCGGCCACCAACGAGGTGATCAAGTCGGCCGAACTGACCATTCTGGTGCTGGTGTACATCTGCGTCGCGGTGATGTGCCTGATCACCTTCCGCTCGTTCGCCGCAACCCTGTGTATCGTCCTGCCGCTGGTGCTGACCTCGGTGCTGGGCAATGCGCTGATGGCGTACATGGGCATTGGCGTGAAGGTTGCGACGTTACCGGTGGTGGCCTTGGGTGTGGGCATCGGCGTGGACTATGGCATCTACATCTACAGCCGCCTGGAAAGCTTCCTGCGTGCAGGCCTGCCGTTGCAGGAAGCCTATTACGAAACCCTGCGCTCGACCGGCAAGGCGGTGTTGTTCACCGGGTTGTGCCTGGCCATTGGTGTGTGCACCTGGATCTTCTCGGCGATCAAGTTCCAGGCCGACATGGGCTTGATGCTGACCTTCATGCTGCTGTGGAACATGTTCGGTGCGCTGTGGCTGTTGCCGGCGCTGGCGCGGTTCCTGATCAAGCCTGAGAAGATGGTGGGCAAGGAGGGCGGGTCCATTTTTGCCCATTAAGTGAGGGGCTGTAGAGGGCCTGTGGGAGCGGGTTCACCCGCGAATACGGTGGTGCATTCGCCGACGCATTCGCGGGTAAACCCGCTCCCACAGGTGCCATGTCGCTATACTGTCGCTCTTTTCCCAATTGGTACCCTCATGTCCCCCCTCGCCACCGCCCTCCAAACCTGCGACATGCTGCTGATCGATGGCCTGCACGCCTTCGATTTCACGTCCAACGAAACCGGCCTGACCGTCGAATGCATGGACGGCCGCCAGCTGCGTCGCTGGAACTTCACCCCCGAGCAGATCGCCGCCGCCACCGCCACGGGTGACGAGTGGACGCTCAACGGTGCCCAGGGCGAGCATCGTCTAGTCTGTATGAGTGCCTTTCGCGCCCCGGATGAAGACCACGATGAACCGGATCTGGACGAGCCTGCTGACCGCTAGCCTGATGAGCCTGACAATCAACGCCCACGCCGCCACGCTGCTGGTGGGTAGCTACACCGATGGCCAGAGCCAAGGCATCTACCGCTACCTGTTCGACAGCAAGACAGGCCAGATCACGCCGACCCCGCAACAGGTGGTCAAGAGCGAGAACCCTTCCTGGCTGGTGCTCTCGGCCGACCAACGGCAACTGTTTGCAGTCAACGAAACCGCGCAAGGCCACGTCAGCAGTTTCAGCGTGAGCCGCAAAGGCGAGATCAAACCGCTCAACCAGGTGACCACCCGAGGCGACGAGCCGACCCACGCCAGCCTCAGTCGCGACCAGCGCTTCCTGTTCGTTGCCAACTACGCCGTCAAGCCAGACCCCGGCGGCAGCTTGGTGGTGATCCCGGTGGCCAAGGACGGCAAGCTCAAGGACGTGGTGCAGCAAGCCCGCCATAAACCAAGCGGCGTAAACCCCGAACGCCAGGCCGGCGCCCATGTGCATTCGCTGGTGCTGTCGCCGGACGGCCAGCACCTGTATGCCTGCGACCTGGGCGCCGACAAGGTGTTCATCTACCGTTACGACGGTGCCAGCACAGACCACCCACTGACGCCAGCGATTCCGGCGTCGGTGGCCCTGCCGCCGGGCAGCGGCCCGCGTCACCTGCTGTTCGACGCCAAGGGGCGACACGCCTACCTGACCTTGGAAATGAGCGCTGAGGTGGTGGTGTTCGATGTGCAGAACGGCAGCCTGGTCGAGCGCCAGCGTCTACCCCTGACGGACCACCAGGACGCTGCGGCCAAGGCCGCTGGCGGCCTGCACCTGTCGGCGGATGGGCGCTTCTTGTACGTGAGCAATCGCGGCACGGCCAATGAGATCGTGGCCTTCAGCGTGGGCAAGGAGGATGGCCAGTTGGCGTTCTTGCAACGCCGTTCGGTGGAGGGCGATCACCCTCGGGAATTTACCCTCGACCCTAGCGACAACTTCCTGTTGGTGGCCAACCAGAAGAGTGACCAGATCGTGGTCATGCGCCGTGACCCGCGTAGCGGCAAGCTCGGTGAGACAGTACAGACGCTGCCGCAGGCTGCGCCGTCGGACCTGAAGTTCATCGAGTGACGCCAGGTGTTCGGCGTTCGTTTTTGGGCGTTCTTGAGATCGAGCGCCGCCCGCGCGGCGCTTCGCAGCACAAGGCTGCTCCTACATTTGTTTCGGGCCAGTCACGCCTGTGAAGGCGGCGCGCGACCGCCCTGTGAGTCCAACTCGATATCGCGCCATGCACCTGTAGGAGCAGCCTTGTGCTGCGAAGCGCCGCGCGGGCGGCGCTCGATCTCAAAACTACTCAAGCATGCCCGCCGGACACTGCCAGCTATCGCGCCATCACTGCCTTGAACAGATCCGACCCCAACCAGCCCTCCAGCCAGCTCCGCACCCGCGGATAAGCCGCCTCGGCGAACCACTGCGGTTCGACCCCGGCAAACTGGCGCATCAGGGGCAACAAGGCGGCATCGGCAAGGCTCGGGTGATCGGCCAGCAGGTACGCACGCCCTTCGAGCAAAGCCTCGAGATCCACCAACCAGGCTTCGGCCTGCTGGCGGTAGTGCTCGCGGTTATGTTCGGGGTAGCGCTCGGCGTACTTGTACAGGTTCACCTGCGCCTTGAACGTGCTGTCGTTGCGGGCGATCAGCGCCTCAGCCTGTTGCGCCGCCGCAGGGTCGGCCAGTAGCTGCCAGTCCTGCGGGTCGTTGCGTTGCAGTGCCCAGCGCATGATGTCCAGGCTTTCTTCCAGCACACCCGCCCCGGTGTCCAGCACCGGCACCGTGCCCTTGGGCGACAAGGCCAGCAGCGTGGCGGGCTTGTGCTTCATCGCCACTTCTTCGATCTGCACCTCGCACCCGGCGTAGCGCAAGGCCAGGCGCGCGCGCATGGCCCAAGGGCAGCGGCGGAACGAGTAGAGGATCATCCGCACACCTCGACGTCACTCAGGCCGTTGCCCTGGCGGCGTACCTGGATCTGCACCGGGATCCGCTCATGCATCTCTTGCACGTGGGAGATCACCGCCACCTTGCGGCCTTGCGCCTGCAGGCCGTCGAGGGCATCCATGGCCAGTTGCAGTGACTCTGGGTCGAGGCTGCCGAAGCCTTCGTCGATGAACAATGATTCGATGCGCAAGGTGCTCGACGCCATCGACGCCAGGCCAAGGGCCAGGGCCAGCGAGACCAGGAAGGTTTCACCGCCCGACAGCGAATGCACCGAGCGCAGCTCGTCGCCCATTTCGGTGTCCAGCACCAGCAGGCCGAGGGCGCTGCCGCCACGTTTCAGGCGGTAACGACGCGCCAGCTGGCGCAATTGGCTGTTGGCATGGTGCAGCAGCAGGTCGAGGTTGTAACCCTGGGCGATCTTGCGGAACACATCGCCGGAGGCCGAGCCGATCAGCGCATTGAGCCGCGCCCAGCGCTGCCACTGCTGATGGGCGTGCTCGATTTCCGTGGCCAGAGCCTGGTACGCCTGTTGACGGCGCTGGTCTTCGGCCTGGGCGGCGCGCAGCTCGGCGCACTGCTGTTCATGGTTGGCCAGCACTTCGCGTAGCTCAAGCAACGACTGCTCCAGGTCTTCGGCCGTGGCTTCGACACTGGCTTGCGCGGCATGTTGCTGCAGCCGCTGTTCACGCTCCTGCAACAGTACGCGGCCTTGTTCGATAGCCTTTTCCGCCGCCTGCAGGTGCTGGCGCAGTTCAGCCATTTGCGCGTCGTCCATGCCCAGCAAGCGGTCCAGGCCACTGTCGTCCAGCTCGGGGTGTTCGGCGCGCCAGTGGGCGATTTCCCCCTGCAACTGCTGGTGCTCCTGTTCGAGCGCCTGTTGGCGGGCGATGTTGGCCTTGAGTTCGCCGGCCAGTTGCAGGGCTTGGGTGCGGGCGTGTTGCAGGCGCTCGGCCGTTTCGGCCTCGCTTGTGCGGGCCTGCTCCACCTGCTGTTCCAGATGGCGCTGCCAGTCTTCGGCGCGCGGGTGGTCACCGAGCAACTCGGCCAATGCGGCGCGGGCTTTTTCCATCTGCTCGGCCAGCCCGTTGATCTGCTGCTGCAGGTCTTGCTGGCGCTGCACGCGGGTGTGTTGCTGATCGAGCAGGCGCTCCAGCTGTTGCTGGCGTTGCTGTTGTTCCTGCAGTTCGTCCTTTTGCTGGTCCAGCTGTTGCTGGCGCTGGGCGATCTGCTGGTCAAGGCTGAGGAAGGCGTGCGCTGGCTCGTCGTGCAGTGCCTGCAACACAGGCGCTGGCAGCAGGGTGGCGAAATCAGCCAGGGCCTGTTCGAGGCGTTCCTGGTCGGCGGCCAGGGCTTGATGCTGTTGGTCCAGGCGGCGCTGGGCCTGCTGTTGGGCTTCGCTGGCAGCCTGCAACTGCTGGTTCAGGCGGGCGGCATCGCGTTGCAGGGTCAGCAGGGTGGACTGGCGTTTTTCGTCGCGGGCGATCTCTTGGTCGAGGCGCTGCAACTGGCTGTCCAGCCAACCACTGCGGGCCTTGCCTTCATGGGCGCTGAGGGCGGGCCACAAGGCATGGGCGGCGAGTTGGCCGGCCAATGGCTGCAATTGCTCGTTCAGTTGTGCCTGTTGGTGCTGGTATTCCTTGATCTGGCCGTTGACCACACCCACCTGGGTGCGCAGTTCGATCAGGCGGGTGTTGAATTGCTCAACCTGGGCCATGGCCGTGGCTTCTTCGGCCTGGTCGTGCCGGCCAAGGCTCTGCAGCAGCGCTTCAGGCTGGTGGAAGGGGTGTTCGGCGCTGCCGCAAACCGGGCACGGTTCGCCATCGTGCAACTGCGCACGCAGTTCTTCGACGCTGGTGTTGCGTGCCAGGCGCTGGCGTTCCAGCAGTTGCCGGGTCAGTGCCAGCGCCTGCTCGGCGGCTTCCAGCTCGGCCTTGGCGGCAGTGCCTTCGCCAATCAGTTGCTGGCGTTGCTGCATGGCCTGTTGCTGGCGTTCGCGCAGCGACTGAATACCCTGTTGCAGCTCCTGCTCGCGGGCGTGCAGGCGCGACAGTTCTTCCACGGCGCGTTGTTGCTTGCGGTATTCTTGCAGCATGCCACCCAGCAGGTCGAGCTGCTCGGCCAGGGCCTGAGGCTCTGCTGCGGCTTCGCGGAACAACACGTCGAGGGCGTCGCGCTGTTCCTGCAGTTGCGCATTGGCCTGGCTGGCCTGGGCCTGCAGGCCGGGCAGCTCTTCACGGCCCTGGTTCAGGCGGTTGCCGATTTGCAGCAACTGTTGCAGCTGCGGGCGATAGGCCTGCCAGGCGTTGGTCAGGGCGGCCAGGGGCGCACTGTCAGCCAGGGCTGCTTCAATGTGGGCCAGTTGCTGTTGGCCGCGCTGCTGGTGCTCGCCCAGCTGCTGCAATTGTTGCTGCAACTCGGCCGCGGCCAGGTCGGCCTGCTGGCCGGTTTCGCGCGCCTTGCCCAGTTCCTGTTCCAGGCGGGTGAGGGTGTCTTGCTCGGCGAACGCCTGGCGCAAGCGCGGGGCGTTTTCGCCTTGGCTGGCCTGGGCCTGGCTCAGCGCTTGGCGGGCTGATTCGAGGGCCTGCTCCAGTTCGCCGGTGCGGTTGTGCAGGTCGCTTTGCTGGCGCTGTTGTGCGTCGAGCTCGCTGGCCAGTGGCGCGCGTTGCGCGGCCAAGGCCTGCTGCCGGTGGAACTGGTGGCGCTGTGGCGCCAGGCGCTCCAGGCGTTGCAGGTCCAGGCGCTGTTCGGCCAGCTGCTGCCAGGCCTGTTCGGCGGCCTGCAGGGTTGCATGGGCTTCGGCCTGCTGTACCTGCAGCAGGCGCTGCTCATTGAGCCAGCCACGCTGTTGCTCCAACTGGCGCTCGCGCGCTTGGTCGGCCTTGAATTGCTGTTGCGCCTGCTCCAGGCGCTGGTCGAGCTCGGCGCGGGCTTCGGCCAGCAGCGGCAGCAGGTGGCTGGCACGGTCTTTCAGAGCGTTGTGCGTTTCACCGGCCTCGCGCGCCTTGCTGAAGGCGCGCTGGCCAAGGCGGGTGTAGATCGCGGTGTTGGTGAGCTTTTCCAGCAGCTCGCTGCGTTCCTTGTCGTCGGCCTTGAGGAACGCACCGAACTCGCTCTGGGCCAGCATCACCGCACGGGTGAACTGCTCGAAGTTCAGGCCCAGGCGTGCTTCGACCAGTTGCTTGTATTCGTTCTTGCCGCTGGCCAGCACCTGCTCGCTGTCCAGGTCATAGAAGCTCTGGCGGCTGTGTTGCAGCTTGCCATTGGCCTTGTCGCGGGCGCGGTTGGCTTCCCAGCGGGCGCGGTAGCGACGGCCATCGATGCCGACGAAGTCGACTTCGGCATAACCGCTGCCCGTGCCGCGGCGCACCAGGTTGCGCGGGTCCGAGGTCGGGATCTCGCCGTCGGCGTCCGGTACCTTGGCTTCGCGGCCGATGTCGTTGAGCCGCGGCACGGTGCCGAACAGCGCCAGGCACAGGGCATCGAGCAGCGTGCTCTTGCCGGCGCCGGTTGGCCCGGTGATGGCGAACAGGCCGGCGCTGGCCAGGGGCTCGGCGGTGAAGTCGATGTCGATTGGGCCGGCCAGGGATGCCAGGTTCTTCAGGCGGATGGCGAGAATCTTCATGGCTGTTCCTCTTCCAGCTGGACGTCCTGCAAGAGCAGGGCGAAATCGGCCAGGGCCTGCTCATCGGCGGGGTTGCCGTAGGCCTGTTCCCAGGCGCGGCTGAACAGGTCCTGCGGGGTCATCTGGGACAGTTCGACGAAGGCCAGGTCGTCGTCCTCGGCACTCGTGCGCCCGGCGTATTCGGCGCTGATGCGGATCAGCCGCACGGCCTTGCCTTGCAGCGCCCCCTCGACTTGCTGACGCAGGTCGGGTTGCGGTTCGTCCAACACCACACGCACTTCGAGCCAGGGCTGACGATTGGGGTCTTCGAGCAAGTCGATCACCGGCAGCTCAGCCAGCTGTACCAGCAACTCGCCGAGCGGCGCCGGGCCAATGCGTTGCAGGGCCACGGCGCGGGGCACCAGGCGCGGCTCGACGCTGACCAGCTCGGCGCCGTCCAGCTCCACCTCCAGCACCTGGTGCGGGTAGTTGATTTCGGCAAACGACAGCGGGATCGGCGAGCCGCTGTAGCGAATGCGCGCTTCGCGGTTGACCTTCTGCGGCTTGTGCAGGTGGCCCAGGGCGACATAGCTGATGGCCTTGTCGAACAGCTTGGCCGGCAGGGCTTCGGCATTGCCGATGATCAGGCTGCGCTCAGAGTCCTCGGACACCGCACCCCCGGCCATGTGGGCATGGCTGATGGCGACCAGCGCCTGGTCCTTCTTGCGCTTTTGCTGGGCAGCGGCAATCAGTTGCTGGTGCACCTGGGTGATGCCGTGCAGGTAATCGTCACCCAACTGCGGGCCGGTCACTTCTGCCGGGCGCAGGAAGGGCAGGGCCAGGCACCAGGCGCTGACCTTGCCGCGGGCGTTGGTCAGCGGGATCAGCAGGCGCTCGGCATCCAGCTGGCCTTCATCGAGCCAGTGCACACGACCCAAGGCGTGGGTGCGCAGGCGGCGCATGAGCGCGGCGGGCAGTTCGATGCGTGAGCCGGAGTCGTGGTTGCCGGCGATCATCACGATGTCCAGCTTGGGCTGTTGCTCATGGGCTTGGACGATGAAGTCGTAGAGGCGCTCCTGGGCTTTGACCGGTGGGTTGACCGTGTCGAAGATGTCGCCAGCGATCAGCAGCGCATCCGGCTGGCGCAGGTGCAGCTGGCCGAGCAGCCAGTCGAGGAAGCAGGCGTGTTCGAAGTCGCGTTCCTGGCCGTGCAGGCTTTGGCCCAGGTGCCAGTCGGAGGTATGAAACAGACGCATGGATGACCTGTTGGTGTCGAGTCGAGCAAGCGGGGGCTTGGCTTGGATGATGGGCGTTGCGCAGGGGGGTATGGTAACTCAATGGTGGGGGTAGGGGGCATGGCTGGGGGGATGGGTGGGGGGATGTTGGCGGATTGCGTGTGGGGCGCATGTCTTGAGTTTTGCAGTGCCTATGAGATCGAGCGCCGCCCGCGCGGCGCATCGCAGCACAAGGCTGCTCCCACATTTTTTTCGGGCCAATTAATCCTGTGGCATAGGCGCGCGGCCCCGTGGTGCCCACGTTGATATCGAGACGGACAAACAAGGCGGTCGCGCGCAAATTTCCCAGACCTCACTGGCCCGAAACAGATGTGGGAGCAGCCTTGTGCTGCGAAGCGCCGCGCGGGCGGCGCTCGATCTGATAGGCGCTAAAAATACCCATGTCATGCACCCCAACCTCACCCCCACCCCTCATTTCGGATACAACGGCGGCAAGCTCCCGGTCTCCCCCGATGGCAGCAGCACCTGCTCAGCCGGCGGAATCGTCCCGATCGCGCGCCACAAATCCTCACCCTGCCAATACTGCCCACTCTCGCTGTACAACGCCCCGTTCAACCCATCCAGCGCATCGGACAACGGCACGAACCGCGCAGCCATCTCCGCCAGGGTCTCCGGCTGCTGCCGCGCCCAGGCGTCCAGCGCTTGGCGTGTGGTCTGCGGGTCGTTGGCTTGGCAGGCGCGCTTGAGGTCGTCCAGCAGCGTGCGGGGGCTTGGGCCTTGTTGCGCGGCGCGCAGTACCGCGGGTTGTGAACGGGCCCGCCACCACAAGGCGAAGCCCAGCAATGTGGTCAGGGCAAACACCAGCGTCGCCAGCTGCCACGGCCACAACAGGCTATTGCCCGCACGGGTGTCGCCGACCGGCGTGTCAGCGCTCAGGGCCGGGTTGTCCTGCACGCTCAGGGTGCGTGCTGGCAGGCTGGTGTGCTCCAGGTGGTCTTCGCGGGTGTTCCACCAAGCCACTTCCAGCGCTGGCAAGGCCAGTTCGCCGCTGTGGGTCGGCACCAGCGCTTCGCGCTCTTCGCGGTTGGCGGTCATGCCGCGCTCGTTGATTTCGTTGCGCAGCAGCGGCTGGTCGGGGTAGCGGCGCAGGCCGGTGATTTCGGTGGCCGGCAGCGGTGGCAGCTGGGTGCTGGACAAGCCGTCGGCGCGCAAGGTGATGTTGCGGGTGAGCGAATCACCGATCTGCGTCTGCTGGCTGCCCGGGTCGGGGTTCCAGTGTTCTTCAAGGGTCAGGCTGCGTGCCGGCAGCCAGGGCGCACCCGCCGGCCAGGCCGCTGGAATTGGGCGCACGTCCAGGCGCAGGGGCAGCGAGCTGACCTGGATCTGGCGGCCGGCACGCGGGGCGGCCGTGGCAGATTGTTCGTTGTCGGCGCTGGCAGCCGCGGTGGCGGTGAAGGTCAGCGCCGGCACTTCGAGGCTGCCACTTTGCTGCGGGTAGACGGCGTAGCGGGTTTCGATCACCCCGTGACGCACGCCGTTGATTTCTTTCTCGTAGGTGCGCGACTCGCCCAGTGGCTCGACCTTGGCGTTTTCCAGCTGCAGTGGGCTGAGGCTGCTGTCGTCATACAGCGCCACCGAATGGTAGATGCGCAAGGTCAGCACGGCCTGGGCCTGAACATAGACCTCGTTGCTGTCCAGGGTCGCCTCAATGAACACCTGGGAGGCGCTTTCCTGGCGGCTGGCATCGGCTTGCAGCACTTGCAGGTCGATGGCCTGGCTGCGCGACTGGCCCAGTTGCAGCTCCGGGATGCGCAGGCTGCCGCTGCGCCGTGGCAGCAGGGTGATGATCCAGCGGGTGCTGGCGCGGGTCTCGCCATCGAGGGTGTGCAGGCTGTTCAGCTGGCGTGTGCCACGCACTTCGAAGTCGCCTTCAAGGGCACGCAGGTCGGGTTTGCCGAACTGGGTCACGTCCTGGCTTTCGAGGGTCAGTTCCAGGCTTTCGCCGGCCTCCAGGCGGGTGCGGTCGACGCTGGCTTGCAGCATGGGTTCGGCCTGGGCCATCAAGGCCCATGTGACACCGAGCAGAAAGACGCCGAAGCGACTCATCGTGGATTGTCCTGATGCAATTGCTGTTCATACCAGAATTTGCGCCGCAGCAGCTCCGCCGGGTTATCGGGAATCTCCCGCAGCCATTGTTCAAGGGCCTGACGCTGTTCGGCGTCGAGGTTGGTCGACACCGGGCGTTGGGGGGGCACGGTGACGTTGTCGTCGGCGCCCCCCTGGTTGCCGGGTGTGGCCTGGCTGTTGGTGCTGCCTTCGCCGGGTTCTTCGGCGTTGGCGGGTTCGTCATTGCCAGGGGTGCCCTGGGCCGGGCTGCTGGCCGAACTGCTGTTGCCTTCGGTTTCGCTGCCGGGTGTGCCTTGGGCCTCGTTGCTGGCGGGTTGTTCTTCGGCCTTCGCCTCGCGCTGTTGCAGCAGTTGCTGGACCAGTGCCTGGTTGTCCAGTGCCGGTTGCAGGTCGGGTTGGCGCTCCAGGGCCTGCTCGTAGGCATCCAAGGCGGCTTCCAGCTCGCCACTGCGGGCCAAGGCATTGCCTCGATTGTAGTGGTCCGCTGCCGTGTTGCCTTGTGAGAATGCCTGGGCGGCTCCGGCGTAATCGCCAGCCTGGTACAACGCCATGCCGCGCCACTGTGGATTTTGGAAATGCCGTGCGGCGCTGGCCGGGCGGTTCTGTTCGAGCATACGCTGGCCCTGCTGGTCGGGGCGCAGCCACAGGTCGTTGAACTCGAAGGCCTGGCTGGGCTGCGGCAAGGCCAGCAACAGGGGCAGGCAGAACAGCCAGCCGCGACGACCGGCGCAGGCCGCCAGCAGTAACAGCGGAATCAGCAGCCAGTAACCCTGGTCGGCCCAGCTGTCCAATTGCAGGGTCTGGCCGTCGCTGCGTGCGGTGCGCGGGGTGTCGAACAGGCCCAGGCCGCGCAGGTCGAGGTCGTCGACCCGGGCATTGCGGTAGCGCCCGCCGGTGCCGCTGACAAATGCCTTGAGGCTGGCGCTGTCCAGGCGCGGCAGCAGAATTCCGCCTTGGTCGTCTTTAAGGAATTCGCCATTGGCTTGTCGCACCGGTGCCCCATCTCGGCTGCCGATGCCCAACATCAGCAGGCTCGGGCCCTGGCGGCCGAGGGCCTGCGTGATGCCCTCGCGCTCCGTTGCGCTGAGCGAGGAACCGATCAGCAGCAGGCGCCCTTGCCCCAGGCCGCTCTGGGCCAGCAGGGCCAGGCCTTTTTGCACGGCCAAGTCGGCGCGCTGGCCGGGTTTGGGCATGATCGAAGGGTCGATCGCCTCCAGCAGGTTGCGGGTGGTGCCCAGGTCATCGGACAGTGGCACCAGGGTGTGGGCGGACCCTGCGTAGACGATCAGCGCGGTCTGGCTGTCGTGGCGGCGTTCGAGCAGGTCGAGGACCTTGCGCCGGGCCTGCTCCAGCCGGTTGGGCGGGCTGTCTTCGGCGAGCATCTGTGGGGTCAGTTCGAGCAGGATGACCAGCGGGTCGGCAGGGCGCTGCCGGTTTTCTTCCACACGCTGCCAGCTGGGCCCGAGCAGTGCCAGCACCACCAGCGTCCACGCCAGGCCCAGCGCCACCCAAGGCAGTTTGCTGGTGCTGCCGCTGCCGCCGCCGAGCAGCACGGCGTGGAACGCGGGCGGCAGGATCATCTGCCAACGCCCGGCGCGTTTGCGTCGGTGCCACAGCTTGAACAGCAACCAGCCGAGCAGTGGCACTACCAACAGCCAGAGCGGGCGCAACCATTGTGGCCACAGGTCGATCATCGCCGTTTCCTCAGGCGCAGGCGTTTGAGGCGCTGGCGCCATTCTGGGTGCGGCTGCAGAAAGCGCGGTTTGCGCAGCAGGCGCTGCAAGCGGTTGTCTGGCCACTGCACGGCCACCACCAGCAGCACGCTGAGCAACAGTGCCAGGGCCAATGGCCAGGCGTACAAGGCCTTGGCGGTGCGCGCCTGGGTTGGCTGCTGGGCCACTGGCTCCAACTGGTCGAGGGCGTCGCCGATGGCGTTCAGTTCGGCGCCGTCGTGGGCGCGGAAGTAGGCGCCGTGGGTCAGCTCGGCAATTTCCTTGAGCGAGGCTTCGTCCAGGTCCAGGCTCGGGTTGAGGCCCAGCAGGCCGGGCGTGCCGCTGGCCTCGGGGTTGGCGCCGATGCCGATGGTATAGATGCGCACGCCTTCCTGGGCGGCCAGGCGGGCGGCGGTCAGTGGGTGGATCTGCCCACCGTTGTTGGCGCCGTCGGTGACCAGCACCAGCACGCGGCTTTGTGCCGGGCGCTGGCGCAAGCGTTTGACCGCAAGGCCGATGGCATCGCCGATGGCAGTGTTCTTGCCGGCGATGCCGATCTGCGCTTCGTCAAGGAAGGTGCGCACGGTACGCCGGTCGAAGGTCAGCGGCGCCTGCAGGTAGGCCTGGCTGCCAAACAGGATCAGCCCAACCCGATCGCCTTCGCGGTCCTGAAGAAAGTCGCCAAGCAGCGCCTTGACCAGGTCGAGGCGGCTGATTTCGTCGTTCTTCCACTGCATGTCGGGGAAGTCCATGGAGCCGGACACGTCCACCGCCACCAGCAGGTCGCGGCCGCTGGCGGCCACCGGTACCGGGTCGCCGAGCCATTGCGGGCGGGCCGCGGCCAGCAGCAGCAACAGCCAGATGATGACAAAGGGTGCCTGCTGGCGCCAGGTGGGCAGGTTGAGCCGTGCCCGGCGCCCGGCCAGGCCTTCCAGCTCGTTCAGGAAGCCCACTTTGAGCACCGGCTCGCCACTGTCGGCGGCTGGCAACACCAGGCGAGCCAGCCACGGCAGCGGCAGCAGGGCGAACATCCACGGCCAGGCCAGTTCAAACATGCTTGCGGATCCAGGTTTCGACGGCCTGGCTAAGCCCGACGATGGCTTTGTCGTCGAGTTTGCACTCAGGCTTGTAGGCGCCTTCGACCAGCACCATCCAACGCGTAAGGCCGGCGGCCGGGCAGCGGTTGTCGAGAAACGCCAGCCACTGGCGGCCGTTGAGGGTATGGCTGTTGGCGCCCGGGTAGTGGCTGCGGCACAGGCGCTTGAGCAGGGCATTGATCTGTTGCAGCCAGGCGCCGGCCGGGGCGCCGTCATACGGGCGTGGCAGCTGGGCAAGTTCGGCCAGGGCGGCCACGCGTACCGGGTCGAGCGGTTGCTCGGCGCGCACGATGCGGCGTTTGCGCGGGCGCCAATGGCGTACGCGCCACAGGCCCCAGGCAAGCAGCGGCAGCAAGGCCAGCAATACCCACCAACCCGGTGCCGGTGGCCACAGGCCGACTGCCGGCGGGGCAATCAGCGGTTGCAACTGGTCCAGCGGGGTCATTTGCTGCTCCCCGGGCGCTGGGCGTTTAGGTATTCGCGCAGTTGCTCGATCATCTCGCTTTGCGTACTCAGCGGCATCAGCACCACGCGCAGCTTCTGTGCCATCAGTTCCCAGCGGGCGATACGTGACTCGGCCTGCTGGCGGTAAGCCTGGCGCAAGCTGGCGTCGAGGGTGTCGAGCTCCAGTTGCGCGCTGCGCTGGGCGAAGCGCAACAGGCCGGCTGCGGGCAGGGCATGGTCGAGCGGGTCGGAGACCGGCAGCAGCAGCAGGTCGCAGTGGCGCGAAAGCATGGCCAGGTGCTGTTCGACCTGGTCGGTCAGCGAGCGCTCGTCGCAGATGACGATCGCCAGGCTGCCAGGGCGCAGCACTTCACGCGCCCGGCGCAAGGCCAGGCCCAGGCTGTCGGCCTGGGGCGTGGCTTCGGTGTGCAGCGCCTGGTTGACCTTGGCGATGCGGTTAAGCAGCTGCAGCAGGCTTTGCTTGCTGCGCCGGGGTTTGATTTCGTGGTGCTCGTTGTCGCCAAACACCAGCCCGCCGATGCGGTCGTTGTGGCCCAGTGCCGCCCAGCCGAACAGGGCCGCAGCCTGGGCCGCCAGCACCGACTTGAACATCAGCCCCGAGCCGAAGAACAGCCGCTGGCTCTGTTCGACCAGGATAAAGATCGGCCGCTCGCGTTCTTCATGGAACAGCTTGGTGTGCGGCTCCTGGGTGCGGGCGGTGACCCGCCAGTCGATGTTGCGCACATCGTCGCCAGCCTGGTACACGCGCACTTGGTCGAAGTCCACGCCGCGCCCGCGTAGCTTGGAGTGGTGCAGGCCCACCAGCGGGCTGCGCTGGCCGGGCCGGGAGAACAGCTGGATTTCGCGCACGCGGTGGCGCATGTCGATCAGCTCGGCAAGGCCGATGCGGATGCCGGGTTCGGCCAGCTGCGCGGTGGGCATGGGGTCAGGCAACGGCGACGACGTCGAGGATGCGCTGGACCACGCGGTCCTGGTCGATCCCCGCAGCCTCGGCCTCGAACGACAGGATGATGCGGTGGCGCAGCACATCGAACAGCACTGCCTGAATGTCCTCGGGGCTGACGAAGTCGCGCCCGGCCAGCCAGGCGTGCGCACGCGCGCAGCGGTCCAGCGAGATTGAGCCACGCGGGCTGGCGCCGTAGGCGATCCAGTCGGCCAGTTCGGCGTCGAACTTGGCCGGCGTGCGCGTGGCCATGACCAGTTGCACCAGGTATTCCTCCACGGCATCGGCCATGTACAGGCCGAGGATTTCCTTGCGCGCGGCAAAAATGGCCTGCTGGCTGACCCGGCGCTCGGGCTTGGTCTCGCCGCCCAGTGCCTCGCCGCGGGCCTGCAGCAGGATGCGCCGTTCCACCGCAGCGTCGGGGAAGCCGATTTTTACGTGCATCAGGAAGCGGTCGAGCTGGGCTTCGGGCAGCGGGTAGGTACCCTCCTGCTCGATGGGGTTCTGGGTGGCCATGACCAGGAACAGCGGTGACAGGTCATACGTGCTGCGGCCCACGCTGACCTGGCGCTCGGCCATGGCTTCGAGCAGCGCCGACTGGACTTTGGCCGGGGCGCGGTTGATTTCGTCGGCCAGCACCAGGTTATGGAAGATCGGCCCCTGCTGGAACACGAAGCTGCCGGTTTCTGGGCGGTAGATTTCGGTGCCGGTAATGTCGGCCGGCAGCAGGTCGGGGGTGAACTGGATGCGATGGAACTGCGCCTCGATGCCTTCGGCGAGTTCTTTGATGGCTTTGGTCTTTGCCAGCCCGGGGGCACCTTCGACCAGCATATGGCCGTCGGCCAAAAGCACGATCAACAGCCGCTCGACCAGCTTTTCCTGGCCTAGGATCTGGGTGGAAAGAAAGGTGCGCAGCGCGATCAGCGCTTCACGGTGTTCCATCGGCGACGGTTCCTGGTATTGGGCCGCAGGCGCGCTGGGAACAGCTGCCTCGGCAAGGGGTGATACTTTAATCTATCCGGGGGGGTGGCGACCAATGGCGGCTGGCAAATTTATCCAGGCCGTCGGGCGTGGGCTTGTCGACAAGTCCTGCGCAACCTTCGGCGTCGGCTGATAGTCGGCCGCTGTGCCCTGGCGCTTGCTGATGCTCTTTGAGCAAGCAGGACGCAGGATGATGCAAACCCACCGCAGTACCTTCGATACCCCTGTGCCAACGACGTTGCGCGTTGGCGTGTTCTTTGATGGCACCGGCAACAACCTGGGCAATGCCACGGCGGCGGTCCAGGCTGCTGGGCCGCTGGCAGGTACCAGCTATGGCAATGCCTGGAGCAATGTGGCCTTGCTGCATGCGCTGTACCCAGCCCCCGGCAGCCCTGCGCCGGGCGCGATGGCCTTTCTCAAGCTGTATGTCGAGGGCATCGGCACCACCGCGGGGGCGGCGGACTCCAGTTTTGCCTCGGCCACCGGGCGTGGGCGTACCGGCGTCGAGGCGCGCGTCGCTGAGGCCGTGACAATGATTGCCGACCAGTTGCGGGGCTGGTGCCTGGCGTATCCGCAATCGCGGCTCGCGCGGGTCGAACTCGACCTGTTCGGGTTCAGTCGTGGCGCCGCTGCCGCCAGGCACCTGGCCAATGTGCTGTGTGATGATGCGAGCAACCTGTTGGGCACCTCGTGTGCTGTGTGCATCAATTTCATTGGCCTGTTCGACACCGTGGCGGCCATCGTCGCGCCGTTGCAGGGGGACTTCGACCCCGCTGACGCTCGCCACGGCGGCTTGCGCTTGGGCCTGGGCAAGGGCATTGCGCGGCACGTGGTGCAATTGGTGGCCGGTGACGAGCGCCGGCATAACTTCCCGCTGGTGCGCAGCGAGGGTGACATTGTCGTGCCGGGCGTGCACTCGAACATTGGCGGGGGCTACCTGCCGTGCATGCAGGAGCAGGTGCTGCTGTGCAAACCGCAGTCGCAGCGGGTGCCTGTGCGCACAAAAGCCGAATGCACCCGCGCCTACTCGGCGGCCAGCGCCTTGCTGACATCGGCGTTTGCTGAGTTGGGCGAACCGCGGCCGCGGGTGCTGACCTGGGAGCAGCCGATCGCCGGCGGCAAACCGGACGAGGCGCAAAAGCAGGTGTATGCGGCGGTTTATCGGGAGAGGGACGTGGCCGGCCATCTTTCCCGGGTGTACCTGAGCATCATGCGTGAACTGGCAGTGCGTGGTGGGGTGCCGTTTGCCGAGCTGGGCGGCGATGAAGCCCATCGGCTGCCCGATGACTTGCTGGACATCAGCCGCAAGCTGCATGGCTTTGCCTTGGGTTCCCGCCCTGATGTTGGCCTGACCGAGGACGAGCAGCGCCTGCTGCGCGACAAGTACATCCACACCTCGGCGCACTGGAACCCCGTGAAGGGCCTGCGCAACAGCACGCTGGACGTGCTGTTCGTCAATCGGCCTGGCGAAGCGGGGCGGGTGGAGCATGCAGACCCGATGGTGTAATTACGGCTGAGTACGCTTGAACCCAGGGGCGCGCCCGTTCAGCACTGCGTAGGCCAGCAGGCCGATGACCAAGCCCCAGAAGGCCCCGCCGATACCCAACAGGGTGATGTTGGCAGCGGCTGCAAGAAAGGTGATCAGCGCGGCTTCGCGTGACTTCGCGTCGGCCATTGCACCGGCAAGGCTAGTGCCAATGGTACCCAGCAGCGCAAGGCCGGCGAGGGTGGTGATGAAGGTGGCAGGGAGTGCCATGAACACGCTGGCAAGCGTGACGCCGAATACCCCCACAAGGATGTAGCAGACCCCTGCGGCGATCCCCGCGATCCAGCGTTTGGCCGGGTCTTCATGGGCTTCCTTGCCGGTGCAGATGGCGGCGGTGATGGCCGCAATGTTGAACGCGTGCGAGCCGAACGGCGCCATGAGCAAGGAGCCCAGGCCGGTGACTGCGACAATCGGGTTGGCGCTGGTCTTGAAGCCGTCGTTGCGCAGCACCAGCATGCCGGGCATGTATTGCCCGGTCAGGGTGATCAGGAACAACGGCAACGCGACGCTGAGGGCTGCATTGAGGGTAAAGGCCGGGGCAGTGAACACCGGTGTCGCGATTTCCAGCGTCAGTTGCGAAAGGCCGGCCTTACCCTGGATCAGCAGGTAAGCAAGGCCAAGGACGAGGATGCCTACGACTGCGTAACGGGCAGTAAAGCGTTTGAACACCGCGTACGCCACGATGAGCAACCCGGCCAGCACAGGGTCGACCGACAGGCCGGCAAACGCGCCGATGCCGAACTGTAGAAGAATGCCGGCCAGCAGCCCTGCCGCGACCCCGCCAGGGATGATCCGGACCAGCCTTTCGAAGTACCCGGTCAGGCCCAGCACTACGAAGCCGGCAGCGGACAGCAGGTACGCGCCAATGGCCTCGGCATAGGGCACGCTGGCCAGTGCCGTGACCAGAAACGCGGCAGCCGGGGTGGACCAGGCCGTTATCAAGGGTTCACGGCTGTACCAGGACAAGACAAGCCCGGTAATACCTACCCCGATCGACACCGCCCAGACCCATGACGAGGTCAGCTCCGGGCTTAGCCCGGCGACCTTGGCTGCCTGGAACACCAGGATGAACGTGCCGCCGTAGTTGACGATGACCGAAACCAACCCGGCGATGGCGGGGTGCAGGATGTCGGTCAGCCCAAGCGATGCCGATGGGTGTTGAGCAGGCGTTGTCACAAGTGGCCTCCGTGCTTATGTGATTGATGAGTGCCTCTGCGTGTGTTCGCGCAGAACGATGATCGCCAGCGTGGCGCACGCCGTGTAGGAGCAGCCTTGTGCTGCGAAGAGGGCCTTAACAGCAGCGACGATTCACGGTGTTTTCACCGGCCTCTTCGCAGCACAAGGCTGCTCCTACACGTCGTGCTGCTAGGTGCGCGCAGCTGAAGCGTCCAGCAACCCTTTCAGGTAGGCACTGCCTTCAGCGTCCAGGGGTTGCAGCGGCAGGCGCGGCGCCCCCACGTCCAGGCCAAGCATTTTCAGCCCGGCCTTGATGGTGGTGGGCAGGCCGCGTTGGGTGATGTACGCCAGCAACGCGTACTGTTGGTAGAACAGTGCCCGTGCTTCAGCCAGCTCGCCCTTCTGCACGGCGTCCCACAAAGCCAGGTTCAGCGCGGGGATCAGGTTCGGCGCTGCGGTGCACCAGCCGGCGGCGCCGGCAACCAGGGCTTCTAGGGTGAGCGGGTTGCAGCCGTTGTAGAAGGCCACCTTGCCATCGGTCGCGGTGTACAGGCGGTGCATGCGCTGAATGTCGCCGGTGCTTTCCTTGACCATGGTCACATTGGCCACCTCGCCGAGGATGCGCAGGATCAGCTCCACCGACAGGTCGGTGCCGCTGGTGCCTGGGTTGTTGTACAGCATGATCGGGATGTCGATTGCCGCGCCGACTGCCTTGTAGTGGTCGACCACCTCCGCCTCGGTCAGCTTCCAGTAGGAGATGGGCAACACCATCACCGCCGTGGCCCCGCACGCCTGGGCCAGGCGGGCGCGCTGCACGGTACGTGCGGTAGTCAGGTCAGAGACACTGACCACGCTGGGTACGCGGCCAGCGATTTTCTCGAGGCTGTAGCGCACCACCGCTTCCCACTCGGCCTCGGATAGGTAGGCACCTTCGCCCGTGCTGCCCAGCGGGGCGATGGCGTGCACGCCGGCCTGGATCAGGCTGTCGATGGATGTGCCCAGGGCGGCTAGATCGACCGAGCCGTCTGCCGCGAAGGGAGTGATGGTGTAGCCGATGACGCCGCGAATTACAGGTGTAGACATGACCAGGCACCTTTGCCGTTGTTCAGGAAGGGGGACAGCTGCAATCAGCCCAGGCATTCGCCATGGGCACGCAAGGCCCGGCGCGCGTAATAGCTGAACGCGGCGCCATGGCGTTTTGGCGTGGAAATCCAGTCATGGGCTTCTTTGCCAAGTGCTTCGGGGATGGGGCGGATTTCACCGGCGCCCATGGCCAGCAACTGCATCCTCGCCGCACGTTCGAACAGCAGGGCGAGCACGCAGGCTTCTTCGATCGAGCGGCCGGCGATCAGCAGGCCATGGTGGGAAAGCAGAATCGCCCGCTTGTCGCCGATGGCACTGGCGATGATCTCGCCTTCTTCGTTGCCCACCGGCACGCCTGGCCATTCCTTGAGGAAGGCGCAATCGTCGAACAGCGGGCAGAGGTCCATGTGCGAGATGGCCAGCGGCACTTCGAGCATCGACAAGGCTGCGCTGTGCAGCGGGTGGGTATGGATGATGCAGTTGACGTCAGGGCGTGCGCGGTACAGCCAGCTGTGGAAGCGGTTGGCGGGGTTGGCCATGCCCTGGCCTTGCAGCACCGTCAGGTCTTCGTCCACGACCAGCAGGTTGGAGGCCGAGATCTCGTCGAAGCCCAGGCCAAGCTGTTGCGTGTAATAGGTGCCAGGTTCCGCAGCGCGTGCGGTGATCTGCCCGGCCAGGCCCGAATCGTGGCCGCCGTCGAACAGAATCCGGCAGGTCAGTGCGAGCTTCTGGCGCGGGGTGTAGGTGTTGTCGGCCAGCGCAGTCAGCATTTGCTGTTGGGCACGTTTGACGAGCTGGTCCTTGGGGGTCTGCATGGTCGTGGTCACAGTGGGGTACCTGCACGGGATAAGGGCGATGACGTCCTGGTTGCCGTGGCTGGCTTCAGGACACACGCCGATCTTAATGACACTTTGTGTCATATGCAAGCGAAGTGTCATCGCGCCATGGCTCACCCCATGACGACCTGCGCAGGTATCCCTTACTCGTGCTTGGCGGTGGCCTCTTTTTCCAGAATCCTCGCCCCTGCACCGTCCTTGCCCAGCACATCCTCGGGGTTGCGCAGCGGGCAGTCTTCCAGTGACAGGCAGCCGCAGCCAATGCAGTTGTCCAGGCTGTCGCGCAACGCTTCCAAGGTGCGGATGCGTGCGTTCAGGTCTTCTCGCCAGGCCGATGACATCTCACCCCACTGCGCTGCCGTGAGTTTGCTGTTCGGCGGGTAGCGGCCAAGGGCACGCTTGATGACCTCGAGGGGGATACCCGTGCGCTGGGCCACCTTGATGATGGCAATGGTGCGCAACACCAGCGCGGGGTAACGCCGCTGGTTGCCGGCGGTGCGCGTGCCGGCGATCAGCCCCTTGGATTCGTAGAAGTGCAGGGCGGATACCGCAACGCCACTGCGCTTGGCGACTTCGCCGACAGTCAGCAGCCGCGTGCTGTTGGTGGATGATTTGGCTGTCACACCTGTTGACCTCAAGTTAAGTTGAGCTCTTATAGTCCTGCCCGATCTTTCCTGCAACCACCCCGCTGATCGGAGCAAGGCATGAACAAAAGGATGTTACTGGCCATGACTGTCGCCGCAGTCGGTGCCTTGGTCGGCGCCTACGCATTGACGAGCAGTAGGGTAGCGGCCCAACAGGCCGCGGCGTGGCCGGTCACCAAAGTTGCGCTGGCCACTGCCGAGCCGGTCGACCTGGCGCGGCAACGTTTTGCATCGGGGGAGCTGGAGGCGGTCAATCAGGTGCAGGTCGCGGCCGAGGTGGCAGGGCGCATCACCCACATCGCCTTCGCGTCGGGGCAGGCCGTGCGTGCCGGGCAGTTGCTGGTACAGCTCAACGATGCGCCCGAACAGGCCCAGCGCGTGCAACTGCGGGCGAAGCTGCGCAATGCCCAGGTCGCGGCGCAGCGGGCCAGTAAGTTGCGCGCGCTGAATGCCGTTTCGCAAGAGCTGCTGGATAACGCGAGCACAGCGGTGGATGTGGCCGCGGGTGAGCTGCAGCATGTCGAAGCGCTGATTGCGCAAAAAGCCATACGCGCACCGTTTGCAGGCAATGTGGGTATCCGCCGTGTTCACCAGGGCCAGTACCTGGGCGCTGGCGAGGCGATTGCCAGCCTGACGGATACACGCCAGTTGCACGTCAATTTTTCCCTCAGCGAACAGGCGGCCCCCGAAGTGACTGTCGGGCAACTGCTGGAACTGACCGTCGATGCTGTGCGCGGGCGGGCGTTTCAGGCACGGGTAGTGGCGGTCGACCCGCTGGTCAGCAAGTCACGCCTGGTCCAGGTGCAGGCTGCCCTGCCAAACCTGGATGGGCAACTGCAGCCGGGCATGTATGCCGGGGTCCGTCTGCCTGCCGCGCAGCCGTCGAGGGTGCTGGCCGTGCCGGAAACGGCGATCACCTACACCGCCTACGGGCAGACGGTGTTCATTGCCAGGCAGGATCAGCAGGGCGTCACCAGCGTCAACCGGGTACCGGTAACGACCGGTGAGCGCTGGCAGGGGCGCGTGGAAGTCACCTCGGGCCTCGCGCCGGGCGACAGGGTGGTGGTTTCCGGCCAGCTGAAATTGAGTGATGGCATGCAGGTCGAGCAGGTCGCAGAAGACAGCCTGCTGGACGTGGCTGGGGGGCAGCAACCGTGAACTTCACCGATACCTTCGTGCGTCGCCCCGTGCTGGCGCTGGTGGTCAGCAGCCTGATCGTGCTGATGGGGTTGTTCGCCCTGGGCAAGTTGCCGGTGCGTCAGTACCCCTTGCTGGAGAGCGCGACCATCACCATCAGTACCGACTACCCCGGCGCCTCCGCCGAACTCATGCAAGGCTTTGTGACCCAGCCGATCAGCCAGGCGGTTTCTTCGGTTGAGGGCGTTGACTTCATGTCGTCATCATCGTTGCAGGGGCGCAGCCTGATTACCCTGCGCATGCTGCTCAACCGAGACCCGACCCAGGCGCTGGCCGAGACCATGGCCAAGGTCAACCAAGTGCGCTACCGCTTGCCCGAGAAAGCCTACGACCCGGTGGTGGAGCTGTCTGCAGGTGACTCCACGGCGGTGGCGTATGTCGGCTTCTCCAGCCAGACCCTGTCCATCCCAGAACTCAGTGACTACCTGTCGCGGGTGGTTGAGCCGCTGCTTTCGGGGATCGACGGCGTGGCCAAGGTGCAGACCTTCGGCGGGCAGAGCCTGGCCATGCGCCTGTGGCTCGACAGCGAGCAGATGGCCGGGCGCGGGGTGACGGCTGCCGACGTCGCACAAGCGGTGCGGGCCAATAATTACCAGGCCACCCCAGGGCAGGTGCGCGGGCAGTTCGTGCTGGCCGATATCCAGGTCGACACCGACCTGACCCGCGTCGAGGACTTCCGTGACCTGATCATCCGCAACGACGGCACCGACCTTGTGCGCCTGCGTGATGTGGGCACTGTCGAACTGAGCGCGGCGGCCACCCGCACCAGTGCCACCCTGGATGGCAAACCCGCTGTGCACTTGGGGTTGTTCCCCACGCCATCGGGTAACCCGCTGGTCATCGTCGACGGCATTCGCGAATTGTTGCCGCAGATCCAGCAAACGCTCCCGCCCGGCGTGAAGGTGGCGCTGGCCTATGAGACTGCGCGTTTCATCGAGGCTTCGATCGAAGAAGTGTTGCGCACGCTGGTGGAAGCGATGCTGATCGTCGTGCTGGTGATCTGGCTGTGCCTGGGGTCACTGCGCAGCGTGGCGATCGCGGTGGTGGCCATTCCGTTATCGATGCTGGGTGCAGCGGGGTTGATGCTGGCGTTCGGCTTCAGCCTCAACCTGTTGACCTTGCTGGCGATGGTGCTGGCCATCGGCCTGGTGGTGGACGATGCCATCGTGGTGGTGGAGAACGTGCACCGTCATATCGAAGAAGGGCAGACACCGGTGGCGGCGGCGTTGGCCGGTGCACGCGAAATCGCCGGGCCGGTGATCGCCATGACCCTGACCCTGGCCGCCGTGTACGCGCCCATCGGCTTGATGGGGGGGCTGACCGGCACGTTGTTCCGTGAATTTGCCTTGACCTTGGCGGGGGCGGTGATCGTTTCGGGTGTCGTTGCACTGACCTTGTCGCCGGTGATGAGTTCGTTGCTGCTCAAACCCGGCCAGCAGGATGGGGCCATGGCCCAGTTCGCCGAAAGGGTGTTCGCTGCGCTCACAGCGGCCTATGCCCGGGCCTTGGCGTTTACCTTGGCGCGGCGCTGGCTCAGTGCTGGTGTGGCCCTGCTGGTTTGCCTGAGCCTGCCCTGGCTGTACCTGTTGCCGCAGCGCGAGCTCGCACCGCCGGAGGACCAGGCGGCCGTGCTGACGGCAATCAAGTCGCCGCAACAGGCAAGCCTGGACTACGTCGAGCGCTTTGCCAGCAAACTCGACCAGGTGATGAAATCGATTCCCGAAACCACCGACACCTGGATCATCAACGGCACCGACGGGACGGCGGCCAGCTTCGGTGGCATCAACCTCAGTGCATGGCAGCAGCGCAAGCGCTCTGCCGCGCAAATCCAAGCGCAGCTGCAACAGGCGGTCGCGGACATCGAGGGCAGCAGCATCTTCGCCTTCCAGGTGGCGTCGTTGCCAGGTTCCAGTGGTGGCTTGCCGGTACAGATGGTATTGCGCAGTGCCCAGGATTACCCGGTGCTGTACCAGACCATGGAAGTGCTCAAGCAGCGCGCCCGCGAGAGCGGTTTGTTCAGCGTGGTGGACAGCGACCTGGACTACAACAACCCGGTGGTCAAGGTCAGCATCGACCGCGCCAAGGCCGCCAGCCTGGGGATCAGCATGCAGGACATCGGCGAGTCGCTGGGCGTGCTGGTGGGCGAGCAGTACCTGAACCGCTTTGCCCTGTTCGGTCGCGCCTATGACGTGATCCCGCAAAGCATCCAGGACCAGCGCCTGACCCCGTCGGCCCTGAATCGCCAGTACGTGCGGGCCGAAGATGGCAGCCTGGTGCCGTTGTCCACGGTGGTGCGCCTAGACCTGCAGGTCGCGCCTAACCGCCTTTTGCAATTCGACCAGCAGAACGCAAGCACCCTGCAGGCCATCCCCGCGCCCGGTGTCTCAATGGGCAAGGCCGTGGCATTTCTGCAGCAGCTTGCCGCCGAGTTGCCGCCCGGTTTCAGCCATGATTGGCAATCGGAGTCACGCCAGTATGTGCAGGAAGGCTTTGCCCTGATGTGGGCCTTTCTTGCGGCCTTGGTGGTGATCTACCTGGTGCTGGCCGCGCAGTATGAAAGCCTGGTGGACCCGCTGATCATCCTGGTGACCGTACCGTTGTCGATCTGCGGTGCGTTGCTGCCGCTGGCGCTGGGCTGGGCCACGTTGAACATCTATACGCAGATTGGCTTGGTCACGCTGATCGGGCTGATCAGCAAGCACGGCATTCTGATGGTGGAGTTCGCCAACGAGATTCAGGTGCGCGACAACCTTGACCGTGCGGCGGCCATTATGCGCGCCGCGCAAATTCGCCTGCGCCCGGTGTTGATGACCACGGCGGCGATGACCTTCGGTGTGATACCGCTGTTATTTGCCAGTGGCGCAGGGGCCAACAGCCGCTTTGGGCTGGGTGTGGTGATCGTCTGCGGCATGTTGATCGGCACGCTGTTCACCTTGTTCGTGCTGCCGGCGATCTACACCTGGCTGGCGCGTGATCACCGGGTGACCACCCTGCGTAAACAGCAACTGGCAGACGCCGAGCGGAGCGTTGGGCTGAGTGTGCCTTGAGTGTTCATGTGGCGCCCCGGTGCCATATACCGCGGCGCCTGCATCGCCGGCAAGCCGGCTCCCACAGGATTCGGGGCTCGCTTGCGATGTTTGTTCTCTGCGTGACAGCCCAGCCCAGAGGAACAGGCGCGCAAATGCCCGGTTAGGCGCGTTCTGGTTTAAGGTGCGCGTAGGCCAAAATGGACTCTCACTGGAAGGACACGACACTGATGGACACTGCTTTTTCACCTGTCGCCGAGCGCCTGCACAATCGCCGATTCGCGGTAGCGAACAATGCACAAGGGCTCTCCGGTGCTGGCACGGTCTTTCATTACGTTGTCGATGGAAGCGCCATAACCAGCCACTATCAGGGCGGCAGGATCCGGATTGGCAATCAGGTAGGCCGTGTTACAGGCCCCGACACGATCGAGCTTCTTTTTCAGTGTTTGACCACCGAAGGTGAAATGCTGGCCGGCTGGTCGCGCGGTACGGTGGGGCTCGATCAAGCCGGTCGCACCACGCTGCACTTCGTTTGGGGCTGGTTGTCGGGGGCGACGGGGGGTGGCGAATCCCGCTACGTCGAGCTCGTCGAGTAGCAGCAGCCCCCCCCCCGCAGCGCTCACTTGCCGCTGATCACCCGGGTCCACAGCCGGGTGCTCAAGCGCATGCCTGCCGGTGACAGGGTCTGGATCGGGAACAGCGTATCCGGCACGGCCTGGGATGGGTACACCGCCGGGTTGTCGAGGAACGCCACGCCACAGGCGCTCAGCTTGCGCTGGTTGCTGCCCAGGCTGAGCTTGTAAGCGCTGAACTCGGCGTTGTGCCTGTCCATTGAAACCGTGAGCGGGGAGGTGGTGGAAACAAGCGGCGATTGCGATGCCTAAGTACTGTATTTGCGAGATGGCCTTGATGATCGGTCGCTGACGGTGTTGTTCGATGAGTACCTGATCCCGGTCTGCGCGCCGCGCCTGGGCATGCACCCATAGTCAGGCTATGTAGGTCATTTTCGAAACCCGCTCCGATTCCCTTTATCCCGTTGCACGCTGCACGTTGGGAATTTAGTCTCGCGCTTTCCGCGTCGTGTCGCACAGCACATACCATGCATCAGGACGGCGTTTGTGTGTGTTGATTTGCGTATGATTTTACGCAATATTGTGTGTTGTCGATTCGGGGGAGCCGCTGCATCTCCTCCCGTCTCCCTTTACTCTCTGGAGGCAATGCAGCAAACCGATGGGAGCAAGCATGCGATGGCTGGACTAATGACCAGAGCTGAGCAGGCGGTGTCTGCTACGGCAATGGCTAGAACGTTTGGAGCGCGTTTAAAGGAAGTGACGAGCGGGGATGCAACCCACCTCGTCATTTTCAAGGACAACGAGCCGGCTGCTGTGCTGATAGGTGTTGAGGCCTACCAAGCCATGCAGGACGAGCTCGAAGATCTGCGCGCAGAACGGCTGGCTGCCGAGCGCCTACTCAGCCTGAAAGAGGAAAATAGCGTGAGCCTTGAAGACATGGAGGCTCGCTTCAGGTAGGAACGCGATGATCTGGAATGTCAGGTTTCACCCTGAAGTAGAAAATGACCTTCTGCAGCTTGGGCGCGCGGAGGCACAAAGAGTCCTCAGAGTGGTGCGTGAGCGTATCGCAGGAGGCGAGCCTGACAAGCTAGGCAAGCCCCTTAGGGGCGTGCTGGCGGGTTGCCGCAGAATTCGCACAGGCGATGTGCGCATTGTCTATCGAATTAACGGCACCGAGATCGTTCTGGTTCTCTGCATAGGTGCCAGACGCGACGATGAAGTGTACGAAGCAGCCTACAAACGTGTGTAAACCCTAAGTCCCGCTTCGGCGAGGTTTAGGGTTTCCTGCTTGGGAAATGACAGCCCTCAAACCTCGCAGACAAACGTCCCCGTCCCCTCAAGAATGTTCTGCAGCGTCTCCTTCACCTCGTCCAGGTCGCTCAGTTCGCTGGTCAGGATGATCTCCAGCGCTTCATCCCCCCTCAGCGCATCGCGGTCCCCGGCCGCCACTTCGATCAGCAGGCGCTGCGCGCTCAGGGTCACTTTCAGCCCGTCCAGCGTCGACGGCTCGTCATCCAGGGTCAGGTCAACCGTGTCTTCATCTGGGTAACGGGTAAGCAGGAACATCTGACCCTTGTCGCTGTGGCAGCAGAGGGTTGCCATGTTGTCTTCCTCGTCATCGCAAGGGGTGGCGAAGAGCAGGGCGGTCTTGATTTGCATGGACAGGCTCAGGTCAAAGGAAACGGAAGGGAATTCTGACAGTCTTGCACGTATCCATAAACGTAAAGTTACCCCCCCTTGACCGAAATTGTCGCAGCGCTGCAAGCGTTGGTGACTACTCAGTCGTTAAGCTTCGGCGAGCCCTGGGCGTGCTGTGCACGTCCAACGCCTGGTTATAACCGTCCGCCATGCCACGGGTTGGCTATCGTTGATCCGTACACGGCGCACGCGAGCGACGCTTCAATTATTACAAAGCCCAAGCGGAGTACCACAGATGGCGTTTTTCACCGCAGCCAGCAAGGCCGACTTCCAGCATCAACTGCAAGCGGCTCTGGCGCAGCACATCAGCGAACAGGCACTGCCACAAGTGGCGCTGTTCGCCGAACAGTTCTTCGGCATCATCTCTATGGACGAACTCACCCAGCGCAGGCTTTCCGACCTGGCTGGCTGTACCCTTTCTGCCTGGCGCATCATCGAGCGCTTCGACGCCGAACAACCTCAAGTGCGGGTGTACAACCCTGATTACGAACGCAACGGCTGGCAATCGACCCACACCGTGGTCGAGGTGCTGCACCATGATTTACCCTTCCTGGTCGACTCGGTGCGCACCGAGCTCAACCGCCGTGGCTACAGCATCCACACCCTGCAAACCACGGTACTGAGCGTACGCCGCGGTGCCAAGGGCGAGCTGCTGGAGCTGCTGCCCAAGGGTACCCACGGCGAAGGCGTGCGCCATGAGTCGCTGATGTACCTGGAGATCGACCGCTGCGCCAACGCCGCCGAACTGACGGTGCTGGCCCGTGAAATCGAACAAGTGCTGGCCGAAGTGCGGGTGGCGGTCGCCGATTTCGAACCGATGAAGGCCAAGCTGCGCGAAGTCGTGGCGCTGGTGGAACAGACCGCGTTTGGCCCGGCGCAGCATGACAAAGGCGAGGTGAAGGCGTTTCTCGAGTGGCTGCTGGACAACCATTTCACCTTCCTCGGCTACGAAGAATTCACCGTCCAGGGCGGCAGCGATGGCGGCCAGATGGTCTACGACGAACAGTCGTTCCTCGGCCTGCCACGGCGCCTGCGCGTGGGGCTGACGCCTGAAGAGCTGCGTATCGAAGACTACGCCGTAGCCTACCTCAACGAGCCGCTGCTGCTGTCCTTCGCCAAGGCCGCGCTGCCCAGCCGCGTGCACCGCCCGGCCTACCCGGACTACGTGTCGATCCGCCAGCTGGACGCGGATGGCAAGGTGGTCAAGGAACACCGCTTCATGGGCTTGTACACCTCCTCGGTGTATGGCGAGAGCGTGCACGCCATCCCGTACATTCGGGTCAAGGTGGCCGAAGTCGAGCGCCGTTCGGGCTTCGACCCCAAGGCCCACTTGGGCAAGGAACTGGCCCAGGTGCTCGAAGTGCTGCCGCGCGACGACCTGTTCCAGACCCCGATCGACGAGCTGTTCAGCACGGTCATGGCCATCGTGCAGATCCAGGAGCGCAACAAGATTCGCGTGTTCCTGCGCAAAGACCCATACGGCCGCTTCTGCTACTGCCTGGCCTACGTGCCGCGCGAGGTCTACTCCACCGAAGTGCGGCAGAAGATCCAGCAGGTGCTGATGGAGCGCCTCAAAGCCAGCGACTGCGAGTTCTGGACCTTCTTCTCCGAATCGGTGCTGGCGCGCGTGCAGCTGATTTTGCGGGTCGACCCGAAGAACCGCATCGACATCGACCCGCAGCAGCTGGAAAACGAAGTGATCCAGGCTTGCCGCTCGTGGCAGGACGATTACTCGACCCTGGTGGTAGAGAACTTCGGCGAAGCCCAAGGCACCAACATCCTGGCCGACTTCCCCAAAGGCTTCCCGGCGGGCTACCGCGAGCGCTTCGCGGCGCACTCGGCCGTGGTCGACCTGCAGCATGTGCTGGGGTTGTCTGAAAGCAAGCCGCTGGCCATGAGCTTCTACCAGCCGCTGACCCAGGTCGGCGAGCGTACCCTGCATTGCAAGCTGTACCACGCCGACACCCCGCTGGCGCTGTCCGATGTCTTGCCGATTCTGGAAAACCTCGGTTTGCGCGTGCTTGGCGAGTTCCCGTATCGCCTGCGCCACGCCAATGGCCGTGAGTACTGGATCCATGACTTCGCCTTCACCTACAGCGAAGGCCTGAGCCTGGATATCCAGCAGCTCAACGACACCCTGCAGGACGCCTTCATCCACATCGTCCGCGGCGATGCCGAGAACGACGCCTTCAACCGCCTGGTGCTGACCGCCGGCTTGCCGTGGCGCGATGTGGCGCTGCTGCGTGCGTATGCCCGTTACCTCAAGCAGATCCGCCTGGGCTTCGACCTGGGCTACATCGCTAGCACCTTGAACAACCACACCGGTATCGCCCGCGAACTGACCCGGTTGTTCAAGACCCGCTTCTACCTGGCGCGCAAACTGACCCAAGACGATCTGGACGACAAGCAGCAGCGTCTGGAACAGGCGATCTTGACGGCGCTGGACGATGTTCAGGTGCTCAATGAAGACCGCATCCTGCGTCGCTACCTGGACCTGATCAAGGCCACCCTGCGCACCAACTTCTACCAGCCCGATGCCAACGGCCACAACAAGTCGTACTTCAGCTTCAAGTTCAACCCCAAGCTGATCCCCGAGCTGCCAAAGCCGGTACCCAAGTTCGAGATCTTCGTTTATTCGCCACGGGTCGAAGGCGTGCACCTGCGCTTCGGCAACGTCGCCCGTGGCGGCCTGCGCTGGTCAGACCGCGAGGAAGACTTCCGCACCGAGGTGCTCGGCCTGGTCAAGGCCCAGCAGGTGAAGAACTCGGTCATCGTGCCAGTCGGCGCCAAAGGCGGCTTCCTGCCGCGCCGCCTGCCCCTGGGCGGCAGCCGTGACGAGATCGCTGCCGAAGGCATTGCCTGCTACCGCATCTTCATTTCTGGCCTGCTCGACATCACCGACAACCTCAAGGACGGGGGCGTGGTGCCGCCGGCCAACGTGGTGCGGCACGATGAAGACGATCCGTACCTGGTGGTGGCCGCCGACAAGGGCACCGCGACGTTCTCGGACATCGCCAACGGCATCGCCATCGATTACGGCTTCTGGCTGGGCGACGCCTTTGCCTCGGGCGGCTCGGCCGGTTATGACCACAAGAAGATGGGCATCACCGCCCGTGGCGCCTGGGTGGGTGTACAGCGCCACTTCCGCGAGCGCGGCATCAACGTGCAGGAAGACCCGATTACCGTGATCGGCGTCGGCGACATGGCCGGCGACGTGTTCGGCAATGGCTTGCTGATGTCCGACAAACTCAAGCTGGTGGCGGCGTTCAACCACCTGCACATCTTCATCGACCCGAACCCGGAGCCGGCCAACAGCTTCGCCGAGCGCAAGCGCCTGTTCGACCTGCCGCGTTCGGCCTGGAGCGACTACGACACCAGCATCATGTCCGAAGGCGGCGGGATCTTCCCGCGCAGTGCCAAGAGCATTGCCATCAGCCCGCAGATGAAAGAACGCTTTGCCATCGAAGCCGACCGCCTGACCCCGACCGAGCTGCTCAATGCCCTGCTCAAGGCGCCAGTCGACCTGCTGTGGAACGGCGGCATCGGCACTTATGTCAAGGCCAGCAGCGAGAGCCACGCCGATGTCGGCGACAAGGCCAACGACGCCCTGCGCGTCAACGGCAACGAGCTGCGCTGCAAGGTGGTGGGCGAGGGCGGCAACCTGGGCATGACCCAGCTTGGCCGGGTCGAGTTCGGCCTCAATGGCGGCGCGACCAACACCGACTTCATCGACAACGCCGGCGGCGTGGACTGCTCGGACCACGAGGTCAATATCAAGATCCTGCTCAATGAAGTGGTGCAGGGTGGCGACATGACCGAGAAGCAGCGCAACCAGTTGCTCGGCAGCATGACCGAAGAAGTCGGCGCGCTGGTGCTGGGCAACAACTACAAGCAGACCCAGGCGTTGTCCCTGGCGGCCCGCCGCGCTCGCGAGCGGATTGCCGAATACAAGCGCTTGATGGCGGACCTGGAAGGGCGTGGCAAGCTCGACCGAGCCATCGAGTTCCTGCCGTCCGAAGAGCAACTGGCCGAGCGCCTGGCGGCTGGCCAGGGCCTGACCCGTGCCGAGCTGTCGGTGCTGATCTCGTACAGCAAGATCGACCTCAAGGAGCAACTGCTGAAGTCGCTGGTGCCGGACGACGATTACCTGACCCGCGACATGGAGACCGCGTTCCCGCCGTCACTGGTCAGCAAGTTTGCCGAGTCCATGCGCCGTCATCGCTTGAAACGCGAGATCGTCAGCACCCAGATCGCCAACGACCTGGTCAACAACATGGGCATCACCTTCGTCCAGCGCCTGAAGGAATCGACCGGCATGAGCCCGGCCAACGTGGCGGGCGCCTATGTGATCGTGCGCGACATCTTCCACCTGCCGCACTGGTTCCGTCAGATCGAAGCGCTGGACTATCAGGTGCCGGCCGAAATCCAGTTGACCCTGATGGACGAGTTGATGCGCCTGGGCCGCCGTGCCACGCGCTGGTTCCTGCGCAGCCGCCGCAACGAGCAGGATGCCGGGCGTGATACCGCGCATTTCGGGCCGAAAATCGCGCAACTGGGGCTCAAGCTTGACGAACTGCTGGAAGGCCCGACCCGCGAGCGCTGGATGGTGCGCTACCAGGGCTTCGTCGACGCCGGTGTGCCAGAGCTGCTGGCGCGCATGGTGGCCGGTACCAGCCACCTGTACACCTTGTTGCCGATCATCGAGGCGGCGGATGTGACCGGCCATGACCCGGCGCAGGTGGCCAAGGCGTTCTTCGCCGTGGGCAGCTCGCTGGACCTGACCTGGTACCTGCAGGAGATCAGCAACCTGCCGGTGGAAAACAACTGGCAGGCCCTGGCCCGCGAGGCGTTCCGCGACGATATCGACCTGCAGCAGCGGGCGATCACCATTTCTGTGCTGCAAATGGTCGATGCACCGCAGGACATGGATGCCCGGGTGGCGCTGTGGGCCGAGCAACACCGGGTGATGGTCGAGCGCTGGCGCGCGATGCTGGACGACCTGCGCAATGCCACCGGGACTGACTATGCGATGTACGCGGTGGCCAACCGCGAGCTGGTCGACCTGGCCATGAGCGGGCAGGCGGTGGTGGTGCCGTCCTGATCGGTGGTCTGAAATGAAAAAAGCCCCGGCAGCGATGCCGGGGCTTTTTTAGGCGGGCTTGCCCCGCGAAGAGGCCGCTGCAGGCTTACTTGAACCGCCGCTCCACGCCTTTCTCCACCAGAATCTTCGCCGAAATCTCTTCCACCGAAAAATGCGTGGAATTGATATTGGGAATGTTCTCCCGCCGGAACAGGCTCTCTACCTCGCGCACCTCGAACTCGCACTGGGCAAAGCTGGAATAGCGGCTGTTGGGCTTGCGCTCGTGGCGGATGGCCGTCAGGCGGTCCGGGTCGATGGTCAGGCCAAACAGCTTGCTGTGGTGCTTTTTCAGCACCGCCGGCAGTTGCAGGCGCTCCATGTCATCTTCGGTCAGCGGGTAGTTGGCCGCACGAATACCGAATTGCATGGCCATGTACAGGCAGGTTGGCGTCTTGCCGCAGCGCGAGACGCCGACCAGAATCAGGTCGGCCTTGTCGTAGTAGTGCGTGCGCGCGCCATCATCGTTGTCCAGGGCGAAGTTGACCGCCTCGATACGCTCCATGTAGTTGGAGTTGCCGCCAATCGAGTGGGATTTGCCCACGGAATACGACGAATGGGCGGTCAATTCTTGCTCGAGCGGGGATAAAAACGACGAAAAGATGTCGATCATGAAGCCATTCGAGGTCGCCAGGATCTCGCGGATGTTCTGATTGACGATGGTGTCGAAGATGATCGGGCGCACACCATCGCGCTCGGCGGCAGCGTTGATTTGCTGCACCATGGTGCGCGCTTTGTCTGGCGTATCGATGTAGGGGCGGGTGAATTTGTTGAACGGAATGCTTTCGAATTGAGCGAGCAAGCTTTGCCCCAGGGTCTCGGCGGTGATGCCGGTGCCGTCGGAGATGAAGAACGCGGTTCTTTTCATTTGCACCCTGGGCCTTAAGCTGATGACGTTTCTTGGATATGATAAGTTCGGTTTGCCGAATGCGGCTGTCGGCATTCTCACTTATTTTCCAGGTACAGGCCACAAACGCCCGGCCAAGTCAAAGCAGACAGGCGGGCGCCTTTGAGCTTTTCCAACACAGTTAGTGGAGAGATCACCTTGGTAGAGTACGTAGTTTCCCTCGATAAGCTCGGCGTCCATGATGTGGAGCATGTGGGGGGCAAGAACGCATCCCTGGGCGAGATGATCAGCAACCTTGCGGGTGCTGGTGTATCGGTGCCGGGCGGCTTTGCCACTACGGCGCAGGCGTACCGCGATTTTCTCGAACAGAGTGGTCTCAACGACCGGATCCATGCCGCACTCGATGCGCTGGACGTGGATGACATCAACGCCCTGACCAAAACCGGCGCGCAGATTCGCCAGTGGGTCATGGAAGCCGAATTCCCGGCGCGTCTGGATGCGGAAATCCGTACGGCCTTCGCCGAAATGGCCGCTGGCAACGACAACATGGCCGTTGCCGTGCGCTCTTCGGCCACCGCCGAAGACCTGCCGGACGCCTCGTTTGCCGGTCAGCAAGAAACCTTCCTCAACATCCGCGGCGTCGACAACGTGATCCGCGCGGCCAAGGAAGTGTTCGCCTCGCTGTTCAATGACCGCGCCATTGCCTACCGCGTGCACCAGGGCTTCGACCACAAGCTGGTGGCCCTGTCGGCCGGCGTGCAGCGCATGGTCCGCTCCGAGACCGGCACCGCTGGCGTGATGTTCACCCTCGACACCGAGTCGGGCTTCCGCGACGTGGTGTTCATCACCGGCGCCTATGGCCTGGGTGAAACCGTCGTGCAGGGTGCGGTCAACCCTGACGAGTTCTACGTACACAAAAACACCTTGCAGGCAGGCCGCCCGGCCATTCTGCGCCGCAACCTGGGCAGCAAGGCGATCAAGATGATCTACGGCGACGAGGCCAAGGCCGGTCGTTCGGTCAAGACCGTCGAAGTCGACCGCGCCGAACGCGCCCGCTTCTGCCTGAGCGACGCCGAAGTCAACGAACTGGCCAAGCAGGCCATGATCATCGAGCAGCACTATCAGCGCCCGATGGACATCGAGTGGGCCAAAGACGGTGACGACGGCAAGCTGTACATCGTTCAGGCCCGCCCTGAAACCGTAAAAAGCCGTTCCAGCGCCAATGTCATGGAACGCTACCTGCTCAAAGAGAAAGGCACCGTACTGGTCGAAGGCCGCGCCATCGGCCAGCGCATCGGCGCCGGCAAGGTCCGCGTGATCAACGACGTGTCGGAAATGGACAAGGTCCAGCCGGGCGACGTGCTGGTCTCCGACATGACCGACCCGGACTGGGAACCGGTCATGAAGCGCGCCAGCGCCATCGTCACCAACCGTGGCGGGCGTACCTGCCACGCGGCGATCATTGCCCGTGAGCTGGGTATTCCGGCCGTTGTCGGTTGCGGCAACGCCACCCAACTGCTCAAGGACGGCCAGGGCGTGACTGTCTCCTGCGCCGAAGGCGATACCGGCTTCATCTTCGAAGGCGAGCTGGGCTTCGACATCAAGCAGAACTCGGTCGACGCCATGCCGGACCTGCCGTTCAAGATCATGATGAACGTCGGCAACCCGGACCGTGCCTTCGACTTCGCCCAGCTGCCCAACGCCGGTGTCGGCCTGGCGCGCCTGGAGTTCATCATCAACCGCATGATCGGCGTGCACCCCAAGGCGCTGCTGAACTATGCCGGCCTGCCGGCAGAGCTCAAGGACAGCGTCGACAAGCGCATCGCTGGTTACGACGACCCGGTCGGCTTCTATGTCGAGAAGCTGGTCGAAGGCATCAGCACCCTGGCGGCAGCCTTCTACCCGAAAAAGGTCATCGTGCGCCTGTCGGACTTCAAGTCCAACGAATACGCCAACCTGATCGGCGGCAAGCTGTACGAGCCGGAAGAAGAAAACCCGATGCTGGGCTTCCGTGGCGCTTCGCGTTACATCAGCGAATCGTTCCGTGACTGCTTCGAGCTCGAATGCCGCGCGCTGAAGCGCGTGCGCAACGAAATGGGCCTGACCAACGTCGAAATCATGGTGCCGTTCGTGCGCACCTTGGGCGAAGCCAGCCAGGTCATCGACCTGTTGGCCGAAAACGGCCTGGCCCGCGGCGACAATGGCCTGCGCGTGATCATGATGTGCGAGCTGCCGTCCAACGCGATTCTGGCCGAAGAGTTCCTGGAATACTTCGACGGCTTCTCGATCGGCTCCAACGACCTGACCCAGCTGACCCTGGGCCTGGACCGTGACTCGGGTATCATTGCGCACCTGTTCGACGAGCGTAACCCTGCCGTCAAGAAGCTGCTGGCCAACGCCATCCAGGCGTGCAACAAGGCCGGCAAGTACATCGGCATCTGCGGCCAGGGCCCATCGGACCACCCAGACCTGGCCAAATGGCTGATGGAACAGGGCATCGAAAGCGTGTCGCTGAACCCGGACTCGGTGCTCGAGACCTGGTTCTTCCTGGCCGAGGGCCAGGGCGCAGCCTGATGCAGTGAATTGCGGGGGCGCGTCTGGCGCGCCCCCGCCTGGTTTTATCCAGGGCGAGTTCCAGTAATGGTTCCCGCCCTTTTTTGTGCACCAAGCAACCTTATGCATAGCAGCAGCACTTTATTTCCCGTGGCCTTGCTCAGCGCAGAGCGCCGAGGCGACTTGAGCGAGGACGTGTACCGGATCAAGGCTGGCAACAGCCCCGACCCGAGCGTCGAGCTGGCCGTGACCCGCCTTGGGTTGGCCGACCAGCCAGGCGCCCAGGGCGTACCGGTCATTCTCTTGCACGGCAGTTTCTCCAACCGCCGTTTCTGGTATTCGCCCAAAGGCATCGGCCTGGGCGCGTTTCTCGCCCGCGCAGGTTTTGATGTGTGGATCCCAGAAATGCGTGGCCATGGCCTGTCGCCGCGCAATCGCCAGTGGCAGCACAACCGTGTCGCCGACTATGCCCGCGATGACTTGCCCTTGGTTGCTGCATTCGTTCAGGAGCAGGCCGGCCAGGCGCCGCACTGGGTTGGCCATTCCCTGGGCGGTACCACCCTGGCCGCCGCACTGGGTGGCGGGTATTTGCCGCCTGAGCAAGTTGCCAGCGCGGCGTTCTTCGGCACCCAGGTCAGCCGCGTGTACTGGCCCTTGAAAGTGCCGCCGGTGGTGTGGGGGGCGAAGTTTTTGCTCAAGCGCTGGCGGCAGATTCCGGGGCAGCGCTTAAAGCGTGGCCCCGAGGACGAGCCGATCGGCCTGGCCCTCGAAAGCATGCGCTGGCATGGCCTGTTCGGGCGCTTTGGCGACAAGGACAATGACTGGTGGGCCGGGCTTGCACGGGTCGATGTGCCGGTGCTGGCCGTGGCCGGCGCGGGCGACTTCCAGGACCCTGTATGGGCTTGCCGCAAGCTGTTCGAGCAGTTGGGCGGGGCGCGCAAGCAGTTTCTGCGGCTGGGGCGCGAGGAAGGCTTCGAGGCGTTCGGGCATGTCGACATGCTGGTCAGCAAGGCAGCCCAGGCTCAGGTCTGGCCGTTAGTGGAGCGCTGGTTGAGGGACCCCTTGGTGCCCGTGCATGCTTCGATTGTGATGGCGGAGCCTGTGTTGGCCAGCTGATTCTGTGCGGCCTTTACTGGCCCTTTCGCGGGCAAGCCCGCTCCCACAGGATCACTGCAGCTCCTAGGCCAGTGGTATTCCTGTAGGAGCGGGCTTGCCCGCGAAAGGGCCGGTACAGGCACAAGCTGACCACTCAGTCCTGGATGACTGCGACAGCCTCTCCGGTGTAGCCTTGGCCCACACCCGCTTTCGTTGTGACTGACAGGAGCTTCCCATGCAGCATTACGTAACGCCCGACCTCTGCGACGCCTACCCAGACCTGGTCCAGGTGCTCGAACCCATGTTCAGCAACTTCGGCGGCCGCGATTCGTTCGGCGGCCAAATCGTCACCCTCAAATGCTTCGAAGACAACTCGCTGGTCAAGGAGCAGGTCGAACTCGACGGCAAGGGCAAGGTGCTGGTGGTCGACGGCGGCGGTTCGCTGCGCTGTGCGCTGCTGGGCGACATGCTGGCCGAGAAAGCTGCCAAAAATGGCTGGGAAGGTTTGGTGATCTACGGCTGCGTACGCGACGTGGACATCCTGATCCAGACCGACGTCGGCGTGCAGGCCCTGGCCAGCCACCCGAAAAAGAGCAACAAGCGCGGCATCGGCGAGCTCGACGTGCCGGTGACCTTCGCCGGCGTGACCTTCCGCTCGGGTGAATACGTATATGCCGACAACAATGGCGTGCTGGTTTCGCCAAGCCCGCTGAAAATGCCGGAGTGATGCGCCGCACGCGCTGATGGAGCTTTGATGTTCGAGGAAGACAACGCGCAGTGGGGGCTGGTGCATGCCCTGGTGCTCGATGGCAAAGGCGGCGCGCGCTCGATTGCCCGTACCGAACTGGACGACCTGCAACTGCACCCCCAGGAAAGCCTCTGGCTGCACTGGGACCGCAGCCACCCGCAAACCCGTACCTGGCTGCTGCGCGACAGCGGCCTGAGCGAGTTTGCCTGCGATTTGCTGCTGGAAGAAAACACCCGGCCGCGCTTGCTGCCGCTGGTGGATGAACAGTTGTTGCTGTTTTTGCGCGGGGTCAACCTCAACCCGGGCGCCGAGCCTGAAGACATGGTTTCGGTGCGCATTTTCGCCGAGGCGCAGCGGGTCATCTCGCTACGCCTGCGGCCGCTGCGGGCCAGCGACGAGATTCTGCAGTTGCTCAGCGAGGGCAGGGGGCCGAAGTCGGCTTCCGAGTTGTTGCTGTTGATGGGAGAACTGCTGACCGAAAAGGTCCAGGGCCTGGTCAGCGACCTGTCCGAATTGGTTGATCTCGAAGAAGAAAAGGTCGAATCCGACGAACGGTACACTCCAGAGCAGGGCAGCCTGCAGCAGATCCGCCGTCGGGCCGCTGGCCTGCGGCGTTTTCTGGCGCCGCAGCGTGAAATCTACGCCCAGCTGTCACGCAGCAAGTGGAGCTGGTTCGCCGATGCCGACGCCGACTACTGGAACGAGTTGAACAACAGCCTGATCCGCTACCTCGAAGAGCTTGAGCTGACCCGCGAGCGGGCCGCGCTGGTGCTTGAGAGCGAGGACCGGCGCCGCAGCGAGCGGATGAACCGGACCATGTACCGCTTCGGCATCATCACCTGTATTTTCCTGCCCATGAGCTTCGTCACCGGGCTGCTCGGCATCAACGTCGGCGGTATTCCGGGGTCGAACAGCCCGTATGGCTTCTTGTTCGCCAGTCTGTTGGTGCTGGGTTTGGCAGTGGGGCAGTGGTGGCTGTTCCGGCGGTTGCGGTGGGTGTGAATGGCTATTGACCTGCACTGTGTGACCCATCGCTGTGCCATCTCGTCTCTTGCTGATACTGCGCGAGGTGCCCATGCACGATCCGTTTGAAGAATCCCTGCGCGACCTGCTCAAGGCGTCACCGTCCGGCCAGGACCGAGATGACGCCGCCTGCTTGGGTCGTGTGCTGAAAACCGCCAACCGCCAGGTCGGTGCGGGTGATCTGTTCAGCCTGCTTGGCCGTTGGAGCCAGGCGCTGCTGATTGCCGTCAACAATGGCTCGGCGCATGTTGCGCCCGTGCGTAGAAACTCTACCCGCAACGCTGCCAGCGGCAGCAAAGCAGATAAGGCCGATTGAATATGGAACTGGATCTCTGGACCCAAAGCCTGGTCACTGCCATGACGGCCCTTTGGACCAAGGTGGCGAACTTCATCCCTAACCTGTTCGGCGCGCTGGTGGTGGTGCTGCTCGGTTTCGTAGTGGCCAAGCTGCTCGATGCGCTGCTCTCCAAATTGCTTGCCAAGCTTGGCCTGGACCGCCTGATGGCCGGTACCGGGCTGACCAAGATGTTGAGCCGGGGTGGCATCCAGGTGCCGATATCGACCCTGATCGGCAAGATCGTCTACTGGTTCGTGTTGCTGATCTTCCTCGTCTCGGCCGCTGAATCGCTGGGCCTTGAGCGGGTTTCGGCGACCCTCGACATGCTTGCCCTGTACCTGCCTAAAGTGTTCGGCGCGGCGCTGGTGCTGCTGGCCGGCGTGCTGCTGGCGCAGGTGGCTAATGGCCTGGTGCGCGGTGCAGCCGAAGGCATTGGCCTTGAGTATTCCGCCGGTATTGGGCGTATTACCCAAGGCCTGGTGATCATCATCAGCATCTCGGTGGCCATCAGCCAGCTCGAGGTCAAGACCGACCTGCTGAACCACGTGATCGTCATCGGGCTGATTACCGTTGGTCTGGCCGTTGCCTTGGCCATGGGCCTCGGCAGCCGCGAAATCGCTGGGCAAATTCTGGCCGGCATCTACGTGCGCGAGCTGTACCAAGTCGGCCAGCAGGTGCGGATTGGAGAGGTCGAAGGGCATATCGAGGAAATCGGCACGGTGAAGACGACGCTGTTGACCGATGATGGCGAACTGGTGTCGCTGTCTAACCGCGTGTTGCTTGAGCAGCGTGTCAATAGCCGCTAACCGCACAAAAGCTGTTAATGTATGCCGCCGCGAAATCGACCCCACGGGGTCGAGCGGCGACATTGACCTGACTGTCGGCCAGATCCGTTTTGAATAAAGTTCATTCGCCGCCCATGCGTTATGACCCCCGCGAGCTCACCGACGAAGAGTTGGTGGCGCGTTCGCATGAGGAGCTGTACCACGTTACCCGCGCCTATGAGGAGCTCATGCGGCGCTACCAGCGGACCCTGTTCAACGTCTGTGCACGTTATTTGGGGAACGACCGGGATGCCGACGATGTCTGTCAGGAAGTGATGCTGAAAGTGCTGTACGGGCTGAAGAACTTCGAAGGTAAATCGAAGTTCAAAACCTGGCTCTACAGCATCACCTACAACGAGTGCATTACCCAGTACCGCAAGGAGCGACGCAAACGTCGGTTGATGGATGCCTTGAGTCTGGACCCTATTGAAGAGGCGTCCGAAGACAAGGCACCCAAACCCGAAGAAAAAGGCGGGCTGGACAAATGGCTCGTGCATGTGAACCCGATCGATCGGGAAATCCTGGTGCTGCGATTTGTCGCGGAGCTGGAATTTCAGGAAATCGCAGATATCATGCACATGGGCCTGAGCGCGACGAAAATGCGTTACAAGCGCGCGCTAGACAAGCTTCGAGAGAAATTTCACGGGCTGGATGAAACTTAAGCGCGTGCAATAATCTCTAACGAATCGGCGAGTTCTGCTAGACTAGCCGTCGAGTTGTCCCCCTTGTTGTTGGTGGGACTGCTTAACTATCACCAGATGGGGATTTAACGGATGAAATTGAAAAACACCTTGGGCTTGGCCATTGGCTCGCTCGTAGCCGCTACTTCGTTCGGCGTTCTGGCTCAAGGCCAAGGCGCAGTCGAAATCGAAGGTAACGTTACCAAGCAGTACTACGACAGCGAGCGTAACTTCAAGAACGACGGCACCAATCCTGGTGTTCGCCTCGGTTACTTCCTGACCGACGACGTCTCCCTGGACCTGGGCTACAACGAGACTCACAACGCTCGTGGTGAAGTCTTCAACAAAGACATCAAAGGTTCGAAAGCCAAGCTCGACGCTACCTACCACTTCGGTACCGTAGGCGATGCTCTGCGTCCGTACGTTTCCGCTGGTTTCGCTCACGAGAGCCTGGGCCAAGCTACCCGTAGCGGCCGCGACCACTCCACCTTCGCCAACGTTGGCGCTGGTGCCAAGTGGTACATCACCGACATGTTCTTCGCCCGTGCTGGCGTTGAAGCCATGTACAACATCGACAACGGCAACACCGAGTGGGGCCCATCCGTTGGTGTTGGTCTGAACTTCGGTGGCAGCGGTGGCAAAGTTGCTCCAGCTCCGGCTCCAGTAGCTGAAGTCTGCTCCGACAGCGACAACGACGGCGTGTGCGACAACGTCGACAAGTGCCCAGACACCCCGGCCAACGTTACCGTTGACGCCGACGGCTGCCCGGCTGTTGCCGAAGTCGTTCGTGTTGAGCTGGACGTCAAGTTCGACTTCGACAAGTCGGTCGTCAAGCCAAACAGCTACGGCGACATCAAGAACCTGGCTGACTTCATGAAGCAGTACCCACAAACCACCACCGTGGTTGAAGGTCACACTGACTCCGTAGGTCCAGACGCTTACAACCAGAAGCTGTCCGAGCGTCGTGCCAACGCTGTTAAGCAAGTCCTGACCCAGCAGTACGGCGTAGAATCGAGCCGTGTTGACTCGGTTGGCTACGGTGAGACCCGTCCGGTTGCTGACAACGCCACCGAAGAAGGTCGCGCTGTTAACCGTCGCGTTGAAGCGCAAGTAGAAGCCCAAGCCAAGTAATTGGTTCGATGCTTCATGAAAAACCCGGCCTCGGCCGGGTTTTTCTTTGCCTGCGATTTCATGGGTGCTGGCTTGCCAGCGAAGAGGCCAGCACAAGCAACACGCCGCTAGCCAGCGGCTGACCATTCCATCAGCTGTGCCTGAGCAACCCCAACCACCTCGCCAATCACCAGAATTGCTGGGCTGCAGAGCCCGAATGCCCGCGCATCGTCAACCATCCCCTGCACATCACTGCGGCACTCACGCTGCTGCGGCAATGACGCATTCTCGATCATCGCCACCGGCGTATGGGGCGCCATGCCACCGTGCAGCAGCCCTTGGCGAATCTGCTCCAGCCGCGCTACACCCATGTACACCACCAGCGTCGTACCACCCTGCGCCAGCGCCGCCCAGTTCAGGTCGCTGTCATCCTGGGTATGTGCGGTTACCAGCGTCACACCGCGGCTCACCCCGCGAGACGTCAGTGATATGCCGCATTGCGTCGCCCCCGCCAAGCCTGCTGTGATGCCGTTGACCAGCTCGACCTCGATGCCATGGCCTTGCAGCCAGGCGGCTTCTTCGCCACCCCGGCCGAAGATGCACGGGTCGCCGCCTTTGAGCCGTACCACGCAGCGCCCCTGGCGCGCATGGCGCAACATCAGGCGCTGGATGAAGGCCTGCGGCGTGGAGCGGCAGCCACCGCGCTTGCCTACGGCAATCACCCGTGCCTGTGGGCAATGCTCCAGCACGGCGGGGTTCACCAGGTCGTCGATCATCACCACCTGGGCGTGCTGTAATGCACGCACGGCCTTGAGGGTCAGCAGTTCGGGGTCGCCAGGGCCAGCACCGACCAGCCAGACTTTTGCATTCATCAACGTTTCCTCATCGGCAAGGCGGCTCAGCCCTTGAGCAGGGTGAGCAGCAGTATCAGGTTACACAGCAGGGACAGCAGGGCCAGGGTGCGCCAGACTTTCAGCGGTTCGCGCTCCAGCAAAGGCCGGGGGCGATTGGGTGCATCCTGGCGGTCGCCGCGTTCGAGCAGCAGCAACCAGTGTTCAGCGGTTTCAAAGCGGTGCGCCGGGTCGGCCGCCACCGCTTGCAGCAGGTTGTGCTGCAACCATTCCGGCAGGTCAGGGCGATAGCGCGAGGCATTGACCGGCTGGCCGAAGCGTGGCCGCTGGAACGGCTCCACTTCGCCATAGGGGTAGTGCCCGGTCAGCAGCTGGTAGAGCGTCACGCCGGCGGCATAGAGGTCTTGCCGCGGGTTGGGGGGCTGGCCTTCGAAGGCTTCCGGGGCGATGAAGGAGGGCGTGCCGGGCAGCTCGTGCTGCGGGTCTTCGGACAGGCCAGGGCAGTAGGCCAAACCGAAGTCCAGCAGGCGCAGTTGGCCATCGGCGCCCAGGTGAAGGTTTTCTGGTTTGATGTCGCGGTGCAGCAAGTTGCGCCGATGCAGCACGCCGACGGCTTGCAGCAGTTGACGGGCCATTTCCAGCCACTGCGCCAGCGGCAGCGGCCCGTGCTCGTTGAGCAGCGCCGAAAGGCTTTGGCCGGGGTATTCGCGCATCACGTAGTACAGGTGCTGGCGCTGGCTGGCGACGTGCAGTTCTGGGAAGTGCCGCCCGGCCACCCTGCGCAGGAACCACTCTTCCATCAGCAGCCCTTGCGCCGCCCCGGGCTCCTGTTCGCGGGCAGCGGGCAGGGTCTTGAGCAGCCATGCGTGGCCGTGGCCGTCGCGTGCCCGGTACAGCAGGGATTGGCGGCTGTGCGAGAGCAGCGTCTCGATCTGCCAGCCATCGATCACCTGGCCTTCGCGAAGGGGGCCGGGCACAGGCCACTGCTGCAGCTGTGCCAAGGTATCGCCCAGGTTGGTCGGCCCCAGTTGTTCAACCTGCACCAACAAGGCGCTGGCGTTGTCCTGGCTGCCATTGAGGTGGGCGCTGGCAACCAGGGTGTCGGCCGCCTGTTGCAGGTCGGGCTGCTCGCGCAAGACCGACTGGATGTGCTGGTCACCCAGGCTGGCCCAGACCCCATCGCTCAAGAGCACGAAGCACTCGCCTGCCTGCAGTTCGCCTTCCAGGTAATCGACCAACAGGTGCTGGTCCAGCCCTAGTGCGCGTTTGAGCACATGCTGCATGCCCGGTTGATCCCACACGTGGTCTTCGCTCAGGCACTGCAGGCGGCCGTGGTGCCAGCGGTAGACGCGGCAGTCGCCGACATGCGCCAGGGTAAAGCGCCGACCGCGCAGCACCAGTGCGCTGAGGGTGGTCAGCAGCGGCTGGCCGCTGCCCTGGGCGCGCAGCCAGCGGTTCTGCGCCAGCAACAGGCGGTCCAGCGCCTGTGCCACGCTCCAGGTGGCGGGGGTGGCGTAGTAGTCCAGTGCCAGCGCCTGCAGGCTGGCCCGTGCGGCCAGGCCGCCATCGGCGCATTGGTTGACACCGTCGGCGAGGGCGAACAGGTAGCCCTTGCTGGCGGCCAGCTCCGGCGCCGGGGTGACCAGGCGCAGGGCATCCTGGTTTTCCGCGCGGGGGCCGGTGGCGCTGGCGTGGGCAAAGCTCAGTTGCAGGCTCATGGGGGCGCCTCAGACCCGCGCCGCGGTCACGGCAGCCGAGCCCCAAGTGGTGCGCCAGCGCTGCTTGACGCCATGCAGGCCGAACCAGGCCAGCAAGCCCAGGCTGGCGAACAGCCACAGCCCCAATTGATAGTCGCCGGTGTGTTGCTTGATGGTGCCAAGGCCCGCGGCCAGCAGGAAGCCGCCGATGCCACCGGCCATGCCGATCAGCCCGGTCATTACCCCGATTTCCTGGCGGAAACGTTGTGGCACCAACTGGAACACCGCGCCATTGCCAGCGCCCAGGCCGAGCATGGCGCTGACGAACAGCGCCAGCGCCGCCGCCGCGCTGGGCAAGTTGAAGCCTACGGCCGCGATGCAGATGGCGGCCACGCTGTACATGCCCAACAGGGTGCGAATGCCGCCAAAGCGATCGGCCAGAGCGCCGCCGAGCGGGCGCATCAGGCTACCGGCAAACACGCAGGCGGCTGTGTAGTAGCCGGCGGTAACCGGGCTCAGGCCATACTGGTCGCTGAAGTAGCCGGGCAGGGCACTGGCCAGGCCGATAAAGCCGCCGAAGGTAACGCTGTAGAAGAACATGAACCACCAGCTGTCGCGGTCACCGAGGGCCTTGAGGTAGTCGGCCATGGCTTTGCGCTTGGGCCGCTCGGGCGCATTGCGCGCCAGCAGCGCGAACACCACCAGGGTCAGTGACAGCGGGATCAGGGCGAAGCCGAACACGTTGTTCCAGCCAAAGCCTGCAGCCAAGGCGGGTGCCAACAAAGCGGCGAACACCGTGCCGGAGTTGCCGGCCCCGGCGATGCCCATGGCCTTGCCTTGGTGCTGCGGCGGGTACCACTGCGAGGCCAGCGGCAGCGAAACCGCGAACGAGGCGCCGGCAAAGCCCAGGAACACCCCTAGCAGCAAGGCCTGCTCATAACTGTGCACGCCCAGGTACCAAGCGCCAGCCAGGGCGACGATGACGATCACCTGGCCGATCAGGCCGGCGGTCTTGGGCGAAAGGCGGTCAACCAGCAGCCCCATCGCAAAGCGCAGTATTGCGCCGGCCAGGATCGGCGTGGCCACCATCAGGCCCCGTTGCTGTGCACTCAACTGCAGGTCGGCAGCGATTTGCACCGCCAGCGGGCCGAGCAGGTACCAGACCATGAAGCTCAAGTCGAAATACAGGAACGCGGCGAACAGCGTGGGCACATGCCCGGATTTCCAGAAGCTGGTACTCATTGAACACCTCACTCGGCAAAGCAACGGAACGAAAAAGACGCCGCTACCCGGTCCACGGCTGTGGAAGGGTGAGCGACGTCTTTGTCGGGATTTAAGTGGGGCAACCGCCGTTGGCTACCGGTGATGTTTGTTCAGCAAGAGATGGGCCAACATTGCTGCGGCCGCTTCGCGGGTGACCCTGCTGTCATTGAACAACACATAACTGATTCATTTAGCAGGGCCATGTGGGAGCCGGCTTGCCGGCGATCACCGGCAAAGCCGGTGCCATACACCGTGGCGCCTGCATCGCCGGCAAGCCGGCTCCCACAGGTTTGGAGGCTCGCTTACGATCTTTGTTCTCGCGCGATAGCACAGCCCAAAGGGCTATGCCTTCTCAGCCCAGCATCTCGTGCATGGCGATGATCTGCTCGGCCACCTGGATCAGCTTCTGCTGGCGGCTCATGGCCTGGCGGCGCATCAGGGTGTAGGCCTGCTCTTCGTTGCAGTCTTTCATCTTCATCAGCAGGCCCTTGGCCTGTTCGATCCGCTTGCGTTCGGCCAGTTGCTGGTCACGCGCCAGCAACTGCGCCCTGAGGGCCTGGTCGCTCTCGAAGCGGGCCATGGCCACATCCAGAATCGGCTGCAAACGCGCAGCATGGATGCCCTCGACGATATAGGCGCTGACCCCCGCCTGGATTGCCTGGCGCATCACGCCGGGGTCGTGCTCGTCGGTAAACAGCACGATAGGCCGCGGTCGGTCGCGGCTGACCAGTACCACGTGTTCCATCACGTCGCGGTCCGGTGAGTCGGTATCGATCAACACGACGTCCGGATGCACCGTTTCGACGCAGGCGGGCAAATCGATGGTCAGACCAGGGGCTTCGATCACGTCGAAACCGGCCTCGCTCAAGGCGGCCTTGAGCCGGCCCAGTTTGTTTTGAGTGTCGTCGATCAGCAGGATACGCAGCATGTTCATCCCCCTCACAGGCCAACGCGGGCTTCGGGTGTGTCGCCCAAGGCGTGCAGGCTGAAGCTGCGGGCATAGCCGTAGGGGTCGCTGCCGTCCCAGCGGGTGCCGTCGATCAGCAGGCTGCTTCGCATCGGATGCTCAAGGCACGCTATGCCTAGGGCGTCTGCCGCTTCGTGGTAAAGCGCCAGTTGCTGAACCTGGCTGGCCACGCCGAGGTAGTCGGGGTCGTCTCGCAATAGTCCCCAGCGGCGGAACTGGGTCATGAACCACATGCCGTCGGACAAATACGGCAGGTTGGCCCGGCCCTGGTCGAACAGGCGCAAAGCGTGGGGGTCTTGCCACTGGTTGCCCAGCCCGTCTTGGTAGTCACCCAGCAGGCGGGGCTCGATAGTGCTCGTCGGCGTGTCCAGGTAAGCACTGCCGCTGAGCAACTGCGCGGTGCTGCGGCGGTTCTCGGGGCTTTGCTCGATGAAGCGGCTGGCTGCGAGGATCGCCTTGATCAGGGCGCGGGCGCTGTTGGGGTACTGCTCGGCGAAGGCGCGGGCGCAAGCGAGCACCTTTTCCGGGTGGTCTGGCCAGATCGACTGGCTGGTTGCCAGGGTAAAGCCCTGGCCCTTGGCGACGGCATCCGCCGCCCAAGGTTCGCCTGCACAAAACCCGTCGATGCGGCCAGCCTGGATATGCGCGGCCATCTGCGCGGGCGGCACCACCACGCTGTCGACATCGCGCAGCGGGTGGATGCCCTGGCTCGCCAGCCAGTAGTACAACCACATGGCGTGGGTGCCGGTGGGGAAGGTCTGGGCAAAGGTCAGGCGTGCACCCTGCTGGTGCACCAGGCGCGCCAGTGCCTCAGGGCTGGTCACGCCCTTGCGTTGCAGAGCCGGGGACAGGTTGATGGCCTGGGCATTCTGGTTCAGCCCCATGAGCACAGCCATGTCGCTGGCGGGCACACCGCCAATGCCCAGGTGCACGGCATAGGCCAGGCCATACAGGCAGTGCGCAGCATCCAGCTCGCCGCTGACCAGTTTGTCGCGCAGGCCCGCCCAAGAGCCCTGGCGCTTGAGGTTGAGGGTCAGGCCGTGTTGCTGGGCAAAGCCCTGGGTGGCGGCGACCACCACCGAGGCGCAGTCGGTCAGGGCCATGAAGCCAATGTTCAGGCTGGTTTTTTCCGGTGCGTCGCTGCCGTTGACCCAGGCCAGGGGCGTTGCTCGGGGTGCTGTGTTCACAAGGATCCTCGCCCGTACTGAAAAGGCAGTGTGTGGTAAGCGAAGCAACGCATGTGCCAAGCGGCCCGAGGATTTACTGTCATGCCAGCCGTGCGCTGGCTATAATCGCCCCCTCATTCACCCCGAGCCTTGCCCGCCCATGTATACCCTGGCCCGCCAGCTGCTGTTCAAGCTTTCCCCGGAAACCTCCCACGACCTGTCCCTGGACCTGATCGGTGCCGGTGGCCGTCTCGGCCTCAACGGCATGCTGTGCAAACAGCCGGCGGCGTTGCCGGTGTCGGTCATGGGCTTGAACTTTGCCAACCCGGTGGGCCTCGCCGCTGGCCTGGACAAGAACGGCGCGGCAATCGACGGCTTCGCCCAACTGGGCTTCGGCTTCGTCGAGATCGGTACCGTCACACCGCGCCCGCAACCCGGCAACCCGAAGCCGCGGATTTTCCGTCTGCCAGAGGCAACGGCGATCATCAACCGCATGGGCTTCAACAACCTGGGTGTCGATCACCTGCTCGAACGCGTGCGGGCATCGCGCTACAACGGCGTACTGGGCATCAACATCGGCAAGAACTTCGACACCCCGGTCGAGCGGGCGGTCGATGACTACCTGATCTGCCTGGACAAGGTCTACACCGAAGCCACCTACATCACCGTCAATGTCAGCTCGCCGAACACACCGGGCCTGCGCAGCCTGCAGTTTGGTGACTCGCTGAAGCAGTTGCTCGATGCCTTGGCCGAGCGCCGTGAGCAGTTGGCAGTCACGCACGGCAAGCGCGTGCCGTTGGCGATCAAGATTGCCCCTGACATGAGCGACGAAGAAACCGCACTGGTGGCTGCTGCGCTGATGGAATCGGGCATGGATGCGGTGATCGCTACCAACACCACCCTGAGCCGCGAAGGCGTCGAGCACTTGCCTTATGGCGGCGAAGCCGGTGGTCTGTCGGGGGCGCCGGTGCTTGAGAAGAGCACCCACACGGTGAAGGTGTTGGCCGGTGAGCTGGGCGGCAAGCTGCCGATCATTGCGGCGGGTGGCATTACCGAGGGGCGCCACGCCGCCGAGAAAATCGCTGCGGGTGCCAGCCTGGTACAGATTTACTCGGGCTTCATTTATAAGGGGCCGGCGCTGATTCGCGAATCGGTCGATGCGATTGCCGCTCTGCCACGCGCATAAATCGCGGGCATAAAAAGGGCCCCATCAAGGGGCCCCTGGGCCGAAGCCCGCCGCCCGGATGGGGCGTGCTTGGTAAATCGAATTCAGTGTCCTCGATCAGCCAACGGCGTGATTTTCGTTGAGTCTATGGATGCCAGCGGTGCCAGTCATGCCGTCCCAGTTATCACCGCGACCTTCGCGCCAGCCGTTGATCCAGGCTTGGCGAACAGAAGGAAGATTGAAAGGGCAAAGTTCGCGGGATTTGCCGGTGACCCCGTATTGGTAGCCACGTGAATATGCTCTTTCCAACGGATCACGCTTAAGTCTTCTCATAGGGTGTTGCCCTCACTTGTTGACTGTAATGTCCCGTCGGCCTCTCCGAGGCCGGGCAGAGTCTTTCTGCCGGTTTGCGCTCGCTGCCGGCGTGGCGAGCGGAAGGTGCCGCCTCGTTGCGAAGCGGCCTGAGACCAGTTCTAACGAATGCGCGTCACAGTGTGAATGATCGATTTGTCATAAGGACGTAACGTTTCTAAGGGTGAAGGGATAAGTAAATAAATGCGACTCAACCTTATTTGTCGCTGAGCCCGCAATGATCGGGGTTTGCCGATCATTGACGTCATTTCGCCAGCGTCGCTGCGCGATGACAGAATTATTTTGAAATGCGACGAAGGGTCACATCGGCCCCTGCATCGCTCGAATTTTTAATACTGCCTGATGATCTAAGCTGTCTTTGCCCCTGGTGAAGTGCTGGTCGGTCAGGCGGCCCGGTTGTTGCGCTGCGCACTTGCGCGCAGGCAATGGCCACTCGGATGCCTGCTGGAAGGGTGTTCGGGCAAACATCGCGGGGCGATGCGTCGCCTCGTCAGTCAAATAGCCCAAGGCTCTGGAATACTCATGTCGGACCGTTTCGAAATTTACCTCACCTGCCCCAAAGGCCTGGAAGGCCTGCTCGCTGAAGAGGCCAAGGGCCTCGGCCTCGATGAAGTGCGTGAGCACACCTCGGCCATTCGCGGCGCCGCCGACATGGAAACCGCCTACCGCCTGTGCCTGTGGTCGCGCCTGGCGAACCGGGTGTTGCTGGTTCTCAAGCGCTTCAACATGAAGAACGCCGACGACCTCTACGACGGCGTCAACGCGGTTGACTGGGCAGACCACCTGGCGGCCGACGGCACCCTTGCGGTGGAATTCAGTGGCCATGGCTCGGGCATCGACAACACCCACTTCGGTGCGCTCAAGGTCAAGGACGCCATCGTCGACAAGCTGCGCAACCGCGAAGGCCTGCGCCCGTCGGTGGAAAAGATCGACCCGGATGTGCGCGTGCACCTGCGTCTGGACCGTGGCGAGGCGATTCTCTCGCTCGACCTGTCCGGCCACAGCCTGCACCAGCGCGGCTATCGCCTGCAGCAAGGCGCTGCGCCGCTCAAGGAAAACCTCGCGGCAGCCGTGCTGATCCGCGCCGGCTGGCCACGCATCGCTGCCGAAGGCGGCGCCCTGGCCGACCCGATGTGCGGTGTGGGTACCTTCCTGGTCGAAGCCGCCATGATCGCCGCCGACATCGCCCCTAACCTCAAGCGCGAACGCTGGGGCTTCAGTGCCTGGCTTGGCCATGTGCCGGCACTGTGGCGCAAGGTTCACGACGAGGCGCAAGCGCGTGCGCAGGCCGGTTTGGCCAAGCCACCGCTGTGGATCCGTGGCTACGAGGCCGACCCGCGGCTGATCCAGCCGGGGCGCAACAACGTCGAGCGCGCGGGCCTGAGCGACTGGGTCAAGATCTACCAGGGCGAGGTCAGCACCTTCGAGCCGCGGCCTGACCAGAACCAGAAAGGCCTGGTGATCAGCAACCCGCCATACGGCGAGCGTCTGGGTGACGAAGCCAGCCTGTTGTACCTCTACCAGAACCTTGGCGAGCGTCTGCGCCAGGCGTGCATGGGCTGGGAAGCCGCGGTGTTCACCGGGGCACCGGAGTTGGGCAAGCGCATGGGCATTCGCAGCCACAAGCAATACGCCTTCTGGAACGGGGCATTGCCGTGCAAGCTGCTGTTGTTCAAGGTGCAGCCTGACCAGTTCGTGACCGGCGAGCGCCGTGACGCCCAGGCTGAACCCACCGATGCCCGTCGTCAGGAGCCGCAGGCCAGCGAACCGGCGCGTTTGTCGGAAGGCGCGCAGATGTTCGCCAACCGCCTGCAGAAGAACCTCAAGCAACTGGGCAAGTGGGCCCGTCGCGAGCAGGTCGACTGCTACCGCCTGTACGATGCCGACATGCCCGAGTACGCCCTGGCAGTCGACCTTTACCACGACTGGGTGCACGTGCAGGAGTACGCCGCGCCCCGCTCGATCGACCCGGAAAAGGCCCAGGCGCGCCTGCTTGATGCACTGGCGGCGATCCCGCAGGCGTTGGGTATTTCCCCTCAGCGCGTGGTGCTCAAACGCCGTGAGCGGCAGAGCGGCACCCGCCAGTACGAGCGCCAAGCCACTGAGGGGCGCTTCCAGGAAGTCAATGAAGGCGGCGTCAAGCTGCTGGTCAACCTCACTGACTACCTCGACACCGGCTTGTTCCTCGACCATCGCCCGATGCGCATGCGCATCCAGCGCGAGGCCGCCGGCAAGCACTTCCTCAACCTGTTCTGCTACACCGCCACGGCCACCGTGCATGCGGCCAAGGGCGGTGCTCGCAGCACCACCAGCGTCGACCTGTCGAAAACCTACCTGGACTGGGCGCGGCGCAACCTTGCGCTCAACGGCTTCTCTGAGCGTAACCGCCTGGAGCAGGGCGATGTGATGGCCTGGCTGGAAGCCAACCGGGACAGCTATGACTTGATTTTCATCGACCCGCCGACCTTCTCCAACTCCAAGCGTATGGAAGGGGTGTTCGACGTTCAGCGTGACCATGTGCAGCTGCTCGACCTGGCGATGGCGCGCCTGGCGCCGGGTGGCGTGCTGTATTTCTCCAACAACTTCCGCAAGTTCCAGCTCGATGAACACCTGATGGCACGTTATGCGGTGGAGGAAATCAGCGCCCAGACCCTGGACCCGGACTTCGCCCGCAACAACCGTATCCACCGGGCGTGGCGCCTGCAATTGCGTTGAGGCGACGAGGTACATTGCGCAGCTAGTGGCCAATAGCTATAACTGATGCCAGGGCAAGATAATCCGCAGGACGCTGACGTGACGAGATGGGTGTATGTCCAAGTTTGGCGTGCGTGCGAGGTTGCTTGGCCTGTGCACCGAAGGCGTGTCCGCGTGGGCGGTGGCGCTGGTGGCATTGGTGGCTGGCTGCCTGTTGTCAGCCGTCCTGGCCCTTGCCGCGCAGGCGTTCTACAAGCAGCAGTTGCGCCAGCGCTTCGAGTTGCTGGCCAGCGAGCGCTTCAGCCGCATCGCTGAGCGCTTTGACGATCAGCAGCAGCGCCTGGACGGGCTGCGGCGTTTCTTCAGTTTCTCCAACGAGGTTACCCCCCGCGAATTCGAGGGCTATGCACGGCCCTTGTTGCGCCGCACCCTGGCTTACGCTTGGGCGCCGCGGGTCGAGGCCGCGCAGCGCGCCGAATTCGAGCACAGCACCGCTACCTGGTTGGGCCAGGACTATGTGATCCGCGATCAGGATGCGCAGGGCGCTTGGCAACCGGCGCCCCTGCGTGATCACTACTTTCCTGTGCGCTTCACCCAGTCGACAGACGCGCCTGCGCTTCCTTACGGGCTTGACCTGGCTGGCAAAGGTGCGCGGCAGGCCACCCTGGCGCGTGCGTTGGAACCTGGCAGCATGGCGGTGTCGGAACCTCTGGCCCTATTGGAGACTGGCGCTGTTCGGCCAGCAGCGGATGCACGCGGCCTGTTGATGGTGGCACCGGTGTTCTCCGACGCCGCCCCCCAAGGCGCGGCGGTGGGCTATGTGATGGCGTTGCTCAACCTGCGCGATCTCATCAGCGATGGCCTGCCGGCGGCGGCCGATGACAACCTGGTCGTGCGTATCGAAGACCCGTCCGGGCTGAAAGGACCTGAAGTGGTGTTCGACTCACGAAATGAGGCCGCGCCCCTGGCCCTGGCCAGCAGCCAGTTGTTGTACTTGGCCGATCACCCTTTCCAGTTGTTCATTCGGCCTAGCCAAGCTTTTCTGAAGGCCAATCATTCTTCGGCTGCACTGACCGTCGGCCTGTTGGGTGGGCTGTTGAGCGTGCTGCTCAGTGCCTTGCTCTACAACCTGTTTAGCCAGCGCCAGCGCGCCTTGACCCTGGTCGAGCAGCGCACGGCCGAGCTGCGGGTCAGCGAGCAGTCCTTGCGCGGCACCCATAACCAGCTGCGCAGCGTGCTGGATGCAGCGACCCAGGTGGCGATCATCGCCACCAACCTCAAGGGGGTGGTCAGCACCTTCAATGCCGGTGCCGAGCGCATGCTCGGCTATTCGGCCAACGAGGCGATCGGCCATTTGCGCCTCGAGGACCTGGTGTTGCCCGACGAGCTCAGCCAGCGCGCCCACGCCTTGAGCCTACGCTACGGGCGCCACATCGCCGGCGGCCAGGCCATGTTTGCCGAAACGGTGCAGGAAAGGGGTGAAGAGCCTGGCGAGTGGACCTTGGTACGCACCGATGGCAATCACCTTGTGGCCAACATGCTGGTTACCGCCATGCTCGATGAACAAGGGCTGTGGGTTGGCTACCTGGCCATCTGCATTGACGTCACCGAGCGGCGCCGGGTGCACGAGGCGCTGGCCGCGCGTGACCGGCTGCTGGAAAAACTCAGTGCCGAAGTGCCGGGCGGCATCTACCAGTACCGCCTGGATGCCAATGGTCATTCCTGTTTCCCGTATGCCAGCAAAGGCCTTTACGACATTTATGAGGTCGACCTGCAGCAGTTGCGTGAGGATGCCACGGTGGTGTTCGAGCGCATTCATCCCGATGACCTGGAGCGCGTGCGCCGTTCGGTGGGCTATTCCGCCGACCACCTTACGCCGTGGCGCGAAGAATACCGGGTGTGCTTGCCGCGGGCGGGGTTGCGCTGGGTGCGTGGCGAGGCGACCCCGGAGGTGGGTGAGGCGGGATGTACCTTGTGGCATGGCTACCTGACCGACATCTCCGACCTCAAGGGGGTGGAGGAGGAGTTGCGTGCCCTGTCGGTGACCGATTCACTGACCGGTATCCATAACCGGCGCTATTTCCAGGAGCGGCTCAAGGCCGAGCTGGACCGCGCCCAGCGCGATGGGCTGGCGCTGGCGGTGATCATGCTCGATATCGATCACTTCAAGCGCATCAACGACCAGTTCGGCCATGCGGTGGGCGACCTGGTGCTGCGCAGCCTGTGCCAGCGCATCGGCCATCGCCTACGGCGAACCGACGTGTTTTGCCGGTTGGGAGGGGAAGAGTTCATGGTGCTGTGCCCGGGCAGTGATGCCGAGCAGGCGCGGTTGCTGGCGCTTGAGCTGTGGCAAAGCGTGCGCAACGTCCCGATCGAGGGGGTGGGCGAGGTCACGGCGAGCTTTGGTGTGGCGGGCTGGCGGCCAGGGGAGGGGGCTGACGCGTTGTTGTTGCGGGCGGATGCCGGGGTGTATGCGGCCAAGCAGGCAGGACGGGACCGGGTCGAAGCGGAGTTGACCTGAGCCTCGTGTAGGAGCGGCCTTGCGTCGCGAAAGGGCCGCAACGCGGCCCCGCACTTTATGCGTTAACACTGAAATCAGGGGGCCGCTGCGCAGCCCTTTCGCGACGCAAGGCCGCTCCTACCCTCAGTTGGCCGCAGCGCTAGCACCCAGCTTCGGTTGGCGATACAGGTCTAGCAGCACCTGGTCCAGCACCTGCGATGCCCCCCACGGTTTCGGGTCGTTCAAAATCGCCGCCACTGCCCAGGTATGCCCATTGCTATCACGACTGAAGCCCGCGATGGCGCGCACGGTGTTCAACGTGCCGGTCTTGATATGGCCTTCACCGGTCATTGCCGTGCGTTTCAGGCGCTTGCGCATGGTGCCGTCCATGCCCACCAGCGGCATGGAACTGATGAACTCGGCGGAGTAGGGGCTCTTCCAGGCGGCCTGGAGCAGCGCCGCCATCTCGCGGGTGCTGACGCGCTCGGCGCGCGACAAGCCGGAGCCGTTTTCCATCACCAGGTGTGGCGCGGTGATGCCCTTTTTCGCCAACCACTGGCGCACTACACGTTGCGCCGCGCGGGCGTCATCGCCATCGGCATCGGTACGGAACTGCGCGCCCAGGCTAAGGAACAGTTGCTGGGCCATGGTGTTGTTGCTGTATTTGTTGATGTCGCGGATCACTTCCACCAGGTCAGGCGAGAAGGCCCGTGCCAGCAGGCGTGCGCTTTTGGGGACATTCTCGACGCGATCGCTGCCCTGAATGCTGCCACCCAGTTCGTTCCAGATCGCCCGCACGGCACCGGCGGCATAGGCCGGGTGATCGAGCAGCGACAGGTAGGTCTGCGAGTTGCAGCCATCACCCAGCTGGCCGCTGACCACCACGCTGACACCATCGGCCTGTTGCACAGGGTTGTAGCGCACATCACCGGTGCACTGCTTGGACGCCACGGCTTTGACCTGGTTGTCGATGCGGATGTTGGCAATCGGCGGTTCGACCGCGATCGTCACCTTGCCGCCATCGTTGCGGGCAACGAAGCGCAGTGCCTTGAGGTTGACCAGCAGCGAGTCGGGTTTGACCAGGAAGGGCTTGTTGACGTCACCGCCGTCATCGTTGAACTGCGGCAGGTTAGGCTGTACGAAGTGGCTACGGTCCAGCACCAGGTCACCGGTGATGGTGCGCACGCCGTTGGCGCGCAGGTCACGCATCAGCAGCCAGAGTTTTTCCATGTTCAGTTTGGGGTCGCCGCCACCTTTGAGGTAGAGGTTGCCGTTGAGCACACCGTTGCTCAGGGTGCCGTCGGTGTAGAACTCGGTTTTCCACTGGAAGGTCGGGCCGAGCAGTTCCAGGGCCGCGTAGGTGGTGACCAGTTTCATGGTCGAGGCCGGGTTTACCGACACATCGGCATTGAACACCGTCGCCGCGCCAGGCCCATCCAGCGGCAGCATCACCAGCGACAGTGCGGTGTCCTGCAGTTTGTTGGCTTTCAGCGCCTGCTGCACCTTGGGCGGCAGGCTGGTATTGACGGCGGCGGCCTGGCTGGGCAAGGCGAAGGGCAGCAGCAGGCCGGCGAGAACGAGGGGACGGAGCGTTTTGATCATATTCAGTAAATACCCTGCGGCGAGGGAAAAGGACATTGGGGCTGTAAGAGATGATGGCCCCAGAACGTAATAGAACGCGCATTATGCCCCAAGCGTAGCCACGATGGGCCACGTTCGACGGAAAACGCCACCCACAAAAAAGGCCACCGCAAAGGGTGGCCTTTTCAGCGTTCAAGCCGCTGGGTGCCGCACAGGTATCACTCAGCCGCGTTGATCGGCTTGTCCGGATACCAGGCGTCGAGCAGTGGGCTGACTTCGATCTTGGTCAGTTCGCCACGGCCTTTGAGCCAGGCTTCGACGGCAGCGCGTTGTTCTTCGCTGACCGAACCGCGTTTGGCCGAGCACACCAGGCCGAAATCGTCACCGCCTACGTAGTCGAGGCCATTGGCGTCCATGGCTTCTTCCAGGAAGGCATCGAGGAATGCATCGATTGCCTGGTCATCCAGATCTTCCTTGAAGTCCAGGTTCAGCTCGAAGCCCAATTCCTGAAACTCGTCGACACACAGCTTTTTGCGCAGGCGACGGGAGCGGTTAGTGGCCATGAAACAATCCTCTTAGGTAATATCGCCGCGCAGTCTACCAGCTTCGGCGTTTGGCTGCCTTCCTGATTGACGTTCGTCGGTACCTGCAAGCTCTCCAGCCAAGGCCATTTCCACGCGGCGCATGTGCCGTGCCAGCGCCTGACGCCTTAGCTGCCGTTGCAGAGTTGTTAAACCCATGTTTTCCAGCGCTTCGCACGCCGCCATCAGCTGCGTGGCTTCCAGCAGGCGCGCGGCACTGAGAATCTTGTGCGCCTGGTCGGCAACGGCGGCGGCGTCGTCGGAGGGCAGGTCCATCAAGATCATCAGGTCGGTGCGCAGGCTCTGGTGCAGCGCCGTGAGAAAACGCTCGCGGTCCTTTGGGTCCGGCCCGACGATCGCGCCCAGGCCATTCAAGTCAAAGGGTTTGCGTCGCCACGGCTGCCGGCTCTGCGGCTTGAGGCCGGCCAGGCGCTGGCTGAGGGTACTCAGGCTGATGGGTTTGAGCAGGCAGTCATCCATGCCGGCATCCAGGCACTTGCGCATGACCTCGGGTTGCGCGTTGGCGGTATAGCCGAGGATGGTGCAGCGCGGTCGCCCGCGTTGCCGTTCTTCAGCACGTATCGCACTGGCCAGCTGATAGCCGTTCATGTGCGGCATGTTGCAGTCGAGCACCAGCACATCGAAGGTGCCGGCACGCCAGCTGCTCAGGCCTTCGCGGCCATCCCTGGCGCACGTATGGCCAAGGCCCAGGTAGCCCAGCTGCTGGGCCATCAACTGCAGGTTGGCGGGGTGGTCGTCGATCACCAGCACATTCAAGCGTGGATCGGGCACGTCGAGGTTCTCGATAACCGGCAGCCCGACCGACACGGCGCTGACGGTTTGCAAAGGCATCTTAAGGCGAACCTGGGTGCCAACATCCTCCAGGCTTTTGATCGTCAAGGTGCCGCCCATCATGTCGCAGAGGGTTCGGCAGATGGCCAGACCAAGCCCGGTCCCCGCACGGGCGCCTGGGCTGTGCGGGTTGGCCTGAATGAACGGGTTGAACAGGCGCTGCAGGTCATCGGCGTGAATGCCGATGCCGCTGTCACGCACCTCCAGTTCGAGCATCGGGGAGGAGGGCGTGCCTTCGTCCTGCAAACAGACGCAGATGCGCACCTGGCCATGTTCAGTAAACTTGATGGCGTTGTTGACCAGGTTGGACAAGACCTGCTTGAAGCGCAGCGGGTCGAGCAATGCATGGCAGCGAGCCGATGGCTCGATGATCACTTCCAGCGCCAGGCCTTTCTGCCGTGCCTGGCCATCGAAGATGCGCCCCACCGACTCGACCAGCGCCGCCAGGTCGACCGGTTCTGGCGCCAGTGACAGGTGCCCGGATTCGATGCGCACGATGTCGAGGATGTCGCCAATCAGCCCCAGCAGGTCCTTGGCCGAGTGATAGGCCAGCTCCAGGGCGGAGCGGTCCACCCGCCCTTGGTCGGCGCGTTTGACGGCCAGCTCCAGCATGCCGATGACCGCGTTCATCGGGGTGCGAATTTCATGGCTGATGGTGGCCAGGAACGTGCTCTTGGCACGGTTGGCATCCTCGGCTTGCTGCTTGGCCTGGCGCAGTTCCAGCACCAGCTGGCGGCGGTCACTGATATCGATCCAGCCGCCGATGATGCCTTGTACCTCGCCCAGCGAGTCACGGTACGGCAGTATCCAGTGGTAGATGGTCATTTCCCGGCCTTTGACCCGCAAGGGGCGATCGATGATCAGCGGAGTGCCTGCCGCCATGACCTTCAGGTAGTCAGCGTGGATCTGGCGGGTCTGCTCGCGGTCAGCGAACAGGCTTTCTTCCAGGTGCTTGCCCATGACTTCCTCGTTACAGGCCTGTACAGCCTCCAGGTAACTGTCGTTGCAGCTTTGCAGGCAGCCCTCACGGTCACGCACATACATGGGGTGGGGGGTGCCGTTGAGCAGCGCGCGCATGAACGCCAGCTGGTCGTTCAATGCCCGCTCGGCGCTTTGCCGTTGCCTGATCTGCAGGCGCAGGCGGGCATTCCAGATCAGTGCCAGCAGCAACAGAAGCGCCGTGCCCAGCAGCACTTGCCAGGCAAGCCGGCGAAATTTCTGCCAGGTGCTGTCGTCATGCAGGCTGTAGCCACGCCAGCGGTTATTGATCACCCCCAGTTCTTCCGGCGAAATGCTCAACAGCGCTTTGTCCAGAATCGAAACGAGCGTCGGCGACTGGTCGCTGGCTGCCATGGCGTAGCTGGCAGGCTCGCTGCCGACCGTGGTGCGTATGACTAGTGTGGTGTTTCAGAAATACCACTGAAAATCATCTACCCAGCGCTCGTGCCGCGCGAGCGACTGAGGCAAGGATGTCCTCGGCCTTCTTGTGCCACCGAAATGGCTTCGGATTCTGGTTGTAGGTTTCCAGGTAGTGCTCAATCGACGCCTCCAGATCCTTAACGCTGACATGTGCCTGCCGCTTGATCCACTTCTCGCTCAGCGTTGAGAAAAACCTCTCAACCAAATTCAGCCAGGATGCCGAGGTGGGCGTGAAGTGGATGTTGTAG
>NZ_FXWU01000009.1:0-311045 GCF_900184205.1 Pseudomonas sp. LAIL14HWK12:I10 | reverse complement strand
CGACTTGCATGTGTTAGGCCTGCCGCCAGCGTTCAATCTGAGCCATGATCAAACTCTTCAGTTCAATACTGCTTGGGTTTTTAAGAAACCCTAAACTTGGCTCAGCAATCTCAAATGACTATGTGATTTCTCGCATGGTCACTTGTGATGCTGATAATCTTTGTGACTATCAGTCCATACTCACAAGCACCCACACGAATTGCTTGATTCAATTTGTTAAAGAGCGTTTGGTTAAGAGCTTTTCGTCTCAACCGAGGCGCGCATTCTACGCTTTCCTCATTTGCTGTCAAGCGTTTATTTTGAAGTTTTTAACTTCGCTTTCTTTCGAAAGCTTTTAACTTCAACAACTTGCCGCTTGCCCCGAAGCGTTCATCGCTGCGAGGAGGCGAATAATACGCGCTTTGAAATCAGAGTCAACACCCTGATCTGAAAAAACTTTCCAGCAGTACTTGGCCGGCCTTCGCAACTAATGAACACGCAACCGATCTGTAGATAAACACCCCACGGAGCGTGGCAACCATGAGCGAGACGCAAAGCGAGAAAACGCCAGGCCTGTCGGCGGACGAAGAGCAGGAGGTCAGCCATAACCAGCCGCCAAGGGCAGCGGTGCTGCACGAGATCATTCGCTACCAGGGCGACCAAGAGCTTGAGCGCACGATCGCAGCCCTGTGGTGGTCAGCGCTGGCTGCCGGGTTGTCGATGGGGCTCTCGCTCATGGCCATGGGGTTGTTCTATGCCCGCCTCCCCGAGGGCGACAGCGCCCAGGTGATTGCAAGCATTGGCTACAGTGCAGGTTTCCTGGCGGTGATCCTCGCCCGCCAGCAACTGTTTACAGAGAACACACTCACCGCCGTGCTGCCGGTGATGACCTCGCCTACCCTGGCCAACCTGGGTCGCCTGCTGCGCCTATGGAGCGTGGTATTGCTCGGCAACCTGGCCGGCACCCTGCTGGTGGCCTGGGTCATGCTGGAACTGCCGATCTTCGACGGCAAGACCGATGTGGCCTTCCTAGAGGTCGGGCGCAAGGTAATGAAGAACGATATCGGCCAGATGTTCGCCAAAGGCATCGTGTCGGGCTGGATGATCGCCACCATGGTCTGGATGATCCCGTCGATGGAGCACGCCAAGATCTGGATCATCCTGATGATCACTTACTTTATGGCGCTGGGTGACTTCACCCATATTGTCGTCGGTTCGGTGGAAGTGTCCTACCTGGTCTGGGCCGGTGAAGAGACCTGGCGCAGCTTCTTGCTGGCATTCGCCCTGCCGACCCTCGCCGGTAACATCATCGGTGGCAGCTTCATCTTCGCGCTGATCAGCCATGCGCAGGTGCGCAGTGACAGCGGCAAACCGCCTTCGCGTTTACTGGAGGACCAGAAGCCGCCCTCACCTCGCCAGCGAGACGCTGAAAAATGACCCTCAGCGCACCGCCACGGCGCGCTCTGTCGACCGCTCTCGCTGATGCGCAGGCTTGGGCTGCCACCAGTTTTGCCCGGCATGCGGCGAGTCCAGGCTGACCCGCTCGCCCATCTGCGGGGTGCATAGCCGCACCTGCGCTTGCTCAGTGAGGGCGAGGATGCGCTCGAATGGCTCTTGCCAGGCATGGGTGGACAAGTCGAAGGTGCCGTTATGAATCGGCAGCATCCAGCGCCCCTGCAGGTCGAGGTGTGCCTGCAGGCTCTGCTCCGGCTGCATGTGCACGCTCGGCCAGGCGACGTTATAGGCCCCGGTCTCGATCAGGGTCAGGTCGAAAGGCCCAAAACGCTCACCGATCTGCTTGAAGCCCTCGAAGTAGCCTGTATCGCCGCTGAAAAACAACCGCAGCTGTTCATCGATCACCACCCAGGACGCCCACAAGGTCCGGTTACTGTCGAACAGGCCACGCCCTGAAAAGTGCTGTGCTGGGGTCGCGACAAAGCGTACCCCTTCAACTTCAGTGTCCTGCCACCAATCCAGTTGGCGCACCTTGTCTGCTGCAACCCCCCATTCGATCAGCAGGTCACCCACCCCAAGCGGTGCCAGAAACACCCCCGTACGCGGGGCAAGCCGTCGAATCGCCTGCTCATCCAGATGATCGAAGTGATCATGGGACAGGATCACCGCGGCCAATGGCGGCAGTTCGTCCAGGCCAAGCGGTGGCGCATGGAAACGTTGCGGCCCTGCCCACTGCACCGGTGAGGCGCGCTCGGCGAATACCGGGTCGGTAATAAAGAAGCGCCCGCGCAACTTCAGCAATATCGTCGAATGGCCAAGGCGCCACAGGCTGTGATCAGGTGCATCAAGCACCTGCTGCCGGGTCATGGGCTGCACATGGAGGGGGGTGGAGGGCCGAGTGTCGGGCGGCTTGCGCAAAAACAGGTACTTGAGGCCGATGCGCAGCTTTTTCATCACGCCGTCTTGAGGCAGGCGGGCCTGGTTATGGAAACGACCGTCCCGTTGAGGCGCCGACTCGCCGGCAGCGTTAGCCATGGGAACCACGAGCATGAGCACTCCAAGCAACAGGAAAGCCTTCATATTACCCCACAGTGATCAGATCAACCGTGAATTGGCTTGTAAGGTCATTTTTCATAGATGAAACACTGTTCAACAATATTCACACGCGTTATGCGATAAACGGCGCCTTAGCAGAAGAACGATGACCATGATGGACAACCGCAGCGGCAAGGGCCTTTCTTTCGTCAAGCGCATCTACCTGCCGCGCATCATCGGCATGGGCATCGGCCTGTTCAGTGTAATGGCTGCCATGGCGCCGCTATCGCCGCCTACCTGGGTCTGGCTGCTGGTGCTGTTCAACGGGATTGTCTGGCCGCATTTAGCCTACCTGTGGGCGATGCGCTCGGCAGCGCCTTATCAGGCAGAACAGCGCAATCTGCTGCTGGACTCGCTGATGGGCGGCTTCTGGACCGCCGCCATGCACTTCAACCCACTGCCCAGCGTGACCGTGCTGTCGATGATGACCATGAACAACGTGGCCGCGGGCGGCAAGCGCCTGGTCGTTCGCGGCGTGCTGGCCCAGCTTGCCGGCATGCTCCTGGCCACGCTCGTGCTCGGCCCTGGCTTGCAACTCACTGCCACGCCCTTGCAGGTTTACGCGTGCTTGCCAATGCTGACGCTCTACCCGCTGGCCCTGGGCTGGGTCTGCTACCGCCTGGCAATCAAACTGGCAGAGCACAAGCGCCGCCTCAGTGCGCTAAGCCTTACCGACAGCCTGACCGGGTTGCTCAACCACGGTGCCTGGAAAGACCTGCTGCTGCTCAAGTTCCAGACCTGCCAGCAACAGCAGCAACAGGCGGTCATCGCCCTGATCGACATCGACCACTTCAAGACCATCAACGACACGTTTGGCCACGTAATCGGCGATTGCGTGCTGCGTCAGATGAGCGAAGAGCTCAAACGCAACCTGCGTGAGGTCGACCAGGCCGGGCGCTACGGTGGCGACGAATTCTGCGTGATCCTGCCGGACACCAACGAGGCCCAGGCCTGCCTGGCCATGGAGCGCTTGCGCGAGCGGGTGGCGAGCTACCGCAACCCGCAATTACCACACTTGCGGATCAGCCTCAGCATCGGCCTGTCTGCCTTCGACGCTGACCTTGAATCCCCCGAACACTGGCTCGAACAGGCCGACAAGGCGCTCTACACCGCCAAGCACGCTGGCCGCGACCAGGTCAATTTCGCGCAACGCGAGGCCACCGGCCTCAGGCTGGCCTATCCTGACTGAACCTCCTTCCTGATTGCCTTGCGGGAGGCTGCTGTTCTTGAAGGAGTCACCCGCACATGGCCAGGACCGCCAACCTTCCACCCACCCTACCCACACCCCGATTTCAAGTTCGCCGCTTGATTGCAGGCTTTTGCGTGGTCTTTGGCCTGGCCTGCCTGGTCACCTTGGGCGCATTGCTCAACATCGCCGCCACCCTCGATCACCAAGAGCAACAGCGCAGCGCCTTCCATGCCTCACAAGCTCTCGAGCAACGGCTGCTTGCCTCACGCCAATTCCTGTCCAGCTATGCCGTGTGGGATGCCGCCTTTGAACACCTGGCCGGCAAGGCGGACTGGCAGTGGGCCTATGAAGAGAAGAACGTCGGGGAATCGCTATACAGCGCCAGTGGCTACGAAGGTGTGTTCGTGGTGGACGACCAGCGCACCACCTACGCCCTGTTCAAAGGCAAGCCCAGTGAAGCGAGCGCCAGCACTTATATAGAAGCGCCGCTGCAACCCATCATCAATGAAGCGCGGGGGGCTGCCAGCGCCCGCGAACAAATCACCCGGTTCGTGCTGTTCAACGGATGGCCCGCCGTGCTCAGCGCCGCGGCCGTACGGCCAGACAAAGACGTGTCGGACAGCGAAGTGCGCCAGGCACCCGTCATGCTGTTCGTCGACCAGTTGACCGACGACAAACTCACACGGTTGGGTACCGGCGCCGGCCTGGCGGGCATGCACCTCGAGAAAGACGCTACCGGCGAGCATGGCCAGCAGCGTATCGCGCTGGGCGATACCGGCTTCCACCTGGCCTGGACCAGCCCGCTGCCGGGCCAGCAATTACTGTGGGCGATGCTGCCGCCGCTGCTGTGCGCGCTGCTGATACTCGGCCTGGTGATGCTTTACCTGTTCCGCCACGCCTTGCGCAGCTCCCGCGCCATCGACCTTAGCCTGGCGCGCCTGCAGCAGAGCAACCAGGCCCTGGAGGCCAGCGAGCAGCGTTTTCGCGCCGTCGCCGAAGCCGCATCCGACTGGATCTGGGAAACCGACCGACAACAACGCCTGACCTATCTTTCACAGCGTTTCGTCAGCGTCACCGGCTACCCGGTGGACGACTGGCTGGGCCAGCCGGTAAACCAGCTGCTGGCCTGCGACACCACGCCACTCTCACCCTGGCTGGACGCATTGGCCGCCGCCGACCCACAGCAGTTGGCAAACCTGCGCTGTACCTACCGTGACCACAATGGGCAAAACCGCTATTGCCGCATCTCGGCAAGGGCGATCTGGTACGACGGCAAACCGACGGGTTTTCGCGGCACCGCCAGCGACATCACTGACGAAGTCGACGCCCATGCACGCATCCAGCACCTGTCACTGCATGACCCGCTGACCGGGCTTGCCAACCGCAACAAACTCGCTCGGCACCTTGAGCAGTTGTTATTGCGCGGCAGCGACTCGCCCCCACTCACGTTGCTGCTGCTGGACCTGGACAACTTCAAGCCGATCAACGATTCCCTCGGCCATGCCGCCGGTGACGCTGTGCTGCAAGAGGTGGCGACACGCCTGCGCGACACCACCCGCGATGTCGACCTGGTCGCGCGCCTGGGTGGCGATGAGTTCATTCTGGTGCTCAATGGCATGGATAACCGCACTGAAGTCGACCGTTTCTGCGCCCGCCTGATTAGCCTGCTGCAGCAACCAATCGTCTTCGACAACCAGCCCCTGCACATCGGCGCTAGCATCGGCGTCGCCCAGAGCCGCACCCTGGGCTTCGATGCCGGCGAACTGATCCGCTGCGCCGACATCGCGCTGTACCAGGCCAAAGCGGAGGGCAAGAACACCTGGCGGTACTTCGCCGCCGAAATGAACAAACAGATCCAGTACCGCCGACAACTGGAGAATGATCTGCGCCGGGCCCTGCAAAACCAGGAATTCGCGTTGCATTACCAGCCACGCTATCGCCTGGGCGACCTGCGCATCGTCGCGGTCGAAGCCCTGCTGCGCTGGCAGCACCCGCAGGAGGGGTTGCTCGGGCCAGACACCTTCATCCCGCTGGCCGAGCAGAGCGACATCATTGTCGCGCTGGGCCGCTGGGTGCTGCGCGAAGCCTGCCGCACGGCCCACGACTGGCCGGAGGGCCTGCTGATATCGGTAAACCTGTCACCTGCGCAGTTCTTGCGCAGCGACGTGGTAGCCGATGTTCGCGAGATCCTGTTGGAAACCGCGTTCCCCGCCCAGCGCCTTGAACTGGAAATCACCGAAAACGTGATGCTCAACGACATCGAAGGCGCGCTAAGCACCATGCTTTCGCTAAAGGAGCTGGGTGTTCGCCTGAACATGGATGACTTTGGCACCGGTTACTCATCGTTGGGCTATCTGCGCACGTACCCGTTCGACAGCATCAAGATCGACAAACGCTTCATAGCCGGGCTGAACAACACCAGTGGCAATGATCGCGCCGTGGTGCAAGCCATCATCAACCTGGGTGAAGCCATGGGGCTGACCGTGACGGCCGAGGGCGTAGAAAGTGAACAGCAGCTCAAAACACTGGAGAAGGACGGCTGCCATGAGGTGCAGGGTTATTTCCTGAGCCGGCCTTTACCTAAAGAGGCGCTCGAAGCCTTGCTGCAACAGGCGCCCACAGGCTCGGCCAGGCGCCTGCTGTAAAGGCAGCCTTCGCAGAACAAGGCTGCCCCCGTGAACAGCAGGGCGTCAGCGCTTGTTGCGCTCGGCCACGATCTCGGGCAAATCACTGCGCCGCAGGTAAGCGCGCAAGGGCTCGCCAATGTTCAAGCGGTCATCCACATGCTGGTCCAGCAGCAGTGCCAGGCGCTCTCGGCACAACGCCATGCGCGGGCCTTGCTCGGGCCGCCAGACGAATTCGCTGCAGGGGGTGATACTGTCGTCGGCCACGTCCATGCCGAACGAGTCTTCGGAAAAACGCACGATATGAACGCCGCGCTTGCCATGAAAGCCAACGAAACCGTTGAGCTGCTCCGCCGCGTTGCAGATGTCCTGGGAAGTGATGGCCATGCCGTAACCTCGCAATCAAGTCGAAAGTGACGCACGCCGGGCTGCAAACGGTCGCCTCTGCCGGGCAACTCGCAGTTGCCAGCCTAACGCAAGTCACCGCGCATTCGCCAAGGTTTTCCGCCAGCCGCCGGCAGCCCCGTAAGAGGGTTCGGCCTTCCCTTCATTGCGTAACCCGGTCCTCATGCACCTGCACGCTGGCAGTCATGCCGGCACTCAGGTTCATGCCCTGCGGGATCTCGTCCAGGCGGATCCGCACAGGTATCCGCTGCGCCAGACGCACCCAGTTGAAGGTCGGCTCCACCTCCGGCAACAGTTGGCTGTCCGGATTACTGTTGCGGTCGGTGATGCCCCGGCTGATGCTCTCCACATGCCCCTGCATTGCCTCGCCCGCCCCCATCAACCAGACCTTGACCGTGTCACCGACGCGGATGCGCGGCAGTTTGGTTTCTTCGAAGTAGGCCTGGATATAGAAGGTCGAATCGTCCACCAGGGCCATCACCGACTCCCCGGTGTTCACGTAGTTGCCCTGGGCCAGGCGCAGGTTGGTGATATGGCCACTGCGCGGCGCCCGCACTTCGCTGCGCGCCAGGTTGATCTTGGCCACTTGCAGTTGCGCCTCGGCCTCATGCAGTTCACCGCGGGCGATGGCGGCGTTGATCTGGGCATTTTCACGCAGCTCGGCACTGATTGCCTCCGGCCCCAGGGCAGTACGCCGCGCCGCTTCGCGCTCGCGCAAGCGCAGTTGCTGGGCGCGGGTCTCGGTCACGGCGCTGGCCTGGTCGAAGGCTGCCTGGAAGCGTTCACGGTCGATGCTCATGAGCAAATCGCCCGCCTTGACCTGCTGGTTGTCATGCACCTTGAGCTCACGCACCCAACCGGAAACGTCAGGTGCGATCACCACCACGTCGGCACGCACCCGGGCATCGCGGGTCCAGGGTGTCAGCATGTAGTACTGCCACAGCTGGTAGCCTGCCAACAGGGCAAGGGCCACCACACACAGGGTTACCAGGGTACGTACGGCGGCACGCATTGAATCACTCCTTACAAAAATCGTTACAAGAGCCTTTATGCAGCCCCTAGTACTCGCACCACCAGGAACAACACACACACGAACAACGCCGCGTCGAACAGCGCTTCATGCCAGATCCAGCGACCCAACGGCGTGGCTTGCACCAACAAGCGCAACACCCCGGTGAGCACCAGCGCCAGCAGCACATAAATCAGAAACGGGCTCAGCAGCACGCCGCCCAGCGCCCATTCACGCAACCCCATGCACGTCCTCCTGCCAGCGGCACCATTTGCCCCAGCTCTTCTGCAACTGCAGCACTGCACCTTCAGCCAGGCGCAACGGGTCGCTTGCCGGCAGCCGACGCAAGGCGGCGATGAATTGTTCACTGGCGCTGTCCAGGCGTTGCCCACGGCCCGGCGCCGGCCCCTTGGCCAGCACCGCCTCCACCTGCTGCAGGTACTCGCGTTCAGCACGGCCCAACGGCGCCTGGGCGACCGCCAGGCACATGCGCAGGTGCACCAGTTCGTCGCCGATGTCCAGGCCGTGCAAGCCGTCATCCCAACGCTTGCGCTCGCTTTCGGGCAATTCGCCGGCATGCCGCGCCAGTTGCAAGAGGCGATCGGCCATACGCCCGCCAAACCAGCTGTCGGCGCCACGCAGGTCGCGCCGGGTCAGGCGCACCAGGTCGCTTTGGGTCGCCGCCCGCAGGCGCTTGCCCAGCCAGGCCGGGTGACGGAACACCAACAAACGAAAGGCCATCACCGCAGCAGACACGCCCACCAGCATCGCCAGCGCGCTGTTGAGCATGCTGGCCACGCCAAACTGCATGGCATTGAGCGGTGATACCAACACGATGAAGTGCAGGCAATACGAAGTCGCGGTGGCGCCGGTACGCGGGTGGGCCATGCCCAGCGCCCCCAGAAACAGCGGCACACCCATGCCCAGGCAGAGCATGGCGAAGCTGCTCCACTGCGGCAAAAGAATCTGCCCGACCAGAAACGCCGCGGGGATCGCCAGAAAGATGCCGCGCAAGAAACTAAGGCCGATCTGAGCACCGTTTTCGCGGCTGGCAAACAGGCTGCAGACCACACAGGTCAGCACCAGGCCGCCCGGCGCAGAGGGCCAGGCGGTCGCCAGCCAGAAGCCACTCATCACCAGAAACGCCAGCGCGCTGCGTGAACCGAACAACAGTGCCAGCGACCAGTCGCGGTGTGCGGCCAGGCCCTGGGACACATCCTTGGGCGCCCTGCCCGCTTCGACGTCGTCCAGCGCCTGGGTCGCAGCCATCGCGTAGTCCAGCAACAGCGTCATGCGCGCCAGGCAGTAATGTTCGGCAGCGCTGATCTGCTCATCATGGGCGGCATCCCAGATGCGTTGGCGCAACAGCAACAGGCCGGGTTGGTCGGGTGCACCCAACTGCGTGCGCACCGCCTCCAGCCAGGGCGCCAGGTGCCGGGCTTCACCTTCATCGAGCTGGCGCCACTGCCGGCGCACCGAACGGGAGATACGCAGCAGCACCATCAGCTTCTGGCTCAGGCCGCGAATGGCGCGCGCCCGCTGACGCCCGCGATTGCCTTCGAACCAGGCATGTTCGCGCTGACTGTCGATGGCGACGATGCGCCCAAGGCTTTCCAGCAGCCCTTTGCGTGCTTCATCCTCTCCCCCCAGCATGGCACTGGCCGCCTGCAGGCCATTTTGCCAAGCCTGCCGGGCTTGCCCGCCCAGTTGCTGTTCCACACGCAGCGGCCAGATCAGGGCGCTGGTGGCGGTAGCGCAGAAAATCCCCAGGCAGATCTCGGTGCAGCGCGCCACGGCCTGGTCGAACACCTGCAACGGGTGGTCGATCGCCGGCAGGGCGATGATCGCGGCGGTGTAGCCGGCCAGCACAAAGGCGTAGGCCCAGGCACTGCGCAGTTGCGTCGACGCGGCCGTGCACAGTGCCAGCCACAGCGCGAGGGCGATCAGGAACAGGCCTGGCGTCTGGGCGAACAAGCCGATAAAAACTACCGACATGAACGTGCCGACCAGGGTGCCGGCCAGGCGCGCAAGGCCCTTCTGCACCACCATGCCGGACAACGGCTGAGCCACGATGAACGCCGTCATCAATGCCCATGACGGCTGCTCCAACCCCCAGCGCATCGCCAGCCAAAGCGCCAGGCCGCCACCGAGCACGGTCTTGATGGCGAACTTGAGGGCGAGGCTGCTGGGTGCGAACAGGGCCTGGAAAGTGATGGGCACGAGGCGGACCTTGCGGGGATGATCAGGTAAACGATAGACAATGAAGCGAAGGATAATGCGGAAACGATTAATTAGCTAGCTAATCATCTTTATTGAAATGCGCTGCCCGACTTTTCGCAGGCAAAAAAAATGGGCGACCGAAGTCGCCCTAAATGCCTTGCGTGCTCGTGAACCCGGAAGGTCAGCGCGGCTTGCGCTTGTTCGAGTCCTTCCAGATGAAAATGCCCAGACCGGCAAAGAATGCGACCATCAACCCGACCGTTACCACACCTGCGATAACCACGTTGTCGAAGAACATGTCGGCCTCCCTCTTCGTTTGCCGTTGTCCGATGGATGCAAGGTAACGAATGTGGGGGCGGGGAAAATTGACCGGGGTCAATGGTGCCCGGGACCGGGCACGCGAGGCGGGCGCAGGGTTGACCTGCGTCAAGTTTCAGCGCTTCTTGGGCTTGCCCTTGGGCTTCTTTTTCTTTGCCGCGCTCAGGGGCATGGCTTGCTCGAAGGCCTGGCGCACTTCGTTCAGGCGCTTTTCCTTGAGGTCGTGGACGCGCTTGGCACGTTCGGCATCGAAATCGATGAGGTTGTCTTGGCTCATGGGTGGGCTCGACGATCAACAGAGACTTGCATGATGAAGCCAGCCAGTGACGCTGACCAGCCCCGCGTCAGACTTCGATGTCGACCAGCAGCCCCTGGCGTGGGCTCTCGCCCATCAAGGGGGCGACCGGCACGGTGTTGTCGGCATTGACTTCATCGCCCGGTAACGCGCTGTAAAGCTCGCTGTCGCTTTTTTGCCGACGTTGCTGTTGACGACGCTGTTCATCACGCAGGATCAAGGCCTGCTCCTGCGGGTCGCGCTGCTGCTTGAGGTTGATGGCGCTTTCACCGGAGGTCGGCTGCGCGGGGACCACCGGCTTGATGTCGGGAGTGGGTTTGACCGGGTCCTGTTGCGAGGTTACCGGGGCTGCACTGAGCGGAATAATCGGCGGCAACATGGAAAGTCTCCTATTACCCCTGTATCGGCGGGCGTTGTCCTACCTTGAACAGAGACAACGCTTATTCGACTTCGTCATCGGGGTCGTCATCGCTCGGCGGGCTCGCCTCGCTCCAGGGCCGCTTGTAGACCTGCTGCCAGACTGCGTCCATGTGCTCGCGCAGTACCTGCGGCGCGCTTTTGAGCGAGGCGCTGTCTTCGCGCTCGCCGCCGATCGGCTCCTCGCCCGCCGGGGTGATCAGCGATTGGCCAGTAATGGTGTAGATGGCCTGGCCTTCGCGCATTTCGATGGCGATATCGTGGGGGTCGATGCCGCCGCCGCAGAAGGCATGGCTGGCAACCGTCAGTTCGGCGATACGGTCCTTGTTCAGGTCACTGACATCGCTGACATCGGAATAGAAGTCGACATCCAGGTCCAGCCCCGGGCAGGTGGTTTCCTGCTCGATCTGCCAGCGTGCCTTGAACGCATCGCTTTCGGCCGTGCGCCCATACAGCGTGGCCTTGAGCACTACCTTGTCCACTTCCTGCTGGTTTTCCGCGTCGGTGGCCTGGCCGTCGGTGCGGCTCAGCACCAGCAGGCCTTCGCCGTCGCGGTCACGAAAGTGCACGCTCTTGATCGGCGTCTGGACGCCCAGTGCCTCAAGCTGCCCGGGCGTAATCGCCGGCAAGGTCTCGAAGCTTTTTTGCTCGCAGCCGGCCAGCAGCACAAGGCTGCTCACGGCCAGGGATACGTTCAACCAGCGGTGCTTGGCGGACATGTTGGTGCGCGGCCCTCGTCTACAAGACGGTGTTGGTCGATGAAACGGCTAGACTGTTGGTCTTCGGCACCCTTCGGTGCACTTCAACACTTTGGTCTGACCGGCCGATCCGTTAACATAGCCGGCTTTTCATCGCGGGAGTTCAGGCAGTATGGCGCAGCAGTATCAACCGGGGCAACGCTGGATCAGCGACAGCGAAGCAGAGCTCGGCCTGGGTACCATCCTGGCGCAGGATGGCCGCCTGTTGACCGTGCTCTACCCGGCCACTGGCGACACCCGCCAGTATTCCCTGCGCAATGCGCCGCTGACCCGCGTGCGCTTCTCGCCAGGTGACCAGATCACCCACTTCGACGGTTGGAAGCTGACCGTGCGCGAGGTCGACGATGTCGATGGCCTGTTGGTGTACCACGGCCTGGACGGGCAAAACCAGCCGCGTACCCTGCCGGAGACCCAACTGTCGAACTTCATTCAGTTCCGCCTGGCCAGCGACCGCCTGTTCGCCGGCCAGATCGACCCGCTGTCGTGGTTCAGCCTGCGTTACAACACCTTGCAGCACACCAGCAAGCAGATGCAGTCGTCGCTCTGGGGCCTGGGTGGCTGCCGCGCACAACCGATCGCCCACCAGTTGCACATCGCCCGTGAAGTCGCTGACCGCAGCGCACCCCGGGTGCTGCTGGCGGACGAAGTCGGCCTGGGCAAAACCATCGAGGCAGGCCTGATCATCCATCGCCAGCTGCTCTCAGGGCGCGCCAGCCGCGTACTGATACTGGTCCCGGAAAACCTCCAGCACCAATGGCTGGTGGAAATGCGCCGGCGCTTCAACCTGCAAGTGGCGTTGTTCGACGCCGAGCGCTTCATCGAGAGCGATGCCAGCAACCCGTTCGAAGACGCCCAGCTCGCGCTGGTGGCCCTGGAATGGCTGGTTGACGACGAAAAAGCCCAGGACGCGCTGTTTGCCGCAGGCTGGGACCTGATGGTGGTCGACGAAGCCCACCACCTGGTCTGGCATGAAGACCAGGTCAGCGCCGAGTACGGCCTGGTCGAGCAACTGGCCCAGGTGATCCCTGGCGTGCTGCTGCTCACCGCCACCCCCGAACAGCTCGGCCAGGACAGCCACTTCGCCCGGCTGCGCCTGCTCGACCCCAACCGTTTCCACGACCTTGTGGCGTTCCGTGCCGAGAGCGAAAACTATCGCCCGGTCGCCGAGGCGGTACAGGAGCTGCTCGACGAAGGTCGCCTGTCGCCGGAGGCCCACGCCACTATCCATGGTTTCCTCGGGGCCGAAGGCGAAGCCTTGCTGGCAGCCGTCAGCGATGGTGACACCCAAGCCAGCGCGCGCCTGATCCGCGAGCTGCTCGACCGCCACGGCACTGGCCGCGTGCTGTTCCGTAACACCCGCGCAGCCGTTCAGGGCTTCCCCGAGCGCGAGTTGCATGCCTACCCGGTAGCGATGCCGGAGCAGTACCGCGACCTGCCGCCTGGCGAAAAAGCCGAGCTGTACCCGGAAGTCGCCTTCCAGGCGCAGGGCGACATCACTGACGACGAGCGCTGGTGGCGTTTCGACCCTCGGGTCGACTGGCTGATCGATACCCTGAAGATGCTCAAGCGCACCAAAGTACTGGTGATCTGCGCCCATGCCGAAACCGCCATGGACCTGGAAGACGCCCTGCGCGTGCGCTCCGGCATTCCTGCCTCGGTCTTCCACGAAGGCATGAGCATTCTCGAGCGTGACCGCGCCGCCGCCTATTTCGCAGACGAAGAGTTCGGCGCCCAGGTGCTGATCTGCTCCGAGATCGGTAGCGAAGGCCGCAACTTCCAGTTCTCTCATCACCTGGTGATGTTCGACCTGCCGGCCCACCCGGACCTGCTCGAGCAGCGTATCGGCCGTCTCGACCGGATCGGCCAGAAGCACACCATCCAGTTGCACGTGCCCTACCTGCAGGACAGCCCGCAAGAGCGCCTGTTCCAGTGGTACCACGAAGCGCTCAACGCCTTCCTCAACACCTGCCCGACCGGCAATGCCCTGCAGCATCAGTTCGGCCCTCGCCTGCTGCCGCTGCTCGAAAGCGGTGACAGCAAAGCCTGGGATGCACTGGTGGCCGATGCCCGCGGCGAACGCGAGCGCCTGGAAGCCGAGCTGCACAGCGGCCGCGACCGCCTGCTGGAGCTCAATTCTGGCGGGGCCGGTGAAGGCCAGGCACTGGTCGAGGCGATTCTCGAGCAGGATGACCAGTTCGCCCTGCCGATCTACATGGAAACCCTGTTCGACGCGTTCGGCATCGACAGCGAAGACCATTCGGAAAACGCCCTGATCCTCAAGCCGAGCGAGAAAATGCTCGACGCCAGCTTCCCGCTGGGTGACGACGAAGGCGTGACCATCACCTACGACCGCGCCCAGGCGTTGTCCCGCGAGGACATGCAGTTCCTGACCTGGGAGCACCCGATGGTTCAGGGTGGCATGGACTTGGTGCTGTCCGGCTCGATGGGCAACACCGCTGTTGCGCTGATCAAGAACAAGGCGCTGAAGCCAGGTACCGTGTTGCTCGAACTGCTGTTCGTCAGCGAGGTGGTAGCACCGCGCGCCCTGCAGTTGGGACGTTACCTGCCGCCGGCAGCCCTGCGCTGCCTGCTCGACACCAACGGCAACGACCTGGCGTCGCGCGTGGCATTCGAAACGCTCAACGACCAGCTCGAAAGCGTGCCGCGCGCCAGCGCCAACAAGTTCGTCCAGGCGCAACGTGATGTGCTGACCCAGCGCATCAGTGGTGGTGAAGCCAAGATCATGCCGACCCACGTCGAGCGGGTGGCCGAAGCGCAGCGTCGCTTGCAGGCCGAGGCCGACGAAGAGTTGGCGCGCATGGTTGCCCTGCAAGCCGTCAACCCAAGCGTGCGCGACAGCGAAATCGACGCCCTGCGCAAGCAGCGTGAAGAAGGCCTGGCGATGCTTGAAAAAGCTGCCTTGCGCCTCGAAGCCATTCGCGTGCTGGTAGCCGGCTGATACACCCCGCCCCTGTAGGAGCAGCCTTGCGCTGCGAAGAGGCCAGTTCAGGCACAGCCAAATGCTGTGGCTTTACCGGCCTCTTCGCAGCGCAAGGCTGCTCCTACAGGTGGCGCGGCACCAGTAGCCATATTCCTGGCTGCTATTGAACGCATAACCAAATCGTAGAAATCAAAGTGCCATTAGTCAGGAAGGCCTAACCACCTCTTCCTATACTGCCTCTGGACAGTCTCCCAAGGCGTTCTACCGGAGACGCGTGAAAACTCGGCCAAGAGGCACGCAATGGACTGGTTGGGACTGCAACTGTTCGCCGATCTGCCGGCAACCGGACGCATCGTCATCGATTGTCGCCACGAGCCTTTCCTCGTTCTGCTCGCCTTTACCGTGGCCTGCGCGGCTTGTTTCGCGACCCTGGACATGGCCGAGCGGCAATCCCACAACGAACACCCCACCGCGCAACGCCAGTGGCGCGTGCTTGGCGCCTGTTGCCTGGCTGGCGGTGTCTGGGCCATGCACTTCATCAGCATGCTGGCCTTCCAGGCGCCGGTGGAAGTCCACTACGACGTCTCGCTGACCGTCCTCTCGTTGCTCATTGCATTAATCGTTGCCTGGCTGGGCATGAACAGCCTCAACCGCAGCCAAATGCGAGTGCAGCACTACCTGCAAAGTGCCGTGCTGATTGGTGCCGGTATTATCCTGATGCACTTTGTCGGCATGGCCGCCCTCGAGACCGGCGCCCGGCAGTACTACCAGACCGGGCTGTTACTCGCCTGCGTGGTCATCGCTATGCTCACCAGCCTCGCGGCGTTGCTGTTGGCGCGGTATTTCCGCAATGGCAGCGGCACGTTGCACCAAGCCCTGAAGTACGGCGCCAGCCTGGTGATGGCCGGTGGCATCGTCGCGACCCACTTCACCGCGATGTCGGCCATGACCCTGGTCATCCCCGCCGATACCGCCCTGCGCCTGCCCTCGGCAGACAACAGCCTGCAACTGGGGCTGACCATTGCCTTCATTACACTGCTGATCAGCGGCGCCAGCATCAGTGCGGCACTGGCCGACAAGAAGCTGCAAAGCAAGGAGCACGACCTGCGCCGGGTCAGCATCCTGCTTAGCCAGCTCGACCAGGCACGGGCCTCGCTGCAACAGGCCGCGCATTACGACGCCCTGACCAACCTGATCAACCGCCGCGGTTTCAATCAGGTCTTCGCCGAACGCCTCGCCGAACAGACCGCCAGTCAAAACCGCCTGGCGGTGATGTTCCTCGACATCGACCATTTCAAGCGGATCAACGACAGCCTTGGCCATGCCGCCGGCGACGAACTGCTCAAGGTGATTGCCAACCACATCAAGGCAGCCACCCGCAGCCACGACCTGGTGGCGCGTTTCGGGGGCGACGAGTTTTGCGTGGTCACCAGCCTCAACAACCGTGACGAGGCACGCCACCTGGCGCAGCGCATCATGCAACGGATGAAGGAACCCATCGACCTGGGTGGCCGGCGCATGGTCATGACCACCAGTATCGGTATCAGCATTTTCCCCGACGATGGCCACACCGCTGAAGAGCTGCTCAAGCACGCCGACCTTGCCCTGTACCAGTCCAAGGGCAACGGCCGCAACAGCCTCAACTTCTTCAACGACAGCCTGAAAACCCGCGCCACCCTCGCCCTGCAGCTGGAAGAAGAACTGCGCATCGCGCTGCTGGAGGAACGCGGGCTGTGCGTGCACTACCAGCCCATCTTCGACCTGCGCAATGGCCAGGTGGCCAAGCTCGAAGCCTTGGTCCGCTGGCAGCACCCGCAACACGGTTTGCTCGGGCCCGACCGGTTCATCGGTATCGCCGAAGCGAATGGTTTGATCATCGACCTCGACCTGTGGGTGCTGCGCCACGCCTGCGCCGACCTGGCGCAACTGCACCGTCACGGCTTTGCCGACCTTAAGGTCACCGTCAACTGCTCGGCGGTAACCCTCAGCCACGATGAGCTACCCAGCGAAGTGGAGAAAGCGCTGTATCACTCGGCGCTGGCGCCCCGCCACCTGGAGCTTGAAGTCACCGAGAATGCCTTGATGGGCGATATTCAGCGCACAGTCAACCTGCTCAAGCGCGTGCGCGCCCTCGGCGTGGCCTTGTCGATTGATGACTTTGGTACCGGTTATTCGTCACTGGCCTACCTCAAGCGCCTGCCGCTGGACGTGCTGAAAATCGACCGGACCTTCCTGCAGGAGGTACCCGGCAGCCAGAAAGACCGCGAGATCGTCCAGGCCATCATCGTCATGGCCCACACCCTGCACTTGCAGGTAGTCAGTGAGGGGGTGGAAACCGTCGAGCAACTTGAATTCCTCGAAACCCACGGCTGCGACTACCTGCAAGGCTACCTGCTCGGCCGCCCGGTGGCGTTGGGCGAATTGCGGCCCATCCTGGAGCGGCTGGAGCGCGACAAAGGCGTGCTCAGCCCTTGCTGCGATACAGCGATACCAGGGTCGCCGGATCTTTTTGCAAGTAGCCCTGGCTACCGTGCAAGCGCATCAATTGCGCGGCGAGGCCACTGAGCGGTGTCGCCGAACCCTGCTCGCGGCCAAATTTGACCGCGCTGTCGAGGTCTTTGAGCAGCGTACGCACATGCCACTTGATCGGCTCGAAGCGGCTTTCGGCCATTTGCGGGGCGAGGATCTGCAAGGGTTTCGAATCGGCAAAACCTCCCGCCAACGCCTCAGCGATCAGTGTCGCATCAACCCCCGATTGCTCGGCCAACGCCACCACTTCGGCGATCACCAACGCATTGCAGGCCACAATCATCTGGTTGCAAGCCTTGGTCACCTGGCCTGCACCCACGGCGCCCATGTGCGTTACACGTTGGCCCAGGGTCAGCAGCACCGGCTGCGCGCGTTGCAAGTCAGCCGCTTCGCCACCCACCATGATTGCCAGGGTGCCGGCCTCGGCCCCCGGCGTGCCACCGGACACCGGCGCATCCAGCCAGGCCATGCCACACAGCGCCGCGAGCTCGGCAGCCATCTCACGGGTGGCGGTCGGTTCGAGGCTGGAGAAGTCGATCAGCAGTTGGCCACTGCGCCCGCCCTGGGCAATGCCCTGTTCACCAAACACCACCTCGCGCACCACCGGCGTGTCAGCCAGGCACAGCAGCACCATATCGCTGTCGCGGCACAATGCGGCCGGGCTTGCTGCCAGGCGCGCGCCTGCCGCCACCAGTTCGGCGCATTTGTCCGGGCTGCGGTTCCACACCGTCAAGGGGTATCCGGCAGCCAGCAGGCGCCGACACATCGGCAGGCCCATCAGGCCAATGCCGGCGAATCCTAGCGAAGGTAGTTGTGAACTCATGAACGACTCCTTGCACATTTGTTATTTTTTGAGGCCGCAATCAGGGCCTAAGGCGCGCGTATACCCGCGAGGGGGCGCGCAGCGGCCACATTACGCATCCCGTAAACTGTTACCGCCACGCCGAATTGTTACTTACCTCTACCCGGCTGATCGCCTTCAAGCACCAAATTAAGGCGGGCTGCGCATTTTCACGCACTAAAAACGATCACGCCGATTCCGAACGCTTCGCTTGAATCACGATAAACGGTGAAACCACCACCGCCCAGATCTCTGGGTCGCGGTTTTGCAGGTCCAATGCCTGCTCAGCAGTCACCGGCCCCACAGTGCCATCACTGCGCCACTTGGCGAAGATCTCGCTGCGATTCTCGGCCATTGCTTCGGCAACGGCGATCAGGTCCAAGCTGGGGTCGACCCAAATCAGGTCACCCTTCGCCCAGAAGCGCTCCAGTGCTTTCCACTCGATGATTGCCGTCTCGCCAAGCAATTTGGCATAGAGGGTGCTTGTTTGATCAGTCATGGGTTTGTACCCGCAAAAATCGGCCAATAAAAAAGGCCGGTATTTTTGCAGAAAAACCCGGTTTCAAATACGTAATTTGGTCGATCGGCCCCGAACTTGTGGGGTGGGGCCGCAGATACAGGCAAATTGATGGCGCCTTTCTGTATCTTTGTGTCGATCAAGCGACAACCCAGGAAACAGGCTCTTTTTGACCGCTTTTCAAGCGCTCGGACAGCGCTCTACACTGTACCGGTACAGTTCCGGGACATGTTCCGGGGGAAGGTGGGCATGCAGTATGGCGTGGCCATACCGCACATCCCGCCCGGTCTGTAGCCCTGGCCGCCAGGACTATAAGAATTACAACAGAATGAGTGGAGCACTATGATCAAGATTTCCAAGCTGTTCGCCGCAATGGTTCTGGCCGGGGTAGCCAGCCATTCGTTTGCCGCCGATACCATCAAGATCGGGATCGCAGGGCCTAAGACCGGCCCTGTCACCCAGTACGGCGACATGCAGTTCATCGGCGCCAAGCAAGCCATCAAAGACATCAACGCCAAGGGCGGCGTCGATGGCAAGATGCTCGAAGCCAAGGAATACGACGACGCCTGCGACCCTAAACAGGCCGTGGCAGTCGCCAACAAAGTGGTCAACGACGGCGTCAAGTTCGTCATCGGCCACCTGTGCTCCAGCTCCACCCAGCCTGCGTCCGACATCTACGAAGACGAAGGCGTGATCATGATCACCCCCGCCGCCACCAGCCCAGAAATCACCGCCCGTGGTTACAAGCTGATCTTCCGCACCATCGGCCTGGACAGCGCCCAGGGCCCGGCAGCCGGCAACTACATCGCCGACCACGTCAAGCCCAAGGTCGTTGCGGTTCTGCACGACAAGCAGCAGTACGGTGAAGGCATCGCCACCGCGGTCAAGCAGACCCTGGAAGGCAAAGGCACCAAGGTAGCCGTCTTCGAAGGCCTGAACGCCGGTGACAAAGACTTCTCCTCGATCATCCAGAAGCTCAAGCAGAACAACGTCGACTTCGTCTACTACGGCGGCTACCACCCAGAGCTGGGCCTGATCCTGCGCCAAGCTCAGGAAAAAGGCCTGAAAGCCAAGTTCATGGGGCCGGAAGGTGTCGGCAACGACTCCATTTCGCAGATCGCCCAGGGCGCTTCCGAAGGCCTGCTGGTTACCCTGCCGAAGTCGTTTGACGCAGACCCTGCGAACAAGGCCATCGTCGACGCCATCAAGGCTGACGGCAAAGACCCAAGCGGCCCGTTCGTGTTCCCGGCCTACTCGGCTGTCGAGCTGATCGCTGAAGGCATCAAGGCCGCCAAGTCGGAAGACACCGCCAAGGTTGCCGAAGCCCTGCACGCTGGCACCTTCAAGACCCCTACCGGCGACCTGTCGTACGACGAGAAGGGCGACCTGAAAGACTTCAAATTCGTGGTCTACGAATGGCACTTCGGCAAGCCGAAGACTGAAGTTTCCCCTCAGTAACTGCGTGACTAAATAGCTGACCGTAGAAGCCCACTGTGCGAGCAGTGGGCTTTGTTTTACGAGGTTCATGGGCCTGATCCCCGCGATCCGGGGGCCGGTCCACCTGAAAATCTTAAAACCGTCACCCGCGGTTTCCTGGCCGTACCCCTGCCAGTGAAATGCAAATCAGGTTTTTAGGAGCGCTGTAATGCCTGAGATCTACCATTTCTTCCAACAACTGGTTAATGGATTGACCATCGGCAGCACCTATGCCTTGATCGCCATCGGTTACACGATGGTGTACGGCATCATTGGCATGATCAACTTCGCCCACGGCGAGGTATACATGATCGGTTCCTACGTGGCCTTCATCGCCCTGGCGGGCCTGGCCATGATGGGTATCCATTCGCTGCCGATCCTGATGACCGTCGCCTTCGTCGCGACGATCTTCGTCACCAGTGCCTATGGTTACAGCATCGAACGGGTTGCCTACCGCCCCTTGCGCAACAGCAACCGTCTGATCCCGCTGATTTCCGCCATCGGCATGTCGATTTTCCTGCAGAACACCGTCTTGCTTTCGCAGGACTCCAAGGACAAATCCATCCCCAACCTGATCCCTGGGAGCTTCTCTTTCGGGCCAGGCGGTGCTGAAGAAGTACTGATCAGCTACATGCAGATCCTGGTGTTCGTCGTCACCCTGGTGGCCATGACCCTGCTCACCCTGTTCATCTCCCGTTCCCGCCTGGGCCGCGCCTGCCGTGCCTGCGCCGAGGACATCAAGATGGCCAACTTGCTGGGCATCAACACCAACAACATCATCGCCCTCACCTTCGTCATCGGTGCCGCACTGGCGGCGGTGGCGGCCGTGCTGCTGAGCATGCAGTACGGGGTGATCAACCCCAACGCCGGCTTCCTGGTGGGCCTCAAAGCCTTCACCGCCGCTGTCCTGGGTGGCATCGGCAGCATTCCGGGCGCCATGCTCGGTGGGCTGGTGCTGGGTGTGGCCGAAGCCTTCGGCGCCGACATTTTCGGCGACCAGTACAAGGATGTGGTGGCATTCGGTCTCTTGGTACTTGTCCTGCTGTTCCGGCCGACCGGCATCCTGGGCCGCCCGGAGGTTGAAAAAGTATGAACAAAAATCTTAAACAGGCGTTCTTCAGCGCCTTGCTGGTCTGGGCCGTGGCCTTCCCGGTGCTCGGCCTGAAACTGAGCATCGACGGCATCAGCCTGGCCGTGCACAGCCAAGGGTCGTTCACCATCAGCATCATCGCCGTCTGCTCGGTGCTGATGTTCCTGCGCGTGCTGTTCGACAAGCAGTGGAGTTCGGTCATGGGCCGCCGCTCGGATCGCAAGCTGGTCCCGCCTGCGGTGAGCAACTACCTGACCCTGCCCAAGACCCAGCGCTGGATCATCATGGGGCTGATCGTGGCTGCGCTGGTCTGGCCATTCTTCGGCTCGCGCGGTGCAGTCGACATCGCCACGCTGATTCTGATCTACGTGTTGCTGGGCCTGGGCCTGAACATCGTGGTCGGTCTCGCGGGTCTGCTCGACCTGGGTTATGTGGGCTTCTACGCCGTAGGTGCCTACAGCTATGCCATGCTGTCGCATTACCTGGGCTGGAGCTTCTGGGTCTGCCTGCCGATCGCCGGCCTGATGGCCGCCACCTTTGGCTTCCTGCTCGGCTTCCCGGTGCTGCGCTTGCGCGGCGACTACCTGGCGATCGTGACCCTGGGCTTCGGCGAGATCATCCGCCTGTTCCTGCGTAACCTCACCGACTGGACCGGCGGCCCTAACGGCATCAGCAACATCCCCAAGCCAGAGTTTTTCGGCCTGACCTTCGAACGCCGTGCCGCCGAGGGCATGCAGACCTTCCACGAGTTCTTCGGGCTGGAATACAACTCGATCAACAAGGTGATCTTCCTCTACCTGGTAGCACTGCTGCTGGCCTTGCTGGCGCTGTTCGTCATCAACCGCCTGCTGCGCATGCCGATCGGTCGTGCCTGGGAAGCCTTGCGTGAAGACGAAATCGCCTGCCGCGCACTGGGCCTGAACCCTACCGTGATCAAGCTCTCGGCATTCACCCTGGGTGCCTGCTTCGCCGGTTTCGCCGGCAGCTTCTTCGCGGCTCGCCAAGGCCTGGTGACCCCCGAGTCGTTCACCTTCATCGAATCGGCGATCATCCTCGCCATCGTCGTGCTCGGCGGCATGGGCTCACAACTGGGCGTGATTCTCGCGGCCATCGTGATGATCCTGCTGCCTGAGCTGATGCGTGAGTTCAGCGAATACCGGATGCTGATGTTCGGTGCGCTGATGGTGTTGATGATGATCTGGCGTCCGCAAGGCCTGCTGCCTATGCAACGTCCACACATGGAGCTGCGTCGATGAGCCGCGAAATTCTGCAAGTCAGCGGCCTGAGCATGCGCTTCGGCGGCTTGTTGGCGGTCAACGGCGTGGCCCTGACCGTCAAGGAAAAACAGGTGGTGGCGCTGATCGGCCCGAACGGCGCTGGCAAGACCACCGTGTTCAACTGCCTGACTGGCTTCTACAAGCCCAGCGGCGGCACCATCCTGCTCGATGGCCAGCCGATCCAGGGCCTGGCCGGCCACCAGATCGCCCGCAAGGGCGTGGTACGGACCTTCCAGAACGTGCGCCTGTTCAAGGAAATGACCGCGCTGGAGAACCTGCTGATCGCCCAGCACCGGCACTTGAACACCAACTTCTTCGCAGGCCTGTTCAAGACCCCGAGCTTCCGCCGCAGCGAGAAGGAAGCCATGGAACGCGCGCAGTACTGGCTGGAAAAGGTCAACCTGACCGAATTCGCCAACCGTACCGCCGGCACCCTCGCCTACGGCCAGCAACGCCGCCTGGAAATCGCCCGCTGCATGATGACCCAGCCACGGATCATCATGCTCGACGAACCGGCAGCAGGCCTGAACCCGAAAGAGACCGAAGACCTCAAGGCCCTGATCGCCTACCTGCGCGAATCACACAACGTCACCGTGCTGCTGATCGAGCACGACATGAAGCTGGTGATGAGCATCTCCGACCATATCGTGGTGATCAACCAGGGTACCCCCCTGGCCGACGGCACGCCGGAGCAGATTCGCGACAATCCTGATGTGATCAAGGCTTACCTGGGGGAAGCGTAAATGCTGAAGTTCGAGAACGTTTCCACCTTCTACGGCAAGATCCAGGCACTGCACAGCGTCAACGTGGAAATCAACCAGGGCGAGATCGTCACCTTGATCGGCGCCAACGGCGCAGGCAAGTCGACCCTGCTGATGACCTTGTGCGGCTCGCCGCAGGCGCACAGTGGCAGCATCAAGTACCTGGGTGAAGAACTGGTCGGCCAGACCTCCTCGCATATCATGCGCAAGAGCATCGCCGTAGTCCCCGAAGGGCGCCGCGTGTTCGCCCGTCTGACGGTCGAAGAGAACCTCGCCATGGGCGGTTTCTTCACCGACAAGGGCGATTACCAGGAGCAGTTGGACAAGGTCCTGCAGCTGTTCCCGCGCCTGAAGGAGCGCTATATCCAGCGCGGCGGCACCATGTCCGGTGGCGAGCAGCAGATGCTCGCCATTGGCCGGGCGCTGATGAGCAAACCCAAGTTGCTGTTGCTCGACGAGCCCTCGCTGGGCCTGGCCCCGATCATCATCCAGCAGATCTTCGACATCATCGAACAGCTGCGCCGTGACGGCGTGACCGTGTTCCTGGTGGAGCAGAACGCCAACCAGGCGCTGAAGATCGCCGACCGTGCCTATGTACTGGAAAACGGACGGGTGGTGATGCAGGGCACGGGTGAAGCACTGCTGAGTGACCCGAAGGTGCGTGACGCGTATCTGGGTGGTTGATGAGCAAAGGGCCTTCGGGCCCTTTGTTCTACCTGCTGCATTTATATGGCCTGTGCCGGCCTCTTCGCGGGTAAACCCGCTCCCACAGACCAGCAGAGACTTTGAAAGCTGTGCAGTACCCGCGAAGAGGCCGGCACAGGCTATCAACAAAGCTTGTGATCGCCGCGCACCCTGAGTAACGTGGCCAGCTCTTTTGCAACGATCGCCGGAGCCCGCCCCATGCGCCTCACCCCCTCCCTGCTGCTCGCCGCCATGCTGCCCCTGTTCGCCGGCTGCCAGCTCATGGCTGCCACGCCGACCGACCCGAACATCGGCACCACGCGCATGCAGGGCGAACTGAGCGCCGCCGGGGGCCAGTTGCTGTTCAAACCCTGTAATGAAAGCCGCCGTTTCGTGATCAACGACGCCGCCAGCACTGGCATCCTGCAGGAAGCCGCCAACCTCGCCAAGGATGCTGGCGACAAGCTGTTCGCCGACGTGCGCGGCCGCCTGACTGGCAGCAAGCAGGCCAACACCGACGGCCAGCTCGACGTCCGCCGCCTGTACCGCCTGGAGCCCTCGACCCGGGCCTGTGAAGACCCCAACTTCAAACAACTGACCCTGCGTGCCAACGGCCACGAACCCGACTGGGACATCAAAGCCAGCGGCAAAGGCATGGTCGTCAACCGCGTAGGCCAGGCGCCGCTGCCCCTGCCGTTCCTGGAAGAAGAAGTACCCGGTGGCGGCCTGACCCTGACCAGCGAAGCCAACGGCCAGCACGTGGAGCTTTGGGTCGCACCGCAACGCTGCGTGGACAGCGCGACCGGGGCAGTCCGTCACTTGCGCGCCGAGCTGCGCATCGATGGCAAGACCCTACAAGGCTGCGGTTACTACGGTGGTGCACGCGACAACTGATCGCCGGGCGCTTTTATCCTGCCAGTCAGGGCGGCGAACAGCTTATACTTGGCGGTTTGTGTAAAGCCGCCGGCCGCCCATGGCCGGGATACTGGACCCTGCCATGCTACGAATCACCGAACTGAAGCTGCCCCTGGACCACCCTGACGAAGCCCTGCGCGAAGCCATCGTCCAGCGCCTGGGCATCCGCGATGAGCAATTGCTCAGCTTCAACCTGTTCAAGCGCAGCTACGACGCACGCAAGAAAAACAGCGAACTGCTGTTCATCTACACCATCGACCTCGAAGCCAGCAACGAAGCCGAGCTGCTTCGCACATTCGCAGACGATCGCAACATCGGCGTCGCGCCTGACGTTACCTACAAGTACGTCGGCCACGCCCCTGCCAAGGTCGAGCAACGCCCGATCGTGGTCGGCTTCGGCCCCTGCGGCATCTTTGCCGGCCTGTTGCTGGCGCAGATGGGCTTCAAGCCGATCATCCTCGAGCGCGGCAAAGAAGTGCGCCAGCGCACCAAGGACACCTGGGGCCTGTGGCGCAAAAGCGTGCTCAACCCGGAGTCCAACGTGCAGTTCGGCGAAGGCGGCGCCGGGACGTTCTCCGACGGCAAGCTGTACAGCCAGATCAAGGACCCGCTGCACCACGGCCGCAAGGTGCTGGAAGAGTTCGTCAAGGCCGGTGCGCCCGATGAGATCCTCTACATCAACAAGCCGCACATCGGTACCTTCCGCCTGACCGGTATGGTCGAGCAGATGCGTCAGGACATCATCGCCCTGGGCGGCGAAGTGCGCTTCCAGGAGAAAGTCACCGACCTGCTGACCGATGATGGGCAACTGACCGGCGTGGTATTGGAAAGCGGCGAGCAGCTGCATTCGCGCCATGTGGTCCTGGCCCTGGGCCACAGTGCCCGCGACACGTTCCGCATGCTGCACGCCAAGGGCGTGTTCATGGAGGCCAAGCCCTTCTCGGTCGGCTTCCGTATCGAGCACCCGCAAACGCTGATCGACAAGGCGCGCCTGGGCAAGTACGCCGGCCACCCGAAACTCGGCGCCGCCGACTACAAACTGGTGTATCACGCCAAGAACGGCCGTTCGGTCTACAGCTTCTGCATGTGCCCAGGCGGCACCGTGGTCGCAGCCACCAGCGAGCCTGGCCGCGTCGTTACCAACGGCATGAGCCAGTACTCGCGTAACGAACGCAATGCCAACTCCGGCATCGTCGTCGGCATCGACCCGGAACGCGACTACCCGGGTGGCCCGTTAGCCGGTATCGAGCTGCAGGAGCGCCTGGAAGCCCACGCCTACGTGATGGGTGGCAGCAACTATCAGGCACCGGCGCAGTTGGTTGGCGACTTCGTGGCCGGCAGGCCGTCCACTGCCCTGGGCAGTGTCGAACCGTCGTATAAACCGGGCGTGACCCTGGGCGACCTGGCGCCGAGCCTGCCGGACTTCGCCATCGAGGCGATCCGCGAAGCACTGCCGGCATTCGATCGGCAGATCAAAGGCTACAACCTGCACGATGCGGTGCTGACCGGTATCGAGACGCGCACGTCTTCACCGCTGCGGATTACCCGGGGTGAAGACTTCCAGAGCCTGAACCTCAAGGGGCTGTTCCCAGCGGGCGAAGGTGCGGGTTATGCGGGCGGTATTCTGTCCGCTGGCGTCGATGGCATTCGCATTGCCGAGGCGGTGGCGCGGGATATGCTCGGGCTGAACGCATAAGGCCCGCTTCGGGTAGGAGCAGCCTTGTGCTGCGAAGAGGGCGGTGAAAGCAGCGAAGCGCTATGTGCTGCCACTGGCCTCTTCGCAGCGCAAGGCTGCTCCTACACGGCATCGAGTCTGCGGGGCTCTGCAGTGCCAGAAAAGCCTGCAGAGATAATCGGATTCCCCCTACCCACGCTTTCCGCAACACCGTCTAGGCTTGCCACAGCCCAGGCAGCAATAACATATAACAAAAACGAATATAGTTTTTGTTTTAAAGCATATCGCCACAGGCTAGGGTGTACGCCCGTTCCATCCTTAATCTCTCAGGGAGAGCCCATAGCCCGTGCGTAGCCTCTTCACCCGATTCTTTCAGCTCGAAGCTGCCAGCGGTCTGCTGCTGATCGCCGCGGCCGTTCTTGCGCTGGTCATCAACAACTCACCTTTGTCCTACCTGTACAACGGCCTGCTCGATGTCCCGGTGGCGGTCAAAGTTGGCGCGCTGGAAATCGCCAAGCCCTTGCTGCTGTGGATCAACGACGGCCTGATGGCGCTGTTCTTCCTGCTCATCGGCCTGGAGGTCAAGCGCGAGGTGGTCGACGGCCACCTCTCCAAGCCCTCGCAGATAGTCCTGCCCGCTACCGCTGCGGTGGGTGGCATGGTGATACCAGCCCTGATCTACTGGTTCATCAACCGCGACGACCCCGCTGCGGTCGCCGGCTGGGCCATCCCCACCGCCACCGACATTGCCTTCGCCCTCGGCGTGCTAGCACTGCTGGGCAAGCGCGTACCGGTTTCGCTGAAGCTGTTCCTGATGACCCTGGCGATCATCGATGACCTGGGTGCGATCATTGTCATTGCCCTGTTCTATTCGGGCACCTTGTCGAGCGTCTCGCTGTTGCTGGCCGGCGCCTGCCTGGTAGCGCTGCTGGCCATGAACCGGCTTGGCGTGGTCAAACTCGGGCCCTACCTGATCATCGGCCTGGTGCTTTGGGTGTGCGTGCTCAAGAGCGGTGTTCACGCCACGCTGGCGGGTGTCGCCCTGGCGCTGTGCATCCCACTGCGCACCCGCAACGCCGAAACGTCGCCGCTGCTGTCCCTGGAGCATGCCCTGCACCCTTGGGTTGCCTACGCCATTCTGCCGCTGTTCGCCTTCGCCAACGCCGGTGTTTCGCTGGCAGGCATGAACCTGGACAGCTTCACTCATCCAGTACCGATGGGTATCGCTGTCGGCTTGCTGCTGGGTAAAACGGTAGGGGTGTTCGGCCTGACCTGGGTGGCGATCAAACTTGGCCTGGCCGCGTTGCCGGCAGGCGCAAACTGGGGGCAATTGCTGGGGGTGGCGATCCTCTGTGGCATCGGCTTCACCATGAGCTTGTTCGTGGGCTCGCTGGCATTCGTGCCCGGCAGTAGCGATTATGCGGGCATGGACCGCATGGGCATCCTTACGGGCTCGTTCTTCGCCGCGGTCATCGGCTATGCCGTCACTGCGATGGCCAGCCGCAAACCCCTCGCAAGCTAAAAACAGTGGCATTAAAAAACCCCGACTGGCGTGGCCATGTCGGGGTTTTTTATTGTAGCGCTACAACGGGGTCAAGGCTCAGTGCGAGACGCGGCTGGTACCGTCGACGGTCATGATGCGAACACGGTCGCCAACCCGGAAAATCTCGTTTTCCTGAACGGCCTGCACATAGGCACGCATGCTGCCGTCATCTTCACGCACGGTGATTTCAACACCCTGGGTGCGAGTGATGCCTTCCTCGGCGGCAGAACCTGCCAGGCCACCGGCCACTGCACCAATTACGGCCGCAACGATGCTGCCGCGGCCACCACCGACTGCACTGCCGGCAACGCCACCGACAATGGCGCCAGCGCCACCGCCGATTGGGGTCTTGGTGCCTTCGATCTTGACCGGACGGAGGGATTCGATGGTACCCATACGCACTGTCTGCACGCGACGGGCCTCATCACGGGAGTAGCTATCGCCGGTCAGGCTCGAGGCACAGCCCCCCAGCAACAGCGACATGGTGGTAAAGGTCGCCACCAGCAAAGCGGATTTACGCATAGGTAAAATCTCCAAAAGTCATCGGTGTCCATTAGACGCTGCGCGTTGACGGCTGTCACGACGCAGACGCAATAAAATTGTTTTCATTCAGCCTGGGTACAGCCTGCATGGACTGTATCGTGGGGCCTTTCAAGTGAGACCAAGGATAGCCATGGATTACTTCATCGTCGTGGTGACAACTGTCGCAGGGCTGTACTTCCATGGGTGGCTGTATGTGCGCATGCGCCGCTGGATGGACCGCGACCTGGCGCTATCGATGGCCGGGAAGGATGCGCAGAAGCGTGACTACATGTTGCAGCGGCTGGAGCAGGCACGCAGGGAGAAGGTCAAGCGCAAGGCGCTGGCGAGTTGGTTGGCACGTGAGGCCGAGGCTTATCCCGGCGTAGCGGAATAAACACCTGGGGCCGCAAGCGGCCCCAGGGTTGTCAAGGCGCCAGCCGCTCTCGCAGCCATTGCCCATCCACCAGGCGGTAATTCAACCGGTCATGCAGGCGGCTCGCCCGCCCCTGCCAGAACTCGATACGCTCAGGCAACAGACGGTACCCTCCCCAGTGCTCGGGGCAATGCGGCTGAGTGTCACAGAACCGCGCCTCGGTCGCCTTTACCAGCGCTTCCAACGCTTCGCGGCCGGTTATTACCTGGCTTTGCGGCGAGGCCCAAGCCCCCAGGCGGCTGCCCAGCGGTCGCACCTGGTAGTAGTCGTCCGACTCCTTGGCCGTGACCTTTTCCACACGCCCTTCGATACGTACCTGGCGCTCCAGCGCCGGCCAGAAGAACGTCATGGCGGCGAAAGGGTTGGCCTGCAGTTGCTGGCCCTTGGCACTTTCGTAGTTGGTGAAGAAGGTAAAACCACGGTCATCGAGCCCCTTGAGCAGCAAGACGCGGCAATGGGGCCGGCCTTCGCCATCGACCGTGGCGAGGGTCAAGGCGTTGGCCTCAACCGGGGGTTGTTCAGTCTTCACCGCATCGGCGAACCACTGGTGGAACAAAGCGAACGGCTCCCCCGGGGCCTGGGCTTCTGCCAGGCCATCACGGGTGTAGTCGCGGCGCATATCGGCCAGGGTTTGAGTCATGGCTGCGTTTCCTTGACGATCAGTTGGTCTTCGCAGGGCTGTTGGCGGCTACTTTCTTGTCGGTGGTCGCCTTCTTGGCAGCGGGCTTGGCCGGCGCGGCTTTGCTTTTTGCAGCCGTCTTGGCGGGTGCCTTGGCCTTGGCGACTGGCTTTTTCGCGGCCGGTTTGGCAGCGGCCTTGGCAGCCGGTTTGGTGCTGACGGCCTTGGCGGCAGGTGCCTTGGCATCCTGAACCGCGACCATCGACGCTGGGGTCGGTGCCGGCGCGGCCTGTTGGTACTTGGCCAGCAGCGCGACCATGGTGTTCTGTGGCGTCAGCAGCAATTCCACACGGCGGTTCAGTGCACGGCCTTCGGCGCTGTCGTTGGCGGCGCGCGGCATTACCGACCCCATCCCCTTCAGGCTCAGGCGATCACGTTGCAGGCCGCTGAGGCGGAAAATCGCCGACACCGAGGCGGCGCGCTCCAGGCTGAGCTTCTGGTTAGCCGCTGCAACACCGCTGCTGTCGGCATGGCCCAGCACCAACACGGCGGTCTTGGAATCGCCCTCGACGGTCTTGGCCACACGGGTGATCGGGCCCAGGGTCATCGGCAGCAGCATGTTCGGGCGATCAGGGTTGTACGAGCTGTCCACCGGAATGGTCACCGCCAGCACGTTGTCACGGCGCTCCAGTTCCAGCTTGCTGTCCTTGATGGCTTCACGCAGCTTGGGCTCGTATTCGTCCAACCAGGCCTGGGTGGCTTTCTGGTCGATCTTGGGTACAACGGGCCCTTTGGCCGTGTCGTCGCCGCCAAACGGCCACCACCAGCGGCTTGCGCTTTCGGACTTGGCATCGGCCTTGGCGACCTTTTCGGTGACGGCTTGCTTCACTTCCTGCTCGGCAACCTGGTCCGACCCAAAAGGCCACCAGTTGAAACCACTGTCCTTCGCGGCGTCCGGGGAATGACTGGCGCAGCCGGTGACGGCGGTCAGGCACAGGGCGAGTGCTAAGGTTTTATGTGAAGACATCAGCGATACACCATGAAATAGAAGGAAATTTTGCCAACGCACTTAACGCGTAGACATTGAGGATAGTCAAAGGGGTCAGCCAATACCCGCATTACCCGATCAAAGGCAACTGGCAAGGACGCGGACCAACTTCTGGGCTCTTGGGTCCATGAGCACATACGGGCCAAGGGTATTGACCACAAAACCGAATGCCACATCGTGCTCCGGGTCGGCGAAACCTACCGAGCCGCCCGCGCCGGGATGCCCGAACGCACGGGCACCGAGGCCAAAGGTGGCATTGGCCACCTCGGGCTGGTCAAGCATGCAGCCCAGGCCGAAACGGGTCTGGGTCAGCAAGGTGCGATCCTGGCCGATACTGTGCTCGCGAGTGAGTTCGTCGAGCAGCTCGGACTCGAGCAGGCTGCCATCGAGCAGCCCGGCATAGAAGCCTGCCAGGCTGCGGGCATTGCCGTGGCCATTGGCCGCCGGTTGCTGCATGCGCCGCCACTCGGGCTTGTTGGTACTGGTGAGAATCGCTGGCGGGTTGGTGAACGCACGGGTCGACAGCGCCTCGGGCTCACGCATGGTCACCTGCAGCAAGCGCTGGGCCGCGGCATCGCCGGGGTTACCTTTGCCGCGTGCGATATGCGCCACACGGTAAAACTCGTCATCCGCCAGGCCGACATGGAAGTCCAGCCCCAATGGCCGGGCCGTACGGGCCACGATCGAATCGCCGGGGCCACGGCCGTCTGCACGGCGGATCAGCTCCCCGATCAGCCAGCCATAAGTGATGGCGGCGTAGCCGTGTTCGGTGCCAGGCGCCCACCACGGGGTTTCGGCGGCCAAGGCATCGACCATCGCCTGCCAGTCATACAACGCCTCGGCAGGCAGCAACTCACGGATGGCCGGCAGGCCCGCGCGATGGCTGAGCAACTGGCGCAGGGTGATGGACTGCTTGCCGGCCTGAGCGAATTCGGGCCAGTAACGCGCGACCGGAACATCCAGCGCCAATTTGCCCTCGCCTACCAGTTGCAAGGCGGTGACGGCGGTGAAGGTCTTGGTGCAGGAGAACAGGTTGGCGATGGTGTCGCTGTGCCAGGCCTGCTGCCCGTCCTTGTCGCTGGTGCCCGCCCACAGGTCGATCACGGTCTCGCCGCCCACCTGGATGCACAGCGCCGCGCCACGCTCCTGGGGATCATCGAACAACTCGGCGAAGGCTTCACGCACCGCCTCGAACTTCAGCTCATAGTGACCCTGGATCTGCACCCACTGTTCTCCGTACGACCTTCTGAAAATGGCGTGCATTGTTTCAGTAGTTGGCGGTTTTGCAAACTGGCTTAGGCTGGGTGGTCGCAGGTAAAGGGGCCGTTTGACGGCCCCGATGGCTCACGGCTGCGGCTTGATCAACTGCGCGCGCAACTGACCAATGGCCTGCTGGTTGTTTTTACGCACCGCCTCGACGAACCCTGAGTAGGGCACATCGGTGATGGCCACCAGCCCCAGGTGCCCATTCTCACCATCGAGCAGCCGCCCACTGGCCGGTTGGTCCAGGTACTGGAACCAATGCGCACCGACGATCATCGGCTGCGCCAACGCGGCCTTGAGGAAGTTGCCATAGGCCGGCCCACGGTCTTCTTCACGCGCCACCTCCAACGGCCCCGGCCAGAACGGCCCACGGTCGCGGGAGCCGAACTGGAACTCGGACACCAGCACCGGCTTGTCCAGCTCGGCAAGGCGGGCGAAGTCGTAACCGTCCTCAGGCTTGAGGGTATAGAAGTTGAAACTCAGCACGTCGCAGAACTCCGCGCAGGCCTTCACCGCTTCTGGCGTGCTCACCGCATAGCGGCCGCCGAGCAGCAGGTGATTCGGCGCGTGCCACTTCAACGAATCGGCGATGGTCTTGAAATAGGTCTCCGCGAACACCTGCTGGAAGTACTGGTAATCCCGTTCGATTTCCGGGTGCTCCGGGTTGGGCAAGGGGGCCTCGAAACCGGGGTCTTCCATCAGCTCCCAGGCGGACAGTTCAATCCCCCAAGCCTTGGACAGGCCCTCCTGGTTGCGGTATTTGTCCCGTAGTTGCTTGAGGAAGGCGCGCTTGGCGGGCACGTCGGTGGTCAGGCGCAGTGTGCCGTAGGCCAGCCCGTAGCGGGCCTTGGGGTCATTGCCCGGTGCGGCCCAGGCCAGCTCGTTGTCAGCGAAGTAGCCGATCAGCCACGGGTCATCACGGTGGTCCCGGGCGGCGATGGCGACCGCGCGCTCAGTGGCCATGGCGAACCGGGGGTCGAAGGGGTCGGGCATGCTGCCCCACCAGTCCATGCCCGTACTGATGCTGGCGTAGTCACCGACAATCGACAGCGGCAAGGTGTAGGGCATGCGCTTGGCCTGGCCCAACGCCGAATCGCTCCAGTTACCCAGGGTGTTGAAACCCCAGGCTTGCAGGCGATCGAGCGCGTGCGTCTGCCAGCGCGAGGCATCCAACACCAATGGCGGGCACTCTACTGCAGGCTGCCCTTCAACGCTGGGCGGGCAAGGTTTGCCATAGGTGCGCTGGATATTGGCGGCATAGAAGTCGAACCATCGCCCCTGCTTGAAGTTGCGCCCTTGCGACGAGGCGTTGCCGTCGTCGTTGTTACCCTTGCCATAGAACGCCGCCAGCGGATCATTATCGCCGGGCAGCGCCTTGAACATGCCGTCACGGCCTTCGACGTAGGTGCGCCCGCCATCCGCGGCCACGGCGTTGACACCCAGCGAGTAGAACGGGTGGCCATCCGGCGTTACCAGGTACCAGCGCCCGTCACGCTTCTCGGTTCGGAAAAAGCCCTTGGCCTCGAACGCCGCCCCGTCCAGCAGCCCGCCATAGGTGTCCAGGGGCTGCTTGCCAAGCTCAGCCAGCCAGCCCTTGAGTTGCTGCTGTTCGCGCACATCGGCAGCCTTGAGCTGCTCGTCGCTGCCGATTTTTTCAGGCCATTGGCCACGCGTGGACTGGCCATAAGCATCGATCAGCTCGTGGTAGGCCGCTTTGTAGGCCTGGTCGTCATCCTGAATACCCACCTTCTCGATCAGCAGGCTCTGCGCCACCTTGGGGTTGGGGATCGTCAGGCTGACAGACGCCACTTGCTTGAGGTCTACCGCGCCCGCGCTACTGGTCAGCAGCAGGCGCTGGCCAGCATACGTCCACGGCATTGGCGGGCCAGCGCGCATACCCTGGCTCAACGGCGAGGTGGCCGTGAGCGGCACCATCACCGTCTGGGCCGGCCCGGCTGGCAGGTCGATGCGGCTGGTCAGCGTGCGGCCATCAGTGCCCAGCACGGTGACATCCACAGTCAGCGCCCAATCCATGGCGCTTTGCAGGCGCAAGGTCAGGAACTGCCCGGCCGACCAGTCCCAGGCACCGCTTTGCGGGCTCAGGCGCAGGGTCGGCCGCTCGACCGGGTTGAACACCACACGCCGCAGCACCTCCCCCCCGGCCGTTTGCTCTGCGTTGTACTGCGGCATGCCGGCATCTTCGGTCACCACGTTGACCACCGAGGCCGGGCGCACGAAGCTGAACAGCGTCTGCTGCCCGGCCAGCAAGGGCGAGCTGAACAACAGGGCGAATACGACAGGCAGGGTACGGCGGACCATAGGGCTGGGGCTCTCCTTCAGGGCCCTCGTGAGCCCAAGACTGAGTGATGGACAACAAGCCGGAGCAGTGTGCTCCGGCCGTCAGGAAATCTCCCGCCGGAAGGGCGGCAGCGCATTGAGAATAGCCTTGCCGTAGCGCTGGGTGACCAAGCGCCGATCGAGCAAGGTGATGACGCCGCGATCCTGCTCGGTCCGCAGCAACCGGCCACAGGCCTGGATCAACCGCAACGAGGCATCCGGCACGGCAATTTCCATGAACGGGTTACCGCCGCGGGCTTCGATCCACTCGGCCAGGGCCGCCTCGACCGGGTCGTCGGGCACGGCGAAGGGGATCTTGGCGATCACCACATGCTCGCAATAGGCACCCGGCAAATCGACACCTTCGGCAAAGCTGGCCAGGCCGAACAACACGCTGTGCTGGCCGTCATCGACCCGCGCCTTGTGCTTGTTCAGGGTCTCCTGCTTGGACAGGTTGCCCTGGATCAGCACCAGCTTGCGCCAGTCCCGGTCCAGGCCGTCGAACACATCCTGCATCTGCTTGCGCGAGGAGAACAGCACCAGCGCACCGCGGGCATCGTCGAGCATGTTGGGTAATTCGCGGATGATGGCGGCGGTGTGCGCCGCCGCATCACGCGGGTCGGCGCCCAGGTCGGGCACCCGCAGCAGGCCGGCATCGCCATGCACGAATGGGCTGGGGACCACGCAGGTAACAGCATCACGCGGCAGGCCCGAACGCATGCGGTAGCGGTCGAACTTGCCCAGGGCGGTGAGCGTGGCCGAGGTCACCAGCGCGCCGTGGGCGACACTCCACAGGCTGCGACGGAGCATTTCGGCGGCGAGGATGGGGCTGGCGTTGACTTCGATGTCGAACAACGCCCCACTTTCGGCCAGGGTCAGCCAGCGCGCCATGGGCGGGCTGTCTTCGGGGTCTTCGGCGGTGAAGGCCGTCCACAGCTCCCAGTTGCCCTGTGCGCGGGTCACCAGGCTGCCGAACAGCGGGTACCATTCTTCGGCCTGGTGGCTGGCGATACCGATATTCACTTCACCGTCCATGCCTTCCTTCAGCAGGTCAGCCAGGCGGGTGAACAGGTCGTTGAGACGGGCGAAGCCCTTTTTCAATTCGATGCCCACCTCGCGGATCTGCTCCGGCACCACGCCACCTTCGAAGCGATAGCGCGGGCGTTCACGGCCCTCGGTGTCTTCGCTGGGGCGGAAGTCCGCGACCTGTTCGCACAGGGTGAACATGAACTGCTGCTGGGTGCGGATCTCCCGTGCCAGCTCCGGCACCTGTTCGATCAGTTTGCCCAGGTCACCCGGCAACGGGTGCTGGGCAAGCAGCTTGGTGAGGTTCTTGGCGGTCTGCTCCAGCCAGTCGGCGGTGGAGCGCAGGCGCGAGTAATGGGCGAAGTGGCCAATGGCTTTGTCTGGCAGGTGGTGGCCTTCGTCGAACACGTACATGGTGTCGCGTGGGTCGGGCAACACCGCGCCGCCCCCCAGGGCCAGGTCAGCCAGGACCATGTCATGGTTGGTGACGATCACGTCGACCTTGCCCATGCCCTCGCGCGCTTTATAGAACACGCACTGCTGGAAGTTCGGGCAGTGGCGGCCGGTGCATTGGCTGTGATCGGTCGTCAGGCGTGCCCAGTCCTGGTCTTCCAGGGCTTCGGACCAGCTGTCGCGGTCGCCGTCCCAGCGGTTGCCCGCCAGTTTCTCGATCATGCTGTTGAACAGTTTCTGGCTGCGCTCGTCGACTTCGATGTGGAAGCCTTCTTCCTCAAACAACTGCGCAGTGGCCGATTGTGCGTGGCCTTCTTGCAGCAGCACATCGAGCTTGGACAGGCACAGGTAGCGGCCGCGCCCCTTGGCCAGGGCGAAGCTGAAATTCAGCCCGCTGCTGCGCATCAGGTCGGGCAGGTCCTTGAAGACGATCTGCTCTTGCAGGGCGACGGTCGCGGTGGCGATGACCAGGCGCTTGCCGGCAGCCTTGGCAGCCGGGATCGCGGCCAGCGCATAGGCGACCGTCTTGCCGGTACCGGTACCCGCCTCGACGGCGACAACGGCAGGCTCGCCGGCACGGCGGCCTTCATCGTCGCAGGCGATGTCGCCGAGCACCTTGGCCACTTCGGCGATCATCAGGCGCTGGCCGTAGCGCGGCTTGAGGCTCTTGGCTTCGAGAAAACGCGAATAGGCGCCCTGGATGGTGGCTTTGAGTTCGTTGCTGATCATGGTCTGCAGGCGCCCGGAGGGCTGGATATATTTTCAGTGTTTCGCATGGGCGGCTATCATACCCCGCTATTGCCCTTTATGCCGCATGGAGATCCGGATGCTTGCCTTTGCCCTCCCCTACACACTGCATGTCCTGGCCGCGTTGGTCTGGGTCGGCGGCATGTTCTTCGCCTGGCTGGTGCTGCGCCCGGCAACGGTTGCAGCCCTCGACGGGCCTGCGCGCCTGCGGTTGTGGGTGGAAGTTTTCCGACGCTTCTTCAGATGGGTCTGGTTGGCGGTCGCGATTTTGGCGATCAGCGGTATCGGCATGTTGCACATGCGCTTCACAGGCTTCGAGACCGCGCCCAAATACGTGCATGTGATGATCGGTGGCGGCATTGCCATGTTCGCCCTGTTCATGCGCATCCAGGCGTTGCTGCTGCCAGAGCTGAAAGCAGCCGTGCAGGCCGAGGACTGGGCGGCGGGGGCCGCGGTACTGGGCAGGATTCGACGGATGGTCGGCATCAACCTGCTGCTGGGCATCGCGGTGGTGGCAGTGGCCAGCTCGCGGTGGGTGCTGTAGGCGACGCAACCCTGGGCCGCGCCGCCCGCGCGGGTCAAAGGCGCTGCAGGATCAACTCACCCGAGGCGCCGGCCAGGCCTGGCTGGCCCGGTTGCCCCGGCCGCCCGCTGGCACCGGCATCGGTGCGATAGACCAAACACCCCTTACTCGCCCCGCCTTTGCCTGCCTTGCCCGCTGTGCCGGCCTGGCCTGGGGCACCGCCATCCAGGCGCACTACAATGCGCGATTGAGCAAAGCCCTGCGGCACACTCAGGCGAATTCGCCCACCCGCCGCACCGTCATGCCCGTTGCCGCCATCATCGCCATTGGCGCCGCGGCTGGCTTGGCCCCAGGTGCAGCCCCCGGCTTGGCCGTTGGCACCATCAAGCCCTGCATAACCCGGCGCGCCGGCACCGCCTCGGGCATCGATCGACAGTTGCTCGGCCTCTAACTCATCCAGCTTCAAGTCCAGGCTTCGCCCGGAACGGGCCGCACGCTGGTAGGTGCCTGGCGCACCCGGGGCACTGATTTCGCTGCCCTCACCCAGCCGGGCACTGCGTGCTTCAATGCGCAGCGGGTGGTCAGCGGGGGCAATGGCGATACGCGCCTCACGCCCCAGTTGCAGGTGATCGACATTCAACTCGGTGAGCGTGGCAGGTAAAAGCAGCGTCGCCGAGTCGGCTACGCGCAGGGACTCAAGGTGCACGCTGGCCGACTTGTCGGGCAAGCGCAGCATGGAATTTGAAGCCACTTCAAGGCTTTCGGCCTGGGCCAAGGGCGCGGCCAACACCGCCAGCAACATCAGATTACGCATTGCGCGGCGCCTCCTGCGCACGAGGAATGGACATGACATGGAAGATCCCCGTCAGCAGGATCTGCAAGCGGTCGAACCAACGGTGGCTGCGCCCACGCAGGCTGGCGTTGAAGAACAACACCTCGAGCACATGCAGGCTCAGCAAGACAATGCCTGCCGCGTTGATCAGAAGATTGAATGGCAAGGGTTGCGGCATCAACAGATTGAACAGCGCCACGCCCCAGAAGATAACGGTCAGGACCTTGCCCAGGCCCAGGATGAACTTCATAGCCCCGCCCCTCTACATTTATTGTTATGTCGAAGCGGCCCGTTCGAGCCAGCCGTACGACCAACAGTACCTGTAATGCCAAGGCGTGCGCCAGAGGCCCTGCAGTGACGCTTGTCGGATCGAACTGCCCAGCAGCCTGCGCCCGCGCCACTGCTCCAGGCGCGGACGCTGGTGCTGGCCGTCACCGCTGGATCTTGATCTCGGTGCGACGGTTCATGGCGCGCCCATCGGCCGTGGCGTTGTCAGCCACTGGCTGGGTTTCACCGGCACCCACTATCGAGACGAAGCTGCTGCGCGGCACACCGCTCTCGACCAGGTAATCGGTCACCGAATGGGCACGGCGCTCGGACAGTTTCTGGTTGTAGGTGTCAGAACCCACGCTGTCGGTATGGCCGCTGACACTCAGGCGGGCACTCGGTGCTTCCTGTTTGAGGCGGGTGGCGATGGTGTTCAGCCGCTCTTTATCCTTGGCGGTCAGACGCGCAGAGTCGAACTCGAAGTGCACATCGCGGATGACGATGACTTCTTCCTTCTGCACCACGACTTCCTCGACCACCGCGACCGGTTCTGGCGGGCAGCCATTGGCATCGACCTGCACACCGCGTGGGGTGCCGGGGCACTTGTCACGGCTGTCCGGCACGCCGTCACCATCCTCGTCGCCATCGCCATGGGCCCAGCAATAGCCCGCCGCCAGGCCACCGCCCAACAACGCGCCCCAGCCAGCCCAGCTGGAACTCTCGATGGCACCCAAGGCGGCGCCGCCTACGCCCCCGACGGCAGCACACTTCGGCCAGTCGGTTTTTTGCAAACCTGCACAACCAGTCAACACACTGGTGAGCAGTACCAGGGGTATCGCTGTGCGTACTATGCTCATTTTCGTTGCTTCTCCTAGGGGAATCGGCATAAGGCCGATCTCTGGGAGTAAAGACCGCGCAATCCATCCCTGCCAGCAATAAGCCACGACGCGGTCACATGCCGCTTTGCCCAGGCGCCGCGGCCCGTTAGTCTTGGATGACTTGAACGAGGATTGGCAATGACCGACGGTTTTTCCCAGCGCACGCCCCAGCAGGCCTTGGCGGCCCTGCTCGAGCGTTTTACCCCTCAACGCCTGTTGCTGGTAGGCACGCGCTTCCCCGCACTGGACGCCTTTGCCGAGGCACACCCGCAGGTGGCCATCGCAACGACTGCACCCGGCCCATTGCCGGCAGACCTTGCCGGTCAACGCTTCGACTTGGCGGTGCTGGTGGACTGCCTGGAGCACCTGCCCAAGCGTACCGGCCTGGAACTGCTGGGCGGCATTCGTAACCTTAATGCCAGCCGGGTTGCGGTGCTGGCCGACCTCTCGGCCTGCGGTTGGCAAGACACCGACTTTTTCGCCCTGGCCTTGTCTGCCAGCGAAAAATTCCGTCGTGAAGGGCAGGTGTTGAGCCTCTTCACCTATGATCTACATGACTACAAGCAAGTCCCGGACTGGCTCAATGCGCGATTCTGGGCCAACCCTGAAAATTTTGGAAAGTACTGGTGGTGATGATGAGTGTCTCGGTCTGCCCTTGCGGCAGTGGCAACCTGCTCGACGCCTGCTGCGGGCACTACCATGCCGGAACCCCGGCGCCGGATGCCCAGACGCTGATGCGCTCGCGCTACAGCGCTTACGTGCTGGGCCTGATCGACTACCTGGTGAACACCACCCTGCCGGCTCAACAAGCGGCGTTGGACCGCGCCGCCATGGCCAGCTGGAGCGCCCAGAGCACCTGGTTGGGGCTGGAGGTGGAAAGCGCCGAGGTGCTGGGCGGCCAACCCGAGCACGGTTTTGTCACCTTCACCGCGCGCTGGCACGATGAGGACGGCGATCACCAGCACCGCGAGCGCTCGGCGTTCGTCCAGCATGAGGGGCGCTGGTACTTCATCGACCCCACGGTCGGGCTGAAGGCCGGGCGCAACGACCCTTGCCCCTGCGCCAGCGGTCAGAAGTTCAAGAAATGCTGCGCCAGTTACGTGGCCAGCTGAGCATGATCGCCCAGGCCCGCGTACTGCTGCTCGGCGCCCTGTTGGCACTGCTGGCGGGCTGCGCCAGCTGGGGCGGCGACGACTGGCGCGAACCTGAGGTGCACCTGGTCAGGGTCGAAACGGTCAAGGCCAGGCTGCTTGAGCAGGAGTTCGTGCTGCACCTGCGCGTCGACAACCCGAATGACAGCCGCTTGTTCATCCGCAGCCTGGCGTATTCGATACGGCTCAACGACCTGCTGCTGGTGCAGGATGAGACCAGTGTGTGGCGCAGCGTCGGCGGCCATGCCCGGCGCACCTTCAAGATCACCGCGCGGACCAACCTGTGGCAGCACCTCAAGCCGCTGGCCAAGCTGCTTAAAAGCGAGCAACCGCTGCATTACACCTTGCAGGGCGAGCTGGCCACCGGGTTGCTGTTCCACCGGGACCTGCACTTGTCGCGCAGTGGTGAGATAATCCCCGGTGATTTCATACCGGAGTAACTTTGCAATGACCCAGCAACCTCATGTTCATGGCCCTGACTGCAACCACGATCATGATCACCACCACGATCACGACCATGGCCATGTGCACGGCCCGCACTGCAACCACGGCCATCAGGAACCTGTTCGTAACGCCCTGAAGGACGTTGGCCGCAACGATCCTTGCCCTTGCGGCAGCGAGAAGAAGTTCAAGAAGTGCCACGGCGCTTGATCGGCACGTTGTACTGAGGGCCTGGGTGTAGGGCTTGAGTGATGTGATGCTCTCAAGATCGAGCGCCGCCCGCGCGGCGCATCGCGAGCAACGCTCGCTCCTACGTTTGTTTCGGGCCAGTAAAGCCTGTGAGAGAGGCGCGCGACCGCCTTGTTTGTTCGACTCGATATCGTGTCAGGCGCCAAGGGGCCGCGCGCCAATGCCACAGGAAAAATTGGCCCGAAACAAACGTAGGAGCGAGCGTTGCTCGCGATGCGCCGCGCGGGCGGCGCTCGTTCTTGAGAACACCACATCACTAAAGCCCTACACCTGCCCGCCCCTCCCACATACCATTCGTAAATAAACCGCCTAAGCACCTTGCACCGCGCCTGCGTGCTCACTACCTTAGCGCCTTCCAAACCCCCGCCACGCCTTGCAGGAGCCTTGTCATGGCCGCCCCCGCCTTTCCTCCCTTCCGCCCGCGGTTCACGACCGCTGCCACGCTGCTCGGCATGCTCGGACTCGCCGGTTGCCAGATGGGCGGCTACCAGGACAGCGTGCCACCGACCACCGGCGTACAGCCGCTCAAAGGCCTGGCACAAAACGTCTCGGTACGGCGTAATGCCATGGGCGCGCCGTTGATCGAGAGCGGCAACTTCCATGACGCGCTGTTCAGCCTCGGTTACGTACACGCCGGGGATCGTATCGAGCAGATGGTCGCCATGCGCCTGCTCGCCCAAGGCCGCCTGGCCGAACTTGCCGGCAGCGATGCCCTCGACATCGACCGCCTGATGCGCGCCGCCAACCTCAAGCAAAGCGCCGCCCAGCAATACGCCGACGCCTCGCCACGGCTCAAGCGCTTCTTCGAGGTCTACGCCCGCGGCGTCAACGCCTACCTGTTCCGCTACCGCGACAAGCTGCCCGCCAGCCTGGCCAGCAGCGGCCATCGCCCTGAGTACTGGAAGCCAGAAGACTCGGCGCTGATCTTCAGCCTGTACGCCTTCAGCCAATCGGTGAACCTGCAAGAAGAACTCAGCGCCCTGACCCTGGCGCAGAAGGTCGGCAGCGACAAGCTGGCCTGGCTGCTGCCCGGCGCACCGGACGAACCGTTGGCCGACAGCGAAGTGGACAAGCTCAAGGGCCTCAACCTCGCCAGCCAGCTACCCGGCTTGCCCGCCCTGGCGGCAGCCAGCCAAAAGCTCGCCGACCTCGACCTGCTCGGTAGCCCAGGCTCGGCCAACCTGGCCTTGGCAGGCCAACGCAGCCGCAGCGGCAAGAGCCTGCTGGCCAGCGACAGCCAGGCCGCCTGGGCGCTAAGCCCGGTGCAGATCCACACTGGCAAGTACCAGGTCGCCGGCCTGTCGCTGCCGGGCCTGCCGATTGTGCTGGCCGGCTACAACGGCAAGATCGCCTGGAGCAGCAGCGCCGTGATGGCCGACAACCAGGACCTGTACCTGGAGCAACTGCGCCGCCAAGGCAACCAGCTGAGCTACCTGGCCGACGGCAAATGGCTGCCAGCACGGGCACGCAGCGAAACCTTCTTCGTGCGTGGCCAACGCCCGCTGCGCGAGGTCATGTACGACACGCGCCACGGCACCCTGCTTGCCCAGCCGGCAAGTGCCAGCCTGGGCCTGGCCCTGAACCTGCCTCAATTCAAGGGCGACCGCAGCCTCGACGCGCTGTTCGACCTGACCCGCGCCAAGACCGTCGAACGGGCATTCGACAGCACCCGCGAAGTCGCCGCCGCGGCGCTCAACTTCGTCTTCGCCGAGCCAGAGCACATCGGCTGGCAAGTCAGCGGGCGCTACCCTAACCGCCGCGAAGGCCAGGGCCTGCTGCCTTCGCCCGGCTGGGACGGCCGTTACGACTGGGACGGCTACGCTGACCCGATGCTGCACCCTTACGATCAGGACCCGCCGGCTGGCTGGATCGGCCACGCCAACCAGCGCAGCCTGCCGCGCGGCTACGGCATGCAGTTGTCCAACACCTGGTACTACCCCGAGCGCGCCGAGCGCCTGGCTCAGTTGGCAGGCAACGGCCGTCACGACAGCCGCAGCCTGATGGCCCTGCAAAACGATCAAGTCACCCTGCTGGCCGACAAGCTCAAGCAGATGTTCGACGCACCGGGTATGGCTCAACCGCTCAAGCAAGCCATCGATGCCCTGCCACCTGCACAGCGTGATAAGGCCCGCGACGCCTTGGCCCGGCTCAAGGCATTCGATGGCCGGCTGAGCCCGGTGTCGGCAGATGCCGCGCTGTACGAGCTGTTCCTTCAGGCCTTCGCCCGCGAAACCTTCCTCGACGACCTCGGGCCAGAATCCAGCCCTGCCTGGCAGGCCTTCGTCAGCAATGCGCGGCTCTCCTACTCGGCACAGGCCGATCACCTGCTGGGCCGCGAGGACAGCCCGTTCTGGGATGACCGCAGCACCCCGCAGAAAGAAGACAAACCGGTGATTCTCGCCCGCAGCCTGGCCGCTGCGGTGGATGCCGGCACTGCGCAACTCGGCGCCGACCGCCGCGCTTGGCAGTGGGGCAAGCTGCACCAGTACCGCTGGCCGGCACCGGCCTACCATGGCCTGGGTGATGCCCTCAGCCGTTCACCGCTGGCTGCCGGCGGCGACTTTAGTACCCTGGCCCTCACACCCTACGCCTGGGGCAGTGACTTCGACACCCGCCTGCCAGCATCGGCACGCATGGTCGTCGATTTCGGCCAGGCCGAACCGTTGCAGGTGCTGACCAGCAGCGGCCAGTCCGGTAACGCGGCAAGCCCGCACTACAGCGACGGGTTGGATGCCTGGTTCAAGGGGCGCTTCATGAGCCTGCCGCTGCAACAGCAGAACTTTGGGCGGGCCTACGGGAGCCAGCGGCTGACCTTGGTACCGGGTCGGTAAAGGGGATGGTGTGATGCCGTGAGTGCATCACGCCTCCCTTGTAGCGCCTGTGAGATCGAGCGCCGCCCGCGCGGCGCTTCGCAGCACAAGGCTGCTCCTACATCTGTTTCGGGCCAATTATTCCTGTGACATGGGCGCGCGACCTTCTTGGCGGAACCGGAAAAATGTAGGAGCAGCCTTGTGCTGCGAAGCGCCGCACGGGCGGCGCCCGATATCACAGGCGCCACAGCCCCCACGACGAACTCACTCGAACTTCCCATCACCCACCGCGCTCCTAACTGGTAACCCACCACCGGCGCCCGTGCCATGGACCTCGTTATCGCCCGCCCCGAAGGCCTGTACTGCCCGCCCGGTGATTTCTACATCGACCCTTGGCGGCCGGTGGACCGTGCCATCATCACCCACGGCCACGTCGACCACGCCCGCACCGGCAATAACCATTACCTGACCGCCGCGCCCGGCGCGGGCATCCTGCGCAGCCGACTGGGCCAGGACATCAACCTGCAAACCTTGGCCTACGGCGAGCGCATCCTCCACCACGGTGTCACCCTCAGCTTGCACCCCGCCGGCCATGTGCTGGGCTCGGCGCAAGTACGCCTGGAATACCAAGGCCAGGTTTGGGTCGCTTCGGGCGACTACAAAGTCGAACCCGATGGCACCTGCGCCCCGTTCGAGCCAGTGCGTTGCCACACCTTCATCACCGAGTCGACCTTCGGCCTGCCTATCTACCGCTGGCCCCGCCAGCCTCAGGTGTTCGCCGGTATCAACGCCTGGTGGCGCGCCAATTGCGCACAGGGCAAGGCCAGCGTGTTGTTCTGCTACGCCTTCGGCAAAGCGCAGCGCATTCTCCACGGGCTGGACGCGAGCATCGGGCCGATTCTGGTACACGGCGCGGTCGAGCCGTTGAACCGGGTGTACCGCGAAGCTGGCGTGCACCTGCCGGAAACCCGCTATGCCGGCGACATCCCGCGCAACGACCCATTAATGCGCCAAGCCTTGGTCCTGGCCCCGCCCTCTGCCGGGGGCAGTAGCTGGATGCGGCGCTTCGGCGATTACAGCGATGCCTTCGCCAGCGGCTGGATGCTGTTGCGCGGCACACGCCGGCGGCGTGGCGTCGACCGCGGCTTCGTACTGTCGGACCACGCCGACTGGCCGGGCCTGCTGTGGGCCATTGGCCAGACCGGCGCTGAGCGCGTGATGGTCACCCATGGCTCGGTTAACGTGCTGGTGCGCTACTTGAACGAACAGGGCCTGGATGCTCGCGCCTTCGCCACCGAATACGGCGACGAAGACGAGCCCGCGACCTCGGAGCCCGAGGCATGAAAGCCTTCGCCGCACTGTACCTGCGCCTGGACGCGACCACCTCCAGCAACGCCAAGCTCGACGCCTTGCGCGACTACTTTGCCCAGGCGCCTGCCGAGGATGCGGCCTGGGCCGTGTACTTCCTCGCCGGCGGCCGCCCGCGGCAACTGGTGCCAACCCGTGTGCTGCGCGAACTGGCGACTGAGCTGGCAGAACTGCCTGAATGGCTGTTCGAAGAGAGCTATCAAGCCGTGGGCGACCTGGCCGAAACGATCTCGTTGCTGCTGCCCGAGAACAGCCATGGCAGCGACGAGGGGTTGGCCCACTGGGTCGAGACACACCTGCTGCCCCTTCGAGGCCTGCCGCCCGACGTGATCCACCAGCGCCTGCCGCCGCTCTGGGCGCAGCTCGACCGGCCAAGCCTGATGCTGTGCCTGAAGCTGATCACCGGCAGCTTTCGCGTCGGTGTGTCCAAGCTATTGGTCACTCGCGCCCTGGCGCAACTGGCCGGCCTGGACGCCAAGCGCGTGGCCCAGCGCCTGGTCGGCTACACCGACATCAGCCACCGCCCTACCGCCGCCAGTTACCAGCAGTTGATCGCTGCCGAGTCGGCGGATGAACACCGCCAGCGTGGCGGTCAGCCCTATCCTTTTTTTCTGGCCCACCCGCTGCAGGCGCCCGTCGAGCAATTTGATGCGCAACTCGGCCCGCCGAGCGACTGGCAGATCGAATGGAAGTGGGATGGCATCCGCGCACAGGTGGTCAAGCGCGACGGCCAGCTGTGGGTCTGGTCGCGTGGCGAAGAGCTCGTCACCGATCGCTTCCCCGAGCTGCACAGCCTGGCGCAAACACTGCCGGACGGCGTTGTGCTCGATGGCGAGATCCTGGTGTGGAAACCAGGGGCCACGGACGATGCCCTGGCCGTGCAACCCTTCGCCCTGTTGCAACAACGCCTGGGCCGCAAGACCCTGGGCAAGAAGCTGCTGGCCGACGCGCCCGTGGTGCTGCAGGCCTATGACCTATTGGAATGGCAGGGCGAGGATTGGCGCAACCAGGCGCAGCACGTACGTCGTCAACAGTTGCAACGCCTGGTGGCAGATTACCCGCTAGCGCCTGTGCTGCTGTCGCCCTTGCTCGAAGGGCAAACCTGGGCCGAGCTGGCCGAACAGCGCGAGCAGTCGCGCAGCCTGGGCGTGGAAGGCCTGATGCTCAAGCAGCGCGAGGCCTTGTATGGCGTGGGTCGCACCAAAGACATGGGCACCTGGTGGAAGTGGAAAATCGACCCGTTCAGCGTCGATGCCGTGTTGATCTACGCCCAGCGTGGCCACGGCCGCCGCGCCAGCCTCTACAGCGACTACACCTTCGCCGTCTGGGACGCGCCCCCCGGCACGGCCGGGCGAGCATTGGTGCCCTTCGCCAAGGCGTACTCAGGGCTGAGCGACGAAGAGATGCGCAAGGTTGACGCGATCATCCGCAAAACCACAGTGGAAACGTTCGGCCCGGTGCGCAGCGTGACCCCGACCTTGGTGTTCGAACTGGGTTTCGAAGGCATTGCCCTGTCCAAACGCCATAAAAGCGGCATCGCCGTGCGCTTTCCACGCATGCTGCGCTGGCGCCTGGACAAACCGGTCGAAGAAGCCGACGACCTCGCGACACTGCAGGCACTGCTGATCTGACAGTGCCTAATTCGCACAGGCGCAGACGCAAAAATTATGCTTCTATCTTTGTGCCGACCCGTGTCGCAGACCGTATTCGCCACGTAGCCAGGACTACCATGCACCATTCGACCCACGACCTGCTTTCTCCCGTACCGGGCATTTCACGCCAACTGCACAGCTTTCACTTTGGCCCACGCGGTGGCGGCAAGGTGTACATCCAGGCCTCGCTGCATGCCGACGAACTGCCCGGTATGCTGGTGGCCTGGCACCTCAAGCGCAGGCTGGCCGAACTGGAACAACAGGGCCGTCTGCAGCGGGAAATCATCCTGGTGCCGGTGGCCAACCCGGTCGGTCTCGAACAGGTGCTGCTGGACGCTCCGTTGGGGCGCTTCGAACTGCAGAGTGGCGAGAATTTCAATCGCAACTTCGTCGACCTGTCCGATTCCATCGGCGATCAGATCGAAGAGCACCTGACTCAGGACGCCGCACACAACGTCGCCTTGATCCGCGAATACCTGCGCCGCGGGCTAGACGCCCACCCCGCACGCACCCCACTCCAGGCCCAACGCCTGATCTTGCAGCGCCTGGCCTGCGACGCCGACCTGATACTCGACCTGCACTGCGACTTCGAAGCCGTCGAGCACCTGTACACGACGCCCGATGCCTGGCCACAGATCGAGCCACTGGCCCGCTACCTGGGCGCCCAGGCGAGCCTGCTGGCCACTGACTCAGGCGGCCAATCGTTCGATGAATGCTTCAGCCTGGTCTGGTGGCAGTTGCAGCAACGCTTTGGCAAGCGCTTCCCGATTCCGCTGGGCTGTTGCTCGGTCACTGTCGAATTGCGCGGCCAGGCGGATGTGAGCCATGACCTGGCCGGCAAAGACTGCCAGGCGATCCTCGACTTCCTGACCCACAACGGCGTCATCGAAGGCACCTGCGCCCCCCTTCCTCCACTGCCCCGCGCGGCCACGCCCCTGGCGGCCGTAGAACCCGTGTCGACGCCGCTTGGCGGTTTGCTGGTGTACCACGCGCGCCCAGGCCAGCACCTGCAAGCCGACCACTTGATCGCCGAAGTTATCGACCCGCTCAACGACCGGGTGACTGCGGTGCGCAACAGCCAACCCGGCCTGCTGTACGCCCGTAGCGTGCGCCGCATGGCGACGGCAGGCATGGTCATCGCCCATGTGGCGGGCGAGCAGGTGTGCCGCAGCGGCTACCTGCTGGGGAACTGATCCGGTAAAACCAATGCCCCTGGCGGGCGGTCAGTAGAAGCACAGCCTTCGAAGGATCACCCGCCCCATGGCCGCCTCCACCGACCTCGCCAACGCCTGGTTCGCCCTGCGCGGCTGGAAACCCTTCGCCTTTCAGCGCCGTGTCTGGGCGGCCGTCGAACGCGGCGAGTCCGGGCTGTTGCACGCCAGTACCGGCGCCGGCAAAACCTACGCCGTCTGGCTGGCGGCCCTGCGCGCGTTCGCCGTTGCCAGCTCAGCCCGCCAGCCGGCCCCCTTGCAGGTGCTGTGGGTGACGCCCATGCGCGCCTTGGCCGCCGACACCGCGCGTGCCTTGCAAGCGCCGCTCGATGAGCTGGGCCTGAACTGGAGCGTGGGCGTGCGCAGTGGCGACACTGGCAGCGCCGAACGCGCGCGACAGGCCCGGCGCCTGCCCAGCGTGTTGATTACTACCCCCGAGAGCCTGACCCTGCTGCTGACCCGGGCACAGGCCCGTGACGACTTCGCCAACCTGCGCCTGGTGGTGGTGGATGAATGGCATGAGCTGCTGGGTAACAAGCGTGGCGTGCAATTGCAACTGGCCCTGGCACGCCTGCGCCACTGGCACCCGCCGCTGCTGACCTGGGGCCTCTCGGCCACCCTCGGCAACCTGCAGCACGCACGCGACGTGCTGTTGCCAGGCGATGGGTTGCTGGTGCAAGGCCGGCAAGACAAGCAACTGCAGGTCGATACCCTGCTGCCCGACGCGATCGAGCGGTTCCCCTGGGCAGGGCACATGGGCTTGAAGATGCTCGATCAGGTCAGCCGGGAGCTCGACAGCAGCGCCAGCAGCCTGGTCTTCACCAACACCCGCGCCCAGGCCGAACTGTGGTACCAGGCGCTGCTCGAGGCACGCCCCGACTGGGCCGGCCTGATCGCCCTGCACCACGCTTCATTGTCCCGCGACACCCGCGACTGGGTCGAGCGAAACTTGAAGCAAGGTACGCTTAAAGCCGTCATCTGCACCTCCAGCCTGGACCTGGGCGTGGATTTCCTGCCGGTGGAGCGGGTGCTGCAGATCGGCTCGGCCAAAGGCATCGCCCGCCTGATGCAGCGCGCCGGTCGCTCCGGGCACGCACCGGGGCGCCCCTCGCGGGTAACCTTAGTGCCCACCCACAGCCTGGAACTGGTGGAGGCCGCTGCCGCCCGGCATGCCCTGCTCGCCGGGCAGATCGAGGCCCGGCGCTCACCACAGCTGTGCATGGATGTGCTGGTGCAACACCTGGTCAGCATGGCCATGGGCAGTGGCTTTCGCCCCGAGCAGTTGCTGGCCGAGGTACGCAGCACCTGGGCCTTCCGCGCGTTGCGCGACAGCCAGTGGCAGTGGGCGCTGGACTTCGTCTGCCACGGCGGCAACTCGCTCAGCGCCTACCCTGACTACCAGCGTGTCGAGCCCCACGCCGACGGGGTCTGGCGGGTTGCCAGCGAGCGCCTGGCACGGCGCCACCGCATGGGCATCGGCACCATCGTCAGCGAGGCTAGCCTGCAGCTCAAGTACTGGAGCAAAGGCGGCGGTGGCAAGTCGCTGGGCAGTGTCGAGGAAGCGTTCATCGCCCGCCTGCGGCCTGGTGATAGCCTGGTCTTCGCAGGGCGCGTGCTGGAACTGGTGCGCGTCGAGAACATGACCGCTTACGTCCGCCGCAGCACCTCGCGCAAGGCCGCTGTGGCCCGCTGGAATGGCGGGCGCATGCCGCTGTCCAGCGAACTGGCCGATGCCCTGGTCGAACAACTCGATGCCGCCGCCCACCAGCGTTACGAAGGCCCGGAAATGCGCGCCGTGCGCCCATTGCTGGCCTTGCAGGCAAGCTGGTCTGCACTGCCGACTACCCGCACGCTGTTGGCCGAAACGTTAAAATCACGCCAAGGCTCGCACCTTTTTCTGTACCCGTTCGCCGGGCGCATGGCCAACCTCGGCTTGGCCAACCTGATTGCCTGGCGGGTCAGCCAGGTGCAACCGCTTTCAGTCTCAATTGCGGTCAGTGACTATGGCTTTGAGTTGCTCAGCCCAAGCGCCGTGGACTGGGCCAGGCATTTGCCCAGCGCGCTCTCGACCGAGCACCTGCTGGAGGATGTACTGGCCAGCCTGAACGCAGGCGAGATGGCGCTAAGGCGCTTTCGCGAGATCGCCCAGATCGCCGGCCTGGTGTTTGGCGGCTACCCGGCGGCGCAAAAGAGCACCCGGCAGATCCAGGCTTCGAGTGGGCTGTTCTACGAGGTGTTTCGCAAGCACGATGCCGACAACCTGCTGCTGGGCCAGGCACGGGACGAAGTATTGCACGAAGAACTGGAAATAGAGCGGCTGCACCGGCAGTTGGCGAAGCTGGGCCAACTGCAGCTGGACCTGCGTGAATTACGCCGCCCAGGGCCGCTGGCCTTTACCTTGCTGGTGGAAGGCATGCGCGAAACCTTGAGCACAGAAAAACTCGCAGACCGCATTGCGCGGATGGTGGCAGACCTGGAAAAAGTGGCGGGCAACAACGCATGAATGATCACCTGGCCATCGAGCACTGCGGCGAAACCCTGTGGTTACTGCCGGACAAAGCGCTGTACTGGCCTGCCCGCCGGGCCCTGCTGGTAGCGGATGTGCATATTGGCAAAGCCGCCAGCTATCGCGCGCTGCATCAGCCCGTGCCGCGGGGCACCACCGAGGCCACCTTGGCGCGCTTGGACCAACTGCTGACCAGCCATGAGTGCCAGATGCTGATCATTCTGGGCGATTTCCTGCATGCCAAAACCGCGCGCGCACCGGCAACGCTGGCCAAGCTGCAAACATGGCGGGAACGGCACGCCGGACTGCGCATCGTGCTGGTGCGTGGCAACCATGATCGCCACGCGGGCGACCCACCGCCTGCGCTGGGTATCGAGGTGGTCGAAGAACCCTGGCTGCTGGCACCTTTCGCCTTACAGCACGAACCCGTCGTTCACCCCCAGCACCCAGTGCTGGCGGGCCACGTCCACCCGGTGTTCGTGTTGCAAGGGCGGGCCAGACAACGTCTGCGCCTGCCCTGCTTCCTGATGGGTGACGCGATCAGCTTGCTACCGGCCTTCGGTGAATTCACCGGTGGCTGGCGCGTGCACCCCGACGCCGAAAACCGCGTGTTTCTGGCCGGCGCCGGGCGGGTATGGGCGCTCTAAAGCAGCGCCCACTCAGGCGACGGGCGCGGGAGGTGGTTCGTCGGGCAGGGTTGGCTCACCGGGCTCCATGGGCTGCGTTTCGCCCGGTTCCGGTGGTTGAGGAGTATCGGGATCAGGCTGGTGGGGCACGCCGCCCGCCTGCATCGGCAGCGGGTGCGCCAGCAGTGACCATGGCAACATACCGACCTGGTTAGGCTGCAGGCCAGCCAGCTTGGCACTGATTGCGGGATGGAGTTTCATAGGCAGCTCCTGACGAGAGCCGACACGCATCATGCACATCGGCAGGTTACCCGTTGGAGTACCAAATGCGCGGGGAATTCCCCGCGCTCGTCGGCTCAGGTGCGTGGCAGGGTGACGCCGCGCTGGCCCTGGTACTTGCCGCCGCGGTCCTTGTACGACACTTCGCACTCTTCGTCGGACTCGAGGAAGAGCATCTGGGCCACGCCCTCGTTGGCATAGATTTTTGCCGGCAAGGTGGTGGTGTTGGAGAACTCCAGGGTCACATGGCCTTCCCACTCGGGTTCAAGCGGGGTGACGTTGACGATGATGCCGCAGCGCGCATAGGTGCTTTTGCCCAGGCAGATGGTCAGCACGTTGCGTGGGATGCGGAAGTACTCCACCGTGCGGGCCAAGGCGAAGGAGTTTGGCGGGATGATGCAGACGTCGCTCTTGACGTCGACGAAGCTGCCGGCGTCGAAGTTTTTCGGGTCGACGGTGGCCGAATTGATGTTGGTGAACACCTTGAATTCGTCGGCGCAGCGTACGTCGTAGCCGTAGCTGGAGACGCCGAAAGAGATGACTCGGCTGTCGTGCTCGCCGCGCACCTGGCGCTCGACGAACGGTTCGATCATGCCGTGTTCCTGCGCCATGCGGCGAATCCACTTGTCCGATTTGATGCTCATGGCGGGGGTGTCCTGAAGAGTTGCGAGGTGAAAATCGTGAGGCGCATCTTACCGGTCCCAGCGCCCTCTTCAAAGTTCCATCCTGCATTCTTGCTACAATCCCCGCCAGGCGGGGCCTACAGCTGCCACCGATCTGAATTTCAGTAAAGCGGCTTCTGGCCATTGGCAGGTTGCGGAAAGTGGGTTAAGGTGACGCCACTGTGCTGCACGTGACACCGAGAATCTCTAGTTTGACGCACGATCCTGATCGGCCCATATCTGAATTTTCTGCTCTCTTTGCACTCAGTCCCGGGCAGGGTTTTTCCTGACCGTAATCAACTTTGTCCAAGGAGACAGAAACATGTCCAATCGCCAAAACGGTGTTGTTAAGTGGTTCAACGACGAGAAAGGCTACGGCTTCATCACCCCTCAGTCGGGTGACGACCTGTTCGTGCACTTCAAAGCCATCCAAGCTGACGGCTTCAAGACCCTGAAAGAAGGCCAGGCTGTTACTTTCGTCGCTACCCGCGGCCAGAAAGGCATGCAGGCTGAAGAAGTTCAGATCGCCTAAGTCGATCTCAGCTTTCTAGCTTTCAAAAAAACCCGCCTTCTGGCGGGTTTTTTTATGCCTGGCTGAAACCGGTGCTGGCTTCTTCGCGGGTAAACCCGCTCCTACAGGCCTGTGGTGTACCTGTAGGAGGGGGTTTCTCAGGTCAATCCTCGCTGATGGTGATGCTCGGCATCGCCGGCGCTGCGGCTTCCTGCAGCACGATCCGCGCACCGACCTGGCGGGCCAGCTCCTGATACACCATGGCGATCTGGCTTTCCGGCTCGGCAATTGCCGTCGGCTTGCCACTGTCGGCCTGTTCGCGGATCAGCATCGACAACGGCAGCGAGGCCAGCAGGTCGACACCGTACTGGGCTGCCAGCTTCTCACCGCCGCCTTCGCCGAACAGGTGCTCGGCATGGCCGCAGTTGGAGCAGATGTGCACGGCCATGTTCTCGACCACGCCCAGCACCGGGATATTGACCTTGCGGAACATCTCCACGCCCTTCTTGGCGTCCAGCAGGGCGAGGTCCTGCGGGGTGGTGACGATCACCGAGCCCGCCACCGGCACTTTCTGCGCCAGGGTCAGCTGAATGTCGCCGGTGCCTGGCGGCATGTCGATGACCAGGTAATCAAGGTCATCCCAGGCGGTCTGGGTCACCAACTGCAACAGCGCACCCGACACCATCGGGCCGCGCCACACCATCGGCGTGTTGTCGTCGGTGAGAAACGCCATGGACATGACTTCTACACCGTGCGCCTTGATCGGCACGAACCACTTCTGATCGCGAATCTGTGGCCGGGTGCCTTCTGCGATGCCGAACATCACGCCCTGGCTAGGGCCATAGATATCCGCGTCGAGAATGCCGACCCGGGCGCCTTCACGGGCCAGGGCCAAAGCCAGGTTGGCAGCAGTGGTCGACTTGCCGACGCCCCCCTTGCCCGAGGCCACGGCGATGATGTTCTTGACGTTGGCCATGGCCGGCACCTGGGCCTGGGCCTTGTGCGCGGCGACCACGCAGTCGATCGACACCTGGGCGCTGCTGACGCCGTCAAGGTTGCCGATCGCGGTCTGCAGCACCTGGGCCCAACCGTTCTTGAACAACCCAGCGGCATACCCCAGTTGCAACTGCACACTGACCTGCCCGCCCTGTATATCCACGGCGCGCACGCAGCCGGCGCTGACCGGATCCTGGTTCAGGTAGGGGTCGGTGTACTGGCGAAGCACGCCTTCGACGGCGGCACGGGTGACGGCACTCATGGAGACTCCCATTGGCAAACTGAATGTAAAACAGGCGCCTATCCTAACCCGTCAATCGTCAGCAGGTGCGTCTGTGGGGTGAAATATCTTCGCCAGCCCTTTATAGTGGCCGATCACCCTCATTTTTACCCCGTAGCCAGATAAGTAGCCGAGCCACCATGTCCGAGCCACGTCAGATTCTCGTCACCAGCGCCCTGCCCTATGCCAATGGATCGATCCACCTTGGCCATATGCTCGAGTACATCCAGACAGACATGTGGGTCCGCTTCCAGAAACTACGCGGCAACCAGTGCATTTATGTCTGCGCCGATGACGCCCACGGTTCGGCCATCATGCTGCGCGCCGAGAAGGAAGGCATCACCCCCGAGCAGTTGATTGCCAATGTCCAGGCCGAGCACAGCGGCGACTTTGCTGACTTCCTGGTGGATTTCGACAACTTCCACTCAACCCACAGCGAAGAAAACCGCGAGCTGTCCAGCCTGATCTACACGCGCCTGCGTGACGCCGGCCACATTGCCACCCGTTCGGTGACCCAGTACTTCGACCCCGAAAAGGGCATGTTCCTGGCCGACCGCTTCATCAAGGGCACCTGCCCCAAGTGCGCGGCCGAAGACCAGTACGGCGACAACTGCGAGAAGTGCGGCGCAACCTACGCCCCGACCGAGCTGAAGAACCCCAAGTCGGCCATCTCCGGTGCCACCCCGGTACTGCGTGACTCCCAGCACTTCTTCTTCAAGCTGCCTGATTTCCAGGCCATGCTGCAGCAGTGGACCCGTAGCGGCACCTTGCAGGATGCCGTCGCCAACAAGCTCGCCGAATGGCTGGACTCGGGCCTGCAAGAGTGGGACATCTCCCGCGATGCGCCGTATTTCGGCTTCGAGATCCCGGGCGAGCCGGGCAAATATTTCTACGTCTGGCTGGACGCGCCAATCGGCTACATGGCCAGCTTCAAGAACCTCTGCGCGCGCCGCCCAGAGCTGGATTTCGATGCTTTCTGGAAGGAAGACTCCAGCGCCGAGCTGTACCACTTCATCGGCAAGGACATCGTCAACTTCCACGCCCTGTTCTGGCCAGCGATGCTCGAAGGCGCGGGCTTCCGCAAGCCAACTGCGGTCAACGTGCACGGCTACCTGACCGTCAACGGCGCCAAGATGTCCAAGTCGCGCGGCACCTTCATCAAGGCCCGTACCTACCTGGATCACCTGCAGCCGGAATACCTGCGTTACTACTACGCGGCCAAGCTGGGCCGTGGCGTCGATGACCTGGACCTGAACCTGGAAGACTTCGTGCAGAAGGTCAACTCCGACCTGGTCGGCAAGGTGGTCAACATCGCCAGCCGTTGCGCAGGCTTCATTCACAAAGGCAACGACGGCGTGATGGTGGCCGGTGATGCCGCACCCGAGCTGACCGAAGCCTTCCTGGCAGCTGCGCCGTCCATCGCCGAAGCCTATGAGAGCCGTGACTTCGCCCGCGCGATGCGCGAAATCATGGCCCTGGCCGACCGTGCCAACGCCTGGATCGCCGACAAAGCGCCTTGGTCGCTGGCCAAGCAGGAAGGCAAGCAGGACGAAGTCCAGGCCATTTGCGCCCAAGGCATCAACCTGTTCCGCCAGTTGGTGATCTTCCTCAAGCCGGTACTGCCGGTGCTGGCTGCCGACGCCGAGGCCTTCCTCAATGTCGCGCCGCTGACCTGGAACGACCACCAGTCGCGCCTGGAAAACCACAGCCTGAATGCCTTCAAGGCACTGATGAGCCGTATCGAACCCGCCAAGGTCGAAGCCATGGTCGCTGCCAGCAAAGAAGACCTACTGGCCGCCGAAGCCCAGGCGCCGGCCGGCAATGGCGAACTGGCCAAGGACCCGCTCTCGGCGGAAATCGAATTCGATACCTTTGCCGCCGTCGACCTGCGCGTGGCCCTGATCGTCAAGGCCGAGGCCGTACCCGGTGCCGACAAGCTGCTGCAACTGACGCTGGACATCGGTGACGAACGCCGCAACGTGTTCTCCGGCATCAAGTCGGCCTACCCCGACCCGTCCAAGCTGGAAGGCCGCCTGACCATGATGGTCGCCAACCTCAAGCCTCGGAAAATGCGCTTTGGCGTGTCGGAAGGCATGGTCATGGCTGCCGGCCCTGGCGGTGAAGAAATCTACCTGCTCAGCCCGGACAGTGGCGCCAAGCCAGGCCAACGCATCAAGTAAGCCCCCAGCCCCGGCCTCTGTGCCGGGGCTGTTCTATCACCCGCTGAATGCCGGACAATCGATACGAATCCCGGCTATCGTCATGTCATGAGTGACTACGTTCTGGTCCTGATCAGCGCCACCCTGATCAATCACCTGTGCCTGCAGCAACAGCCAATATCGTGGCTGCGCGTGCATGTGCTCGGCTTGGCCTGCGCCTTGTCCGTGGCACTCGCCATGATCGGCGCTCACCTGTTCAGGTGGCTGGTGCTCGACCCTTGGCAGCTCCACGACCTGAGCCTGTTCCTGTTGCTGCCCTGGTTGGCATTGCTGACCTACGGCGTGCCATGGGCACTGGCCAGGCTACGTGCCGACTGGCCTGTGGCTGACCTGCCTGCAGTGCTGCTGAGCAACGTCGCTGTGCTGGGGCTGGCGCTGGAGGAGGCAGGCGCTGGCACGGCCTGGCTTGCGACGCTAAGCAAAGGCCTGCTGGCCGGCGTGGGCTTGTGGCTTGCGCTGGCCCTGTTCGCGGACCTGCGCCAGCGCAGCGCCCATGCCGACATACCTGTTGCCCTGCGTGGCCTGCCAGTCGAATTGCTCGGTGCGGGCATCATGGCCTTGGCATTTTCCGGTTTCAACGGACTTTTTGCGCAATGACCCCGACCAAGGCAAAGCCTGACCCACGCCTGCGTACCAGCATGGGCCTGGTGCTACTGGCCTGTGCCCCCGGTTTGCTAGCACTGCTGTGGGTGCAGGGCTGGGGGCTGCTGTGCAACCTGCTGCTGTGTGCCAGTGCAGCGTTGCTCTGCGAAGCGCTGCTATTGGCCCTGCGCGGCCAACCTGTAGGTGCGACGCTGAGCGACGGCAGTGCGCTGGTCACTGCGGTGCTGCTGGCGGCCGCCCTTCCTGCGCTGGCCCCTTGGTGGCTGCCCATGGTCGCCGCTGGGGTGGCGATCGGGGTTGGCAAACAGGCCTTCGGCGGTGTCGGCCGCAACCTGTTCAACCCAGCCATGGTGGGCTACGCCTTCGTACTGCTGAGTTTCCCGTTGCAGATGAACCATTGGCCAGGGCACGCGCCGGGGTTGCTCGAGAGCCTGCAGCAGGTAGTGGGCGGCGGCGAGCACATTGATGCCTGGGCACAACCGACAATACTCGACGGCCTGCGCCACAACCGCAGCCTGACCATCGATGAACTGTTCGCCAGCCACCCCGGGTTCGGCAGCATCGGTGGGCGCGGCAGCGAATGGGTCAACTTGGCGTTTCTGCTGGGCGGGTTGTTTCTGCTTCAGCGCAAAGTGTTCAGCTGGCATGCGCCAGTGGGTTTGCTGGCTGGCCTGATGTTGTTCAGCCTGCTGGGCTGGAACGGCTCAGGCTCCGATTCCAACGGTTCGCCCTTGCTGCACCTGTTCTCTGGGTCGACCATGCTGGCGGCTTTTTTCATTGCCACCGAGCCTGTCTCCAGCCCCAAAAGCGAGTGGGCCAAGCTGCTGTTCGGCTTTGGCACAGGCCTGCTGATCTACCTGATCCGCACCTGGGGCAGCTACCCCGATGGCACGGCGTTCGCCATCCTGCTGATGAACTTCATGGTCCCCAGCCTTGAACGGCTGGCCTTGCGCCGCCAAGAGGCTGCCCGATGAAGCGCCTCGCGCAGGCGGCAGTGTTGCTGGCGACAGCGGCGTTGGCCTTGTCGACGACGCTGATCTGGCGCTCGTGGACCACGCCCACCATTGGCCAAGCTGAAAAACAGCTGCAGAGCCGCCAGCGGCTGGCAGTGCTCCCCGAGGCCAGTTACGACAATCACCCATTGGATACCCCCCTGCCAACGCCCGACGCACAACTTGCGCACAGCCGCATCGTGTCGGCCTACCGGGCAACGCTGGCGGGCACGCCTGCGGCGGTCGTCCTGATCACCCAGGCCCAGGGCTATGCTGGGCCGATCATCTTGACCATCGCCATCACGCCCGACGGGCGCCTGCTGGGCAGCCAGGTGGTCGAGCAGCAGGAAAGCCCCGGGCTCGGCGGGCGCCTTGCCGACCCGCAGCTGCACTGGCTGACGCAGTTTGCCAATCGCAGCCTGGGTGATCACTGGGCACTGAAGCGTGACCAGGGCGACTTCGACCAATTGGCAGGCGCAACAGTCACCTCGCGGGCAGTGATCGAGGCGCTGCAAGATGCCCTGCGCTATTTCGATAAGCATCGTCGCGCGCTCCTCGAGGGCCCACCCCATGAATAGGGACTACGTGCTGGTCGCCGCCCTCGCCCCGCTGTTAGGGACGACGCAAACGCTGCCCATGGCGGCTGTCATGGGCGGGTGCGCGGTGTTGATGGTTAGCCTGCATCAAGCCTTGCTGATGCCATTGCGCAACCGCCTGCATGGGGCGGCCTACGTACTGGCAAGCCTGCTCATACTCGCTGGCCTGGCCAGTTGCCTGCAATTGGCCCTGCGTGCCTGGCTGCTGCCCATGGCGCTGGTCCTGGGCCCGTACCCCGCACTGTTGTGCCTGACGTGCCTGGCAATGGACCGGCTGCTGCCGGAAGCAGGCCGTTGGCGATCATTGCTGCTGCAGCTGGGTGGCCTGCTGGCTGCATACCTTGTGCTCGGCGCCTGTCGCCAAGGGCTGGGCGAAGTGCTGGGCGTGCACCTTGCCAGCCTTGCCCCGGGCGCACTGCTACTGCTCGGACTGCTGTTGGCCCTGTACAATCACCTGCGTCCGGGCCCTGCCCACCCACGTCTTCAAGGAAAGCCCTGAGTCCATGAATGCCGCAAAACGCCTGGAGATCTTTCGCAGGCTGCACGAAGACAACCCTGACCCGAAAACGGAACTGGCCTACACCACGCCATTTGAGTTGCTTGTCGCCGTGACCCTTTCAGCGCAATCCACCGACGTAGGCGTCAACAAGGCCACCGCCCGGCTGTTCCCGGTCGCCAATACCCCGGAGGCCATCTACGCCCTGGGCGTCGAAGGGCTGAGCGAATACATCAAGACCATCGGGCTCTACAACAGCAAAGCCAAGAATGTGATCGAAGCCTGCCGGCTTTTGATCGAGCGCCATGGCAGCCAGGTGCCTGAAACCCGCGAAGCGCTGGAAGCACTGCCCGGTGTGGGCCGCAAAACGGCCAACGTGGTCCTCAACACGGCGTTCCGGCAGCCGACCATGGCGGTAGACACGCATATTTTCCGGGTCAGTAACCGCACCGGTATCGCGCCCGGTAAAACCGTGCTGGAAGTCGAGAAGAAGCTGATCAAGTTCGTGCCCAAGCCCTACCTGCTCGATGCCCACCACTGGCTCATCCTTCATGGGCGCTATGTATGCCAGGCGCGAAAGCCCCGCTGTGGGAGCTGCCGAATCGAAGACCTGTGCGAATACAAGCACAAGACGTCTGACGATTGAGCCGATAGTTAAAAACCACCCTGGGCGATTGAAAAAATCTTTTTTACCAGCGTCAGCTTTCTGGTTATAAGGACGGCCAACGGCCCCTTGGCTTGGAGCGACTCATGAGTGCTGATAAAGACGACCTGTCAATCGAAGATGATTTTGTTGCCGCAGATGATGAAGCGGAGCCCCAGGTAGAGACTGCAAAGACCAACCTCAGTAAACGTCGCACCATCGACAACCTGCTGGAAGAGCGACGCCTGCAGAAGCAACTGGCCGATTTCGACTACGACTTATAGACCCTTGCAAAGCCTCCCAGCGGGAGGCTTTGCAGCGCAGCGGTCAGTTCAACCCGTGGCGCTGTGCCAGCTCGATCAGGTCTACCAGCGACCGGGCGTTGAGCTTGAGCAGCAAACGGGACTTGTAGGTGCTGACAGTCTTGTTGCTGAGGAACATGCTGTCGGCAATTTCCTTATTCGAGCGCCCGCGCGACAGCTGCTGCAAGACGGTCATCTCCCGGGCCGAGAGACGGTTGACCATGTCCGTCTCGCTGCCACCACTGCCCCTGCCTCGCGAGGCATGCAAGGCCTGATTAGGGAAATAGCTGTAGCCTGACAACACCGCCTTGATGGCGCTTAGCAGCTCGGTCAGCTCCTGCTGCTTGCACACATAACCCGCCGCACCCGCCTGCATGCAACGCATCGAGAAGTTCCCAGGTACCTGGGAGGTCAGCACCAGCACCTTGCTGCTGGGGCTGAATGCCGCCATGCGGGCGATGACCTCAAGGCCATCGAGCTTGGGAATCCCGATATCCAGCACCACGATATCCGGCAGGTGCTCACGCGTCAGTTGCAAGGCAGCCACGCCGTTATCGGTTTCCGCAACGACGTCATACCCATGCCGCTCCATCAGCATGCGCACGGCCAGGCGTATGACCGGATGGTCATCCACGATAAGGACTTTATTCATGTGATATCCATTCATTCATTATTTTTGCTGTGGCACGCCACGATAACCGACAGAACGCTTAATGGCGCGACGATTTGTCAATGAAACTCATGAATAGACGAGCCCTACAACACTTACAGAAATTTCCTACACAAAACCTTGCAGCACGCTAATCGTGAGTGTTCATGTCTCGCAAGAAACGTAGCACTGACCCGATCGAATGAACCAGTTGAAAACAAACTTCCGCGCGAAGAATAGGCCACTTTAAATGCGCGAAAAAAATCAGGCACCCGCCGTTGTGCCGACAATGCGCAGTCGGGAAACACTACAGCCTTTAGTTGAGCATAACAGTACGGTAATGATGAGCAAAACCGCAGGAGACAGCCATCATGCCCGACGTACAACCTGTCGCCCCGCTGACGATCATTGCTATCTTCGCGGGGATCATCGAAGCATCCGCCCTTGCAACACTGCCGTTTCTCAGCGAATCCAGCCAAAGTCTCTATACCTGGTTTCTGGTCTGCTTTCCGTTTTTCCTTACAGCCTTGTTCTTTCTAACGTTGAACTTCAATTACAAGTCGTTCTACAACCCTGCCCTAAAAAAAGTAACAACCGACAACCCAGAGGCTGAATCGCCTGAACCTGTGACCGTTATCTTTACTGGCCCCGATGCACAACAAAGGCTGGAACAGCATATCCTCGTGGCACTCGCACACGCGCCTGAATCAACACGCACGTGGCACTTCCTTAATCTGGACAAGCGCCAATGCGCACGCCTGTCTATCAGTGCGCTTCAGGAGGACGTCGTCAATCACAAGGCTTAAAAGCCATTGGCATAACGCCGCAAAAAAAAACCCCGGCCTGAGCCGGGGTTCGTGCAACGCTTGCCAGTACTTAGAGCAGCGAACGGCCCTTGTTGGCGGCAATGCGCATGCGCAGTGCATTGAGCTTGATGAAGCCCGCAGCGTCGGCCTGGTTGTAAGCGCCGCCGTCTTCTTCGAAGGTCGCGATGTTGGCATCGAACAGCGAGTCGTCCGACTTGCGGCCGACAACGGTGACATTGCCCTTGTACAGCTTCAGGCGTACCACGCCATTCACGTTGACCTGCGAAGCGTCGATCATCTGCTGCAGCATCACGCGCTCCGGGCTCCACCAGTAACCGGTGTAGATCAGGCTGGCATACTTCGGCATCAGCTCATCTTTCAGGTGAGCGACTTCGCGGTCCAGGGTGATCGACTCGATCGCACGGTGGGCGCGCAGCATGATGGTGCCGCCAGGGGTCTCGTAGCAGCCACGCGACTTCATGCCGACGTAACGGTTCTCGACGATGTCCAGACGGCCGATGCCGTTGGCACCACCGATGCGGTTCAGGTCAGCCAGGACGGTAGCCGGAGACTTCTCGACACCATCGATGGCAACGATGTCACCGTTGCGGTAGGTCAGTTCGATGTAGGTAGCCTGGTCCGGAGCGTTCTCCGGGGAGACGCTCCAGCGCCACATGTCTTCCTCGTGCTCGGTCCAGGTATCTTCCAGGACACCGCCTTCGTAGGAAATGTGCAGCAGGTTGGCGTCCATCGAGTACGGCGATTTCTTCTTGCCATGACGCTCGATCGGGATGCCGTGCTTCTCGGCGTAGTCCATCAGCTTCTCGCGGGACAGCAGGTCCCACTCACGCCATGGGGCGATGACCTTGACGCCCGGCTTGAGCGCGTAGGCACCCAGCTCGAAACGTACCTGGTCGTTGCCTTTGCCGGTCGCGCCGTGGGAAATGGCGTCGGCGCCGGTTTCGTTGGCGATTTCGATCAGGCGCTTGGCGATCAGCGGACGGGCGATGGAGGTACCCAGCAGGTACTCGCCTTCGTAGACGGTGTTGGCGCGGAACATCGGGAACACGAAGTCACGCACGAATTCTTCGCGCAGGTCGTCGATGTAGATCTCTTTCACACCCATTGCCTGTGCCTTGGCACGGGCCGGCTCGACCTCCTCGCCCTGACCCAGGTCAGCGGTGAAGGTCACCACTTCGCAGTTGTAGGTATCCTGCAGCCACTTGAGAATCACCGAAGTATCAAGGCCGCCGGAATACGCCAGTACGACCTTATTTACGTCCGCCATGCCATCACTCCACGGGGTTGTACGGAAAGGGGTCGATTCTAACGGCGTTATGGAAAAATTTACAGTGGGGCGACAGCTTCTGACGACAAAGCGACAGTAATTGTCGAGGGCGCGACGTTGCCTGAATGGATGCTTGGGAGGTATTGCGGTCTGGGCATGCGGGGGCATGGATTGAGAGGTGTAGCGCCTATCAGATCGAGCGCCGCGCGGGCGGCGCTCGATCTCACAGGCGCTGAAAATGTTGTGGCGAACCCCTAATGACCCTGATGCAATCACTTACCATGCCCCACGACCTCAGGGTAGCTTCGCCCCTGGCGCCACGGCAGCAGGGCTAGCTGGCGCCGGAGCAGCAGCTGGCACTGTTTGCTCAACCGGCTTCTCCACCGGTTTCTCAACCTCCGCAACCCGGCCCAGCTCTATACTCACCCGCCGATTGCGAGCCCGGTTAGCGGCATTGTTGTTCTTCGCCAATGGGTAGCGCTCGCCATGGAAGCGCACGGTGATTTGCGCTTCGGGCACGCCATGGGCCTTGAAGTAGTCCGCCACTGCCACTGCCCTGCGGCGCGACAGGTCACGGTTGGTCAGGCGGTTTCCGCTGTTGTCGGAGTGCCCGTCGAGCTCGATGTGGTTAACCGTCGGGTCGGCCTTCATGTAATCCAGCACAACGTCCAGCCGGGTTCGAGCCGAATCGTCCAGGTCGATGCCGCCCCCCGGGAAGCCCACCTGCGTCTGCCTCACCTGGTCGTAATTCATCGGCAGCAACTTGCTGGCACAGGCCTGGTAGTCGCTGTAGGCCTTGGCGAAACTCACCGGCAGTACCCGCACCTCCATTGCCCGCCCCGCCTCGCCGGTGTAGTTGCGCACCACCGTGCTGCGGCCATCGAGCAAACCATTGATCAGTCGGCCGGCCTGCCCTTGGGATGAGCTGAACAGCACGCCGCTACGTGCCATCCGCACCACACCCAGGTTGATATCACCACGCCCCGGCTGCCAAGGCGCCGCTGCGGCCAGCAACGTGGCAGACCCAGCCCCCAGCGCGTTACTGTGCGAACGCAGCTGGAACACCGGCAGCTCACCGGCCCGGCGCACGAATTCGCCACTGCCAAAACCGTCGATCGGCTGGATCAGGCGGCACTCGAACTGGTCGCCCTCGACTTGCCAGGCAATGTTCTCCATGCGCGTCTGGAAAGTCAGTGCACCGGTCGGCAGGCTGGCGAACAGGGTCAACAGGGCTAGGTAACGCTGGCGCACGGGCGGCTCCACAAATTCTGACGGCTTACCTGCAGGGTATCGGACGCCACCCGAAAAACTTGATAGCCGTGCTCGGCCCAGGGTTTTCCGGTAGCATTGGGCCTTGAGTTCGACCCGCCTGGAATCCCCAATGTCCGATCGCCTGACCCTCCTGCGTCCCGACGACTGGCACATCCATCTGCGCGATGGTGCCGTCCTGCCCCATACCGTTGGCGATGTGGCGCGTACCTTCGCCCGTGCCATCATCATGCCCAACCTCGTACCGCCGGTGCGCAATGCCGTCGAAGCTGGCGCCTACCGTGAGCGCATCCTTGCCGCGCGCCCGGCCGGCAGCCGCTTCGAACCGCTGATGGTGCTTTACCTCACCGACCGCACCAGCCCCGAAGACATCCGCGCGGCCAAGGCCAGCGGTATCGTGTACGCCGCCAAACTGTACCCGGCCGGCGCCACGACAAACTCCGATTCAGGCGTGACCAGCATCGACAACATCTTCCCCGCTATCGAAGCGCTGGCCGACGTTGGCATGCCGCTGCTGGTGCACGGTGAAGTGACCCGCAGCGAGATCGACGTGTTCGATCGCGAGAAGCGCTTCATCGACGAGCACATGCGCCGTGTGGTCGAACGCTTCCCAACGCTCAAAGTGGTGTTCGAACACATCACCACCAGCGATGCCGCGCAGTTCGTCACCGAGGCCTCGGCCAACGTCGGTGCCACCATTACTGCCCAGCACCTGCTGTACAACCGCAACCACATGCTGGTTGGCGGCATCCGCCCGCACTTCTATTGCCTGCCGATCCTCAAGCGCAACACCCACCAGGTGGCGCTGCTGGATGCTGCCACCAGTGGCAGCCCGAAGTTCTTCCTCGGCACCGACTCGGCCCCTCACGCCCGTCACGCCAAGGAAGCGGCCTGCGGTTGCGCCGGCTGCTACACCGCGTACGCGGCCATCGAGATGTACGCCGAAGCGTTCGAGCAGCGTAACGCGCTGGACAAACTCGAAGGCTTTGCAAGCTTGCACGGCCCGGCCTTCTATGGCCTGCCGGCGAACACCGACACCATCACCCTGGTCCGCGAAGAGTGGACTGCCCCTGAAAGCCTGCCGTTTGGCGAGCAGACCGTGGTACCGCTGCGTGCCGGCGAGAAGCTGCGCTGGCGCCTGCTGGAGGAAAACGCGTGAGCGAAGACCTCTACGAAGACGATCAGGACGGCCAGGCCGGCAGCGGCTCGCGCCACCCGATGGCTGAGCGCTTCCGTGGCTACCTGCCAGTGGTGGTGGATGTCGAGACCGGCGGTTTCAACAGCGCCACCGATGCCTTGCTGGAAATTGCCGCCGTCACCATCGGCATGGACGAGAAAGGCTTCCTGTTCCCCGAACACACCTACTTCCACCGGGTAGAGCCGTTCGAGGGGGCTAATATCGAGGCTGCCGCACTGGAGTTCACCGGCATCAAGCTGGACCACCCGCTGCGCATGGCAGTGAGTGAAGAAAGCGCGCTGACCGATATCTTCCGCGGCGTGCGCAAAGCGCTCAAGGCCAACGGCTGCAAGCGCGCAATCCTGGTCGGCCACAACAGCAGCTTCGACCTGGGCTTCCTCAATGCGGCGGTCAACCGCAACGACCTCAAGCGCAACCCCTTCCACCCGTTCTCCAGCTTCGACACCGCCACCCTGGCGGGCCTGGCGTATGGCCAGACCGTGCTGGCGCGGGCCTGCCAGAGTGCCGACATCGACTTTGACGGGCGTGAGGCGCATTCGGCGCGCTACGACACCGAGAAGACGGCCGAGCTGTTCTGCGGCATCGTCAACCGCTGGAAGGAAATGGGCGGCTGGCGCGATTTCAACGACTGAGTTGAATGCCTCATCGCCGGCAAGCCGGCTCCCACAGGATTACCACAGGCTTGAATATTGTGGGGTACCTGTGGGAGCTGGCTTGCCAGCGATGAGAGCAGAACAGACACTGGAAGACTCAAATTCCAGGCACAAAAAAACCGGCCACCAGGGCCGGTTTTTTTATGCGCTTGGCAATTACAGCTTGCCAGCGTTCTCGCTCAGGTATGCAGCAACGCCTTCTGGCGAAGCGTTCATGCCTTTGTCGCCTTTCTTCCAGTTGGCAGGGCAGACTTCGCCGTGCTCTTCGTGGAATTGCAGGGCGTCAACCAGACGCAGCAGCTCGTCCATGTTACGGCCCAGTGGCAGGTCGTTGATGATCTGCGAACGGACAACACCGTTGGTGTCGATCAGGAAGGCACCACGGAAGGCCACGCCACCTTCGGACTCAACGTCGTAGGCTTTGCAGATTTCGTGGGTCATGTCGGCAGCCAGGGTGTACTTCACCTGGCCGATGCCGCCGTTGTTGACCGGGGTGTTACGCCAGGCGTTGTGGGTGAAGTGCGAGTCGATCGAAACGCCGATCACTTCAACGTTGCGAGCCTGGAAGTCTGGGATGCGGTTGTCCAGGGCGATCAGCTCGGACGGGCAAACGAAGGTGAAGTCCAGCGGGTAGAAGAACACCAGGCCGTACTTGCCCTTGATGGCCGAGGCCAGGTTGAAGCTGTCGACGATTTCGCCAGTGCCCAGTACAGCGGGAACGGTGAAGTCGGGGGCTTGTTTACCAACGAGTACGCTCATTGTTATCTCCTGATGAGGGTGAAAAACCGTTTGCCGGGCCAGACGGGCTTGCCCGACATCCAACAAAGGCCGACCATCATACACGGCTTCTCATGACAGACCGAATCCAACCGCCGGTCGCTCAAGCACGCCCCTCTCAGAAAGTCTTTTGACAAGCATTCTCATTACCATTAAGCTCCAGACCATCTCAACCAGCGATGGTCCGACTTTATGTATGTGTGTCTTTGTGTCGGCGTGACCGACGGACAGATCCGCGATGCGATCTATGACGGATGCTGCAGCTACAAGGAAGTTCGAGCCGCGACCAACGTCGCCAGCCAATGCGGTAAATGTGCCTGCCTTGCCAAGCAAGTGGTCCGCGACACCTTGACCGATCTTCAGGTCAGCCAGGCTGCCCTGCCCTATCCGGTAGAATTTACTGCCGCTTGAACCCCCCTATTTTGAAGAACCGGACCTAGCGTCCGGTTTTTTTATGCCCGCAATTCAATAACTTAGCACTCCAACGCGCTTCACAAACATTCTTATTCCTATTCATTTTCACTTATTATTCAATAACTTAGGTTTGACAGCCCTAAGTATCAGGCTCAAACTTCTCTGTATTGGCACACTTCTACAGGGCAGGAACCCGTCATGAAAGGCGACGTAAGCGTCATCCAGCATCTCAACAAGATCCTCGGAAACGAGCTGGTCGCGATCAACCAGTACTTCCTGCACGCACGCATGTACGAAGATTGGGGCCTGAACAAACTCGGCAAGCACGAGTACAAGGAATCCATCGACGAGATGAAGCACGCTGACAAATTGATCAAGCGTATTCTCTTCCTCGAAGGCATCCCGAACGTCCAGGACCTGGGCAAGCTGCTGATCGGCGAGCACACCAAAGAAATGCTCGAGTGCGACCTGAAGATCGAACAGAAAGGCCTGATCGACCTTAAAGCCGCCATCGCTCACTGCGAAACCGTTGGCGACTTCGGCTCGCGTGAAATGCTCGAAGACATCCTCGAGTCCGAGGAAGAGCACATCGATTGGCTGGAAACCCAGCTGAGCCTGATCGACAAGATCAGCATCGAGAACTACCTGCAGTCGCAGATGGGCGAAGAGTAAAATCACGCCCATAAAAAAACCCGCCATGAGCGGGTTTTTTTATGGGTGTTTGAGGGTCAGGCTTCAGAAGCCTTCGCCTTGGCAGCAGCATCCTTGATCAGGGTTTGCAGCTCACCGTTTTCAAACATTTCCAGCATGATGTCGCTACCGCCGACCAGCTCGCCTGCTACCCACAGTTGCGGGAAGGTTGGCCAGTTGGCGTACTTGGGCAGGTTGGCGCGGATTTCCGGGTTCTGCAGGATGTCGACGTAGGCGAACTTCTCGCCACAACCCATCACAGCTTGCGATGCCTTGGCCGAGAACCCGCACTGCGGGGCATTCGGCGAGCCTTTCATGTAAAGCAGAATGGTGTTGTTGGCAATCTGCTCTTTGATCGTTTCGATGATATCCATGGAACACCTCGTCTGAACTTTCCGACTCGATGGTCGGCACGGTGACGCATTGTATCGGAAAGCCGAGCGGTATGCTCGGCCTTGCCGTTGCTCAGGCGGCCTCGACGTGCACAGGCACGCCATTGAGGGCGGCATTGCCAGACACCTGATCGCGCAAGCGCTCATCGGTGAGGTCATTGGCACTGACCCCGGGTTGCCCCTGGGCGACCTGCAGGTGCACGCCCTGGCGACCATGGCCGTAGCCGTGTGGCAGGCTGACCACGCCCGGCATCATGTCGGTACACGCCTGCACTTCAACCTCAAGGGTGCCGGTACGCGAACGTATGCGCACACGCTGACCATCCTGCAGTTGCCGTTGCAGCAGGTCATCAGGGTGCATCAACAGCTGATGGCGCGGCTTGCCTTTGACCAGCCGGTGGAAGTTGTGCATCCATGAATTGTTGCTGCGCACATGGCGGCGGCCAATCAACAACAGCGCCCCAGCGGCCAACGGTGCTTGCCGGGTAAGCCTGGCCAAGTCGTCGAGCAGCACCTGAGGGGCCGCCTCGATGGCCTGGCTGGCGGTGCGCAGGCGCGCTTGCAGATTGGCGCCTAGCGGCCCCAGGTCGAGCCCGTGGGGGTGTCGATCCAGTGTTTCGATCGAGAGCTTCCAGGCCGATTCATCACCATAGCGCCCCTTGCGCAAAGCCCAGTCGATCATCTGCGCCGGGGGCAGGGTCGGCTTGAGCTCCATTGCCGCACGCTCGGCAAAGGCCTTGGCCAGGCCGACAAAGATCTCCCAATCGTGCAACGCGCCTTCTGGCTTGGCGAGGATCGCGCGGTTGAAGCGCGTCACGTTGCGTACCGCCAGCAAGTTGAAGGTGCTGTCGTAGTGGTCGTTCTCCAGCGCCGACGTGGAAGGGAGGATCAAATCGGCATGGCGGGTGCTCTCGTTGATGTAAAGGTCGATGCTGAGCATGAACTCGAGCCCCTCCAGCGCCTCGTCCAGCTGTCGACCATTGGGCGTGGACAGCACCGGGTTGCCCGCCACGGTCACCAGCGCCCGCACCTGGCCGTCACCGGGCGTGAGCATTTCTTCGGCGAGTGCAGCCACCGGCAGCTCGCCGGCGTACTCCGGCAGCCCCGAAACCCGGCTTTGCCAGGCATCGAAATGCCCACCCGAGGTACTCGCCACCACGTCGACTGCAGGCTCGGTACACAGGGCGCCGCCCACCCGATCCAGGTTGCCGGTGACCAGGTTGATCAGTTGCACCAGCCAGTGGCACACGGTGCCGAAGGCCTGTGTCGATACGCCCATGCGGCCATAGCAGACGGCCTTGTCGGCAGCCGCAAAATCACGTGCCAGCTGGCGAATATCGGTAGCGGCAATGCCGCACAGCGGGCTCATGGCTTCAGCGGTCAGCGGGGCAATTGCGTTGCGCACCTGATCAACACCCTTGACCGGCACGTGCGACGCACGGGTCAGGCCTTCGTCAAACAGGGTATTGAGCAGGCCACTGAGCAATGCGGCATCGCCGCCGGGGCGGATGAACACGTGGCGGTCAGCCATGGCCGCCGTTTCGCTGCGCCGCGGGTCCACCACCACCAGTTGACCGCCCCGGGCACGCAGGGCCTTCAGGCGCTTCTCCACATCTGGCACGGTCATGATGCTGCCATTGGATGCCAACGGGTTGCCGCCCAGAATCAACATGAAGTCGGTGTGGTCGATGTCCGGGATCGGCAACAGCAGACCGTGGCCGTACATCAGGTGGCTGGTCAGGTGCTGGGGCAACTGATCCACCGAGGTGGCCGAGAACCGGTTGCGGGTCTTCAACAGGCCGAGGAAATAGTTGCTGTGGGTCATCAGCCCGTAGTTGTGCACGCTGGGGTTGCCTTGATACACCGCCACCGCGTTGCGACCATGCGCCTGCTGGATGGCCCACAGCTTGTCGGCCGCCAGGGCGAAGGCCTCGTCCCAGCCGATCGCCTGCCAGCGTTCGCCAACCCGACGGTGCGGCTGACGGAGGCGGTCGGGGTCGTTCTGGATGTCTTGCAAGGCCACCGCCTTGGGGCAGATATGGCCACGGCTGAACGGGTCATCGGGGTCGCCCTTGATCGAGCTGATCAGCGCCCGGCCATCGTCTTCATGGCTGACTTCGATGTTCAGCCCGCAAATGGCTTCGCACAGGTGACAGGCACGGTAATGCAGGGTCTTGGTCATGGCCGGCTCTGCGTTGTCATGGGTCTGATCACGACTATGCGCCCGGCCCACGGCCCTCGCCAGCGCGCTTTGCGCTGTGAATTCCCCGACATCAGGCAAACGATTCGCGACACGCATTTGCCAAATTGCGGGCAAGCCGTGTACAACCTCTGTAGCAAATAAAAAACAGCGCACGCTCAAGGGGTAACGACACCCTTTGCAACAGAGCTGCTGTTTCCCCTCTTGGTTTCAGGCGACATTTAATTATAGTATTGCGCCTTTCCCTATTTCGTCCGCCCCGTGCGGCTTACGCCGCAGGTCACTCCCGTTGTCAAAAAAAACCATACGGTCGACCTGCATACCGTTGCAGATAAGGTAGTCAAACATGAGCGCTAGGCACTTTCTCTCCCTGCTGGACTTCACCACCGACGAATTGCTCGGGGTGATCCGCCGCGGCATCGAGCTGAAGGACCTGCGCAAGCGAAGCGTACTGTTCGAGCCGCTGAAAAACCGCGTGCTGGGCATGATCTTCGAAAAGTCCTCGACCCGGACCCGCGTGTCGTTCGAGGCCGGCATGATCCAGCTCGGCGGCCAGGCCATCTTCCTGTCACCTCGCGACACCCAGCTGGGCCGTGGCGAGCCGATCAGCGACAGCGCCATCGTGCTGTCGAGCATGGTCGACGTGGTGATGATCCGCACCCACGCCCACAGCACCCTCACCGAGTTCGCCGCCAACTCGCGCGTACCGGTGATCAACGGCCTGTCCGATGAGTCGCACCCGTGCCAGCTGTTGGCCGACATGCAGACATTCGTCGAACACCGTGGCTCGATCCAAGGCAAGACCGTGGCGTGGATCGGCGATGGCTTCAACATGTGCAACTCTTATATCGAAGCCGCCCAGCAGTTCGATTTCCAGCTGCGCATCGCCTGCCCCGAAGGCTACGACCCGGACCCACGCTTCATGGCGCTGGGAGGTGATCGCGTGCAGATCATCCGCGACCCGAAGGAAGCCGTGCGCGGCGCGCACCTGGTGACCACCGATGTCTGGACTTCCATGGGCCAGGAGGAGGAAACTGCACGCCGCCTGGCGCATTTCGCGCCTTACCAGGTCACCCGCGAACTGCTCGACCTGGCGGCACCCGACGCCCTGTTCATGCACTGCCTGCCCGCCCACCGTGGTGAGGAAATCAGCCATGACCTGCTCGACGACCCTCGTTCGGTCGCCTGGGACCAGGCTGAAAACCGCCTGCATGCACAGAAGGCCCTTCTCGAATTCCTTGTAGAACCGGCTTACCACCACGCATGAGTCAACCCCTACTGCTCAACCTGCGCAACCTCGCCTGCGGCTACGGCGACCAGCGCATCGTCCAGAACCTCAACCTGCACCTGAACGCAGGCGACATTGGTTGCCTGCTGGGTTCATCCGGTTGTGGCAAGACCACCACCCTGCGCGCCATCGCCGGGTTCGAGCCTATCCATGAAGGCGAGATCCAACTGGCGGGCGAGGTCATTTCCCGTGCCGGCTTCACCCTGGCCCCGGAAAAACGCCGCATCGGCATGGTGTTTCAGGACTACGCCCTGTTCCCGCACCTGACCGTGGCCCAGAACATCGCCTTCGGCATCGCCAAGCACCCGCGCCAGGGTGAGGTGGTCGAAGAGATGCTCGAGCTGGTCAAGCTGGGCGGCTTGGGCGGTCGCTATCCGCACGAGCTGTCCGGTGGGCAGCAGCAACGGGTCGCCCTGGCCCGCGCGCTGGCGCCAGAGCCTCAGTTACTGCTGCTCGACGAGCCGTTCTCCAACCTCGACGTGGAACTGCGCCGCCGCTTGAGCCATGAGGTGCGCGACATCCTCAAGAGCCGGGGTACCAGCGCCATTCTGGTGACCCACGACCAGGAGGAAGCGTTTGCCGTCAGCGACCAGGTGGGTGTGTTCAAGGAAGGTCGCCTGGAGCAGTGGGATACGCCTTACAACCTCTACCACGAGCCGCAGACGCCGTTCGTGGCCAGCTTCATTGGCCAGGGCTACTTCATCCGTGGCCAGATGAGCAGCCACGAGGCGGTCAATACCGAACTCGGCGAACTGCGCGGCAACCGCGCCTACATCATGGCGCCATGCAGCTCGGTGGATGTGCTGCTGCGCCCTGACGATATCGTGTATGCGCCAGACAGCCTGCTGCGGGCCAGTATCGTGGGCAAGAGCTTCCTGGGGGCATCGACCCTGTATCGCCTGCAACTGCCTACCGGCAGCCAGCTGGAGGCGATCTTCCCAAGCCATATCGATCATCAGGTCGGTGAGGAGGTAGGGATTGCCGTGGCGGCCGATCACCTGGTGCTGTTCCCGGTGCCGGGCAGTGTCGCGGCGCAGTTGCCACGGCATGAAAATGGCGTTCGCCGCTACAGCTCGGCGACCTGACCGAAAACGGGGGCCGCGTTGGCGGCCCATCGCCGGCAAGCCGGCTCCCACAGGTACAGTGCTAACCTTGAAAGTGGTACCGTTCCAGCAACTGTCTTGTGGTGCTTGTTTGGCCTCATCGCTGGCAAGCCAGCTCCCACACGTGCGGCGCTAGACTTGGAGGCTACACAGTTCGGGTGGGAGCTGGTTTGCCGGCGATGGGCTGCGCAGCGGCCACTGCGATTTCAACCCCTGCCAATACCGGCAAACGTGCCCTGGGTATGTTCAGCCAGCACCGCCGCCGCCAACTCCACCTCCAGCCCACGCCGCCCGGCGCTGACATGGAGGGTTGCAAAGTTCTGCGCCGAGTCATCAATAAAGGTGCGCAAGCGCTTCTTCTGGCCTAACGGGCTGATGCCACCGACCAGATACCCCGTAGCCCGCTGGGCCGCCGCCGGGTCGGCCATCTCGCACTTCTTCACCCCCGCCGCATGGGCCAGTGCCTTGAGGTCCAAGGTGCCCACCACCGGCACCACGGCCACCAGCAACTCACCTTTCTCACTGCTCGCCAGCAAGGTCTTGAACACTTGCTGCGGATCGAGCCCGAGCTTTTCCGCTGCCTCCAAACCATAGGAGGCCGATTTAGGATCGTGCTCATAACTGTGCACACGATGCTCGGCGCGGGCTTTTTTCAACAGGTCTAGGGCGGGGGTCATGCGCAGGCTCCGGTCTGGGACAAGTCGGCGGCTACTTTAGGACATATCCCACATCCCAGCCAGTTCGGAGGCTACGCACCTGTCTAGCGTGCGGTTTCGCGACCCCACACTACGTCCAAAACGTGACTGACCGTTCACTTTCGACCTTTGACATAAGCGTTTCTTGTCTATATTTTTTCGTTTCTGAAGAAATGGTGCACATTTAAGGTGCATTTCCTGTATCTGCCTGGGGTCAATGGGGATCGACTCCGGGCTTTGCTGTCGAGCGCCACGCGCCTCACAACAAAAAAAACGAGGTCATACATGACGACTGCTCTACGCGAACCCACCTTGTCCAGCCAATGCCTGGCCGAATTTCTTGGCACCGCCCTGCTCATCTTTTTCGGCACCGGTTGCGTCGCCGCGCTCAAAGTCGCGGGTGCCAGCTTCGGCCTGTGGGAAATCAGCATTATCTGGGGCGTCGGCGTGAGCATGGCGATCTACTTCACCGCGGGTGTTTCCGGCGCGCACCTGAACCCGGCCGTGAGTATCGCCCTCACCCTGTTCGCCGGCTTCGACAAGCGCAAACTGCCTTTCTACATGCTGGCCCAGGTCTGCGGCGCCTTCTGCGGCGCAGCGTTGGTCTACACCTTGTACAGCAACCTGTTCTTCGATTTCGAACAAGCCCACGCCATGCTACGAGGCAGCAGCGAAAGCCTGGAGCTGGCGTCGGTGTTCTCCACCTATCCGCACCCCTCGCTGTCCACTGGCCAGGCGTTCCTGGTGGAAGTGGTCATCACCGCCATCCTCATGGCCGTGATCATGGCCCTGACCGACGACAACAATGGCTTGCCCCGTGGCGCCGTGGCGCCGCTGCTCATCGGCCTGCTGATTGCCGTGATCGGCAGCGCCATGGGGCCGCTGACCGGCTTTGCGATGAACCCGGCCCGCGATTTCGGGCCAAAATTGATGACCTTCCTGGCCGGTTGGGGCGAAATCGCCTTCACTGGCGGACGGGACATTCCTTATTTCCTGGTACCGGTGTTCGCACCGATCCTTGGCGCATGCCTGGGCGCCGCAGCGTATCGGGGCCTGATCGCCCGCAACCTGCCAGTCGCGCCAACCGCAAGCGCTGAGACAAACGACAATCGCCAGGGCGATACTCAAGTCAACTGATGTGGCCTCACGCCCAAGCCCTGACTTCCCATTTTTGCAAGGCCTACGACCATGACAGACACCCTGGATAAGAACTACATCATCGCCCTGGACCAGGGCACCACCAGTTCGCGGGCCATCATTTTCGACCGCGACGCCAATGTGGTCGGCACCTCCCAGCGTGAATTCGCCCAGCATTATCCGCAGGCGGGTTGGGTCGAACACGACCCGATGGAAATTTTCGCCACCCAGAGCGCCACTTTGGTCGAGGCCCTCGCCCAGGCGGGCATCAGCCACGCCCAGGTCGCCGCGCTGGGCATTACCAACCAGCGTGAAACCACGGTGGTGTGGGACAAGGAAACCGGCCGCCCGGTGTACAACGCCATCGTCTGGCAGTGCCGCCGCAGCACCGAAATCTGCGCGCAGCTCAAGCGTGACGGCCATGAAGACTACATTCGCAAGTCCACCGGCCTGGTCACCGACCCGTACTTCTCCGGCACCAAGCTCAAGTGGATCCTCGACAATGTCGAAGGCGCCCGTGAGCGCGCCGAACGTGGCGAGCTGTTGTTCGGTACCGTCGACACTTGGCTGATCTGGAAATTCTCCGGCGGCAAGGTGCACGTCACCGACTACACCAACGCGTCGCGCACGCTGATGTTCAATATTCACACACTGGAATGGGACGAAAAGCTGCTGAAAATCCTCGGCATCCCACGCCAGATGCTGCCCGAGGTTCGCCCCTCCTCCGAAGTCTACGGCCACACCAAGAGCGGCATTGCCATCGCCGGTATCGCTGGCGACCAGCAGTCTGCGCTGTTCGGCCAGATGTGCGTCGAGCCCGGCCAGGCCAAGAACACCTACGGCACCGGCTGCTTCCTGCTGATGAACACCGGTGACAAGGCCGTCAACTCGTCCCATGGCCTGCTCACCACCATCGCCTGCGGCCCGCGGGGTGAAGTGGCCTATGCACTGGAGGGCGCCGTGTTCAATGGTGGCTCTACCGTGCAGTGGCTGCGTGACGAGCTGAAGATCGTCAACGACGCACTCGATACCGAGTACTTCGCCAGCAAGGTCAAAGACAGCAACGGCGTGTACCTGGTGCCCGCCTTCACAGGCCTGGGCGCCCCCTATTGGGACCCTTATGCCCGTGGCGCCCTGTTCGGCCTGACGCGCGGGGTGAAGGTCGACCACATCATTCGTGCAGCGCTGGAATCGATCGCCTACCAGACCCGTGACGTACTGGACGCCATGCAACAGGATTGCGGTTATCGCCTGTCCGAATTGCGCGTGGATGGCGGTGCGGTGGCCAACAACTTCCTCATGCAGTTCCAGGCCGACATCCTTGGCACCTGCGTAGAGCGCCCGAAAATGCGCGAGACCACAGCCCTCGGCGCCGCCTACCTGGCAGGCCTGGCCTGTGGCTTCTGGAGCAGCCTGGACGAGTTGCGCGACAAGGCGATCATTGAGCGCGAGTTCAGCCCGCAATTGGACGAGACGCAGAAAGAGAAGCTTTACGCCGGGTGGCTGAAGGCCGTCGGCCGTACCCGTGACTGGGAAGATCACGAAGCCTGACGTCTTCCTGTAGGCGCAGCCTTGTGCTGCGAAGAGGCCAGTGGTCACACAGTGAATATTCGCTGCTAACACCGGCCTCTTCGCAGCACAAGGCTGCTCCTACACGCGCCCTGCACATTCGTCTACTGGCCGTCATCCGCTTCCTACGGCATCATTGCAGAATTTGTCCGGCAGCCCATAAGGACCGCCCATGAATCTGCCCCCCCGCCAACAACAAATCCTCGAGCTGGTCCGCGACCGCGGCTACGTCAGCATCGAAGAAATGGCGCAGCTGTTCGTCGTCACCCCGCAAACCATCCGCCGCGACATCAACCAGCTCGCCGAGCTCAACCTGCTGCGCCGCTACCACGGGGGTGCCGCGTATGACTCGAGCATCGAGAACACCGCCTACGCCATGCGCGCCGACCAGATGCGCGACGAGAAGCAGCGCATCGCCGAAGCCGTGGCCTCGCAGATTCCCGACCATGCCTCGCTGTTCATCAACATCGGCACAACGACCGAATCGATCGCCCGCGCGCTGCTCAACCATAACCACCTGAAGGTGATTACCAACAACCTCCACGTGGCCTCGATCCTGGCGGCCAAGGACGATTTCGAAGTACTGGTGGCAGGTGGCACGGTGCGCCGCGATGGCGGTGTGGTAGGCCAGGCCAGCGTCGATTTCATCAACCAGTTCAAGGTCGATTTCGCCTTGGTGGGCATCAGCGGCATCGACGAAGATGGCAGCCTGCTGGACTTCGATTACCAGGAGGTACGGGTTTCCCAGGCCCTGATCGCCAATGCACGCCAGGTTATCCTGGCCGCCGACTCCAGCAAGTTCGGGCGCAATGCCATGGTCCGCCTGGGCTCGATCAGCCTGGTGGACTGTTTGGTGACCGACCAGACGCCGACGCCTGCCCTCGCCCACTTGCTTAACCAGTACAAGATTCGCCTCGACGTGGTCTGAACCGCACGCGGGCCATCACCGGCCCGCTATTTTCGTAAATGTTCACTTTATTGTCATCCGATCAGTATTTTCTATAAAGACTGACTGGATACCCGCCTTCTGTTGCGCTAGTATTTTCGGAAACGAACATCAATGTTCATATTCGATGTGAACAGCCCCAGGAGGCCTTGCCCGTGTCCCAGCCCGTTTCGTCCCAGCCCCCCCTCACCGACTGCTATGACCTCGCCGTGATCGGCGGTGGCATCAATGGTGTGGGCATTGCTGCCGACGCCGCCGGGCGCGGCCTGAAGGTGTTCCTTTGCGAAAAGGACGACCTGGCGCAGCACACGTCGTCGGCGAGCAGCAAGCTCATCCATGGTGGCCTGCGCTACCTGGAGCACTACGAGTTCCGCCTGGTGCGCGAAGCCCTGGCCGAGCGCGAAGTCCTGCTGGCCAAGGCACCGCACATCGTCAAGCCGATGCGCTTCGTGCTGCCCCATCGCCCGCACCTGCGCCCGGCCTGGATGATCCGTGCCGGCCTGTTCCTCTACGACCACTTGGGCAAGCGCAAGCGCCTGGGCGCTTCGCGCAGCCTGCGCTTCGGCCCGGGCTACCCGCTCAAACCGGCCATCACCCGGGGTTTCGAATACGCTGACTGCGCCGTGGACGACGCGCGCCTGGTCGTGCTCAATGCCATGGCAGCCCGCGAACAAGGTGCGCACATCGTCACCCGCACCCGCTGCCTGCGTGCCGAGCGTGTCGATGGCGTGTGGCAGGTCGAGCTGCAGCATGCCGACGGCAGCCTGCAGAGCATTCGTGCCCGCGCCCTGGTCAACGCTGCTGGCCCGTGGGTGGCCAGCTTCATCAAGGATGACCTCAAGCTGGATGCGCCTTACGGCATCCGCCTGATTCAGGGCAGCCACCTGATCGTCCCGCGCCTGTACGAAGGCGAACACGCTTACATCCTGCAGAACGAAGACCAGCGCATCGTGTTCTGCATCCCTTACCTGGACCGCTTCACCCTGATCGGCACCACCGACCGTGAGTACAGCGGCGACCCGGCCCAGGTGAAAATCACCGAGGCCGAGACCGACTACCTGCTCAAGGTGGTCAACGCGCACTTCAACCATCAGCTCAGCCGTGCTGACATCCTGCACACCTACTCCGGCGTACGCCCGCTGTGCAACGACGAGTCGGACAACCCGTCGGCCGTGACCCGCGACTACACCCTGGCGCTGTCGGCAGGTGAAGGCCAGGCGCCGTTGCTGTCGGTGTTCGGCGGCAAGCTCACCACGTACCGCAAGCTGGCCGAATCGGCCATGGCCGAGCTCAAACCGTTCTTCACCCAGATGCGCGCCAGCTGGACCGCTACTGCGCCGCTGCCCGGCGGGGAAGACATGACCACCGCGCAGGCACTGACCGACGCCATTCTGGCGCAGTACGGGTGGCTGCCGGTGGACATCGCCAAACGCTGGGCAGTGACTTACGGCAGCCGCGTATGGCGCCTGCTTGATGGTATTCAGGGCCCGGAAGGTTTGGGCCAGGCCATTGGCGGCGGCCTCTTCAGCCGCGAAGTCGATTACCTGCGCAGCGAAGAGTGGGCTGTCGATGCGGCCGACATTCTGTGGCGCCGTACCAAACTGGGCCTGTTCACATCGCCTGCGGAACAGCAGGCGCTGCACGACTACCTAGTGACAGCGCCGCTGAGCCAAACTTCGTTCAAGGCTGCCTGAAGGCGACGTTGAAGCCGGTGCCGCCTGCGCGGCACCCGCTCACGGCAACACCCCATCAATCCCGAACCAACGGTCAAACGCTTCGCGGGCCAACGTGACAATCAAGTCGCGCTCGCCGTCGTGAATGGCTTGCACGATGCCTTCGCAGTACTTCAAGTATTGCTCCTCACTGACCTCTCCCGCTTCTGCACGCTCCCGGTAGGCCTCTTCAGGTGCCCGGAAAGCGTCCACCAACGCCGTGAAGCGGCGCTCGTAACGGTCTCGCACGTAACGTTCCCAAAACGCCTGATCAGCCAGCGCCTGAGTCAAACGCTCTGGGGTTTCCGCGCGTAACACTTCGACCCTGGCGTTGTTCAAGTCGGCGGGGGTCAACCCGGCATAGGCTTCAAAATGCAGGGCAGCAGGTTGGGCAGGCAGGCGCAGCGGGCCCGCCAAGCGAACACGGTAGGTGAGGTAGACTTCGATATCGTCCACATCGTGCCCAGCATCGCGAATCCTCTGGATACGCCGCGTCGCGATCTCATCCAGCGCATCCAGGCGAAACAGTGAGCGGCTCAGGCGCATCAGCTCAACCTCGCTCTGGGCAATGGACATCCCAGAGGTGTGCCGGTGGATCAACGCCCTCACCTCCATCTGGCTGAACAGCCACAACAGGCGGTCCTCGCAGGAAGCGTTGCCGCCCGACATGATGAACAACTGTTCACGCAGTTCAGTGTTCTGCTCGCAGGCCTCGATGATGTTCCAGACCCTGGCCCGATAGTAGTTTGGTCGCTGCACGAAGTCGGACGATCGAGCGAAATCGCGGAGGAAGTTGAAGAAAGGCCGGGACGTCGTTTCCAACTGCAGGTTACGCCACTGCATCTCGCGCTCGCTACGTTGTGCGCCCGTCGAGCCGAGCAACCAGTGCTCGCGCTCGTTTACCTGCACCAGCTGATGACGGAACGACGAAGTGCCCGACAGTTGATTCAGGTACTGCTCGCTCGCTTCATCCAAGGGATTGTCGTGCAGGGCCATGCGCTGCAGACGCTGGCGCAGGCCGTGGAGGTCCTGATTGACCTGACGGATCTGGTTGTTGCGCAGGTCGGCGACGCCGCGCAGTGGCAACTGCTGCAGGCGCGAGGGGAATGAGGTGATACCTGTCGAACGCAGCCCCACCGGCCTGAGGTGGATCAACCCACGTATATCGGGGGCAAAGCCGAGCGGGTTGTAATTGAGCTCGAGCGTTTGCAAGCGGATCAAGGCACTGAGCCGGCGGTTGCCGGCAACGTCCATGATGATCCGATTGTGATCCAACTGCAGCCCCCGCAGCTCGGTCAACCGCTCTACACCTGGCGGGATGACGGCAAGATGATTCGCACGCAGGTCAAGCTCGCGCAGGTTAGGGAAGCGCGCGAGGAAATCAGGATCGATTTCCGACAAGTCCATGTCGCGCAGGGTCAGCCGCGTGACATGCGGGAAACTGACCCCTTCTTCCAGCGTGGGCAAGCTGCCGACACGTTCGCCGCGAATGTCCAGCGCGTAGGTACCATCGCTGCGCAAGCCTGTCTTGCATCGCCAGCAACGGCGAATGCTATTGGCGACCCGGCCACGCCGCAGCAGGTCCAGCACGCCAGCGTGTTCCATACGCCACCGCCGCAAGACCTGGCGCAGGCTCGCCAGTTGCTGGCTAAGCTCGCTGTAGTGCTGCCATGGGTCGACCCCGCGTGCAATCAGGTCCAACAGATAGTTTTGCAACTGGCGGTCGCCGAGGGTCGGGAAAATCTGCCGCAGCCCTCGCCGGCTGGCCTGCCCACGGCTTTCGCCGCGACCACTGAGTGGGTAACCCAGGCGCCCGTCTCCCCACCGCACGGGCGGCCGCACGCCACCGCCTATCGGCGCCTGGCCGATCAACTGCGCGGCCAGGTCACGATGCGTGCGGGCGTGCTCGGCCAGCAGGTCGCTCAACGCTGGCGCGTCCAGCGTGGGGGTCCCCAGTGCGCCTGTTTGCGCGTCACTCAAGGTCAACGAAAGTGCCTGCAGCAGGCTGTCGGTTGGAACAGTGCCTGCCAACAGCTCACCCGTCGCAGCGTAGGCGGTATATCCAGTCGGCGTTTTGACGATACTGAACCGCTGAGCAGCAGCATCCGCGCCGGCATGTGCCAATACCGCCCCTGTGCGGCTCTCGGCTCGCACTTCGACGGCATAGGGTTCAAGCCACGGCGCCAAGTGTTCGATAAGGCCAACGGCCAGCTTCGCGGTATCGGCATTGGCTGCCGAAGCCTGACGTAAACCTGCGCAGGCACGGTCAAGGCGGCTGTCGCGCAAAAACCAGCGCGCGCGTTCAGCCAAGGCCAAGGGGACGCGATCACTGGCCAGCATCTGCTCGACCTGCTGGCTGTCGACCTGCTGGATAATTTCATGGGCCCCGCGGTGCGACAGGCCAGGGAAGTCCCGGCGCAGCGCGACGCTGGCCAACTCTTCATTGCCTTGCGCTGTGCTGACCAGAAACTCGAACGCCTCGCCCTGTACGGTGGGGAATTGCTCATGCAAGCGGTAGCGCTCCAAGGCATCGAGCAACCGTGCGGGAGGCGGCGCGTTTTCCAGGTGCAGTCGCCTTAGCTGTGCGTCATCGAAGCCCGTGCTGTCGAGCACCCTGCGTACGTCTTCATCGCTGACGTCGGCCAGTTCAGCGCTCAACCGCCGCATCAAGCGCGCAGGCTCTGCCCACTCCTCTGCACGCTCCAGCGCATGCCGCCAGCCCCCAGTGCCGTTGTGCTCGAGCATTGGCTGAAAGGCCTCGCTGCGCTGAGGATGACGGATGAACAGGTGCTCACCATCCTTGTAGCCCGCCAACTGAAAACTGGCTTCGTGCAACTTCAATTGCCACTGGTCATCCTCTGGGATCAGTTCGCCAACCGTCACGCCCTGCTCCTTTACCCGGTAAGCAGACAGGTCATGGGCACACAGCTTGACGTGACCGGCATCGGTGCGAATCGGCGACAGCTCATCGACGAACACGATGCGCTTGAGCACGTGCCCCGCCACTGCAGTGCCAGCGCCTATCGCGGCCCCCAGCGCAACACTTTCAGCCACACTGAATACGTGCTCCAGCGCCCCTTGGCGATCGCCCAACTGCCAATCCTGGTAACCCTCGTAGACCTCATCGGCAATCTGCACGGCAGCGACCGCGAGCATCAATTCGCCCACCACCGGCACGAACAGCCCAGCAAGGTTCAACAAGGTCAGTCCCGCTTGCTGATACCCCCTAAGCCGCTCATCCCGCGCCTTGCTGTCCTCGTCGGCAGTGGGTACGGCCAGCACACGGGCATCATCGAGCATCTTGTCGATGCGCGAAGCACGCAGGAAGGCAAACAACGGTTGAGTGATGGCAAAGTCACGACCATCCAGCTGCAACACCGCCCCCTCAGCGCTCGACGACAGCAAACGCTTCAAGGTGCCGAAAAAGGCGACCCGATCACGCTCGGCGATGAACCGCGCCATGAACGCCGCATAGTGTGGGTCGCGCAGGCGCAGGCCCATGGCCTGGTAGAACGCCCACCAGGATTCGAACACCTGCACGGGCTGCTGAGGGTCACCCGGTATCCAGAGCAGGATCCCGCGCAAATAAGCCTGATCGCGGTCTTGAATCTCGATGGCCACCACCCCGTGCAGGCACTTGCCCAGCAGGTAAACCTGGCGAGCCCTCAACACAACAGGGTAAGCAGGCACCACAGCAGGTTTTGCAAAGATCGGCAGTGTCTGCAGGTAGTTGTCGTGGCTGATCTGGCCTTTGAGGGCCGCCAGGCGTACAGCCGCTTCCATCGACGAGCGCAGGGCCTCCTCCAGCAATGCCTCGACCTCACGACGGGCCTGACCAGGTTCGTCGCCTGGCCGATCTGCTGGCAGCAGATGCACGCGCAACAGGGCCTGATAGCGGCCGCCCAGGTCGAGCGTGCGGCACAGCTTGGCGAAGCGCTCGAACGATACCGACAGTGTGACACCGGCCACATCTTGCAATGCGACCTGGGTGAAAGGCCCTGGCTTGGTTTCCGCCTGGGTGAAGTTGTGCAGCGCGGTCGTCAACAGAGGCTGAGTCGAGATGCGGACAATGTTCGGCGACGGCGTTGGCGGAATGGGCGTTGCCAGAATGATTTGAACCACCTTGCGCAGTGTCGCTTTGCGCACGTCAGTGCTTACCTTGAAACGCCGACGCAACGCGTCCTCCAGCAGTGCGGCGGCAAAGTCATCCAAGGCCGGAATGTGGCTGAACAACTGCCGCACACGCTCAGCACTGTCCTGCTGCTGACGCAGCGCCTGGTGAAGCGCACGCTGCTGGTCGACCGTGGCCGAGGTAAGCCAGGCCGGTAAACGTTGGGAAATCAGGGCATCTATCGAAGCAGGCGCTTCATCGGCAGAAAGGGTCATGGTAGTGCGGTCCGTAAAAGCCGTTAACAGACCACGCTGCAAACCGTCACCTGCGGTAACTAAATCAAGGCACCATTCATTCGGGTTTCCGAACACCAAAAGCCAACCCATTCGGAATCACGGACAACACATGCTGTCGATTTACTGTCAAAAAAGATCGATACCCCGTAATTTCGGGGCGTTATGATCAAGAAGGAAGCTTGGCACGACTCATGCTCTACACTCTTTAGCCGAATGCACCCGCTTCATGTTGTATTCGTTGAACGAAAGAGTCCGCCAACGGCTCCATAAAAAAAACAAACATGTCGAGGAAAATTTGATGCGTATCGTTCGTCAATTGCTGGGCGCCGCTATCGCGGCTGCAGTCATCGCTTCGCCGGCCATGGCCGAGGAGCTGACCGGCACCCTGAAGAAGATCAAGGACTCGGGCACCATCACATTGGGCCACCGCGACTCCTCCATTCCATTTTCCTACCTGGCAGGCAAGCCGGAGCCCGTGGGCTACTCCCACGACATCCAGCTGGCCGTGGTCGAGGCCCTGAAAAAACAACTGGGCACCGACATCAAGGTCAAATACAACCTCGTCACCTCCCAGACCCGCATCCCGCTGGTGCAAAACGGCACCGTCGACCTGGAGTGCGGCTCCACCACCAACAACGTCGAGCGCCAGCAGCAAGTCGGTTTCTCGGTCGGCATCTTCGAAGTCGGCACCCGCCTGCTGACCAAGGTCAAGGACGGTCAGCCTTCCTATAAAGACTTCCCGGACCTGGCCGGCAAAAACGTGGTGACCACCGCCGGCACCACCTCCGAGCGCATCCTCAAGGCGATGAACGCCGACAAGCAAATGAAGATGAACGTGATTTCCGCCAAGGACCACGGTGAAGCCTTCAACATGCTCGAAAGCGGCCGCGCCGTGGCCTTCATGATGGACGACGCCCTGCTGGCCGGTGAAATGGCCAAGGCTCGCAAACCGGCCGACTGGGTTATCACCGGCACCCCGCAGTCGTACGAAATCTACGGCTGCATGGTGCGCAAGGAAGATGCTGCGTTCAAGAAAGCGGTCGACGAGGCCATCGTGGCTTACTTCAAGTCGGGCGAAGTCAACAAGAGCTACGACAAGTGGTTCATGCAGCCAATCCCGCCAAAGGGTCTGAACCTGCAGTTCCAGATGAGCGACGAGCTGAAAAAACTGATCGCCGAGCCGACCGACAAAGCGGCGGACGAGAAGAAGTCCTGATCCTCAGATAGTGGCCTGGTGCGCATGCGCACGAATCAATTCTGCAGGCCACTCATTAGTGTCTAACCTTTCATCCGAGGGCGCCAAGCGCCCCCGGATGCTCGAAGGTGCCCGTGAAACAACCGTCTGAGGGGAAATCCCGATGAATTACAACTGGGACTGGGGCGTGTTCTTCAAGTCCACCGGCGTGGGCAGCGAAACCTATCTGGACTGGTACATCACCGGCCTGGGCTGGACCATCGCCATCGCCATCACCGCCTGGATCATCGCGCTGCTGCTGGGGTCTGTCCTCGGCGTCATGCGTACTGTGCCGAACCGCCTGGTATCGGGCATCGCCACTGTCTATGTGGAACTGTTCCGCAACGTGCCGCTGCTGGTGCAGCTGTTCATCTGGTACTTCCTGGTACCGGACCTGCTGCCCGAAGGCCTGCAGGAATGGTTCAAGCAGGACCTCAACCCGACCACTTCGGCGCTGATCAGCGTGGTGGTGTGCCTGGGCCTGTTCACTGCGGCCCGTGTCTGCGAACAAGTGCGCACCGGCATCCAGGCGCTGCCCCGCGGCCAGGAATCCGCAGCCCGCGCCATGGGCTTCAGCCTGCCGCAGATCTACACCAACGTGCTGCTGCCGCAAGCCTACCGGATCATCATTCCGCCGCTCACGTCCGAGTTCCTGAACGTGTTCAAGAACTCCTCGGTGGCCTCGCTGATCGGCCTGATGGAGCTGCTGGCACAAACCAAGCAGACCGCAGAGTTCTCCGCCAACCTGTTCGAGGCGTTCACCCTGGCCACGCTGATTTACTTCACCCTGAACATGGGCCTGATGCTGCTCATGCGCCTGGTCGAGAAAAAAGTCGCAGTACCTGGCCTGATTTCCGTGGGAGGCAAGTAAATGGACATGGATTTCAGCGAAATCATCCCCGCCCTGCCCGCCCTCTGGGAAGGCATGATCATGACCCTGCAACTGATGGTCATGGGCGTGGTCGGCGGTATCGCACTCGGCACCGTCCTGGCGCTGATGCGCCTGTCATCGAGCAAGCTGCTGTCGCGGGTGGCGGGCGCTTACGTCAACTACTTCCGCTCGATCCCGCTGCTGCTGGTGATCACCTGGTTCTACCTGGCAGTGCCGTTCGTGCTGCGCTGGATCACCGGTGAAGACACGCCGGTCGGTGCGTTCACCTCCTGCGTGGTCGCGTTCATGATGTTCGAGGCGGCCTACTTCTGCGAAATCGTCCGTGCCGGTGTGCAGTCGATCTCCAAGGGCCAGATGGGCGCCGCGCAAGCGCTGGGCATGAACTACGCCCAGACCATGCGCCTGATCATCCTGCCCCAGGCCTTCCGCAAGATGACCCCTTTGCTGCTGCAGCAAAGTATCATCCTGTTCCAGGACACCTCGCTGGTCTACACCGTGGGCCTGGTCGACTTCCTCAACTCGGCACGCTCCAACGGCGACATCATCGGGCGCTCTCATGAGTTCCTGATCTTCGCCGGGGTCGTCTACTTCATCATCAGCTTCTCCGCTTCGTGGCTGGTCAAGCGCCTGCAAAAAAGGATCACCGTATGATTTCCATCAAGAACGTCAACAAGTGGTACGGCGACTTCCAGGTACTGACCGACTGCAGCACCGACGTCAAGAAGGGTGAAGTGGTAGTGGTGTGCGGGCCGTCGGGCTCGGGCAAGTCCACCCTGATCAAGTGCGTCAACGCGCTGGAGCCGTTCCAGAAGGGCGACATCGTGGTCGATGGCACCTCGATTGCCGACCCGAAGACCAACCTGCCGAAACTGCGCTCGCGGGTGGGCATGGTGTTCCAGCACTTCGAGCTGTTCCCGCACCTGACCATCACCGAAAACCTGACCATTGCCCAGCGCAAGGTGCTCGGCCGCAGCGAGGCAGAAGCCTCCAAAAAAGGCCTGGCCCTGCTCGATCGCGTCGGCCTCAGCGCGCATGCCAAGAAACACCCCGGCCAGCTTTCCGGCGGCCAACAGCAACGGGTGGCGATCGCCCGCGCCCTGGCCATGGACCCGATCGTCATGCTGTTCGACGAACCCACCTCGGCACTGGACCCGGAAATGGTCAGTGAAGTGCTCGATGTGATGGTTCAGCTGGCCAACGAGGGCATGACCATGATGTGCGTGACCCACGAGATGGGCTTTGCCCGCAAGGTCGCCAACCGGGTCATCTTCATGGACAAAGGCAGCATCATCGAAGACTGCACCAAAGAAGAGTTCTTCGGCGACCAGAACGCCCGCGACCAACGCACCCAGCATTTCCTCAGCAAGATCCTGCAACACTAAGCCGGCCTCAGCATCCGCTGCCCGCCCCCATCGGGCAGCGGACGCTGGTCGTGACAAGGCCACTGTGATGAAATGCGATCCTTCGCTTCTTCTCCCTGCCAGACCTGCCGTGAATTCCCGCCTGATTCGTCAATTGCTGTTACCCCCCCTGGTCATCCTGCTGATGGTCGGCCTCGGCATGGCCGGTTACCTGGTCAGCGAGAGCAATGGCATCCGCAGCCTGAGCGAAAACGGCGAGCGTCAGCTGGAGCTGCACGCGCGCACGGTCGAGAGCGAGATCAGCAAATACACCTACCTGCCCAGCCTGCTGGAGCTTGAAGACAGCGTCTCGCACCTGCTCACCGAGCCCGATGGCGGCTCCCGCCAGGCGGTCAACGAATACCTCGAAGGCCTGAACCGGCGCAGCCGCAGCCGGGCAATCTTCGTGCTCGACACCAACGGCCGGGTGCAGGCCACCAGCAACTGGCGCGATGCCGATTCGTTTCTGGGTGAAGACCTGTCGTTCAGGGCCTACTTCCAGACTGCCGTGCGCGGCGAACCCGGGCGCTTCTATGGCATCGGCAGCACCACCGGCGAGGCCGGCTACTACCTGGCCCATGGCCTGGAAGAACACGGCAAGATCATAGGCGTTGCGGTGATCAAGGTACGCCTGGACACCCTCGAAGAACGTTGGCAGCGCGCCCGCCTGGAAGCGTTCGTCAGCGATGAGAACGGCATCATCATTCTGTCCAGTGACCCGGCCCGTCGCTTGAAGTCGGTGCGCCCGCTGACCCCGCAAATCAAGGAGCGCCTGGCGCGCAGCCTGCAGTATTACTGGTGGCCGCTGAACGAGCTGCAACCTCTGGCGCGGGAAACCCTCGCCGATGGTGTTGAAAAGCTGACCTTCCCGGCCAACAGCGAAACGGCACAAGGCAAGGCCCATGAAGTGGCCTACCTGGCACAGACCCGACGCCTGGTCGACACCCCGTGGCATTTCACCCTGCTGACCCCGCTGCAGGACCTGCGCCGAGAATCGATGGTGCAAGGCATCCTGGTCGGGGTGGCATTCGCCCTGCTGGCCATCCTGGGCATCGCCTGGAACGAACGCCGCAAGGTCATCGCCACCCGCCTGGCCGCCCGCGAGGCGCTGCAGGAAGCCAACAGCCAACTCGAACGCCGCATCACCGAACGCACCGCCGACTTGCGTGCCAGCAATGAGCGGCTGAAGGGGCAGATCCGCGAGCGCCGGCATGCTGAGCAAACCCTGCGTCATGCCCAGGATGAGCTGGTGCAGGCGGGCAAGCTGGCTGCCATCGGGCAGATGTCGACCAGCATCGCCCACGAACTCAACCAGCCCTTGGCCGCGCTGCGCACGTTGTCCGGCAACACCGTGCGCTTCCTCGAACGCGGCGCGCTGGAAACGGCCAGCACCAACCTGCGTACCATGAACGACCTGATCGACCGCATGGGCCGAATCACCGCCAGCCTGCGTTCATTCGCCCGCCGTGGCGACGACGGTGGCCAGGCCTCGCTGGCCAAGGCGGTGGACGCCACCCTGCAGGTACTGGCCAACCGCATCAGTGGCTGCCACTTGCAATTGCACAACCAGTTCGAAGACCATCAACTGGCCATCGACCAGACCCGCCTGGAGCAGATCCTGGTCAACCTGATCGGCAACGCCATCGACGCCATGGCCACCCAGCCCCTGCCAGAGCTGTGGCTCGAAGGCGAACTGCAGGGTGACAAGTATCGCCTGCGGGTACGCGACAACGGCCATGGCATCGACGCCGAGGCACGCAAGCATTTGTTTGAACCCTTCTTCACCACCAAACCGGGCGAACATGGCCTGGGCCTGGGCCTGACCTTGTCGGCGAGCCTTGCCGCCGCCGCCAAAGGCAGCCTGAACGTCGAGCATCCTGTCAGTGGCGGCACGGCCTTCGTGCTTGTCCTGCCCCTGGTATCCCCCCCTAGCGAATCGGCAGAGCACCCATGAACCAAGCGCCTCTCACCGTCCTGATTGTCGAAGACGACCCGCATGTGCTGCTCGGCTGCCAGCAGGCATTGGCCCTGGAAGACATCGCCTGCGAAGGGGTCGGCAGCGCCGAACAGGCCCTGGAACGCATCGGCGACGACTTTGCCGGCATCGTCGTCAGCGACATTCGCCTGCCCGGCATCGATGGCCTTGAGCTGCTCAACCGCCTCAAGGCCCGCGACCGCAGCCTGCCGGTGGTGCTGATCACCGGCCATGGCGATATCGACATGGCGGTCGGCGCCATGCGCAACGGCGCCTACGATTTCATGGAAAAGCCCTTCTCCCCCGAGCGCCTGGTCGACGTGGTGCGCCGCGCCCTCGAACAGCGCGGCCTGTCCCGCGAGGTGGTTGCCTTGCGCCGCCAACTGGCCGAACAGAGCAGCCTGGAGGGCCGCATCATTGGCCGCTCGCCGGCCATGGAGCACCTGCGTGAACTGATCGCCAACGTCGCCGACACCTCGGCCAACGTGCTGATCGAAGGCGAGACCGGCACCGGCAAAGAACTGGTCGCCCGCTGCCTGCACGATTTCAGCCGCCGCCAGGGCCAACCTTTCGTGGCGCTGAACTGCGGCGGCCTGCCCGAAAACCTCTTCGAGAGCGAAATTTTCGGCCACGAAGCCAACGCTTTTACCGGCGCAGGTAAACGCCGAATCGGCAAGATCGAACACGCCAATGGCGGCACGCTGTTCCTCGACGAGGTCGAGAGCATGCCGATCAACCTGCAGATCAAACTGCTGCGGGTGTTGCAGGAGCGCACACTGGAGCGGCTGGGCTCAAACCAGAGCATCGCGGTGGATTGCCGGGTAATCGCCGCGACCAAGTCCGACCTCGATGCCATGGGGCAGAACGGGCAGTTTCGCAGTGACCTGTACTACCGGCTGAACGTGGTGACGCTGGAGCTCCCCCCCCTGCGTGAGCGCCGCGAAGACATCCTGCAGTTGTTCGAACACTTCCTGCAGCAATCGGCCCTGCGCTTCGACCGTGAAGCACCGACACTGGACAGCCAGACCTTGTCGCGGTTGATGGCCCATGACTGGCCGGGCAACGTGCGAGAATTGCGCAACGTTGCCGAGCGTCATGCCTTGGGCTTACCGGCCTTCAAGAAGGGCCCGAGTGGCGGCGCCAGCCAGGGCCTGGGTTTTTCCGAGGCTGTCGAGGCCTTTGAACGCAACCTGCTCAGCGATGCCTTGCAACGCACCGGCGGCAACCTCAGCCAGGCCAGCCAGGAGCTGGGCATGGCCAAGACCACGCTGTTCGACAAAGTGAAAAAGTACGGGCTGGGCTGAAAATCGGCGGCGCCTGCTTCGCGGGCAATGCCAATCTCACAGCCCCGCAATATGCGTCACATCCTGCCGATGCGATTGCAGGTAAGGCAGCACCGCCCCCAGCAACGGCGCCTTGAACGGCTCCTGAAAGCGGTGCGCCAGCCCCGGTATCAAGCGCAGCTGGCTGCCCTGGATATGCGCCGCCAAGTGCACCCCATGCATCACCGGCAACAACGGGTCGGCCGTGCCATGCACCACCAGCGTCGGCACGCGCAGCTGGTTGAGCAACGCCACGCGGCTCGGTTCGGCCAGGATCGCCATGATCTGGCGCTTGGCACCATCCGGGTTGAATGCCCGGTCATAGGCCACCGCTGCCTGCTGCAACAAAGCGGCCCGATCATCACGCACCTGCGGGCTGCCCAGTGCCGCCAGCAAGTCAGCCTGCTGCTCGATCGCTACCTCACGGTTGGGCGCACTGCGCCGGGCCAACAGCTGCACCAGGGCAGGGTCCGGCGCCGGCAACCCTGCGGCGCCTGAGCTGGACATCACCAGCGTCAGGCTACGGACCCGCTCTGGCGCCATTGCCGCCAGGTGCTGGGCAATCATCCCGCCCATGCTGACCCCCAGCACATGAAACTGGCGTATGCCCAATGAATCCATCAAGCGCAGCCCATCCCCCGCCATATCAGTGAGCGTATAGGGGGCGGAAACCGGCAGGCCGAGCTTGTAGCGCAGCAGCTCGACCGTCAGGTTGGCCGAGGGTGGCAGTTGGTTCCAGCGCGACAGGCCGACATCGCGGTTGTCGTAGCGTATGACCCGAAAACCCTGGCGGCACAAAGCCTCGACCACGTCGTCCGGCCAATGGATCAGTTGCCCGCCCAGGCCCATGACCAGCAGCAATGCAGGGTCTCGCGGCGCACCGACGCTTTGGTAAACCAGGCTCAAATCACCCAGTTCGGCCCGTTGTACCGCTACCTGCGTGTCACAGCGTTGGTCGGCGAAACTCGCCGGCACGCTGAAAAGGAAGAAGAGAAACAGCAGCAAAGCCCGCATGAAAGAAACACCAGAATGCAGATCCCCAGTAGAGCGCGAGTTTGATGAATTTCTGTCGGGCGCGCTGCCACAGTTCAGTGACAGTTTGATGACCCCCGCTGAGTGGTGTGGCCAACGGTCCAGTCGACAGCCTGGTCAACATGAGAGAAACTCAACTCAATTCCTTCCCTTTGGCATTCAACCCTCGGAGTCAGCAGTGCTGGAGATCCGCCACCTGAAAACCCTTCATGCCCTGCGCGAGGCCGACAGCCTGGTAGAGGCCGCCGAACGCCTGCACCTGACACAGTCGGCGCTGTCGCACCAGTTCAAAGAGCTGGAAGAGCGCCTGGGCTTGCCGCTGTTCGTGCGCAAGAGCAAACCGATCCGCTTCACCAGTGCCGGCCTGCGCTTGCTGCAACTGGCAGATGCCACGCTGCCGCTGCTGCGCGGCGCCGAGCGTGACATCGCGCGCTTGGCCGGTGGCACCGCCGGGCGCTTGCACATGGCCATCGAATGCCACAGCTGCTTCCAATGGCTGATGCCGACCATCGACCAGTTCCGCGATGCCTGGCCGGAAGTCGAGCTGGACCTGGCCTCGGGTTTCGCCTTCGCTCCCCTGCCCGCGCTGGCCCGTGGCGACCTGGACCTGGTAGTCACCTCCGATCCTCTGGACCTGGCCGGCATCACCTACGTGCCGCTGTTCACCTATGAAGCCATGCTCGCCGTGGCCAACCAGCACCCGCTGGCCAGCAAGCCTTACATGGTGCCACAAGACCTGCTCGACCAGACCCTGATCACCTACCCGGTGGAACGCGATCGCCTGGATATCTTCACCCGCTTCCTGGAGCCGGCCGACATCGAGCCTGCCGCCGTGCGTACCTCGGAGCTGACGGTGATGATGATGCAATTGGTCGCCAGCGGCCGTGGCGTGTGCGGCATGCCGCACTGGGCACTGCACGAGTACAGCTCGCGGGGCTATGTGAAAGGCAAGCGCCTGGGCGAAAAGGGCCTGTTCGCCACGCTTTATGCGGCGGTACGCACCGACATGCTCGATGCGCCGTACATGCGCGATTTCTTGCTGACCGCCAAGGACACTTCGTTCGCCACCCTCGATGGGGTCAGCGCGGTACGCTGACGGCCTGGCGGTACAACGGCAGGATCAGGTCGCGGGTCAGCGGCGCCAGCTCAAACGCAGGCGCCTGGTCCGCCGCCAGCCACACCACTTCTTCGATTTCCGCCGCCGGGGTCACGGCTTCGGCGCTGTCGACGCGAAACAGTTCGGCTTGCACCTGGTAGCCTGGCTCGTTGGCAGCCGGCGCGCTGAACTGGCCGAGGTGGACGGCCTGGGCCGGGTCGATGCGCAGGCCCAGTTCCTCATGCAGCTCACGCACCAGCGCCTCTACCGGCGACTCACCCGCATCGATCTTGCCGCCGGGCTGCATGAAGGCCACGGTGCCGCGCTTGCGCACCAGCAAGGTGCGGCCCTGGGGGTCGATCAGCAGGGCGGCGGCGATGCGAAGGGTGTTGGGCATGGGATGGGCTCGCTGGAAAAGCCTGAGAGGATCCCATGGGGTTCATCGCCTGACAAGGTCGGAGCAGCCTGCCCTCACAGACGAACGGCCCCTTGCCAACCCGCCGCGCACCCGCCATAACCAACACATGAACCTACCCGCCCAACAGCACCCGGTGCTGGCGCTGTTCCACCCCGCCGTCGGCACCTGGTTCCGTCGCCATTTCGCCACGGTCACCGACGCCCAGGCGCGTGCCTGGCCATTGATTCACGGCGGCCAGTCGATGCTGCTGGCCGCACCGACCGGCTCCGGCAAGACCTTGAGCGCCTTTCTGGCCGTGCTCGACGAACTGTTCTGCCAAGGCCTCGAACACGGCGGCGAACTGCCCGCGTGCACCCAAGTGGTGTATGTCTCGCCGCTCAAAGCGCTGTCCAACGATATTCGCCTGAACCTGCAAGCACCGCTCGAAGGCATCAGCCAGGCGCTGGAAGACCAGGGCCTCAAGCCGCCCCGCATCAGCACCGCAGTGCGCACCGGCGATACACCGCAAAAAGAACGTGCAGCCATGCGCAAGCTGGCCCCTCATATCCTGGTGACCACGCCGGAATCACTCTATGTGCTGATGGGCTCGGCCTCGGGCCGCGCGGGCCTGGCCAGCGTGCACACAGTGATCGTCGATGAGATCCATGCCCTGGCCGGCAACAAACGGGGGGCGCACTTGGCACTGACCCTCGAACGCCTGCAGGCGCTGACGGGGCGGCCGTTGCGTCGCATTGGCCTGTCGGCCACCCAGCGGCCGGTGGAGCGCGTGGCGCAATTTCTGGTCGGCCATCAGCGCCCTTGCGCGATCGTCGACATTGGCCACGCCCGCCAGCGCGACCTGGCCCTCGAGGTGCCGCCCGTGCCCTTGGGCGCGGTCATGGCCACGGACGTTTGGAACCTGGTCTACGACCGCCTGGCAACCCTCGCCCGCGAGCACCGCACCACGCTGGTGTTCGTCAACACCCGGCGCCTGGCCGAGCGCCTGACCCGCCACCTCAGCGATCGCCTGGGCAAGGACGCGGTGGCCGCGCACCACGGCAGCCTGGCCAAGGAACTGCGCCTGGATGCGGAACAGCGCCTGAAAACCGGCCAGTTGCAGGTGCTGGTGGCCACGGCGTCACTGGAGTTGGGCATCGACATCGGCGATGTCGACCTGGTCTGCCAGATCGCCTCACCGGGCTCGATCGCGGCCTTCTTGCAACGCGTCGGGCGCTCCGGGCACCAGGTCGAGGGCATCCCCAAAGGACGCCTGTTCCCCACTTCGCGCGACGACTTGATCGAATGCATCGCCCTGCTGGACTGCGTGCGCCACGGGGAGCTCGACCAACTGCACATACCCACTGCGCCCCTCGACGTGCTGGCCCAGCAGATTGTCGCCGAAACCAGTAATCAGCCCTGGCAGGAACAAGCGCTGTTCGACTGCCTGCGCCAGGCAACGCCTTACGCCGAACTCGACGTCAACCATTACCAGGCGCTGCTGCGCATGCTCGCCGAAGGCTATAACGGCCGCCAGGGCATCCGTAGCGCCTACCTGCACCGCGACGCGGTCAGCGGCACCTTGCGCGGCCGCCGCGGCAGCCAACTGACTGCGCTGACCAGTGGCGGGACCATCCCCGAAACCGCCGACTACGCGGTGCTACTCGAGCCGCAGGCACTGAACATTGGCAGCGTCAATGAAGACTTCGCCGTGGAAAGCATTGCCGGCGATATTTTCCAATTGGGCAACGCCTCCTACCGGATCTTGCGCGTCGAATCGGGCCGGGTGCGGGTAGAAGACGCCCACGGCCTGCCGCCGACCATCCCTTTCTGGCTGGGCGAAGCACCGGGGCGCAGTGACGAATTGTCCGCCGCGGTCGCTCGGCTGCAGGCACGCATCGATGAGCGACTGGGGTTGCCCGGCGCCGACAGTACCGCCGTGCAGGGCTGGCTGCAGCGCACCTTCGAACTGGGCGAAGACAGCGCCAGCCAGTTGCTCGATTACCTGGGGCGCACCCGCGAGGTGCTGGGCGCCCTGCCCTCGCAGCAGACGCTGATCATGGAGCGCTTCTTCGATGAGTCCGGCGGTACCCAGCTGATCATCCACTCGCCCTACGGCAGCCGCATCAACCGTGCCTGGGGCCTGGCCCTGCGCAAGCGCTTTTGCCGCACCTTCAATTTTGAACTGCAGGCGGCGGCCAGCGAAGATGCCATCGTCCTGTCGCTGTCCACCAGCCACAGTTTTACGCTGGATGAGGTGTGGCGCTACCTGTCCAGCCGCAGCGCCGAACAGCTCCTGATCCAGGCCCTGCTCGATGCGCCCTTGTTCGGCGTGCGCTGGCGCTGGAACGCTGCCGTGGCCATGGCCTTGCCGCGCTTCGTCGGTGGGCGCAAGGTGGCCCCGCAGCTCCAGCGAATGAAAAGCGAGGACCTGATCGCTTCGGTGTTCCCCGACCAGATCGCCTGCCTGGAAAACATCGCCGGCGAACGGCAGATTCCGGATCATCCGCTGGTCGAGCAGACCCTCGACGACTGCCTGCACGAAGCCATGGACAGCGAAGGCTGGCTGGCCTTGCTGCGCCGCATCGAAGGCGGTGAGGTCCGCTTGCTCAGCCGTGACCTGCCGGCCCCGTCGCCACTGGCCTCGGCCATCCTCAACGCCAGGCCCTACGCCTTTCTTGACGATGCGCCCCTGGAAGAGCGACGCACCCAGGCCGTGCTCAACCGGCGCTGGAACGAACTGCACAGCGCGGATGAGCTGGGCGCGCTGGACACCGATGCCATCGCCGCCGTAGAGAGCGAGGCCTGGCCGCAAGCGGCTAACGCCGACGAGATGCACGAAGCGTTGATGAGCCTGGGGGCCATCACTGCCCATGAAGTGCAGGCCAACGCCCCTTGGGATTTACTGCTTCGGCAACTGGCCAAAGCGGGGCGCGCCCTGCGCCTGCCGGATCAACAGCTGTGGCTCGCGCGTGAACGCCTGAGCCTGCTGCAACGTGTGTATCCAGGTTCAGTCACCGAACCTGCGCTGAACGTGCTGCCAGGCTTCGAGCAGGCCATCGAGGCGGACGATGCGCTAAGCGAACTGCTGCGTGCCCGCTTAAGTGGCCACGGCCCGCAAACCGTGGCGCAGATCGCCACCCCGCTAGGCAAGCCGCAGCCAGACATCGAACAGGCCCTGGCCCGCCTGGAGGCCGAGGGCTACGTGTTGCGCGGCTATTTCAGGCCTGCGGAACAACAGCTGCAGTGGTGCGAACGGCACTTGCTGGCGCGCATCCACCGCTACACGGTCAAACGCCTGCGCCGGGAGATCGAACCGGTCAGCCTGCAAGACTTCATGCGTTTTCTGTTCGACTGGCAGCACCTGGCCGCAGATGAGCGCCTGCGCGGGCCACAGGCCGTAGCTGAAGTGCTGGCACAGTTGCAGGGCTTCCCCGCTGCGGCCGGCGCCTGGGAGGCGGAGCTGCTGCCGGCACGCATCCAGGACTACAGCCCGCACTGGCTCGACGACACCTGCCGCAGCGGGCAGTTTGCCTGGAGCCGGCTGGCGACCACGGTGGCCAGCACGACCTTGGCCAGTACACCGCTGGTGCTGCTGCCGCGCGAACACCTGGGCCTCTGGCGCAGCCTGGCGCCCGTACCGGCAGTAGACGAGCTCGGCCCGCGGGCGCAACGCGTGCATGACGTGTTGCAGGCGCATGGGGCGTTGTTCTTCGATGAACTGACGCAGGAAGCCCACCTGCTGCCCAGCGAACTGGAAACCGCGCTGCAGGCACTGGTGGGCTTTGGCCTGGTGGGTGCCGACAGCTTCACCGGGCTGCGCAGCCTGATCACGCCAGCGGCAAAACGCACCTCGCGCAACAGCAGGCGCGGCCATGCCCCCCTCTCCACCAGCATGGCCCACGCCGGCCGCTGGGCGCTGTTGCGCAGGGGCACTGCTGCAATAGACGACAGCCAGCGTCTGGAGCACATCGCCCGCGCCCTGTTGCGCCGCTATGGGGTGATCTGCTGGCGGCTGCTGGAGCGGGAAAGTGATGTATTGCCGCCCTGGCGCGAATTGCTGCGTTGCTATCACCGCCTGGAGGCCCGCGGCGAAATCCGGGGTGGGCGCTTCATTGCTGGGCTGGCCGGTGAGCAGTTCGCCTTGCCAGAGGCTGTGGGCCTGTTGCGGCAAGTGCGCCGGCGTGAGCCGGAGGGCGCACTGGTGATGGTCAGCGCCAGCGACCCGCTCAATGTGGTCGGGTCATTGCTGCCAGGGGCGAAACTACCCGCGGTGAGCGGTAACCGCTTGCTGTACCGCGATGGCGTGCCGGTGGCGGTGCGAGTCGCCGGGCGTTACCAGTTCCTCATCGAGGCCTCGGTGGAGGAACAGGACACCTGGCGCCGCAGGTTGTTGAGCGATGCACGCTGAAGCGAATGATTTTCGATACCCCGATTTTCATTTTCAGCATCGCCCAACCGGGCTATGGTCGGGGTTTGCCCCAGGCCCTGAGCCTGACCGCGCCATCGCAAGGACCCCGTATGAGCCTGTCACTTCTCAGCCGCTACGCCTTCTTCGCCGCCTGTGTACTGTTCACCCTGGCGAGCCTGCCGTTCACCCACCATGAATGGTTGTGGCCGTTCACCCTGACCACTGCCGTGCTCAGCCTGATCGGTGTGTTCGACTTGCTGCAGCAACGCCACGCCGTACGCCGCAACTACCCGATCCTCGGCAACATCCGTTACCTGGTCGAGGGCATTCGCCCAGAGATTCGCCAGTACCTGCTCGAAGCCGACAGCGACGCCCTGCCCTTCTCCCGCGCGCAACGCTCGCTGGTCTATGCCCGGGCCAAGAACGAAGCCTCGGACAAACCCTTCGGTACCCTGATCGACGTGTATGAGTCCGGCTTCGAATTCATCGGCCACTCCATGCGCCCGGCACCGCTGACCGACCCGGCGAGCTTCCGCGTCATCGTCGGCGGGCCGCAGTGCCGGCAGCCGTATTCGGCGTCGATATTCAACATTTCCGCCATGAGCTTCGGCTCACTCAGCGCCAACGCCATCCGCGCCCTCAACCAGGGCGCCAAGCTGGGCAACTTCCACCACGACACCGGCGAAGGCAGCATCAGCCCTTACCACCGGGAACACGGTGGCGACCTGGTCTGGGAGCTGGGCAGCGGCTACTTTGGCTGCCGCACGCCTGACGGGCGCTTCGACCCGGAGCGCTTTGCCGCCCAGGCACGCAGCCCGCAGGTGCGCATGATCGAGATCAAGATGAGCCAGGGCGCCAAGCCAGGCCACGGCGGCATCCTGCCCAAGCACAAAGTGACCCAGGAGATTGCCGAAACCCGTGGCGTGCTCATGGGCGAGGACTGCATTTCGCCGTCCCGCCACAGCGCCTTCTCCACCCCGATAGAAATGATGCAGTTCATCGCCCAACTGCGTGAGCTGTCGGACGGCAAGCCGGTCGGCTTCAAGTTCTGCCTGGGCCACCCGTGGGAGTTCATGGGCATCGCCAAGGCCATGCTGGAAACCGGCATCCTGCCCGACTTCATCGTCGTCGACGGCAAGGAAGGCGGCACCGGTGCTGCGCCGGTAGAGTTCACCGACCACATCGGCGTACCCCTGCGAGAAGGCCTGCTGTTCGTGCACAACACGCTGGTGGGCCTGAACCTGCGCGACAAGATCAAGCTTGGCGCCAGCGGCAAGATCGTCAGCGCGTTCGATATCGCCAGCGTGCTGGCCATCGGCGCCGACTGGGCCAACTCGGCGCGCGGCTTCATGTTCGCCATTGGCTGCATCCAGTCGCAAAGCTGCCACACCAACAAGTGCCCGACTGGCGTGGCCACGCAAGACCCGTTGCGCCAGCGTGCGCTGGTGGTGCCGGACAAAGCCCAACGGGTGCTGAACTTCCACCACAACACCCTGCGCGCCCTGGCCGAAATGCTGGCAGCGGCCGGCCTGGACCACCCCTCGCAACTGGAGGCCAAACACCTGGTGCGGCGCGTATCGGCCACGGAGATCAAGCTGTTCTCGCAGATGCACGTATTCCTCAAGCCGGGCGAGTTGCTGACCGGCGAGGTGAATGGGCAGTTTTATTCGCGGATGTGGCAGCTGGCCAGGGCGGACAGCTTCGAGCCGAACAGTGAGGTGGCAGCCTGACATGGCTGGGGCCGCTCTGCGGCCCCAGCCAGTTCACATCAGGATGCGGTGCTCGCTACCCCTTGCGCCTCCTTCGGCGCCAGGCGGAAGGTGTAGTACAAGGCGGTCAGCAAGACCAGGAACGCCGGCCCGATGTACAGCGCCACGCGGGTATCCTCGAAATACGCCATCAGCCCCACCACCAGCACCAGGAAAGCCAGTGCCAGGTAGGAGCTGAGCGGCCACAGCCACATGCGGTATTTCAACGCCTTGCGCTCGGCAGTCGACAGCCCGGCGCGGAATTTGAGCTGCGCCAGCAGGATCATCACCCAGGTCCAGATCGCGCCGAAGGTGGCGATCGAGGTCACCCAGACGAAGACTTTCTCCGGCACCAGGTAATTGGCCAGCACGCCCAGCAGCAGTGCGCCAATCGACAGCAGCAACGCATTGCGCGGCACACCGTTTTTCGAGGTGCGGGCAAAGGTCGCCGGGGCCTGGCCATTTTGCGCCAGGCTGTAGAGCATGCGCCCAGTGCTGAAGATGCCGCCGTTGCACGACGACAGCGCCGCCGTGATGACCACGAAGTTGATGATGCCGGCCGCAGTCTTGATGCCAAGGCGCTCGAAGGTCATCACGAACGGGCTGCCCTGGCTGCCGATCTCGTTCCACGGGTAGATCGACAGGATCACGAACAGCGCCCCCACGTAGAACAGCAGGATGCGCCAGAACACCGAGCCGATGGCCTGCGGGATGGTTTTTTGCGGGTTGCGCGCTTCGCCGGCGGTCAGGCCGATCATTTCCACGCCCAGGTAGGCAAACATCACCATCTGCAGCGACATCAGCACACCGGTCACGCCATTGGGCATGAAGCCGCCATTGCTCCACAGGTTGGAAATACCCACCGCCACGCCGTCGTTGCCCAGGCCGAAGGCAATGATGCCGATGCCCCCCAGGACCATGGCGATGATGGTGACGATCTTGATCAGGGCGAACCAGAACTCGAACTCACCGAACGCCTTGACCGCAACCAGGTTGACCGCGCCCATGCTGCCCAGCGCCGCCAAGGCCCAGATCCAGCGGGGTACGTCGGGGAACCAGATGCCCATGTAGATGGCCACTGCGGTGATTTCCGCCACGCAGGTCACCAGCCACAGGAACCAATAGTTCCAGCCGGTGAGGAAACCGGCCAATGGGCCAAGGTAGTCCTGGGCGTAGCGGCTGAACGAGCCGGCAACGGGGTTGTGCACGGCCATCTCACCGAGGGCGCGCATGATGACCAGGATGGCCAGGCCACCGATGATGTAGGAAAGCATGATGGCAGGGCCGGCCATTTCGATGGCTTTGGCCGAACCGAGGAAGAGACCGACACCGATACAGGCGCCCAGCGCCATAAGACGGATGTGCCGTTCGCCCAGTTCACGCTTGAGAGGGCCGCCTTGTGCGGTCTCGGCATGGGCAGGGTGGTTGCCGACTGGCATAGCAATACAACCTCATTTTGTTATTGGATTTGACCTTCGTGCCGCAACTGCCGCGCCGATAGGCGGGGCGTTGATTGGCCGGGCTGGCCTTGTGGGCCGGCCCGTGTGCCGGAGTAGAGCATCCGGCAGGTCGAAGGGGCGAGCAGTATAGGAAGCTACCTGTAGGGATTTTCACTGTATAAACGGGGAAATTTGGCGAGAAATCTCGGGTCTATTCCACTGCTGATAGGGTTCTGAGGCTGTTACACGCCGCAGATTCAGGGCGACACCTTATCAACATCACCTGGCCCCGAAACCCACACCAAAGCCGCATATCCCTACGCCACTTTTCTCGCCTTCCTACAAATTTTTCACCCAACCCGGTCAACGTCTAAGCTTCAGACAAGCAAGACGAAAATACCTGGCCGGATTGAAGACTATGGGCGCACTGTGGCAATCGGAACCAACCAGAACGGAAGCACCCGCAACCCCTCCGGCCGAGACGCCACCTGCAAAGTCCCCACGTCAGCGTCGGCTCTGGTGGCGGCTGATCATTTTGATCCTGCTGGTGGCCCTCATCGCCCTGGGCTTTGCCGCCTATGACGAATTCCGCACCTCCAACCTGCAATCGCGGGAGTTCAGCAAGCTCGCCACCACCCTGACCTACTCGCTGCAGCCAGGCCCCAGCGATGCCATCGTCTACCCCGGTGAAGGCCCGTTCGACAAACGCCTGGGCTACAGCGCACTGGGCGAATTCCTGCCGCGGCTGCTCAAACGTGACTACCTGATCAGTGAACAGGTGCAGTTCTCGCCTGCGTTGATGGACTACGTCGATCACGGCCTGTTCGCCCCCTATATCGAGAAAATTCAGGCTGGCCTGTCGATTACCGACTGCCGTGGCGACACGCTGTACCAGTACAACTACCCGCAACACCTGTACCCGGACTTCGCAGCGATCCCGCCGGTGATGGTCAACAGCCTGTTGTTCATCGAAAACCGCGACCTGCTCGACACCTCCGACCCGCGCAACAACCCGGCCGTCGACTGGCCGCGCTTCGCCAAGGCCGCCTACAGCCAGGTGGCCAAGTACTTTGCCTTGCCCGGCCAGTCGGCCGGTGGCAGTACCCTGGCGACGCAGCTGGAAAAGTACCGCCACTCGCCGGATGGCCTGACCGTGTCCGGCGCTGAGAAGATCCGCCAGATGGTGTCCGCCAGCGTGCGTGCCTACCAAGGCGGCCCGGACACCACCGAGGCCCGGCAGCGCATCGTGCGCGACTACCTCAACAGCGTGCCGCTCTCGGCGGTGCCCGGCCACGGTGAAGTGCATGGCATGGCTGAAGGCCTGCGGGTCTGGTACGGCGCCGATTTCGACCAGGTCAACCAGGCCCTGCTGTCGACCGCCAGCGACCCCGAAAGCCTCGCGGCGCGTGGCCTTGCGCTGCGCCAGGTGCTGTCGCTGATGATCGCCCAGCGTCGCCCCTCGCATTACCTGTCCAAAGGCCGGGTCGAACTGGCCGAGCTCACCGATTCCCATGTCCGCGTGCTCGCCGCCAACAAAGTCATCGACCAGCCGCTGGCCGATGCGGCGCTGGCCAGCAAGGCGGTGTATCGCGACTGGGTGGCACAACCGACCATCGTGCCGATCATCACCAACAAGGGCATCAGCCTGGCCCGCAACCGCTTGGCAGCCATGCTCAACCGCCCGCTGTACGACCTCGACCGCCTCGACCTGTCGGCCACCAGCACCCTGCAGGCTGACCTGCAGATGCAGGTCAGCCAGTACCTGAAGAACCTCTCGGACCCTGAATTCGCGGCGCAGATCGGGCTGATCGGCGAGCGCCTGCTGACCACCAAGACCACCGACCAGGTGCGCTACAGCTTCACGCTGTTCGAGCGCACCGCCGATGGATCCAGGGTGCGGGTGCAGACCGACAGCACCGACCAGCCGTTCGACATCAACGAAGGCAGCAAGCTGGAACTGGGCTCGACGGCCAAGCTGCGGGTGCTCACCACCTACCTGGAAATCATCGCCGAGCTGCACGACAAGTATGCCGGCAAGCCCGCTGCCGAACTGAAGAAGGTCGAGGTGGCCGAACTGGACCGCATCACCCAGTGGTCACTGGAATGGCTGATGCAGAACAGCAAGGACCAGAACCTCGATGCCATGCTCGACGCCGCCCTGGAACGCAAGTATTCGGCCAACACCGGCGAAGCCTTCTTCACCGGGGGTGGCATGCACGTGTTCAACAACTTCCGCAAGGAAGACAACAGCCGCAACCCAACGCTGAAGATCGCCCTGCGCGAATCGATCAACCTGCCGTTCATCCGCCTGATGCGCGACCTGGTGCGCTACGTCACCTATCAACAGCCGTTCAATCGGGTACCGCTGCTCAAGGACGACGCCGACCCCCGCCGCCAGGAATACCTGGCCCGTTTCGCCGACAAGGAGGGTACCAACTACCTGATGCGCTTCTGGAAGAAGTACCAGCGCAAAACCTCGCAACAACGCCTGGACACCTTCCTCGACAGCATGCGCGTGACCCCGCAGCGCCTGGCGGCGGTGCACCGCTACCTGTTCCCCGAAGCCGGCCAGGAAACCTTCAACGCCTTCGTACGCGCGCACAGCAAGGACGACAAGATTGCCCTGGGCAAACTCACCGACGGTCGCCTGTCGGAAATGTACGACGCCTACGGCCCGGGCAAGTACGACTTGCCCGACCAGGGCTACATCGCCAAGGTCCACCCGCTGGACCTGTGGCTGCTCGGTTACCTGCTCAAGCACCCAAGCTCGACGCTGACCGAAATGGTCAATGCCAGCCGCTTCGAACGCCAGGAGGTGTATGGCTGGCTGTTCAAGAGCCGCCACCAGGGCGCACGCGACAGCCGTATCCGCACCATGGTCGAGATTGAAGCGTTCCTCGACATTCACCAGCGCTGGAAGCGCGTGGGCTATCCGTTCGACCACCTGGTGCCGTCGCTGGCCACCGCCATCGGCAGCTCGGGTGACCGCCCGGCCGCCCTTTCCGAACTGGTCGGCATCATTCAAAACGACGGCGTGCGCCTGCCGACCTTGCGCATCGACACCCTGCACTTCGCCGCCAACACCCCCTACGAGACCAAGTTGGTGAGTGACCCCGACCGCGGCCAGCGGATCCTCCCAGTGGAGGTTGCGCGGGCCCTCAAAGGCGCCATGTCGCAAGTGGTCGACGCGGGGACGGCGCGGCGTATTTCCGGCAGTTTCAAGCTGCAGGACGGTACACCGCTGGTGATGGGCGGCAAGACCGGTACCGGCGACAACCGCATCGAAAGCTTCGGTGCCGGGGGCCGCTTGATCGGCTCGCGTTCGCTGAACCGCACCGCCACCTTCGTGTTCTTCCTGGGCGATAACCACTTCGGCACATTGACCGCATTCGTGCCGGGGCGCTCGGCCGAAGCGTTCAAATTCACCTCGGCGTTGCCCGTGCAAGTGCTAAAGGGCATGGCGCCGATCCTCATGCCGTACCTGCAGCCGGGCAACCCGAATGAATGCAAAGCGCCGCAGGTTGCGATGCACGGGAGCGACTCATCTAACATTTAGATGATAATCATTGGCATTCAGGGCTTGTCTTTAGATATATCTTGAGTAATATCTTAAGATATATCGCACAAGACGGAGCCCATGTTGATGCGCGACCCTGCACCCCACGATCCTTTCGAGCGCCGCCCCGGCCGCGGCGAACGCGGCCCTCGCGTCTTCGCCCCCGGCGACCTCAAGCTGCTGATGCTGGCCCTGCTGGCTGAGCAACCTGGCCACGGTTATGACTTGATCCGCCAGATCGAGAACCTGTTCGACGGCAGCTACAGCCCAAGCCCCGGCGTCATCTACCCGACCCTCAACTTCCTTGAAGAGGCCGAGCTGATCAGCGGCCAGGTCCAGGGCAGCAAACGCCTGTACGCCATCACCGATGCCGGCCGCACCGCCCTGGCCGAGCAGGCGATCGCCCTCGACGGCGTGCGCATGCGCATCGAAGTCAGCAAACGCGCCCTGCGCGGGCACGACCGCCCACCCGAGATCCACGAAGCGGTTGGCAACCTGCGCCATGCGCTGCACATGCACAGCGGGCGCTGGACACCGGAAGAAATCGAACGGGTCCGCGACCTGCTCAACAACACGGCCAAGGCCATTGCCTCCGGGCCGGACGATGCCGTTACGGAGAACACCCCATGAGTGACACCATTCACCGCGTCAACCACGAAATCCGCCAGCGCCGCCTTGACGTGCTGCGCGTCACCGACCTGACCCCACGCATGCGCCGTATCACCTTGGGCGGTGCGGAACTGGCGGGCTTTACCAGCGTCGGGACCGACGATCATGTGAAGCTGCTGTTTGCCGAAACGCCGGCGCAACAGCAAGCCATCGACGCCCGTAACCTGGGCCGCGACGGCGGCGCACGGCCCACCATGCGCGAATACACGCCACGGCGCATCGACCTGGTGGCCAACGAACTGGACATCGACTTCGTCCTGCACGGTGATGGCCCTGCCTCCACCTGGGCCGCCCAGGCGGCGCCAGGCCAACACCTGAACATCGCCGGCCCACGGGCCTCGATGGTGGTACCGGATATCTTCGACAGCTACCTGCTGATCGGTGACGAGACGGCAATCCCCGCTATCGGCCGCCGCCTTGAAGAACTGCCCGCGGGCCGGCACGTGCTGGCGGTAATCCAGATCGAAGACGAACAGGAACGCCAGCCGCTGCCAAGCAAGGCACAGGTGGATGTGATCTGGGTCCGGCGCCAGGAAGAGGACCTGCTCGCCCTGCTGAAGAACCTGACCTTGCCACAAGGCAGGCTGTACGGTTGGGTGGCGCTGGAGAAAGCCCTGACCCGCCAGGCCAAGGCGTTGCTGCTGGAAAAAGGCGTGCCTGACGATGCCTTGAAGGCAGCAGCCTACTGGCGGGCGGACGGTACTGCGGACGACGAGTAAGCGCCGCTCTCGCGTAACGCGCTTGAGCTTCGCCCCAGATAATGGACGGGTGCCCAACATCTGGGGCGAAGCTCAGCTTTGTGTAGGAGCAGCCTCGTGCTGCGAAGAGGCCAGTAGCATCACCCCAGTTCTTCAGTGATGCCACTGGCCTCTTCGCAGCACAAGGCTGCTCTTACACGCTGACCGCCAACTGCCGGCCGCGCCAGCGGTCCAACCCCAGCAACACCAGGCCGATACCCCAGAACCCCGCCAACACCCCGAGGGCATTGAGCATCACCCGCCCATACCCGAGGCTCGCCACATCGATGAAGGGGTAGGCATACACGCCAATCTCACTGCCCCGCCACAGCGCATAGGCAAAGTACCCCGCCGGGTACAGCGCCCAGCCCGCCAGGTGCCACAGCCGCAAATGGCCCTTGGGCACCGCGAACCACCAGTACAGCACGAACAACGCCGGCATCACATCATGCAGCAACTCGTCTGCCAGCCATTGCCAGCCCTCGGGTTGCCACAAGTGGCGCAGCAGCACGCTGTAGGCCAACGCCACCAGCACGATGCTGGCCGCCACGGCGGAGCTGACCGACGGCAACAGAAAGAAGCGCCTGGCGCTGCCCTCCCGGCCAAACGCGGCATAGCTCAAAACCGTTGCTACCAGGGTGTTGGTCAGCACGGTGAAATAACCGAACACGTTGACCAGGCCGCCAATCAGGCTGGCCTGTTCCTGCCAGCGCGCCAGCAACACCAGATAGACCTGCACCGCTAGGCCGAACCAACCGAGCACGGCGGCCAGGCTCAGCCACGGATGGCGCCGCACCTCAGGCCTTGCGCTGCAGCTTCACGTACAGCTGTTCGACCTTCTCCCGCGCCCAGGGCGTCTTGCGCAAGAAGGTCAGGCTCGACTTGATGGTCGGGTTGCTCTTGAAGCAACGCACATCGACGCGCTCGGCAAGGCCCTGCCATTCGTAGTGAGCCACCAGTTCGGTGAGGATCTGCTCCAGGGTCTTGCCGTGCAGCGCGTTGTGTTGGGCCGTGCTCATGCCAGTGCTCCAGCGTGGGAAAGGTGCGCACCTTACACGAGTGTAGTGGCCAGGGGACTCAGGTCGCTTGAAAAACCGCTGGCCAGAGGCGAAAGCCTTATGCTGAAATAGAAATGTTATATAGTAACAATACAAAAGCCTCTGCCAAGGAACGCCCCATCCCCATGCTGTACATCCCGCTCCGCCTCTCCCCCCTCGCCGTCGCGCTGTGGCTGGCCTCATCACCCAGCCAAGCCGTTGAACTCGAACCCCAGGTCATCACCGCCAACCCGCTGGGCAATCGCCAACTGGCCGCCCCGAGCACGGTCCTCGAAGGTGACCACCTGCTGCAACAGCAACACGGCAGCCTCGGTGAAACCCTGAACAAACAGCCCGGCGTCGCCTCTACCTGGTTCGGCCCTGGCGCCAGCCGCCCGGTAATCCGCGGCCTGGACGGCGACCGCATCCGCATCCTGCGCAACGGCGTCGGTGCACTGGATGCCTCGTCGCTGTCCTACGATCACGCCGTACCGCTCGACCCGGTGACCGTGGAGCGGGTCGAAATCGTCCGCGGGCCCGCTGCCTTGCTCTACGGCGGTAATGCCATTGGCGGTGTGGTCAATACCTTCGATAACCGCATCCCCGATGCGCCAATCGAAGGCATCCACGGGGCGGGCGAGCTGCGTTATGGCGGCGCCGACACCACCCGCAGCAGCGCCGGTAAACTGGAAGCCGGCAACGGCGCCTTCGCCCTGCACCTGGACGCCAACAGCCGCCAGTTCAACGATTTGCGCATCCCTGGTTACGCGCGCAGCTCAAAGGTGCGTGACGCCGACGAGCCGGGCAGCAAACACCGCCTGGAGAACAGCGACGGGCGTCAGGACGGGGGCGCCGTCGGCGGGTCTTACCAGTGGGACCATGGCTATGCCGGCCTGTCCTACAGCCGCTACGACAGCAACTACGGCTCGGTGGCCGAACCCGGCGTACGCCTGGACATGCAGCAAGACCACTACGCATTCGCCTCTGAACTGCGTGACCTCGAAGGCCCGTTCAGCTCGGTCAAGGTCGATGCCGGCTATACCGACTACGCGCACAGCGAAATCGAAGAAGGCGAGGTGCACACCACCTTCAAGAACAAGGGCTACGAGGCACGCATCGAGGCGCGTCATCGGCCACTCGGGCCGGTTGAAGGGGTAATCGGTGCCCAAGTCAGCCGTAACGAGTTCTCGGCACTGGGGGAGGAAGCGTTCGTCCCGCATACCGATACCGACAGCCTGGCGCTGTTCATGCTTGAGCAATGGCAGGCCACCGAGCGCCTGAACCTGAGCCTCGGCGCGCGTTTGGAGCACACCCGCGTCGCCCCGGATGCCAAGGGCAACGAGACGTTTGCCGCGGCCGACAGCGCCAGCACCTTCAATGCCTTCAGCCTGTCTTCCGGGGCGGTGTACCAGCTCGACCCGGTCTGGGCACTGGCCGCCAACCTTGGCTACACCGAGCGCGCCCCAACCTTCTATGAGCTGTATGCCAACGGTGCGCATGTGGCCACCGGGGCTTACGAGGTGGGCGATGCCAGCCTGAACAAGGAAAAGGCCATTTCCGGCGACTTGGCCCTGCGCTTCGACAACGGCACCCACAAAGGCAGCGTCGGGGTCTTCTACAGCCACTTTCGCAACTACATTGGCCTGATCGGCACAGGCAACCTGCGTGAGGGCCATGACCACGACCATGGCGAGGACGAGCATGACCACGATCATGATCACGACCATGACGGCTTCCCGGAATACCAGTATCAGGGCGTGCGGGCGCGCTTCTATGGCATCGAGGCGCAAGACCGCTGGCAACTGGTCGAGAACCGCTATGGCAGCTTCGCGCTGGAGCTGTCGGGCGACTACACCCGGGCCAAGAACCTCGACAGTGGCGAGCCATTGCCACGAATCGCACCGCTGCGGTTGAACAGCGGTCTGGTCTGGGCGCTGGACCGCTGGCAGGCGCGGGTCGATGTGCAGCATGCCGCGTCGCAACATCGCACACCGGCCAACGAAACCAGCACCGATGGCTACACCACGCTGGGCGCGAGTGTTGGCTATCGCTTCGACATCGGGCAAAGCGAGTGGCTGGCCTTCGTGCGGGGTGAAAACCTGACGGATCAGACGGTGCGCTATGCCAGTTCGATTCTGCGGGATATTGCGCCAGCGCCAGGGCGCAGTGTGGAAGTGGGGCTGCGTACGACGTTTTGAGCTGCCATCGGGGCGCCCTGCGCCCCCATTCGCGTGTAGGAGCAGCCTTGTGCTGCGAAGAGGCCTGAGCTAACACAGCAAATCTTCACTGATTTCACCGGCCTCTTCGTAGCACAAGGCTGCTCCTACAAACGGCACTGTTACCGGATCGACAACAATCAACTGCGACAATTTGTCTTTTTTTCTTACAACTTCCCCTATATCCTCCCCGCCGCAAGCTGAATCGCTTCATCGACTCCACCTTGTTGTCATCTCCATTGAAGGGCCCGCCCTTCGATGCCCTTGTCGTTTGTTCAATAATCAAAAGATAGCGCTATCTCATGTTCCAGCTGCCCAAAACCTGTTTCATCGGCCTTGCCCTCACCGCCTGTGCAACCCCTGCCAGCGCCAGCGAAATGTTCGCCAGCGATTCCCCGTGGATGCTGGGCGATTGGGGCGGCACCCGCAGTGAATTACTGGCAAAAGGTTACGACTTCACCCTCGGCTATACCGGCGAAATGGGCAGCAACCTGCACGGCGGCTTCGACCACGACCGTACCGCGCGCTATAGCGACCAGTTCACCTTCGGTAGCCACCTGGACCTGGAGAAGATCCTTGGCTGGAACGACACCGAATTCCAGCTGACCCTCACCGAACGCCACGGCGACAACATCAGCAACGACCGCATCAACGACCCGCGTGTCGGCGGCTTCACCTCTGCCCAGGAAGTCTGGGGCCGCGGTGAAACCTGGCGGCTCACGCAACTGTGGGTCAAACAGAAGTACTTCGACGGCGCACTGGACGTCAAATTCGGCCGTTTCGGCGAAGGCGAAGACTTCAACAGCTTCCCCTGCGACTTCCAGAACCTGGCCTTCTGCGGCTCGCAGGTAGGCAACTGGGTTGGCAGCATCTGGTACAACTGGCCCGTCAGCCAATGGGCCCTGCGCGTGCGCTACAACCTCACCGACGCACTCTATGCCCAAGTCGGCGTGTACGAGCAAAACCCTTCCAACCTGGAATCGGGCAACGGTTTCAAGCTCAGTGGCAGCGGCACCCAGGGCGCCATCCTGCCGGTCGAACTGGTGTGGAGCCCACAGGTCAATGGCCTGAAAGGGGAATATCGCGCCGGCTACTACTACAGTAATGCCAAGGCACACGATGTGCTCGACGACAGCAACGGCCAGCCGGCTGCGCTCAGTGGCGCCGCCTACCGCAGCCGTTCGAGCAAGCACGGCATGTGGCTCGGCGCCCAGCAGCAGGTCACCTCGCTGGCGTCCGACCAGTCGCGTGGCCTGAGCCTGTTCGCCAACGCCACCTTGCACGACAAGAAGACCAATGCCATCGACAACTATGTTCAGGCAGGACTGGTATACAAAGGGCCCTTCGATGCCCGCGCCAAGGACGACATCGGCTTCGCCCTCGCCCGCGTGCACGTCAACCCGGCCTACCGCAAGAACGCCCGCCTGGCCAACCAGGCCGCCGGCCTCGACGACTACGACAACCCTGGCTTCCTGCCCGTGCAGGACACGGAGTACAGCGCCGAGCTGTACTACGGCATTCACTTGGCCGACTGGCTCACAGTGCGCCCCAACCTGCAGTACATCCGCCACCCGGGCGGGGTGTCGCAGGTTGACGATGCGCTGATCGGCGGCCTGAAGATCCAAAGCACTTTCTGAATCAACTTTTTGACATAACGGAGAACCTACGATGAGCACTGACGGTGCCAAGAATGGAACCCGCTGGCTACCGCGCCTTCTGGGCGTGCTGCTGTTGCTGATGGGCCTGGCGCTGCTGGCTGGCGGCATCAAGCTGAGCCAGCTGGGGGGGTCGCTGTATTACCTGATCGCCGGCATCGGCTTTGCCCTGTCCGGTATCCTGCTGCTGGCCCAGCGCCGCATCGCCCTCGGGCTGTACGGCCTGGTGCTGCTCGGCAGCACCGCCTGGGCATTGCTGGAAGTGGGCCTGGACTGGTGGCAACTGGTGCCGCGCCTGGCCATCTGGTTCGCCATTGGCGTGGTCCTGCTGCTGCCTTGGGCACGTCGCCCACTGATCGGCCCGGCCGCCAAGGCCAACACCGCGCTGCTCAGCGTCGCCGTGGTCGCCTCCGGTGCCTGCGCCCTGGGCAGCCAATTCACCCACCCGGGTGAAGTGTTCGGCGAACTGGGCCGCGAGAGCAGTGAGATGGCCAGCGCCGCGCCAGCCATGCCCGACGGCGAATGGCAGGCCTACGGCCGCACCGAGCATGGTGACCGCTATTCGCCGCTGCGCCAGATCACCCCGCAGAACGCCTACCGCCTGGAAGAAGCCTGGCGCATCCGTACCGGCGACCTGCCGACCGACAACGACCCGGTGGAGCTGACCAACCAGAACACCCCGCTGAAGGTCAACGGCATGCTCTACGCCTGCACCGCGCACAGCAAGCTGCTGGCCCTGGACCCGGACACCGGCGCCGAAATCTGGCGCTACGACCCGCAGGTCAAGAGCCCGGTCGGGACCTTCAAGGGCTTCGCCCACATGACCTGCCGCGGCGTCTCGTACTATGACGAGAACAACTACGTCAGCCGTGATGGCAGCCCAGCACCGAAAATCACCGATGCAGGCCAAGCCGTCGCCCAGGCCTGCCCGCGCCGCCTGTACCTGCCTACCGCCGACGCCCGCCTGATCGCCATCAACGCCGACAACGGCAAGGTCTGCGAAGGCTTCGCCAACCAGGGCGTGATCGACCTGACCACCGGCATCGGCCCGTTCACCGCCGGCGGCTACTACTCCACTTCGCCGGCGGCGATCACCCGTGATCTGGTGATCATCGGCGGCCATGTCACCGACAACGAGTCGACCAACGAGCCCTCCGGCGTCATCCGCGCCTACGACGTGCACGACGGCCACCTGGTGTGGAACTGGGACAGCAACAACCCGGACGACACCAAGCCTCTGGCACCCGGCAAGACCTACAGCCGCAACTCGGCAAACATGTGGTCGATCGCCAGCGTCGATGAAGACCTCGGCATGATCTACCTGCCGCTGGGCAACCAGACCCCAGACCAATGGGGCGCCGACCGCACCCCCGGTGCGGAAAAGTACAGCGCAGGTGTTGTCGCCCTCGACCTGACCACCGGCAAGGCCCGCTGGAACTACCAGTTCACGCACCACGACCTGTGGGACATGGACGTCGGCAGCCAGCCAACCCTGGTCCACCTGAAGACCGCCGATGGCCTGAAGCCGGCGATCATCGTGCCGACTAAGCAGGGCAGCCTGTATGTGCTGGACCGCCGCGACGGCACGCCGATCGTGCCGATCCGTGAAATCCCGACCCCGCAAGGCGCCGTGAAAGGTGACCACACCTCGCCGACCCAGGCCCGCTCCGACCTCAACCTGCTCGGCCCTGAGTTGACCGAACAGGCCATGTGGGGCGCCACACCATTCGACCAGATGCTGTGCCGCATCCAGTTCCGCGAACTGCGTTACGAAGGCCAGTACACCCCGCCGTCCGAGCAGGGTTCGCTGATCTACCCAGGTAACGTCGGCGTGTTCAACTGGGGCAGCGTGTCGGTCGACCCGGTACGCCAGTTGCTGTTCACCTCGCCCAACTACATGGCCTTCGTGTCGAAGATGGTGCCGCGCGAGCAAGTGGCCGCCGGCAGCAAGCGCGAAAGCGAGACCAGCGGCGTGCAGCCCAACACCGGCGCACCATACGCGGTGACCATGCACCCGTTCATGTCGCCGCTGGGCGTACCGTGCCAGGCGCCTGCCTGGGGCTATGTGGCGGCCATCGACCTGTTCACCAACAAGGTCGTGTGGAAGCACAAGAACGGCACCACCCGCGACAGCACACCTGTGCCAATCGGCCTGCCGGTAGGCGTGCCGAGCATGGGCGGTTCGATCGTTACCGCAGGCGGCGTCGGCTTCCTCAGCGGCACCCTGGACCAGTACCTGCGTGCCTACGACACCAACAACGGTAAAGAGCTGTGGAAAGCCCGCCTGCCGGCCGGTGGCCAGGCCACGCCGATGACCTACAGCGGCAAGGACGGCAAGCAGTACGTGCTGGTGACCGCTGGCGGCCACGGCTCGCTGGGCACCAAGATGGGTGATTACATCATCGCTTACAAACTCGCCGACTAAGCTTCTTGCGGCAAGCTACAAGCCACAAGAGAAAGCGGGGCCTGCAGGGCCCCGTTTTTTTTTGCAGCTTGCAGCTTCTAACGCAAAGCTTGAAACCCATCCCCCCGCGCCCCATCTAAGCACCATAGTCATTCACGCAGGTGCCCCATGAGCAACCAGCAGGATTTCCCCGAACACCCCGACGAACACAGCGAAGTCGAGCACACCGACACCCAGGCCGCCCCCGGCCACGCCCTCGCCCTGCCCGGCCAGCAGCTGCCGGACAAGGTCTATGTGATCCCGATTCACAACCGCCCGTTCTTCCCGGCACAAGTGTTGCCCGTGATCGTCAATGAAGAGCCCTGGGCAGAAACCCTCGACCTGGTCGCCAAGTCACCCGACCACTGCCTGGCGCTGTTCTTCATGGACACCCCGCCCGAAGACCACCGCCATTTCGACACCTCCGCCCTGCCGGAGTACGGCACCCTGGTCAAGGTGCACCACGCCAGCCGTGAGAACGGCAAGCTGCAGTTCGTGGCCCAGGGCCTAACACGGGTGCGTATCCGGACCTGGCTCAAGCACCATCGCCCGCCCTACCTGGTCGAAGTGGAATACCCACGCCAACCCACCGAGCCTACCGACGAGGTCAAGGCCTACGGCATGGCGCTGATCAATGCGATCAAAGAGCTGCTGCCGCTCAACCCGCTGTACAGCGAAGAGCTGAAAAATTACCTCAACCGCTTCAGCCCCAACGACCCGTCACCGCTGACCGATTTTGCCGCGGCCCTTACGTCGGCCACCGGCAGCCAGCTGCAAGAAGTGCTCGATTGCGTGCCCATGCTCAAACGCATGGAAAAAGTCCTGCCGATGCTGCGCAAAGAGGTCGAAGTGGCGCGCCTGCAGAACGAGATCTCGGCCGAGGTCAACCGCCAGATCGGCGAGCACCAGCGCGAGTTCTTCCTCAAGGAGCAGCTCAAGGTCATCCAGCAGGAGCTGGGCCTGACCAAGGACGACCGCAGCGCCGACCTCGAACAGTTCGAGCAGCGCCTTGAGGGCAAGACCTTGCCCGCCCAGGCGCAGAAGCGCATCGACGAAGAAATGGGCAAGCTGGCGATCCTCGAGACCGGCTCGCCGGAATACGCCGTGACCCGCAACTACCTCGACTGGGCCACCGCCCTGCCGTGGGGCGTTTACGGCAAAGACAAGCTCGACCTCAAGCACGCGCGCAAGGTGCTCGACCAGCACCACGCCGGCCTTGATGACATCAAGGAACGCATCCTCGAATTCCTCGCCGTGGGCGCCTGGAAAGGCGAGATCAGCGGCTCGATCGTGCTGCTGGTGGGCCCACCGGGTGTGGGCAAGACCAGCATTGGCAAGTCCATTGCCGAATCGCTCGGCAGGCCGTTCTACCGCTTCAGCGTCGGCGGCATGCGCGACGAAGCCGAAATCAAGGGCCACCGCCGCACCTACATCGGCGCCCAACCGGGCAAGCTGGTGCAGGCGCTGAAAGACGTCGAAGTGATGAACCCGGTGATCATGCTCGACGAAATCGACAAGATGGGCCAGAGCTACCAGGGTGACCCGGCTTCCGCGCTGCTGGAAACCCTCGACCCCGAGCAGAACGTCGACTTCCTCGACCACTACCTGGACCTGCGCCTGGACCTGTCCAAGGTGCTGTTCGTCTGCACCGCCAACACCCTCGACTCGATCCCCGGGCCGTTGCTCGACCGCATGGAAGTGATCCGCCTCTCCGGCTACATCACCGAAGAAAAGCTGGCCATCGCCAAGCGCCACCTGTGGCCCAAGCAGCTGGACAAGGCCGGCGTGGCCAAGACCAGCCTGAGCATCACTGACAGCGCACTGCGCACCGTGATTGAGGGCTATGCCCGTGAGGCTGGGGTGCGGCAGTTGGAGAAGCAACTGGGCAAACTGGTGCGCAAAGCCGTGGTCAAGTTGCTGGAGGACCCGGATGCCAAGCTCAAGATTGGCAGCAAAGACCTGGAGGCCGCGCTCGGCATGCCGGTATTCCGCAGCGAGCAGGTGCTGGCCGGCAAAGGCGTGATAACGGGTTTGGCCTGGACCAGCATGGGCGGCGCCACGCTGCCGATCGAGGCCACCCGCATTCATACCCTCAGCCGCGGCTTCAAGCTGACCGGCAAACTGGGGGATGTGATGAAAGAGTCCGCCGAGATCGCCTACAGCTACGTCAGCTCCAACCTCAAACAATTTGGCGGTGACCCAGGCTACTTCAACGAGGCGTTCATCCACCTGCACGTGCCCGAGGGTGCTACGCCCAAGGATGGCCCAAGCGCGGGGGTGACCATGGCCAGCGCGCTGCTGTCACTGGCGCGGGACCAGGCGCCGAAAAAGGGCGTGGCCATGACCGGTGAACTGACCCTGACCGGCCAGGTGCTGCCCATTGGCGGGGTGCGTGAGAAGGTGATTGCCGCCAAGCGGCAGAAGATCTTCGAGCTGATCCTGCCCGAGGCCAACCGCGGCGACTTCGAAGAATTGCCAGACTACCTGCGTGAAGGGCTGACGGTGCATTTTGCCAAGCGCTTTGCCGACGTGGCCAAAGTGCTGTTCTGATCAGTCCTGGCCTGTTTGCGGCATTCGCCGTGAACAGGCCTGTACCGGTGGCACAAATTTGCACGTGCTTCGGTTATCCTCAGGTCATCGCCAGCCTACGGAGCCAACATGACCGCCCCTCGTCTGCTCGTTCCTCTGAGCCTTACCCTGCTTGCAGCCTGCGCCCAGCACCCCCTGCAAACCGTCGAACTGGACGCCGAAAGCGAATGCCCCCAGCGTCTGAAGGTGGGCCAGGCACTGACCCTGACCCTTCCAGGAAACCCCTCAACCGGCTACCGCTGGCGCATTGAGAACCCTGCCGCGAGCATCCTGAAAAGCCTCGGCCCCGAGGTCTACAGTGCCCCCGATGACACCGACGTGGTCGGCAGTGCCGGCTCCTCCACCTGGCGCTACCTTGCCAGCAGTGCTGGAGAAGCCCAACTGGTGCTGGTGTATCAACGCCCTTGGGAGGCTGAAGTAGCACCGGTGCAGAGCTTCGAGTGCAAGGTCATCGTCCGCTGACCGCGCTTAACGCCTGTCGCTGGCAACCTTGACTGCCTGCTGGTACGTGCAATGGCCCCGAAGCACTGCCATGGCAAGATGCTCCGCCTTTGGCTAAAATGCGTCTCCGTTTCACCCCGTATCGAGCCCGCAGTGAGCAAACAACCCGACCGCCTCTTCGCCCAACCTCTGGAGCAGGTACCCGACTTCGCCTTCAACGAAGACGTGGTGCGCGTGTTCCCGGACATGATCAAGCGTTCGGTGCCAGGCTACCCGACCATCGTCGAAAACCTCGGCGTGCTGGCCGCACGCTTCGCCCAGCCGAACAGTACGCTGTACGACCTGGGTGCCTCACTGGGCGCTGTCACCCAGTCGTTGCGCCGTCATGTACGCAGCGACGGTTGCCGAGTCATCGCCGTGGACAACTCCGCTGCGATGGTCGAGCGCTGCCGCCAGTACCTCACCGCGCAGGACTCGATGTTCCAGGAGCTGCTGCCGGTCAACGTGCTGGAAGCCGACATCCTCGCCCTGCCCTTCGAGCCGGCCTCGGTAGTGGCGATGAACTTCACCCTGCAATTCATCGCACCCGACCAACGCCTTGAGTTGCTCGGCCGTATCCGCCAGGCCCTGCTGCCGGGCGGCGCGCTGATCCTCTCGGAAAAACTGCGTTTCGCCGACGATGACGAGCAAAACCTGCTGAATGAACTGCACCTGGACTTCAAACGGGCCAACGGCTACAGCGAACTGGAAATTGCCCAGAAGCGCAGTGCCATCGAGCACGTGATGAAGCCCGACACCCTGGATGCGCACAAGGCGCGCCTGCGCGCTGCGGGTTTCTCCAAGGTCGTGCCGTGGTTCCAATGCCTCAACTTCGCCTCGTTGATAGCCCTGCCATGATCGATCTGTCTCCTCTGGTCCGCCGCCTGGCGGGCACCCCCCTGGCTTCCTGGTCGCAAGGCCTGCAAGCGCAACTGGAAGCCAAGCTGGAAAAAGGCCACGGCGACCTCGATCGCTGGCGCGGCGCGCTGGATGCGCTTCCCGCCCTGCAACCCAGCGAAATCGACCTGGTCAACGGATTGCGCCTGGATTGCGACTGCGACGACGCCACCCGCGCGCAAATGCGTGAGGCGCTGATGGGCTTGTCGCCCTGGCGCAAAGGGCCGTTCGACCTGTTCGGCGTGCACGTGGACACCGAATGGCGCTCGGACTGGAAGTGGTCGCGGGTCAGCCCGCACCTGGACCTCAAGGGCAAGCGCGTGCTCGATGTCGGCTGCGGCAACGGTTATTACCAATGGCGCATGCTCGGTGCCGGTGCCGATATGGTGGTCGGGGTCGACCCCAACTGGCTGTTCTTCTGCCAGTTCCAGGCCGTGCAGCAGTACTTGCCCGAGCTGCCAGCCTGGCACTTGCCGTTCGCCCTGGAAGATTTGCCGGCCAACCTTGAAGGCTTCGACACGGTGTTCTCCATGGGCGTGTTCTACCACCGCCGCTCCCCCATAGAGCACCTGCTGGCGCTCAAGGATTGCCTGGTCAAAGGCGGCGAGCTGGTGCTGGAGACGTTGGTGGTCGAAGGCGACGAGCAACAGGTGCTGGTCCCAGAAGACCGCTACGCACAAATGCGCAACGTCTGGTACCTGCCCTCGGTACCCGCTCTGGAGCGCTGGTTGCGCCGTGCCGGTTTCAGCGATGTACGCTGCGTCGATGTCAGCGTCACCAGCATCGAAGAACAGCGCAGCACTGACTGGATGCGCTACCAGTCGCTGAGCGACTTCCTCGACCCCAATGACCAAAGCCTGACCGTCGAAGGCCTGCCCGCGCCACGGCGCGCAACGATCGTGGCGCGCAAGTAGCGCCTAGTTGAAGACCTTCGCCATCTCCCGGGAATGTTCGCGTATCCCTGCCCACTGGGCGAGAAACTGCCTGAAGTAGTAAATGAACACCGCCAGTTGCTGGCGGGTGTTCATCTTGCCCAAGTGGCCTGCCGCGCTTTCCAGGTACGCCTCGATGGTTTGCCAGGCCGTGTGCAGGTGACCCGCCGCAAGCACCACATCCCACAGGTCGAGCTCCAGCTGGCCCATGTTGGAGTACAGCTTCTGTACGCGCCCCTCCACCCGACGAAACTCGCTCAACTGGTGGCTGACTGCGCTGCGCCGATGCTCCAAGCTACGAAGTTCGGCGCGCGCTGACTTGGCTTTGGAGCCATAGATCGAATTGCCGATCAACGCGCCGAAGGGGCCGCCGATCCAGCCCAACGAGGACTGCCTGGAGTATCGCTCATACTCACTGCGCACCGCCTTAATGTCCTCATCCAGGCTGGCCAGCTCCCAGGCCAGGTTTTCGCCATCCGGCGCCTGTGAAAAGCGCGCTGCCGCTCGGCACTTCTCCACCACTTCCGGGCGTAGCTTGAAACGCGCCTCGTCGCGAAAGCGCTCGAAGCCTATCCGCACTTGATCGAGCTGCAGGTCGAAATCGTCGATCAGCGCATGCAAGCTCATCAGCCGGTCAGCCATCGAACTGATCAACGTGCGGTCATGCTCATCGAGCGTTACATCGGGCGCCTCGCGCAGGCTGTCCCACGAAGGTCGATTGGGCCCCAGCGCACGTGTGCGCGCGACCAGTTGCACGACCTCGGCACCGCAAGCCTCGACCTGGCTGGCGTGCGCATCGAGCTGAAGGGTGACCGCCTGAGTGCTGCGCTCCAGATGGCTCCAGCTTTGCCCGTGCGTGCGCAACCGCTTGAACATGGCGAGCATACGCTCAGGCGTCAACTCTGGCTCGGCAATGCTGGTGTAGCCAAGCCAGCGCAAGGTCTGCGTGCGATCGCCCGGCAGCGCCAGCATGCGCTGGCTGTAGTCGCTGAGGGTCTGGCGTGATTCACGGGTCAGGATCAGGCCCGCCCGGCCCTGTCCGTCACGGTCGTCCATGGCGCCAATCAAGGCGCCAGGCAGGACAATCGCCTTTTGTTGCTGCTCTTGGAAACTCAATGTCCGGGGATTCATTGTTTCGACTCTTATCCACTTGGATATGGCGCAGCCGACCGCGCCCGATGAGCACGGTCGGCCTAAGCCGTTACAGCCCGCGACGGTGCTGCTCGAGCAGTTGTCGCTGATAGGCCAGCAGTTGCTTGAAGGTGTCGTCCAGGGCTTGCACCTGCGCAACGTTGCTGGGGGCCGCAGTGCCTATTCGCGGCGCGAAGTTGGCCAGGGCCTGGCGCACGACATTGATGCCGGCGTCCCACTCGGAGCGTTGCTCGTGCAAACGCGGCATCGTTAGCAGTGCCGCCAGTTGCGCGCTCACCACCTGCTGACGCTGATCGAGTTCGCGCACTTGCCGCGCCAGGTTCGCCACCCGCTCGCGGGCAGCCCGCCGTTCTTGCTGCAACTGGGCGTAGCGCATGCCTTCGACGACATCGCCGAGCAGGGTTTGCAGCTGCTCCACCGCCGTGTTCATGGCGTCGGCTATCGCTGCGGCTTCAGCGCCAGGCACGGCCAGTTTGGCCAGGTCTTGCGCCGAAGGTACGACACCGCCGAAGCGGGTCTGCAAGCCCTGGGCCTCCAGGGTGGCAATGGCCTGCTCGATCGCCGACTGGTTGTGCTTCTCGCGATCATGCTCGGCGCTTACCTGGGTGTGCAGGTTGGCCTGATCCTGCTGTTGCTTGAGCAGCCGCTGTTCGTCGCGGGCCCACGCCAGCGCTGCCAGGGTGGCCAGCGCCTGCTGTTCCTTGCCCAGGTGGGCCACCTGGGTGTCCAGCAGAGACTTCACCGTGTTGGCGACTTCTGCAGCAATTGCCAGCACCTCCTCATCGTCGCCATCCTCCAGGGCGTCGAGGATATCGCCCAGTGGATCGTTGGAGATCTCCGCGACAACGCGCTGGGCGTTGCGCGCCATCACCTCGGCGCAGTTGATGAACAGCTTCATGTGGCGCTCCAGCGACTCGTGGATCACCGGCTGAAATTTCAACTCGCCGCGCTGCCAGGCTTCGGTGAAGCTTTGCGTTGCAGCAAATACATTGCCCAATTCAGGCGGATTGGCGCGGGTATGCAGCACACTGATATTGTCGTTCATGGTCATTCACCTGTTAGTGGGCCGAAGCGGCGTCGTCGAAAATGCGGGTCAGTTGCAGGGAGGTCTTTTCGATCTGGTTCCACTGCGCCAGGAACTGCCGGAAATAAATGACAAACCTGGCCAAGGCGCGGTTGTCGGAGATCTGTTCGAGCTTGCCGATCGACGCGTCGATGTACGCACCGACGATTTCCCAGGCGGTCTGCAGGTGGGACGCCGCAGTCACCACGTCCTGCAAGCGGGTATCGAGCTCGTCGACGAAGGTCGCCATCTCTTCCATGCGGCCTTCCAAATTCACCCGTACGCGCAGTTGCTCACTGGTAGCACGCCGCTCTGCCTGGCGACGCTTGCGCTCCTTGCGAACCTTCTCGGCCTTGCTCCCGTAGATGCCGCCGGTGATCACGGCGCCGATCGGCCCTGCGGCCAGGCCGCTGAGCGCCTGCTTGACGTACTGGTCATACTCTTTGCTCAAGGCACCGATCTCGTCGTCCAGCTCCTTGAGCTTCACGCGCAGGCGCTCCACCTCACCATCACCCTTGGTGCGCTCGACCGCTTGCCCCTTCTGTTTCACCGCCGGGATCAGCTTGAAGCGCGCGGCATCGCGGAACGTCTCGGTTTCGCCGCGCACGGTGGCGACCCGCACCGCGTAGCGCTGCACATCCTCCTGAAGGATCTGCAGGTAATCGACCAGCGACGAAACCGCCCGCTGGTCGGCACGGTCCAGTTTCACCGGTGTACCCAGCACGACCTTGTCCCACGCCTTGATGTCGGAGCCCAACGCGCGAATCTGCCGGCACTCATCGACGATTGTTTCCCCGGCAGCGTTGATCGACGCGGCCGTGGAGGCCAGTTCGCTGGCGAGCTTCTTGTTGCTGTCGGAAAGCGGCCCCCAACTGCGCGCATGGCCACGCAACGCATCGAACAGCGTGGTCATGCCGGCGGGGGCCAGTTCGGGTTCGTCGATCTGCGTGTAGCCCAGCCAGCGCTGCAGGTTGTCGGGGGTCGACGGCAGGCCGAAGACAAAATTGACATACCGATTGAGGGTGATGATGTGCTCGCGGCTGAGGGTCAGCCCGCCTTCATCCTCACCATCGCGCTCGGCCATGGCCTGGATCAGCTTGGCCGGTGTCTTTGCCGCATCCGCCTGTAGCTGATCGTACTCAGCCGTTTGTGTACTCATGGTCGTGTCTCCTCGAGTCAAGCCCTGGGAAGGCTTGGTCCGACCACGCTAAGGCAGCGACAGGAGGCACAGCAGCGGGCAGTTTTTCCGCCATTTGCAGCGGTGCACCGGGCGTTGCGCCTGGCACACGTAAAACAGGCGCCCACCTGGGGCGCCAAACGAACCGTCGTTGCGGGAGCACGCAAAGGCGGAGGTCGAAGTCAGTCCCTGGCCTAATGCCAGTCAGTTAGGGCTTAGGGGACCGCTGCGCGGTCCATCGCAGGCAAGCCAGCTCCTACAGGAATAGCGTAGTTATTGTGAATCTCGCTCACCTGTAGGAGCTGGCTTGTCGGGGCGCCGAACCGCTGCGATGGGCTGCACAGCAGCCCCAATTACAGCCGATGACGCTTAACTGACTGGTATTAGTCTTTGACCAGTTTTTCGGTGGCTTGCTGGGTTTTGCGCTGGCGTTCCGCCAGCGCCTGGTCCGGCTGGCCATGCAGGCGTTGCTGGTCTTCGCGGAACGCCTCCCAGAACTGCCGCGAGCGTTCTGCGCCGCCCTCCGCCAGCGCGCTGGTGCTGCCCAGCGCCAGTAGCACCCACAACACATACCGAGTCAGGTTCATCAGGGTTACCTCATCGAGTGGTTCAGATGAGGCCATCCTGGCGCACGCCAGCTAACACCAAGGTGAGGCGGACATTACAGTCCTGCAAGCTGGGCGGCAGCTGTCCGGCACATGGCGACATGATTACAAATCTGTTATCCAGCGATGTGCGGGGCCCGCATGGCGTAACATTCCGGCGCTTGACCCTGTTCCCACTACAGGGCCGAGAATCGCCGTCTTTCATTCAACCGAGCCCTACCATGCGTCTACTGATCATCGAGGACGAACTGCGCACCGCCGATTACCTGCAGCAGGGGCTGCGTGAGAACGGCTACGTGGTCGACTGCGCCCACACCGGCATCGACGGCCTGCACCTGGCCCGTCAACAGGCCTACGACCTGGTGATCCTCGACGTCAATTTGCCCGAGCTGGACGGCTGGAGCGTGCTCCAGCGGCTGCGCGCTGAATCCGCCACGCGGATCATGATGCTCACCGCCCACGGTCGCCTGGCAGACCGGGTCAAGGGCCTCGACCTGGGCGCCGATGACTACCTGCTCAAGCCGTTCGAATTCCCCGAGCTGCTGGCGCGCATCCGCAGCCTGCTGCGGCGCAATGAGCAGCCGCTGCAACCCACCACCCTGCGGGTCGCCGACCTCGAACTCGACCCAGGCCGGCATCGGGCCTGGCGCGGCGCCAAGCGCATCGACCTGACCGCCAAGGAGTTTTCCCTGCTGCACCTGCTAATGCGCCAGAGCGGCGAAGTGCTGTCGCGCACGCAAATCATCTCGCTGGTCTGGGACATGAATTTCGACTGTGACACCAATGTGGTCGAGGTTTCCATCCGGCGCCTGCGGGCGAAGATCGACGACCCCTTCGAAGACAAGCTGATCCATACCCTGCGCGGCGTCGGCTATGTGCTCGAGGCGCGCCATTGAAGACTGCCAGCCTGTCGTTGCGCCTAGGCCTGAGCGTGACCCTGATGGGCGCCCTGCTGGTGCTACTGCTGGCCTGCCTGGCGGTGTTGGCGCTCGATCATGAGCTCGACAGCCGCGCGCGCAAGGACCTCGCGCGCAAGATGTTGCAGGTGGAACATAACCTGCGTGTCGACCTGCGCAGCGAGGACCTGGGCAGCCGCGCCCACCCCCTGCTCGACCTGGTCATGGGGCACGACAACCTCAGCCTCTCCGTGCTCGCGCTCGAGGGCCGCCACCCGCACCTGCTCAGCCTGGGCCCAGCCCTGGAGTCGAGCGTGGGCGCGCTGGCGACCGGCGCCCGGCTGACGTTTCACGAATGGCGCGACAGCCGCGGCAACCAAATGCTGACTGCGACACGCCAGATGCGCTTGCGCGACGAGACACCAGTACGGGTGATGATGACGCTCGACCGCGCCGACGACAACGCCCTGCTCCAGGCCTACCTGCACTCGACCCTGATCGCCCTGCCCTTGCTGTTGATACTGATCGGCATCGGCGCCTGGAAGCTGGTGCAACGCAGCCTGAAACCCTTGCGCCATTTTCGCCGGGTGGCCGGCCAGGTTTCGGCCCAGGACCTCAGCCACCGCCTGCCCGACAGTGGCCTGCCACAAGAGCTGGGCGAGCTGGCCAGGGCCATCAACGTGATGCTCGACCGGCTCGACCAAGGCGTGCAACAGTTGTCGCAGTTTTCCGACGACCTTGCCCATGAGTTGCGCACGCCGCTAAGCAACCTGATGGGCAAGGCCCAAGTCACCCTCAGCCGCGAGCGCGACAACGCCAACTACCGGGAAGTGCTGGAGGACAGCATCGAAGAGCTCACCCGGCTCAACCGCATCATCAACGACATGCTGTTTCTCGCCCAGGTTAGCCAGCCTCAGGCGCAGGTGGCGCTCAAGCCCCTGGCGCTGGCCGATGAGGCTGCACAGGTGGTGGAGCTGTTTGCCATCAGCGCGGAGCTCAAGGACATCGAGCTTCACCTTCAGGGCTGGGGCACGGCCTTGGGTGATCGGCTGATGTTCCAGCGTGCGTTGTCGAACCTGTTGAGCAATGCCATTCGGCATGCGCCGGCAGGCAAGCGCATAGACCTCGGTATCGAGCGCCACGCAAGCGATGTCAGGGTCTGGGTGGAAAATGAAGGCGTAGGGATTGCCGCAGAGCATCAGCCGCAGTTGTTCGAGCGTTTCTATCGCGTGGGCGCTGGGCGCTCACGGCTTGAGGGGGGCACCGGGCTGGGGCTGGCGATCGTGAAGTCGATCATGCAGTTGCATGGTGGGCGGGTCGAGGTGATGAGCAGCCCGGCGGGGCCGACCCGGTTTACCCTGGTGTTCAGAGCCGAGTGACCGGCTGCTGGTAACGGCCTTATCGCCGGCAAGCCGGCTCCCACATGAACTGCGTAGGCTTCAAGGCTAGCGCTGTACCTGTGGGAGCCGGCTTGCCGGCGATGAGGCCAGTTCCGTCAACCTGCGATCAGCGCGAAGCCGCCACGATCAACGCCTTCATCTCCGCCACCGCAGCCTTGAAGCCGACGAACAGCGCATGGGCCACCAACGCGTGGCCGATGTTCAGCTCATTGATGCCCTTGATCGCCGCGACTGCCTCGACGTTGTGGTAATGCAGGCCATGGCCGGCATTGACGATCAGCCCTTGGCCCACCCCGAACGCAACACCGTCCGCGATGCGCTTGAGTTCTTCAGCGACTTCAGTCGGCGTCTGTGCATCGGCGTAACGGCCGGTGTGCAGCTCGATGGCCGGCGCGCCTACGCGACGCGAGGCTTCGATCTGCCGCTCGTCGGCGTCGATGAACAGCGACACTTCGGCACCGGTGCGGGCCAGGCGCTCGACTGCTGCCTTGATCCGTGCCTCTTGCCCCGCCACGTCCAGGCCGCCTTCGGTGGTCAGCTCCTGACGGGTCTCGGGCACCAGGCAGATGTGCGCCGGGCGGATCTTCTCGGCGAAGGCCATCATCTCTTCGGTGACGCCCATTTCGAAGTTCATGCGGGTCTGCAGTACATCCTTGAGCACCACCACATCACGCTCCTGAATGTGCCGGCGGTCTTCGCGCAGGTGCACGGTGATGCCGTCGGCACCCGCCTCTTCGGCATCCAGGGCAGCCTTGACCGGATCAGGGTAACGCGTGCCCCGGGCCTGGCGCAGTGTCGCCACGTGGTCGATATTTACGCCGAGAAGCATGCGGTTGCTGTGAGTCACGAAAGGCTCTCCTGAAGATTGAGCCCCACAGCATACGACGTGATCAGCGCTTGCGAAACAGTTCCCGGCTGACCAGGGGTTTGGCGCCCAGGTGAACGGCCAGTGCCTGACGCATCAACCGCTTGGCTGCGAGCAGCGCCCCCGGGGCTTCCCAGTCGGCTTGCGCCAGGGCCAACAGCTCGCCCCCCAGGAACAACCCGGGCTGCAGCAACTCGACCCGCTCAAGCCCGGCATCCACGCGCAAGCGGTAGCGGCCATCGGCGGCGATCGGCAAGTCGTTCACGTCATGCTGCAACGAAAACGCATAACCGAGCTCGTCCAGCAGGCGCCATTCGAAAGAACGCAACAACGGCTCCAGAGGGCGCCCGGCGGCCAGCGCCTGCAATGTCAGGGTGTAGTGCTCGAACAGTGCAGGGTGAGGGGCTTCGGCGGGCAGCAAACGCATGAGCAGCTCGTTGAGGTACAACCCGCTGAACAGCGCATCGCCGTGCAACCAGGCGGCGATGCCAAGTGTCTCCAGGCGGCCGACATTCTTCAGCTCGCCGCGCCCGCGCAGCTCCACTTCCAGCGGCACGAACGGCCGCACCAGGCTGCCACCTTTGCCCCGCGCACGGCGCAACACGGCCCGCACACGGCCTTGCGGCGTGAGGAAGTCCACCAGTGCGCTGGTTTCCTTGTAGGCACGACTGTGCAGCACATAGGCCGGCTGGCCGACAGGTTGTTCCATGGCAATCACTTGTCCCAAGGCCAATCGGGCCGCTATGCGGCCCATCGCCGGCAAGCCGGCTCCTACAGGGCTCGGTAGCGCTGCGGTTGTGTGGGAGCCGGCTTGCCGGCGATGGGCTGCAAGGCAGCCCCAAGCCCATACAGCAGGGGTTACAGGTCGCCGTAGCCCAGCGAGCGCAGGGCGCGCTCATCGTCGGACCAACCGCCTTTGACCTTGACCCAGAGGTTGAGCATGACCTTGGCGTCGAACAGCACTTCCATGTCCTTGCGCGCGTCGGAGCCAATGCGTTTGATACGCTCGCCCTTGTCACCGATGATGATCTTCTTCTGGCCATCGCGTTCGACCAGGATCAGCGCATGGATGTGCAACACGTGCCCTTGCTGCTTGAACTCTTCGATCTCTACGGTGATCTGGTACGGCAGCTCCGCACCCAACTGGCGCATGATCTTCTCGCGCACCAGTTCAGCGGCCAGGAAACGGCTGCTGCGGTCGGTGATCTGGTCTTCCGGGAAGAAGTGCTCGTTCTCCGGCAAGTGCTTGGCGATCAGGCCTTCCAGCGCTTCGAGGTTATGCCCCTGTTGCGCGGAGATCGGTACCACTTCCGCGTTCGGCAGTTGCTCCTGCAGCCATTGCAGGTGCGGAATCAGGTCGGCTTTTTCTTCCAGGCGGTCGGTCTTGTTGACCGCCAGGATGACCGGGCCGCTGACGTACTGGACGCGCTCGAGCACCAACTGGTCCTCGTCGGTCCAGCGGGTACGGTCAACCACGAAGATCACCACGTCGACGTCTTTCAGGGCGGCCGAAGCGTTACGGTTCATGTAACGGTTCAGGGCCTTGTCGTTGGCCTTGTGCATACCCGGCGTGTCGACGTAGATCGCCTGCACATCACCCTCGGTCTTGATGCCGAGCATATTGTGGCGGGTGGTCTGCGGCTTGCGCGAGGTGATCGCCAGCTTCTGCCCGAGGATGTGGTTGAGCAAGGTCGACTTGCCCACGTTGGGGCGGCCGACAATGGCCACGTAGCCGCAGCGAGTCGGGTTGTTATCAGTCATTGCCATTCTCCACGCCCAGGGCGATCAATGCAGCCGCAGCGGCGACTTGCTCAGCGATACGCCGGCTCACACCCTGACCACGGCTCTTGTTGTTCAGCAGCACCACTTCGCATTCGACGAAGAAGGTACGGCAGTGCGGTTCGCCCTGAATATCCACCACCTCGTAGCGCGGCAGCTCACAGCTGCGCGACTGCAAGAACTCTTGCAGGCGGGTCTTGGGGTCCTTGTTGGTGTCGACCAGGGTCAGGCTTTCGAATTCATCGGCCAGCCAGGCCAGGATACGCTCCCGGGCGGTCTGCATGTCCGCGTCCAGGTAGATGGCGCCAATCAGCGCCTCCAGGGCATCGGCCAAAATCGATTCGCGGCGGAAACCGCCGCTTTTCAGCTCACCCGAACCCAGGCGCAGGTACTCGCCCAGATCAAAGCCTCGCGCCAGGCGGGCCAGGGTCTCACCCTTGACCAGACGCGCACGCAAGCGCGACAACTGGCCTTCACGGGCCTGCGGGAAGCGCTCGAACAGCGCCTCACCGGCCACGAAGTTGAGAATGGCGTCGCCCAGAAACTCCAGGCGCTCGTTATTGCGCCCGGCGTAGCTGCGATGGGTCAGGGCCAGAAGCATCTGGTCCTGGTTCTTGAAGGTGTAACCGAGCTTTCGCTCCAGTGCGGCGAGGGAAGCACTCATGCGGCCACCCGTTCGTTGTTCAACGCGTTGTTCAAATCAACATCCTGAAAGACTGTTTGGCTGTGGTCCGCCGCTGTACGCGGCGAAACTCTCGATCCCTGAGAACACAGCCTATGTCAGAAATGCATTCGGCGCTGTCTGCTGGACAGCGCCGAAGGGTATCAATGGATCAGGCCGACCCGCGACAGGTTGGGCATATGGCTGAGCTTGGGCTCTGGCCAGCTCATCCAGACCGCGAAGGCCTTGCCGACAATGTTCCGGTCCGGAACCATGCCGTGCAGTTCCTTGGGAATGTTCGGGTCATCCCAGTAACGGCTATCGTTGGAGTTGTCGCGGTTGTCGCCCATCATGAAGTAATGGCCAGCCGGTACGGTCCATTGCTGGTCCGGCGGCATGCGGTAACGGCTCATTTCCTTGCGGATCAGGTGTTCGGCCTCGCCCAGCTTCTCTTTGTACAGCTCGGCGCTGCCCAAGGTGCCCGGTTCGGTGCCCACCAGTTGTTCGGCAATGGGTTGGCCATTGACGTACAGCCGCTTGTCGTTGGTGTAGCGGATCTGGTCGCCCGGCAGGCCAACGACACGCTTGATGTAGTTGACGTTCGGGTCGCTCGGATAGCGGAACACCATCACATCGCCGCGTTGCGGGTCACCCACCTCGATGACCTTCTTGTCGATCACCGGCAGGCGAATGCCATACGAGAACTTGTTCACCAGGATGAAGTCGCCCACTTCCAGGGTCGGCTTCATCGACCCCGAAGGGATCTGGAACGGCTCGACCAAAAACGAGCGCAGTACCAGCACGATGAACAGCACCGGGAAGAACGACTTGCCGTATTCGACCAGCAGCGGCTCCTTGTTCAGGCGCTCGACCACCGCCATCTCGGGCGGATTGACGCGCCCCTGATAGTTGGCGATTGCCGCTCGCCGGCGCGGGGCCAGGAACAGCAGGTCGATCAAGCCCAACAGGCCGCAGACAGCTACGGCGATGACTAGCAACAGCGGGAAATTTAGCGACATAGGACCTAGCTATCCAACCTGAGCACAGCAAGGAAGGCCTCTTGTGGAATCTCCACGTTGCCCACTTGCTTCATGCGTTTCTTACCGGCCTTCTGCTTCTCCAGCAGTTTCTTCTTACGGCTGACGTCACCACCGTAGCACTTGGCCAGTACGTTCTTTCTGAGCGCCTTGACGGTTGTCCGCGCGATGATCTGGCCGCCGATGGCTGCCTGGATCGCCACATCGAACATCTGCCGAGGGATCAGTTCCTTCATCTTCTCGGTCAACGCACGGCCTTTATAGGCCGCGTTGTCGCGGTGCACGATCAACGCCAGGGCATCGACCTTGTCGCCGTTGATCAGTACATCCAGTTTGACCAGGTTGGCCGACTGGTAGCGATCGAAATGATAGTCCAGCGAAGCGTAACCGCGACTGGTCGACTTGAGGCGGTCGAAGAAGTCCAGTACCACCTCGTTCATCGGCATGTCGTAACGCACCTGAACCTGGCTGCCGAGGAACTGCATGTCGCGCTGAACGCCACGTTTCTCGATGCACAGGGTGATGACGTTACCCAGGTGCTCCTGCGGCACCAGAATGGTCGCGGTGACGATCGGCTCGCGGAAGTCGGTGACGGACGAAACGTCCGGCAGCTTCGACGGGTTGTCGACGATGATGGTTTCGCCGGTTTTCAGTTCGAGCTCGTAGATCACGCTAGGCGCAGTGGTGATCAGGTCCAGGTCGTACTCACGCTCCAGGCGCTCCTGGATGATCTCCATGTGCAGCATGCCCAGGAAGCCGCAGCGGAAACCGAAGCCCAGGGCGTCGGAGCTTTCCGGCATGTACTGGAGCGAGGAGTCGTTGAGGGTCAGCTTCTGCAGCGCGTCGCGGAAGTCCTCGAAATCGTCCGAGCTGACCGGGAACAGGCCGGCGTAGACCTGTGGCTGGATCTTCTTGAAGCCCGCCAGCACTTCGACTTCCGGGGTCGAGGACAGGGTCAGGGTGTCACCAACCGGTGCACCGTGAATGTCTTTGATGCTGGCGATGATGAAGCCCACTTCACCGGCCTTGAGGTCGGCGGTCTGGGTGTGTTTCGGGGTGAAGACGCCGACGCTGTCGACCAGGTGCACCTTGCCGGTGGACTTGACCAGGATCTTGTCGCCTTTCTTGACGCGGCCCTGGCGCACGCGCACCAGCGAGACAACGCCCAGGTAGTTGTCGAACCAGGAGTCGATGATAAGCGCCTGCAGCGGCGCGTCGATTTCGCCTACCGGCGCGGGGATGGTGTGCACCAGGCGCTCGAGCACCTCGTCGACGCCCATGCCGCTCTTGGCACTGCACGCCACGGCGTCGGTAGCGTCGATGCCGATGATCTTCTCGATCTCGTCCTTGACGCGGTCCGGGTCAGCCTGGGGCAGGTCCATCTTGTTCAACACCGGCATGACCTCGAGGCCTTGCTCGATGGCGGTGTAGCAGTTGGCCACGGACTGGGCTTCGACGCCTTGACCGGCGTCCACCACCAACAGTGCGCCTTCACAGGCGGCCAGCGAGCGCGAGACTTCATAGGTGAAGTCGACGTGGCCGGGGGTGTCGATGAAGTTCAGCTGGTAGGTCTTGCCGTCTTGCGCCTTGTAATGAAGCGTGACGCTGTGGGCCTTGATGGTGATCCCGCGTTCGCGCTCCAGGTCCATGGAGTCGAGGACCTGGGCTTCCATTTCGCGCGCAGACAGGCCACCGCACATCTGGATGAAACGGTCGGCCAGCGTCGACTTGCCATGGTCGATGTGGGCGATGATGGAGAAATTGCGGATATGACTCAAATCACTCACGGGTCAACACTCGAAAAGGCTGCGAGCCGGGACGCCCGCCGAAAAATAGCCGGGAATTGTACCTCAAGCAGCAGGGATATGGGAGATTCCTGATCGGCTGTCTGTGCCGACAGTGTCGCTGGCAAGCCGCTTCGTAACGCCGCAGCGCCGTACCTGAAAGCTCCACCCCACCTGTGGGAGCCGGCTTGCCGGCGATCGGACCAGCCCATTTCTCCGTAGATTCCACGAAAAAGGGCAGCCAACGCTGCCCCTTTTCCTACCTGAAGACCCGCTTATTCAGCCAGTTTGAAGGTGATAAAGCTCGCACGCCCCTGGCGCAGTACGCGCATGGACACCGAGCGGTTTTTCGGCAGGTCCTTGGCGATCTCGGTGAATTCCTTCGCCGAGCCAATGGCCTGGTTATTCAGGTGGCTGATGACATCACCTGGGCGCAGGCCGATCAATGCAGCCGGGCCATCCTGGACTTCCTTGATGACCACGCCACCCTTGAGTTCGAGGGCTTTCTTCTGCTCGGCGCTGAGGTCAGCGACCGAAACGCCCAGACGGTTGCTGCTGCGCTCGGCACTGCCATCTGCACCGGTCCCGGTGCCAATGTCAGCGTCATCGTCCGGCAGCGCACCGACGCTCACGTCCAGGTTCTGGCGCTTGCCGTTGCGGATGATCTCGAGCTTGGCCTTGTCGCCGTCCTTGAGGCTGCCGACCAGGTGCGGCAAGTCGGCCGACATGACGATCGGCTGGCCGTTCATGCTCAGGATCACGTCACCCACCTGCAGGCCACCTTTGGCGGCTGGGCCATCTTCCAGCACCTGGGCCACCAGGGCACCGGCCGGTTTGTCCAGGCCAAAGGACTCAGCCAGGTCCTTGTTAACCTCCTGAATCACCACGCCCAGCCAGCCACGGCTGACCTTGCCGTCTTTTTTCAGCTGGTTGGATACGTCGATCGCCACATCGATCGGGATCGCGAACGACAGGCCCATGAAGCCGCCCGAGCGGGTGAAGATCTGCGAGTTGATACCCACGACCTCGCCCTGCATGTTGAACAGCGGGCCGCCGGAGTTGCCCGGGTTGATGGCAACGTCAGTCTGGATGAACGGCACGTAGGTGTCGTTAGGCAGGGTACGGCCTTTGGCACTGACGATACCTTTGGTCACCGAGTGGTCGAAGCCGAACGGCGAACCGATGGCCAGCACCCACTCACCCACTTTGAGCTTCTCGGAGTCGCCCAGCTTGACGGTCGGCAGGTTCTTGCCTTCGACCTTGAGCAGCGCGACGTCGGTGCGTGGGTCGGTGCCGACCAGCTTGGCTTGCAGCTCGCTGCGGTCCGACAGGCGGACGATGATCTCGTCGGCGTCGGCCACCACATGGTTGTTGGTCAGTACGTAGCCATCGCTGGAAATGATGAAACCCGAACCCAGCGACTGGGCTTCACGCTGACGATCACCGCGCGGCGAGCGGGGCTGTTGCGGCATGTTGCGCTCGAAGAATTCGCGGAACATCGGCGGCAGGCCTTCGAGGTCCGGCATCTGCCCAGCGGCGATGCGGCGGTCCGGCAGCTTCTGCTTGGTACTGATGTTGACCACGGCCGGCGAGGCTTGCTCGACCAGCGTGGTGAAGTCCGGCAGGGCTTCCTCGGCCTGGGCGGTGAGCACCTGGCCGAGCATGAGCACGGCGGCGAACATCGATAGGTAGGATTTCAAGCGTGGTATAGACATACGGCTCCCGTCACAACGAGCGTGGTTAGCGTAAGGCCCCTGCACAAGCAGGAAAGGCCAGGCTCCAAGAAGCCTGACCTATAGAAAATTTACGGAAAGATTGCAAATGACAATGCTTTAATTTCATTTCAGGAGCATGTCTCTCACGCCGGAAACCACCTGAAAAGCGCACGCCATCATTGCCGCGCCTGGGCATCCTGAGGCCGCATCGACAGCGCAATGCGCTCTGCAGTACCCAGGGGTATTTCACCTACCACAGTGACCAGGACCTTGCCCTTCGGCGTGTTCAGACGGCGCGATACCGCCACGGTTGGGCCGAGTTGCACGCGTGTGTCGGTGCCTGAGTTGTCGTTGACCGGCTCGAGGAATACCGAAACGCGCGCCAGGCCATCGTCATACATCAGGCTGCTGACCGTGCTGTTGCGGGCCGGGTCGCGGCGCACCGAGCTGTTGACCAGCTCAAAACCCGGCGGCAGCCAGTCTGAGCGCCAGCCGGCGACGGTTTCCTGGCCGGTGCTGGTGCCACGTTCCACCGGTTTGCAAGCGGCACTGGGGCGCAAGTCATCCGCGGTAGGCAGGTCATCGGTATCGAGGCGGGTCATCTGGAAGCGCTCAAGCAATTGCCCCTTGTCGTTGAGCATCAACGAGCGCAGCGGCAAGCCGGTGCGGCGGTCAAGGTGCAATTCGAACGCATAACGGTGCTGGTCGCGCGGTGTGAGGGTGACGATCACCGCGTCGCGCCCGGCGACACGTGACTTGCCCGCCACACCCAGATCGTACCAGCCCATCAATTTGAGGGGATCCAGCGCACGCGGCGCCGCATCGGGCGGCGTCGTAACGCCGTTGACCAAGGCACCACTGACGCATGCAACCTTGCCATCCACGCGCACGATTTCCTGGGCAGTGCCATCGAGCTGCAGCAGCCGCTCGCTGACCTTGCCGTCCTCAACCCTGTGCCAGATATCGTGGGAAGAAAAGCTGCCGTTACGCTCGTAGACGAAAGAGCCTTGGTAGCTTTGCTTTTGCTCGGCCTGTGCCAGCTTGTTCAGCCACTCATTCGCCTCGGGCGAAGAATTGGCAGCCAACGCTGGCACCGTCATGCAGCTGCCTATCAGCAGCGACAGGAGAGGTAGCGCGCGCATGATCCTCCTTACTTAGCGGGGTTATCCAGGCTGGCGGCGCGGGCATACGGCAACGCGGTTTCGCTGCCCTTGAGCGCAGATTCCTGGGCGTGCTGGCGCAGGTAGCCTGGCAGACGCTGATCCCAGCCGGCTTGGTTCTGCAGCACACCGTTGGCCATCGGCCCGGTCGGTTGCTCACTGCTTTCACTATAGCCTGCCAATACCGCCGGGCCTTGAGTTTGTGGCACGCTCAGCCCCTGCTGCGGTTGCTGGGAGGCAAGCTCTGCACCGGTGATTTCATCTTGGTTGTACATGCGCACACCCGCCAGCACGGCAACCGTCACCGAGGCAGCGACTGCCAGGCGAGCGACGCTGCGCCATGGGCCTTTATTGACCTTGGCCGGTACCGCTTCGTCGGCCAACGCTGCCGACACCGCCGAGGCGATATCGAGGTTGGGCAGCAGCAGTTCCTTGTGCATCGCTGCGCGAGCGACCTGGTAACGCGACCAGGTGGCACGGGTTTCGGCATCGTCGACGGCACTCAGTACCCGACGTAATTCCAGTTCGTCCGCTTCGTTATCCATTACCGCGGACAGCGATTCCTGCAACGCTTCACGACTCATGGCGGTTCCTCTCTTGGCTGTAGCCGCTGTCTCAGGTTTCCTGCAACAACGGCTGCAGGGCTTTATCTATGGCCTCCCGAGCGCGGAAGATTCGAGAGCGCACGGTACCCACCGGACATTGCATGACACTGGCAATGTCTTCGTAACTCAATCCGTCGAACTCGCGCAGGGTCAATGCCGTACGCAGGTCTTCGGGCAGTTGCTGGATGGTGCGATGGACCGTGCCTTCGATTTCATCCCGCAACAACGAGCGCTCTGGGGACTCGAGATCCTTGAGACCATGATCGCCGTCGTAAAACTCCGCATCCTCGGAGCTCACATCACTGTCTGGTGGCCGTCTTCCACGGGACACCAGGTAGTTCTTCGCCGTGTTGATGGCGATGCGGTACAGCCAGGTATAAAACGCACTGTCTCCGCGAAAATTGCCAAGCGCACGGTAGGCCTTGATAAAGGCTTCCTGTGCTACATCCTGGGCCTCGTGGGTATCGTGAACGAACCGCACGATCAACCCGAGAATCTTGTGCTGATACTTCAGCACCAACAGATCGAAAGCTCGCCTGTCACCGCGCTGCACGCGCTCGACAAGCTGCTGATCCTCTTCCTGGGTTAGCATGAACACTCCTCGGTAGACTCGAAGGAGCGTTGCAACAGCCATCGTTCAGGCTTGCAAACATAGACTCGGGCTTTGCGCAAAAGTTCTCCCCTCCAAGCAAGTTTCCTGCAGCCCTTGGTCGGCTCGCACGGAAGACGCGGCGCGGTCACGGCCGGCAACGTCAATAATCAGGTTTCGAATACGCAGGTGTCAGCCCGAATAGAGCTGCCGCCGTGCGTCGCCGCGACATTTGTGGCGTGCGGGCAGCCTTCATAGGATTTCCGTAGCTGTCGGAAAGTTCCCACAAGGTCGCTGCTTCCTGGCAAGTGGCATGGAAATTGGCCACCCGGGGCTGCTATAAAGGCAACCCGGCCTGGTTTAACGATAGTTTCACAATGCCATCGGCGCGTGACTATTGTGCCGTGCCCCTTCCGTAGATTACTAGTGTCCCGACATGAGCCAACAATTCCAACATGATGTCCTGGTGATCGGCAGCGGCGCCGCCGGTCTCAGCCTGGCACTGAACCTCCCCAGCCACCTGCGTATCGCCGTGCTCAGCAAGGGCGACCTGGCCAATGGCTCGACCTATTGGGCCCAGGGCGGTGTTGCCGCCGTGCTGGACGACACCGATACCGTACAGTCGCATGTCGAGGACACCCTCAATGCCGGCGGCGGCCTGTGCCATGAAGATGCCGTGCGCTTCACCGTCGAGCACAGCCGCGAAGCCATCCAGTGGTTGATCGAGCAAGGCGTGCCCTTTACCCGGGATGAGCAGCACGGCGTCGACGATGGGGGCTTCGAGTTCCACCTGACCCGCGAAGGTGGCCACAGCCACCGGCGCATCATCCACGCCGCCGATGCCACAGGCGCCGCGATCTTCACCACCCTGCTGGCCCAGGCCCGCCTGCGCCCGAACATCCAGCTGCTGGAGCAGCGCGTGGCGGTCGACCTGATCACCGAGCGCCGCCTGGGCCTGCCCGGCGAGCGCTGCCTGGGTGCCTACGTGCTGAACCGCAATAGCGGCGAAGTGGACACCTTCGGTGCACGTTTCACCGTGCTCGCCACCGGAGGCGCGGCCAAAGTCTACCTGTATACCAGTAACCCCGACGGTGCCTGCGGCGACGGCATCGCCATGGCCTGGCGCGCGGGCTGCCGGGTGGCCAACCTTGAGTTCAACCAGTTCCACCCCACCTGCCTGTACCACCCCCAAGCCAAGAGCTTCCTGATCACCGAGGCCCTGCGCGGTGAAGGCGCCCTGTTGCGCCTGCCCAACGGCGAGCGCTTCATGCCACGCTTCGACCCCCGCGAAGAACTGGCCCCGCGTGACATCGTGGCCCGCGCCATCGACCACGAGATGAAGCGCCTGGGTGTGGACTGCGTGTACCTGGACATCACTCACAAGCCGGCCGATTTCATCAAAGGCCACTTCCCCACCGTTTACGAACGCTGCCTGGCCTTCGGCATCGACATCACCCGCCAGCCGATCCCGGTAGTACCCGCAGCCCACTACACCTGCGGCGGCGTGGTGGTGGACGACCGCGGGCATACCGATGTGCCTGGGCTGTATGCCATCGGTGAGACCAGCTTTACCGGCCTGCATGGCGCCAACCGCATGGCCAGCAACTCGCTGCTCGAATGTTTCGTCTATGGCCGCGCCGCTGCCGCCGACATCCAGGCGCACCTGGAACAGGTCGACATGCCCAAAGCCCTGCCCGGCTGGGATGCCAGCCAGGTAACGGACTCGGACGAGGATGTGATCATCGCGCACAACTGGGACGAACTGCGGCGCTTTATGTGGGACTATGTCGGCATCGTGCGCACCAGCAAGCGCCTACAGCGCGCCGAACACCGCATCCGCCTGCTGCTCGACGAAATCGACGAGTTCTACAGCAACTACAAGGTCAGCCGCGACCTGATCGAGCTGCGCAACCTGGCGCAAGTGGCGGAGCTGATGATTCGTTCGGCGATGCAGCGCAAGGAAAGCCGCGGGTTGCATTACACGCTGGATTATCCGGGGATGCTGGACGAGGCTAAAGACACCATCCTCAGCCCGGTCTGAATCGGCGCTGTCTTCTTCGCGGGTAAACCCGCTCCCACAGGGACGGCGTAGGCCTCGAGCCGGGCGCGGTACCTGTGGGAGCGGGTTTACCCGCGAAGAAGCCCACCCGGTTCTGACCTATACCCGAGATACCTCAGCCCACCTGCGCCGGCTGAACTTCAGCCTTACCCGCAACCGCCGATGCTCATCAGCCCCGAGGGCATCCCTGGGAACGCACTGCCCCTCCCCCAGCCAACGCCCCTCCCGTACAAACCGCACGACCACCATCCCCGGCAACGCAACGCTGTCCCGGCACAAACGCACCGGCTGCCAACCCTGGGCGCGGCTGAATACCCGCCAACCAAGCAGGTCTCGGCGCAGCCCGGTAACCGCATGCGGATGCGTGAGCAAAATGCGTCGGGGGATGGCCCAGCAGGCGTGGGCGACAGACGCGGCAGTGGCCGCCAGGGACAGCCACCAGGGCAACGCGCTCACCCATACAGTGAACAGCGCCAGCACCTGGCAACTCAGGTAAGCCGTCAGCAGCAGGCGCGAGCCTTGCCAACGGCTTTCGAAAAACTCACTTGGGCTGGACACGGTCCAGGATGATGCGGACCATGCGCTGCAGCTCCGGGTCTTCAGACTCGGTGCGCTCCATGAACCAGCCGAACATGTCCTGATCTTCGCAGCTCAACAGGCGTACATAGAGTTCGCGGTCGGCTTCGTTGAGGGTGGCGTAGACTTCCTGGGTAAAAGGCACCAACAGTACGTCCAGTTCCAGCATGCCGCGGCGGCTGTGCCAGAAAAGCCGGTTGAGTTCAGTTTGTTCGACCATGGGGCCCTCCTCGAATGGCCCGCCAGTATACAGCCAGGCGAGCGAAGCGGCACAGGGCGTTGGTCTAGTCACCTACCTATTTTGTTACTGGCGTTCTATGATGGCCGCCAGTCTTTAGCCACCGCGATGACCCATGGCCGATTCCGCTTTCTTCAGCCCCCTGTCCCACGAGGGCATCCTCGCCGTCCGCGGCTCCGACGCAGGCAAGTTCCTGCAGGGCCAGCTGACCTGCAACATCAACTACCTCAGCCAGGAACATGCCAGCCTCGGTGCCCGCTGCATGGTCAAAGGGCGCATGCAGTCGAGTTTCCGTATCGTGCCCGAAGGCAACGGTTACCTGCTGGCCATGGCCAGTGAGCTGCTCGATGCCCAATTGGCCGACCTCAAGAAGTACGCCGTGTTCTCCAAGGCCACCCTCAGCGACGAGAGCGCCGCCTGGGCGCGCTTTGGCCTGCAGGGTGGCGAGGCGGCACTGCAAGCCTTGGGCTTGACGCCGCTGGTCGAAGCGGGCGCCACCGTGCGCCACGAGGGCCTGATCGCCATCGCCGTATCCGCAGGCCGTGTCGAGCTGTGGGTACCTGCCGAGCAGGCCGCCCACGTAGGCGCGGCACTCGCCGCCAGCCTGCCTGAAGGCAGCCTCAACGACTGGTTGCTGGGCCAGATCCGCGCAGGTATTGGCCAAGTCATGGGCCCTACCCGCGAGCTGTTCATCCCGCAGATGATCAACCTGCAGGCCGTGGACGGGGTCAGCTTCAAGAAGGGCTGCTACACCGGCCAGGAAATCGTTGCCCGCATGCAGTACCTGGGCAAGCTCAAGCGCCGTCAGTACCGGCTCTCGCTCGATCAGCAGGACATCCCCGCGCCAGGTGCCGAGATCTTCTCGCCCACCCATGGTTCCTCGGTCGGTGAAGTGGTGATCGCGGCCAGTGCGGGTACCGGTTGCGAGTTGCTCGCGGTGCTCAGCGCCGATGCGGTGGCCGATGACAATCTGCACCTGGGCAGCCTGGAAGGGCCACGCCTGCACGTGCTGAGCCTGCCCTACGAACTGGACCGCGACCGGGAAATCCAGCGCTGACCAGCCTGCCCCGTCCGCGTGACGGGGCCGCACCACCACTGCGGTAGAGAAGTCCATGAACAAGCTGGCCGAGATGGTTCAAGCACAGTTGCTCGATGCCATCGAAAAGGATGACCTGGTCCTGCCGACCCTGCCCGAGGTTGCCTTGAGCATCCGCGAGGCCGCCGAGGATAGCGAGATCAGCGTGTCGGCCCTGAGCAAGGTGATCGGTCGCGACGCGGCCCTCTCGGCGCGCCTGATCAAAGTCGTCAACAGCCCACTGTTGCGCGCTGCGGTCGAGGTCACCGACCTGCATACCGCAATCACTCGCCTGGGCATCAACTACAGCTGCAACCTGGCCATCGGCCTGGTGATCGAACAGATCTTTCATGCTCGCTCGCCGGCTGTTGAGCAAAAGCTGCGCGATATCTGGGTCAACAGCCTGGAAGTGGCAGGCATCAGCTACGAAATCTGCCGCCGTTTCACCCACCTCAAACCCGACCAGGCGACCCTCGGTGGGCTGGTCAACCAGATCGGTGCCCTGCCGGTGCTGATTTACGCCGAAGAACACAACGAGCTGCTGTCCGACCCGGTCTGCCTGCACTACGTGATCGAGCAGATACAGCCCGTGCTGGGTGACAAGATCCTCAAGGCGTGGGAGTTTCCCGAGCAATTGGTCAACCTGCCGAGCCAGGTTCAGGACCTCGACCGGCAGACCGACAAGGTCGACTATATCGACGTCGTGCAGATCGCCCGCTGCATCAGCCAACGTGGGCGTAGCCGGCCACTGGCCGCGTTGCCGGCGTACCGACACCTGGGGCTGCCGTTCGGCACCGAACTGGAAGTCGAAGAGCTGCTCGAGGCGCGGAGCCTGTTGCGCTAGGCCGCCAAAAGTCCGCTGCACCTCCCCTCCTGCGCGATTCAGGTAGGAGCAGCCTTGTGCTGCGAAGAGGCCGGTAACAGCACAGCAAATCTTCGCTGCAGTCACTGGCCCTTTCGCAGCACAAGGCTGCTCCTACAGTGCCGACGGGCCAATGGACAGTAAAACCCTAGTCAGCGATGAAGCTCACCCGCACCCGCAAGCCGCCCTTCTCGCCATCGTGCAGGCTGATCTGCGCCAGGTGCGCGCGGCAGATCTCGCCGACAATCGCCAACCCCAGCCCACTGCCTTGGGCACTGCGGCGGTAGAAGCGCTCGAACACCCGTTCGCGCTCATCCTCGGGAATACCCGGGCCGTCATCCTCGACCTCCAGCACCGCCGGCGCCAGCACCCGCAGGATCACGTTGCCACCGGCCGGGGTATGCGCCAAAGCGTTATCCACCAGGTTGCTCAGCAGCTCGTTGAGCAAGGTCGGCTCACCCTTGAGCCACACGGGCGCCTCGGCCTCCAGGGCCAATGCCACGCCACGGTTATGCGCCAAGGGCGCCATGGCCATGCCCAGTTCGCGGGCCAACTGGCTGAGGTCCAGGCGCTGCGCGCCACCTTCGGCGATTGCCCGGGCGCCATTCTCGACCCGTGCCAATGACAACAGCTGGTTGGCCAGGTGGGTCAAGCGGTCCGTGCCTTGGGCAGCTGATTCCAACGTCTGCCGCCACTCCTGCGGCTCGGATGAACGCAAGCCCAACTCGACCCGCGCCTTGAGCGCCGCCAAGGGCGTGCGCAACTCGTGGGCGGCGTCGGCGATGAACTGGGCTTGGCGCTCGAACTGCCCGCGCAAGCGCTCGGTAAAGTGGTTCAAGGCCCGCACCAGTGGGCCCAGTTCGCGCTGCACCTGCACCACCGGCAAAGCCCGCAGGTCATCGGGTTGGCGCTCTTCCACGGCGGTGCGCAGGCGCTCCAGCGGGCGTAGCGCGGCACTGACCGCAAACCACACCATCACCAAGGCGCCCAGTGCCAGCATCCCAAGGCGCAGCAGGGTATCGGCCATCAGCCCGCGCGCCATGCGCACCCGCGCTTCTTCGGTCTCGGCCACGCGAATTTCCGCCATGCCGTTCATGTTCGGCTCGCTGACCGGCTTGAGCAGGCTGACCACGCGCACGTCCTGGCCGAGGTACGTCGCGTTGTAGAACCGCGCCAGCGCCGGGTAGTCGTCGGTGCGCGGCGTGCCAGGCGGCGGCGCTGGCAGGTTCTCGTAGCCCGAAATCAAGCGCTGCTTGATGTCCAGCACCTGGTAGTAGATACGCCCGGCACTGTCGTAGGCGAAGGTATCCAGGGCCACATAGGGCACGTCCGCACTCAACGAGCCGTCGCGTTGCGACAAGCCCGCGGCGATGGTCCGTGCCGAGGCCAGCAAGGTCCGGTCGTAGGCCGTGTCGGCGGCTTCGCGGCCGTTCCAATAGGCGCTCAGGCCGCTGGCCAGCATCAGCACCACCAGCAACAGTGCCAGGTTGCCCAACAGCCGCCCGCGCAAGCTGCCGTTGTCACGCATCGCGATGCTCGAGCAGATACCCCAGGCCACGGAAGGTGACAATCGCCACCGGGTGGCCGTCGAGCTTTTTGCGCAGGCGGTGGATGTAGATTTCGATGGCGTCGGGGCTGGCTTCTTCGTCCAGGCCAAACACCTGGGCGGCCAGTTGCTCCTTGCTCATCACCCGGCCCGGGCGGGCGATCAGCGCTTCAAGCACGCTCTGTTCACGCGAGGTCAGGGTCAGGTTGTCCTCGCCCAGGCTGAAGCGCCGGGTATCCAGGTCGTACACCAACGGCCCGCAACGCTGCTGGCGTTCGCCACCTAGCACGCTGCGGCGCAGCAAGGCCTTGACCCGGGCTTCCAGCTCAGTCAGTTCGAACGGCTTGGCCAGGTAATCGTCAGCCCCCAGGTTCAGCCCGTGGACCCGGTCCTTGACGTCACTGCGCGCGGTCAGCATCAGCACCGGCAGGGTTTTGCCGCGGCCACGCAAACGCGCCAGCACTTCGAAGCCATCCATGCGCGGCAAGCCGACATCGAGCACGGCAACGGCATATTCCTCACTGGCCAGGGCCAGGTCGGCAGCCACGCCGTCATGCAGTACATCCACGGTCAGGCCGTGACTTTTCAAGGCCTGGGCCACGCTTTCGGCCAGTTGCAGGTGGTCTTCGACCAGCAGCACACGCATCGGATTCTCCCTGCTCGGGTGGGGCGGTGGCGCGGAGTGTACCGCTGTCGACCGGCCTGTGAAGCCCCTTCTGACAAACCTTTCACGCTGAAAGGTTAGCGAAAGGTTCGTTACCTAGCATCGCACCACGGTCGCCCCACGCGCCGAAAAAAGCACCAGCAAGGTGCAACGAATAAGAACAATAAACGGAGTCATCGACGATGCTGTCATCGCAGCCGCAGGCATTCGTGCCTACCCGTTCCTTTGCCGCACGCCCTTCTGCCATCGCCAGCGCCCTTGCGCTCGCCGGTGTCGCGCCCATGAGCCAGGCCGCCTTCTTCGAAGACAGCACGGCGACCTTCGAAACCCGCAACATGTACTTCAACCGCGACTTTCGCGACGGCACCAGCGCGCAGCAATCCAAGCGCGACGAATGGGCCCAGGGTTTCATGCTCAACTTCGAGTCTGGCTACACCGACGGCACCGTGGGCTTTGGCCTGGATGCGCTGGGCATGCTCGGCATCAAGCTCGACTCCAGCCCCGACCGCACCGACACCGGCCTGCTGCCGACCCATGACGACGGCAAGGCCGCCGACGAATACTCCAAGCTCGGCCTGACCGGCAAGGTCAAAGTCTCCAAGACCGAATTGAAGATCGGCACGCTGATCCCCGAGCTGCCGACCCTGCAGCCCAACGACGGGCGCATCCTGCCGCAAACCTTCGAAGGTGGCTTGCTCACCTCCAAAGAAATCAGCCACCTGACCTTCACCGGTGGGCGCCTGGAAAAGGCCAAGGACCGCAACGACACCAACTGGGAAGACCTGGCCCTCAACAACAAGAACGGCCGCTTCGGTGGCACCTTCACGGCCGATAACCTCGACCTCGCGGGCCTGGACTACCAGTTCACCGATCGCATCACCGGCAGCTACCACTTCGCCCAACTCGACGACATCTACCGCCAGCACTTCCTCGGCATGGTCGCCACCCAGCCGTGGGGGCCGGGCACCTTGGGCGCTGACCTGCGCCTTGCCGTGAGTGACGATGCCGGCGCCGCCAAGGCCGGCAACATCGACAACACCACCGTCAATGGCATGCTCAGCTACGCCCTGGGCGGGCACAAGGTCAGTGCCGCCTACCAGCACCTGTCCGGCGACAGCGCCTTCCCCTACATCGATGGCGCCGACCCGTACCTGGTCAACTTCGTGCAGATCAACGACTTCGCCGGTGCCGACGAGCACTCCTGGCAGATGCGCTACGACTACAACTTCGCGGCCCTGGGCATCCCCGGCCTGACCTTCATGACCCGTTACATCAGCGGCGACAACGTCAGCCGCGCAGATGGCAGCGAGGGCAAGGAGTGGGAACGCAACACCGAGTTCAAGTACGTGGTACAAAGCGGCCCGTTGAAAAACGTCGCCGTGCGCTTGCGCAACGCCACCTTCCGCTCGAATTTTGCCCGCGACGCCGACGAAGTGCGGCTGCTGGTGAGCTACAGCGTGGCCCTGTGGTAACCCAATAACAACAACGCTCACGGAGATTGACGATGACCTTTTCACTGCGCCGCCTCGTCCTCGCTACCGGCTGCCTGCTGCTGGCCGGCAACGCCCTCGCTGCCGAACCGAAACGCCCCGAATGCATCGCCCCTGCCTCGCCTGGCGGTGGCTTCGACCTGACCTGCAAACTGGTGCAGAGCGCCCTGGTGCAGGAGAAAATCCTCAGCAAGCCCATGCGTGTCACCTACATGCCCGGCGGCGTCGGCGCGGTGGCCTACAACGCCGTGGTGGCCCAGCGCCCAGGGGATGCCGGCACTCTGGTGGCGTGGTCCAGTGGCTCGCTGCTGAACCTGGCCCAAGGCAAGTTCGGCCGCTTCGACGAGAACGCGGTCAAGTGGTTGGCAGCCGTCGGCACCAGCTACGGTGCCATCGCCGTGAAGAGCGATTCGCCCTACAAAACCCTCGACGACCTGGTTGCTGCCCTGAAGAAAGACCCGAGCAAGGTCGTGATCGGCTCCGGTGGCACGGTCGGCAGCCAAGACTGGATGCAAACCGCGCTGATCGCCAAGGCCGCCGGCATCAACCCGCGTGACCTGCGTTACGTGGCCCTGGAAGGCGGCGGTGAAATTGCCACTGCATTGCTGGGCGGGCACATCCAGGTCGGCTCCACCGACATCTCCGACTCCATGCCGCACATCCAGAGCGGCAACATGCGCATCCTCGCGGTGTTCTCCGAAAACCGCCTGGACGAGCCAGAGATGAAAGACATCCCTACCGCCAAGGAGCAGGGCTACGACATCGTCTGGCCGGTGGTACGCGGCTTCTACCTGGGGCCGAAGGTGAGCGACGAGGACTACGCCTGGTGGAAGGCCTCGTTCGACAAGATGCTGGCCTCGGAAGACTTCGCCAAGCTGCGTGACCAGCGCGAGCTGTTCCCGTTCGCCATGACCGGCGAAGAGCTGGACGGCTATGTGAAGAAGCAGGTGGCTGACTACAAGGCACTGGCCAGGGAATTCGGCCTGATTCAGTAACTCGCCGACTACCTGAACAGATCCCTGTGGGAGCGGGCTTGTCCCGCGAAGCTGGCACCTCGGTGCATGGCACCGGTTTTGCCGGTGTTCGCGGGGCAAGCCCGCTCCCACAGAGTCCGCGTCCAACGAGGATTCCCCGATGATCCTGCAACGCCTCTTCGCCCTGGTCCTGCTGGCGGTATGCGCCGCCCTGGCCGTGATGGCCTGGCCGTACCAGGCTGCGTTTTCCTACGAACCGGTTGGCCCACGGGCCTATCCGCTGCTGATGCTCGGCCTGATGGGCCTGGGCCTGCTTTACCTGGCCATCCGCCCAACGCCCATCGTGCGCAAGGATGACGAGCCAGAACTGGACCGCGAAACCCTGATCAAGATCGCCGCCTGCGTCGGCCTGCTGATCGTCTTCGCTGCCACCTTCGAACCGCTGGGCTTCATCCTCAGCGCCATCCTGGTCGGCCTGCCCATGGCTCGGCTGTACGGCGGCCGCTGGCTGCACAGCGCCATCGTCGTGGTCGGCATGAGCCTGTTCCTCTACTGGCTGTTCGACCGCGTGATGGACGTGCCCCTGCCCCTTGGCCTGCTGAGCGTACTGGAGAACTGACACATGGATACCTTGAGCTACCTGGGCCAGGGCTTCGGCGTCGCCCTGAGCCCGTACAACCTGGTCACCGCCCTCAGTGGCACCCTGATCGGCACCGTGGTCGGCTTGTTGCCGGGCCTGGGCCCGATCAACGGCGTGGCCTTGCTGATCCCCATCGCCTTTGCCCTGGGCCTGCCGCCTGAGTCGGCGCTGATTCTGCTGGCTGCGGTGTACCTGGGCTGCGAATACGGCGGGCGCATCAGTTCGATCCTGCTGAACATCCCGGGCGAAGCTTCGACCGTGATGACCACCCTCGACGGCTACCCGATGGCCCGCCAGGGCCTGGCAGGCGTTGCCTTGTCGCTGTCTGCCTGGAGTTCGTTCATCGGCGCCTTCATCGCCACCTGCGGCATGGTGCTGTTCGCCCCGCTGCTGGCGAAATGGGCGATCGCCTTCGGCCCGGCGGAATACTTCGTGCTGATGGTGTTCGCCATAGTCGCCTTGGGCGGCATGGCCGGCGACAAACCGTTGAAGACCTTCATCGCTGCGCTGATCGGCCTGTTCCTGTCGGCGGTCGGCATCGACGCCAACAGCGGCGTCTACCGCTTCACCGGTGACAGCGTGCACCTGGCCGACGGCATCCAGTTCGTGGTGCTGGTGCTGGGGCTGTTCTCGATCAGCGAAATCCTCCTGCTGCTGGAAAAGACCCACCATGGCCACCAGGCGGTCAAGGCCACTGGGCGCATGCTGTTCAACGTCAAGGAAGCGGCTTCGGTGTTCGCGGTGAACATCCGCTGCGGCCTGCTCGGCTTCATCATGGGCGTGCTGCCAGGTGCCGGCGCGACCCTGGCCAGCGCCGTGGCCTACATGACCGAGAAGCGTATCGCTGGCGAAAGCGGCAAGTTCGGCAAGGGTGATGCCCGTGGCCTGGCCGCGCCAGAAACCGCTATCGGCGCCTCCTGCTGCGGCGCCTTGGTCCCCATGCTGACCCTCGGCGTGCCAGGTTCGGGCACCACCGCGGTGATGATCGGCGCACTGACCCTGTACAACATCACCCCCGGCCCGCTGTTGTTCGAACAGCAGCCAGACATCGTCTGGGGCCTGATCGCCTCGTTGTTCATCGCCAACATCATGCTGGTAATCCTCAACATCCCGATGATCCGCATCTTCACCCGCATCCTCGCCGTGCCGAACTGGGCGCTGGTGCCGGTGATCGCGATCATCACCGGGATCGGCGTGTATGCCGTGCACGCCACCACCTTCGACCTGTTCCTGATGGTCGGCATCGGCATCATGGGCTACATCCTGCGCAAGCTGGACTTCCCGCTGTCGCCGATCCTGCTCGGCTTCATCCTCGGCGGGCTGATGGAGCAGAACCTGCGCCGTGCGCTGTCGATCTCCAACGGTGAGCTGGGCATCCTCTGGTCCAGCCCGATCAGCATGGGCGTGTGGGTCCTGGTGGTGTGCATGCTGTGCCTGCCGCTGCTGCGTATCTGGCGCAAGCGCAGCCTGCAGCGCCGGGCCATGGCTGATGCCTGATCGGTCGTTGCCCCTGTATTGGGCTACCGGGCTGGTCGGCCTTGCTGGTGGGTATCTCGCCAGCACGGTCGGCTGGCCTTTGCCCTGGATGGTCGGCGCGTTGTTGGCGATCATCCTGGTGCGCTGCCTGACCCCCTGGCAGCTGTCGGAAATCCCCAATGGGCGCAAATGCGGGCAATGCATCATCGGCCTGGGCATCGGCCTGCACTTCACCCCCGCCGTGATCGAACAGGTGGGCAGCCACTTTCTGCTGATCTTCTTTGGCGCGCTGTTCACTACCCTGTCCAGCGTGATCAGCGTGTGGTTGCTGCGACGTACCGGCGAAGACCGCGCAACCGCCTTCTTTGCCAGCATGCCGGGCGGTTCGGGAGAGATGGTCAACCTGGGCGCGCGCAATGGTGCGGTGCTCAGCCAGGTGGCGGCGGCGCAAAGCCTGCGTGTGTTGGCGGTGGTGCTGTGCGTGCCGGCGCTGTTCAAGTTCTTGATGGGTGACGGTGTACCGCTCAATCATGCCGGCAGTGTGAGCTGGGGCTGGCTAGCGTTGATCGCCCCGCTGGGTATAGCCGCGGGCTTTATCTGGCAGCGGTTGCGCCAGCCCAACCCCTGGCTGTTCGGGCCGCTGCTGGTGGCGGCGACGGTTAGCCTGGCGGGCAACCTGCAGATCGGCCTGCCTGATGGCGCGAGCCAAATCGGCCAGTGGCTGATTGGCAGCGGCCTGGCCTGCCACTTCAACCGCGCGTTTTTCCGCCGCGCACCTTCGTTTCTGGGCCGTACGTTGCTGGCCACGGCGCTGTGCATGTTGATTGCCGGCAGCGCAGCGTGGGGGCTGAGCGTGATGACGGCGCTAGACCTGCGTTCGCTGACCCTGGGGATGATGCCCGGCGGGATTGCGGAGATGAGCCTGACGGCGGAAACCCTGCAGCTGTCGGTGCCGTTGGTGACAGCGCTGCAAGTGATGCGCTTGTTGTTCGTGTTGTTTTTGGCAGAGCCGCTGTTCCGGCTCTGGAACGCAGAAAAAGCCTGAAACACCGCGTCGCCTGCTTCGCGGTGTTTCATGCCATCAAAGCGGCGGCAAGGCCCAGTTGATCGGTGCCAACCCACGCTGCTCGAGGAAGCTGTTGGCCCGGCTGAAGTGCCCGCAACCGAGGAAGCCCCGATACGCCGACAAGGGCGACGGATGCACCGACTTCAGCACCAGGTGCTTGGTGCCATCGATCAGCTTCTGCTTGCCCTGGGCATGCGCGCCCCACAGCAGAAACACCACGTTCGGGCACTGCTCGCTGACCACCTGGATGACCCGGTCGGTAAAGAACTCCCAGCCCTTCTTGGCATGTGAAGCCGCATTGGCGCGCTCCACGGTCATGGTCGTGTTGAGCAGCAGCACGCCTTGCTCGGCCCAGCTCTGCAGGTAGCCGTGGCTGGCGATCGGGATGTTCAGGTCGCGCTGCAGCTCTTTGTAGATATTGACCAGCGACGGCGGCGTGGCAATGCCCGGCTGCACCGAGAAGCACAGGCCATGGGCCTGGCCTGGGCCGTGATACGGGTCCTGGCCGAGGATCACCACCTTGACCTGCTGCAACGGCGTCGAGTTAAGGGCATTGAAGATCAGCGGGCCCGGGGGGTAGATCTCTTTGCCGGCCGCGTGCTCCTGGCGCAGGAATTCGCGCAGCTGATGCATGTAGGGCTGGTCGAATTCGTCGCGCAATGCGGCTTTCCAGCTGGGTTCGAGTTTGATGCGATCGTCGTCAGTCATGGGGCCATCCGTAAACAATGGCGCGACACTAGGTAAGCCTCCTCCGCTTGTCAAACGATCCGACCGACGACCGGCATGATCCCGCAGGCAGGCCATACTTGTGCGATGACCTGCGAGAGGTAGTCCATGTCTATTCATTGCGAGGTACTCACCGGTGCCGATGGCGCCTGTATCGGCATCGCCACCCTGGATGCACCCAAGGCGCTCAATGCGCTGAACCTGCGGATGATCGAAGTGCTCGGCGAGCAGTTGCACGCCTGGGCCCGCGACCCTGGCGTGGTCTGCGTGCTGCTGCGAGGCAATGGCGCCAAGGCGTTCTGTGCCGGGGGCGACGTCAGGGCGCTGGCCCAGGCTTGCCGCGATCACCCGGGCAGCGTGCCGCCGCTGGCCGCCACCTTCTTCGCGGCCGAGTATCGCCTCGATTACCTGCTGCACACCTACCCCAAGCCGCTGCTGTGCTGGGGGCACGGGCATGTGCTGGGTGGCGGCATGGGGCTGCTGCAAGGCGCCAATGTGCGCATCGTCACGCCCAGCAGCCGGCTGGCGATGCCAGAGATCAGCATCGGCCTCTACCCCGACGTCGGTGCCAGCTGGTTCCTCGCCCGCCTGCCGGGCAAGCTGGGGCTGTTTCTGGGGCTGACCGGTGCCCCGATCAATGCCCGCGATGCCCTCGACCTGGGGCTCGCCGATCGTTGCTTCGGCGAGCACCAGCAGGAGGAGCTGATCGAAGAGTTGTTGCAGCTGAACTGGCAGGAGCAGACCGAGTTGCAGCTCAACAGCCTGCTCAAGGCTGAGCAGCATCGCGCCTGCGAGGAGCTACCCGAGGCACAATGGCTGCCCCGGCGCCAAGTGATCGATGAGCTGCTGGATGTCGCCGACCCCGCCGGCGCGTGGCATGCGCTGCAAGGCCTGAAATATCACAACGACCCTCTGCTGGCCGAAGCGGGTGGACGCCTGCATGAGGGCTGCCCGTTGACCGCGCACTTGGTGTGGGAACAGCTCCGCCGGGCCCGGCACCTGTCATTGGCGCAGGTATTCCAGATGGAGTACGGCATGAGCCTGAATTGCTGCCGTCATCCGGAATTCAGCGAAGGGGTGCGCGCGCGCCTGCTGGACAAAGACAATCAACCGCGCTGGCACTGGCCGGATGTGGCACAGGTGCCAGCAGCGGTGGTCGAGGCGCATTTCACCAAGGTCTGGGAGGGGCGCCATCCACTGGCGGATTTGGCTTGAGCCATAAAAAGGGGCCGCTTGGGGTAATGCTGTTCACTTAAGTTATCCATCGCCTGTATTGGGGCCGCTTTGCGGCCCATCGCGGCACAAGGCCGCTCCCACAGTGTTCGCGCATGCCCTGTAAATAGAGGCATAACGCGGTCGGTGTGGGAGCGGCCTTGTGCCGCGATGGGCCGCAGAGCGGCCCCGGCATTCTTAAGTGAACAGCATTACCGCTTGGGGCCCCCTCTGGCATCTTACCGCTGCCAGTTGCGGCCCTGCCCCCGGCCGCCATCTGGCCGGCGGTCGCGATCCCCTCGCCCGTTGGAATGCCAACGATCGTTCTGATAACGCTGGCTGCCATCGCGATAGTCATGGCGATCACGGTCACGCCCATAGTCATAGCGCTGGCGATTGCCGTAGTCATACCGCGGGTTGCCATGCCACTGGTTCATGCCTGGCTGCGGGTGGGGCCTGTACTGCGGCACCGGCGCCGGGCGGTAATAACGTGGGGCGGGCTGGTAGTAGTAACGCGGCTGCGGCGTTACATAGTAGCGGTCGTATCGGTAATACCCCGGCGACACATAACGGTCGGTGGAGTAGTAATCCGATCGGTAATAGCCCCCGCCGCCATAGTAAGGGGCGCAGGCAGACGTCATCAGACCCAACAGGGCGATCAACAGTATTCGATAGGACATGGCGGCCTCCTGGACCGCTGGAGTGCCCGAACAGCGGCGCTGGCGAGCGTCGATGCAAAACGCGTTCATCGACACTGAATAAGACCGCCATACCGAGGTGCAGTGCCATTTTTGCAATAATTTGAAACAGGTGCGATAACCCTGAAAAACTTGCAGTCATTTACCGGTCATCTCACTAGAATGACCGCCTTGGCACACATCACGGGAAGATCATGCCTGCACGTTCCGCTCTGTTTTCGCAGCGTTCGCTGATCGTCACCCTGCTGATGCTGCTGGCAAGCGGCTTTCTCGCCACTTCCCTGCTCAGCTACTTCGCCTCACGCAGTGCCATTCGCGATGGCATCGTGAATACCGAATTGCCACTGACCTCCGACACGGTCTATTCGGAAATCCAGAAAGACCTGATCCGCCCTGTGCTGATCGCCTCGATGATGGCCCAGGACACCTTCTTGCGGGACTGGGTACTGTCCGGTGAGCAGGACACCCAGCGCATCACCCGCTACCTGGGCGAGATCATGGGCAAGCAGGACATCTTCACCTCATTCTTCGTCTCCGACCGCAGCCTCACCTACTACCAGGCCAAGGGCGTACTCAAGCAGATCACGCCCGGCAGCTGGCGCGATGCCTGGTACTTTCGCCTGCGCGACCTCAAGGCGCCCTATGAGATCAACGTCGACCTGGACATGGCCAACCAGGACAGCCTGACAGTGTTCATCAACTACCAGGTGCTGGACTACCAACACCGCTTCATCGGCGCGGCCGGGGTGGGCTTGAGTGTGTCGTCGGTGGTCAAGCTGATCGACGAGTACCAGCGCCGCTACCAACGCTCGGTGCTGTTCACCGATGCCAAGGGCAAGGTCCTGCTGACCGGCTCCGAAGGTGGCCCCCACGGCTTGCGCGTCGGCCAGCCGCTTAGCGACAACCCCGAGCTGAGCGACCTGCTGGCACAGCAACCGGTACCTGGCGAAGGCAGCCACGAATACCGCGACAGCGACAACCACAGCCACTTTCTCAATGTGCGGCACCTGCCCGAGCTGGACTGGTACCTGCTGGTCGACAAGCGCGAAACCGGTACCCTGGACCGCATCCGCCACTCGCTGTACCTGAACCTGGCAATCTGCGCGATGATCACCCTGGTGGTGCTGTTACTGGTGCATGCGATGGTCAAGCGTCACCAGGCCAGCACCGAGGCGCTGGCCACCCTCGACAGCCTCACCGGCCTGCCCAACCGGCGCAGCTTCGACCTGCTGGCCGCCCAGGCCCTGCATGAGGCCCAGCGCGACAGCGGCCCGCTGGTGGCCCTGTTGATCGACCTTGACCACTTCAAGGTGCTCAATGACACCCATGGCCACCTGGCCGGCGACGAAGTGCTGCGCCAGTTCGCCAATGTGCTGCAGGGCAGCCTGCGCCAGTCGGATATACTCTGCCGCTGGGGCGGTGAGGAATTCATCGTGCTGCTGCGAGAGGCAGAAGGCCGGCAAGCGGTGGAAGTGGCGGAAAAAATCCGCCGCCGCACCGAACAGCTGACCTTCAGCTACGACGACCGACCGTTGCGCCTGACCACCAGCATCGGCCTGAGCAGCCTGCAACCGGGCGATACCTTGCATGCCCTGCTGACCCGCGCCGACCGTGCGCTCTATCGTGCCAAGCAGGCCGGCCGCAACCGCGTCTGCAGTGAAGTTTCCGGACCCGACCATGAATGACAGCCAGCACTGCCCCGCCTGCGGTGCCCTCAACCAGTGCAGCCTGGCCGACCCCCGCAGCGCCACGCAGGCCTGTTGGTGCTACAGCGTGACCATCGACCCCGCCGTGCTCCAGGCCCTGCCCGCCGAGTTGCGTGACAAGGCCTGCCTGTGCCCGCGCTGCGCAGCGGTCGAAGCGCAACTGCAGGCAGCGCCGCCCGGCACAAAGCGCTAGACTGCGCGGCTTTTAACTTCAGCCCCCTTCGCCATGCGCCTCGACCGTTTTCTTGCCAACTTGCCCTGCTACAACCGACAGCACGTTCGCCTGCTGCTGGTGCAGCGCCGCGTGCGGGTCGATGGCCAAGTGGCGGTCGACCCGTTGACGGACGTGCGTGAGTTCAGCCGCGTCGAAGTGGATGAGCAACTGCTGCAGGCCGGGCGGCCGGCGCGCTACCTGATGCTCAACAAGCCGACCGGGTGCGTCAGCGCCACCCAGGACCCACAACACCCCACGGTCCTCGAGTTGCTGCCCGCCGAACTGCGCGACGACCTGCACATCGCCGGGCGCCTGGACTTCAACACCACCGGCCTGCTGATCCTGACCAACGACGGCCAATGGTCGCGTCGCCTGACCCAACCAACGACCAAACTGCCCAAACATTACCTGGTCGAGACCGAGGACGAGATTGGCGAGCATTATGCTGCCAAGTTCCACGAAGGCCTGTATTTCGCCTTCGAAAACCTTACCACCCTGCCCGCCCAACTCGACATTCTGGGCCCCCGCCAGGCTCGGCTGGCAATCGTCGAGGGGCGGTACCACCAGGTCAAACGCATGTTTGGCCACTTCGACAACAAGGTGGTGGGGCTGCACCGCGAAAGCATGGGCGCAATTCGCCTGGATCCGGCGTTGGCACCGGGGGCATTCAGGGCGTTGACGACTGAGGAAATCGCCTCGGTCTAGGTTGTTTGCACCGGCCTCTTCGCGGGCAAGCCCGCTCCCACAGGATTGCCACAGCGTTGGAGGCTTGTGCAGTACCTGTGCGGGCTTGCCCGCGAAGAGGCCAGAAAAGGCAACACTGGCAGTGTCACACGACCGCCCGGCGGCCCAAGTCACATTTTTCCCCGAACGGCACTTGCAGGATCCCCAGCCCACTGCTTGAATCCAAATCGTCAGTCTGCATGTGACTCATGAGTCACGCCCGCAGTCGAAGACACCTTTTTGCCGGCCACCCAACGCCTAGATGCCTTGGGGCACGGCAAATTGCCCGCCAAAAACAATACCGTCGACATGTGTGCCAAGGATCGACACAGGGCCCCCGGTTACTCTTCAAGGCAAATGCCTACCTGTCATAAAGAACGTGCACCCTAGGTGACGCGAATACCCTTTTTGCGCCAGGAGTCGATGACATGAGGCCAGAAATCGCTGTACTTGATATCCAAGGTCAGTATCGGGTTTACACGGAGTTCCATCGCGCGGATGCAGCCGAGAAGACGATCATTTTGATCAACGGTTCGCTGGCCACCACGGCCTCGTTCGCCCAGACAGTGCGGAACCTGCACCCACAATTCAACGTCGTGCTGTTCGACCAGCCGTACGCCGGCAAATCCAAACCGCACAACCGCCAGGAACGGCTGATCACCAAGGAGACCGAGGCGCATATCCTCCTTGAGCTGATCGAGCACTTCCAGGCCGATCACGTGATGTCGTTTTCGTGGGGCGGTGCGAGCACGCTGCTGGCGCTGGCGCACCAGCCGCGGCGAGTGAAGAAGGCCGTGGTCAGCTCGTTCTCGCCGGTGATCAACGAACCGATGCGCGACTACCTGGACCGTGGCTGCCAGTACCTGGCCGCCTGTGATCGCTACCAGGTCGGCAACCTGGTCAACGACACCATCGGCAAGCACCTGCCGTCGCTGTTCAAGCGCTTCAACTATCGCCACGTGAGCAGCCTGGACAGCCACGAGTACGCGCAGATGCACTTCCACATCAACGAAGTGCTGCAACATGACTTGGAACGGGCATTGAGTGGTGCGCGCAACATCGATATCCCGGTGCTGTTCATCAACGGCGACCGCGATGAGTACACCACGGCTGAAGATGCGCGCGAGTTTGGTCGCCATGTGGGCAAGAGCCACTTCAGCGTGATTCGCGATGCTGGGCACTTCCTCGACATGGAGACCAAGGCAGCCTGCGAAGACACCCGCAGTGCGCTGCTCGACTTCCTCAAGCCGACCGTGCGTGAGCCACGTCAACGCTACCAGCACGTACAGGGGCAGCATGCACTGGCCATCTGAGCGCCTCGGCGTCCTGTAGCCCTTTACCCGCAGGCTATGGGTCGCCGACAAGCTTTTTATAACCCTTTTTTATAACTTGGGCTTCTAATTCGATGAGGGTTCTGGTAAAAAGTCGAACGCAGACGCGGGTATAGTTTAGTGGCAAAACGAAAGCTTCCCAAGCTTTAGTTGAGGGTTCGATTCCCTCTACCCGCTCCACCTCGCATTCCCGCATGGCGTTCCAGCAACGTCATCGCTGTCAAAAGGGGCCTCGGCTCCTTTTTTCGTTTCTGCCTATTCGTTTTCATGCCCCTTTTGTTGATCTGGCCCATGGCCACTTCCCAGCCGTTGCGCTTGAATGCGCGGCCGGTGAATCCGCTTGCAAGCGAAACGGCTTGAAGCGCATATGCTTGATGGATTCGTGAAACATTTCGAAAGGACCGCGCATGTTTCTGTCCCGCTGGCTACCTGGCCTCGCCAACCTGTTGCACTACCGCCGTGAGTGGTTTCATGCCGACCTGCAGGCTGGGCTTTCGGTGGCGGCTATCCAGATCCCCATCGCCATCGCTTACGCACAAATCGTCGGCCTGCCGCCGCAATATGGCCTGTATGCCTGTGTGCTGCCGATGATGGTGTATGCGCTGATCGGCAGCTCGCGTCAGCTGATGGTCGGCCCGGACGCCGCCACCTGCGCGATGATCGCCGGGGCCGTGGCACCGTTGGCGCTGGGCGACCCGCAGCGTATTGCCGAGCTGTCGGTAATTGTCACCGTGCTGGTGGGCGTGATGCTGATCGGGGCGGGCCTGGCCAGGGCCGGGTTCATCGCCAGCTTCTTCTCACGGCCGATCCTGATCGGCTACCTCAATGGCATTGGCCTGAGCCTGATCGCCGGGCAGTTGTCCAAGGTGGTCGGGTTCAAGATCGAGGGCGACGGGTTCATCCTCAGCTTGGTCAACTTCCTCCAGCGCCTGGGCGAGATTCATGGGGTGACCCTGGCCATCGGCCTGTCCGCGCTGGCGCTGCTGATCTGGCTACCGCAGCGCTACCCACGGCTACCGGCGGCGCTGGTGGCGGTGGCGCTGTTCACGGTTGTGGTAGGCCTGTTCGGCCTGGACCGCTTCGGTGTCGCCATCCTCGGCCCGGTACCGGCCGGCATGCCGCAGCTGGCTTGGCCGCAAAGCAACCTGGCAGAAATGAAAAGCCTGCTGCGCGACGCCCTGGGTATTGCCACCGTCAGTTTCTGCAGCGCCATGCTCACAGCACGCAGTTTTGCCGCACGCCATGGCTACGCCATCAACGCCAACCATGAATTCGTGGCACTCGGGGTGAGCAACCTGGCAGCCGGGATGTCGCAAGGCTTTGCCATCAGCGGCGCCGACTCGCGTACCGCAGTCAACGACATGGTCGGCGGCAAGAGCCAGCTGGTCGGCATCATCGCTGCGCTGGTGATCGCCCTGATCCTGCTGTTCTTCACCGCCCCCATGGCTTGGATCCCCCAGGCGGCGCTGGGGGCCGTGTTGCTGATGGCGGGCTGGGGGCTGATCGACATCAAGTCGCTGAAGAGCATCCGGCGCCTGAGCCGCTTCGAGTTCTGGCTCTGCCTGCTGACCACGGTCGGCGTGCTGGGCCTGGGCGTGCTGCCGGGTATCGTGTTTGCCGTGACCCTGGCGATCCTGCGCCTGCTGTACAGCATCTACCAGCCCACCGACGCAGTGCTGGGCTGGCTGCCGGGCACCGAGGGCCAAGTCGACATCCGCAAGTTCAAGGACGCCCGCACCGTGCCGGGGTTGGTGGTGTACCGCTTCGACGACGCGATCCTGTTCTTCAACGCCGACTACTTCAAGATGCGCCTGCTGGAAGCCGTGCAGAGCCAGGCCCAGCCCAAAGTCGTGCTGTTCGATGCCGAAGCGGTGACCAGCATCGACGTCAGCGGCATTGCCGCGCTGCGCGAAGTCCGCGACACCCTGGCGGCCCAAGGCATCTTCTTCGCCATCGCCCGCGCCCGCGGCACCTTCCTGCGCATGCTGGTGCGCTCAGGGATGGCACGGGAGATGGAGGACAAACTGCTGTTCGGCTCGGTACGCGCCGGGATCCGCGCCTATCGGGTGTGGCGGAACAGGAGTCGCCACGTGTCAACGCCGGAGTAAAACGCGTCAACGTGCTTACGCTGAATCCAGGCCAATCACCCTCTACTGTAGGAGCAGCCTTGTGCTGCGAAGAGGCCAGTGACAACACATACCCTTCGCTGTTAGCGCTGGCCTCTTCGCAGCACAAGGCTGCTCCTACAGGGGATGCAGGGCATCAACGGTATTCAGCGCACGCCTGGGAACTGGCCTCACCCGGCCTGCCGATCAGGCTCACCAGGCCACACGGCAGTGACCCGCGCCATTGCAGGTAATCATGCCCCGCGGGGTACTCCACCGCTTCCACTGCATAGCCCTTGGCACGCAACACATCGCGCAGGTGGCGGTTGGTATCCAGAATCGTCGGGCCTTCGAACAGCCCCGATTGCAGGTAAAAACGCAGCGGCTTGGGGGTTGCCTTGACGTACTCACGGGTCAGCCAGCCTGGCTCTTCCCCGTCCTTGGCCCACCAGTACGACCCCGACAGGCTCAGCACATTGCCGAACAGCTCAGGGTGCATCAGGCCCAGGTAGGACGCGGCCAGCCCCCCGTAGCTGGAGCCGGCGATGACCGTACGGGCCGCGGGTGCACTCAAGCCGTGTTGTCGCGCCCAGGGCATTAGTTGTTCGGCCATGAAACGGGCGAACCGTGGGTTGGGGGGCAGTTCCTGTTGGCGGCTGAGGTCGCTGGGGTTGGCGATGATGATGGCTGCCGTAGGTGGGATCAGGCCATCGGCGATCAGGTTGTCGAGAAGGGTCGGCGTAGGCACTTGGCGGGTATAGGCGTGGGCGTCGAACAGCACCAGCAAGGCCTGGCCTGCAGCACCCTGGCGCCAGCCAGCCGGTCGGTACAGGTAGACATCGCGCGTGTTGCCCAGCACGTCGCTGGCCAGGCGCTTGCGTTCGAGCGTGCCACGGGCGATACCCGGCCGCTCGGCTACCCAGGGTTGCGGCGGCGCATCCGGCAATTCCAGGCGTGAACGCGACAGCCAGGCATCACCGCTGCTGTCGGCGAAGGTGGCAGGGTTGAGCGGGTCGCGGCGCGTGGTGGCAAGAATCACCCGGCGGTCATCCGACGGTGGCACATCAGGCGCCATTTGGTAGCTGAGCCGGGTGCTGGCCGGGACCTCGAAACTGGCGTACCAGACATCGCTGGTGCCAAGCCGTTGCAGCGCTTCGTGACGGCCCGAAGGCGCGCCGAACATCCGCACATTGTGCTGGGCGCCGCGCCACAGAAACGTTACCAGGCGCTGCTGCGGCTGGCCCGGTAGCCGCTCGACCAGTGGCGTGCCCTGGGCCTTTCGCGCGTTCCAGAACGCCTCGGTATCACCGCCCTGGGCAAGCTGCCCGGCCAACTCGGCCAGGGCCGGGCTGGCCAACCGTGGTGGGCTCTGCTGCTGCTCGGCACGCGCCAGTACCTGCTCCAGGCGCAGGCTGAAAGGGGCGCCCGGGCGCCCGTCCAGTGGCTCTGCACGCAAGCCATATGCACCCGGGCTGTCGGCGACAAAGATGAACGCGCGCGGCTGGTCCTGGCCGTCGATCAACAGGCGCAAGGGCCTGCCCTGCGGGTCCAGCAGGCGCAGGCTGACGTCGCCGTCGACCCGGCCGCGCACCAGGTCGCCCGCCTTGAGCCCAACGTGCCAGACCGTGCTGCCTGCCGCCACGGCCTGGCCGTTGACAGCCTGACCGGGCTGCAGCGTGGCTTCGCTTGCAGCCTGCGCCACGGCGCTGGTCAACGCCAGCAGCAAGGCGCAACGGATGAGAGGAATGCGGTTCATGCGCACCTCAGAAGTCGATGCTGGCGGACAGCTTCAAGGTGCGCGGTTCGCTGACGGTGGCATACCCCGGGTTGAACACCCCCGCCCAGTAGGCACGATTCTCGACGTTCTCCAGGCTGGCGCGCAGGGTCACGTCCTTGCTCAGCACGCGGGTGGCGTAGCGCGCGCCCAGGTCGTAGCGCGTCCATTGTGGGATTTTCAGCGTGTTCTCGTCGTCCAGGTACTGCGAGCTGCTGTGAATGCCCAGTGCCGTCAGGGTCAGGCCATCGACCCAGGGCAGGTCCCACTCGGCGCCGAGGTTGGCCGACCAGGCCGGTACACCGCGGGCGGTGTTGCCATCCAGGGTACCGTTGGCCGTCTTGCTCAGTTCGGCGCGGGTGTAGGTCACCCCGCCCAGCAGGCGTACGCCAGGGGCGGCTTCACCGAACATGTTCCATTCCACGCCACGGTTGCGCTGCTCGCCATCATCGGTGTACCAGAAGGTGTCGCCGCGGGTGTTCTTGACCATGCTGGGTTTCTCGATCTGGAACACTGCCAGGGTATGGCTGAACGTGCCCAGGTCCCACTTCACGCCCGCTTCCATCTGCTTGGCCACGTACGGCGCAAATTGCTCGTCCTTGTTCAGGGCCCCTACCTCGGTCACCGTGCCACCTTGGGTCAGGCCTTCGATGTAGTTGGCGTACAGCGACACCGGCGCATCCCAAGGCTTGACCACGATGCCAAAGGCCGGGGTCAGTTTGCGTTCGTCATAGGCCGTTGGTTTGCTCATCTTCTGCCGAACCCGCTGGGCACGCGCACCCAGGGTCAGCAACACACGCTCGTCGAAGAAACCGAGGGTGTCGGCCAGGGCGAAGCTGGACAAGGTATTGTCGCCGGTCTTGTCGTTCGAGCCGTGATCACCGGCAATCACCCCTTTGACCGGGCGATAGAGGTTGGTGTCGTAGGTGGCGCCGGTGACCGTGGGCGCTCGGCCGATGTCCTGGTGCAGCAGCGACGTCGTCAACACCAGCTGGTGGGTGACCGGCCCCGTCATGAAGTTGCCACGCAGGCCGGCCTCGCTGGCCAGGCTGTGGGTGTAGCCGGCCTGGTTGTATGTCTGCCCCTTGGCGCTGCCATCGGCCGCCTGTACTCGGATGCGGGTGCCGTTCAGGAAGCCGTCGTAGTACGTGCGCGCCCCACCCACACTGGCAAATGCCGTCCAGTCGTCGTTGAGCTGGTACTCGCCACGCAGCACCACTGCCTTGCTGACTTGTTTGGCATAGATGCCTTCCAGCACGTTGGTATCGGGCTTGGGCGCCTTGGTCACGTAGCCCAACTCGCTGAAGCCCGCCATCATCGGGCTGCCGTTGTCGAGTTTCTCATGGGTCTCGTAGGCATCCAATTCGAGCTTGAAGTCGTCACCTCGGTAATCCAGCGCCAGGGCGGCCAGCGTGCGGTCCTTGGATTGTTCGTCGACGCCCATGTCGCCACTGCCATACACCCCATTGAAGCGGACACCCAAGCGCCCATCCGCAAAGCGTCGGGCCACGTCGATGTGCTGGGCAAAGTAGCCGTCGGAAACGTAGCTTGTGGTCAGCCGGGTCAGTGGAGCATCGCCGGCACGCTTGGGTACCAGGTTGACATTGCCGCCCACCCCGCCATTGGGCGCCATGCCGCTGAGCAATGCGCTTGGGCCTTTAAGCACTTCGACCCGTTCGAGGAATTCGGTCGGCACATGGCCATCCGGCGCCAGGCCGTACAGGCCATTTACCGCCAGCTCCGAGGATTCCAGGCCGTAGCCACGGATCATGAAGTTCTCGTAGGCATGGCCTTCGCCGGTGCTGAAGCGGATCGACGGGTCATTGCGCAGCACGGCGCCAACCGTGCCGCTCTGCTGGTCGGCGATGGTCTTGGCGGTGTAGGCGGTGATGTTGAATGGCGTGTCCATGATGTCGCGATTGCCCAGCATGCCAAGCCGTGCACCGCGCGCCACCTGGCCGCCGCTGTAGGCCTCGGGCAGTTCACTGTTGAAACCGGCGGCGTTGACGTTGGTGGCGCCGAGGGTCAAGGCGCCGTCCTCGGCGGTGCTGCGCAGGGTCACCACGCCGTTGTGCTCCTCGGCCACCAGGTCGGTGCCGATCAGCAACTGCTGCAAGGCTTGCAGCACGCTGAAGCGCCCGTGCAGGGCAGGCGCATTGCGGCCCGCGAGTACCCGGCTGTCAGCGGCAATGGCCACACCGGACTGGCGGGCAAGCGCGTGCACCGTGGTTTCCAGCGATTGGCTCGGAAAATCCAGGGCCAGTGGCTGGCTGTCAGCCAGGGCCATGCCCGGCGACAACAGGCTGCCCAAGGCACAGGCCAGGGCCAGGTGGCGCAGTGGCACGGATAAACGGGTGGAGGCGAACGACATGAAGGGTCCTTGCTCTTGGAGGGGTTCACCGTTGATGACGCCGCTCCTGCGGCTTACCCCTCAAAACTTTTTTCAGCGCGCCAACAGTTCCACCCTGCCCTGCCGTTCGCTCAGGCGCACCGGCAGAATGCGTGGCAACGCATCCAGCAGTTTCTGCGGCTGGTCGATGGGGAAGCTGCCGGTCAGCTTCAGTTCGGCGACTTCCGGCGCCAGCAGCACGGGCCGCGGCAGATAGGCATTGAGCTCGCCGATCACTTCACGCAGCGACTGGTCGGTGTAAGACCACCAACCGCGTTGCCAATGGTCGACGTCTGGGCCGAGCTGCCCCTGCGCATGCAGGCTGCTCAGGCGCCCCTGACCATCAATGCAGACGCGTTCGCCAGCGCCAAGGGTGCGCTCGCCACCGTGCAGGTCACGCACCTGCACACGGCCGCGGGCCACCGCCACGAACACCCGGTCACCCCGGTCGCTGACCGTGAAGGCGGTGCCCAGCACCTGCACACTGCCCACACGGGTGCTGATATGGAAGGGCCGCCAGTGCTCATGGGCGACGTCGAAGAAGACATTGCCGTGCAACAGCATCACCTGGCGCTGGCCATGGTCGAAGCGGATACGCAGGTTGCTCTCGGCCGCCACCAGCAGTTGGCTGCCATCGGGCAAGGCCAGGCTGCGGGGCTGTTCGCCGTGCGCGGTCTGCAGGTCTTGGTGGAATGCAGCGGTGCGCTGCCACATCCAGCCCAGCCAGCCACCTGCCGCCAGCAGTACCGCCAACGCGCCGCCCTGGCGCAACAGGCGCCGACGGCCCGGGTCATGCGGCTGCGGCTGCAGGGCGCCGCGCAATTGCGGCGCCAGGCGATGCACCAGTTGCCAGCGCTGCTCGGCCTCATGCCAGGCGCGCTCATGTTCGTCGCTCTTACGCCGCCAGCGCAGCGCCTGGCCGCTGGCTTCGCGCACACGCGTGGGGTCGTCGCCATGCATCGCCGCGAGGTAGACCAAGGCCTGTTGCACCTTGCGTGCGGCAACCGGGTCAGCCATGGCGGCTGGCCAGGCGCAGTTCGGAGAGGTCGAACACCGCGCGGGCGATGTGCAGTTCCACCGACTTGGCCGACAGCGCCAGCGCCTCACACACCTCGCGATGGCGCTGGCCATACAGCCGCACCCGCACGAATACTTCGCGGCGCAGGCGCGGCATGCGCTCGATCAGTGCAATCAGTTGCTGCAACTGCTCGCGCGCGATCAGGATGTCCTCGACGCTGGGGCTCAAGCCGTCGACGCGCACCAGCCAATCCTCCAGCGCCGCCAACTCGGTGCTGCGCCGCCGGTACTGATCGATGCACAGGTTACGCGCCGCCTGGAACAACAACGCGCGCGCATTGAGTACCGGCGCATTCAGCGCGTGGGCATAGGCCTGGGCAAAGCTGGACTGAGCGATGTCAGCGGCGTCGTCGGGGTTGCGCAGGCGCCCGCTGAGGTAGCGACGCAGGTCACTGTAGTTGGCCAGCAGATCATCGACGACCGCCTGCAAGGCCGGCGCAGGGCCGCTCCAGGGTGTGGAAAAGGATGTCATTGAAGGTGAGCGTCGCTAATAGGAATCCGTATCATTCTCACACATGACTTCTTGTCCTCGCCAGCCTCAATCACCTAGCGCTTGAATGACATGCTACAGTCGCCCCGTTTTCCGCTCCGCCCAACGGACCCCGCATGCCCGCACTTGACGCTTACCTCACCCCCTGGCCAGAACTCGACCAACGCCACCCTTGCGACGCCCTGCTGCTGGGCAACGGCGCCAGCCGTGCACTGTGGAAGCCGTTTGGCTATTTCTCGCTGTTCGAGGAAGCGCAGCGCGCGGGCCGCAAAAAAGGCCTGGCGATCAGCGACCAAGCCTTGTTCAAGTCACTCGCCACCGAATTGTTCGAGCCCGTGCTCAGCGCCCTCAACAGCACGGTGCGGGTCAACGCGGCCCTGGCCATCAACTCCACGGCACCGCTGAACCGCTACTACTCGATCAAGGAAGCGCTGATTCATGCCGTGCGCACGGTGCACCTGCCATGGCCTTTGATGCCAGCCGCCACGCTGGCCATGCTGAACCAGGCCTTGCGCGGCTATCGCAACATCTACACCAGCAACTACGACCTGATCGTGCCTTGGGCCGTGCAGCACGCCCCCCAAGGTTTTGCCGAGCTGTTCGATGAGCAAGGCTTTTTCGACGTACGCCGCACCCGCAGTGAAGGCACCCGCGTGCTGCACCTGCATGGCGGCCTGCACCTGCTGAAACTGCCGGATGGCACCACCCGCCAACGCAGCGCAGAGAGCGCCGAGTTGCTCGATGGCTTTGCCGTGAACATTCCGGGTGAAGTGCCCTTGTTCATCAATGAAGACCGCAGCGACGAAAAGCTGCGCGCCATTCGTCACTCGGACTACCTCAGCTGGTGCTTGGCGCAATTGGCGCAGGAGAGCCAGGGGCTATGCCTGTTCGGGCAGCATCTGGACAGCAGTGACCAGCACCTGGTCGAGGCGGTTCGACAGGCACAACCTCGCCATTTGTCGATTGCCATTCGGCCGTTGGGGGAGGCGTCGGTGATCAATCAGAAGCAGCACTTCATCGACCGGTTCGGGGATTTACCGGCGACTGCGCTGCACTTTTTCGATGCGAGTACGCACCCGTTGGGGTTGGCTGACTTGGCGATCGAGGTGCCGGCTGCTCGGCGTTGAGGTGAGCTCGGGCTTAGGTTCAACAGGCCAGGTTCGTTGAATGGCCAAAAACCCGCTCATAGGCACTCGATACATTGATCGTCATCGCTACGCGAGCCAGATCAAGGGTTTGCTGGCCGATAGCATAGCTTCCGCGTGCCTGTAACCAGACCAGAACCTCAGCCAGGTGCCAAAGCGAAGTACTGCCCTCGTGAATAGGTGCCGGAAAACTATGGCTGTGCGCGAGCATCAATTTACGCATGTTCTGGCGCGATACGCCCACCATTTCGGCTACATCGGTAAGCCCGACGAGGTCTGGGGTTGCCTCGATCAGGCGCGCGGCAGGCACTGCTTCACGAACACCGTCAAGGGCGCTATGTATGGCTTCTCTGGCCGTTGAAGCCTCGCGCACAAACGCCAGCGCCAAACGACCGGGCTGCCCTACCCCAACCAAGGCGTCGTCACAACCCGCCTTGGCCAGACGCTCCAACAGCGCATCGGTATCTTCGTTTTCGTTCAGTTGATACTTCAGGGTGAACTCATATTCCATCGCTACTGCTCCTCGGCAGCATGTGCTGCGCCTTTCGTCATCCTGCCGCCAGAACAGTTATCCACCACACGCCGTAGCTGGCGTGCAAAGTTGCCTGGGCTCTTTGGGGTACTCCAGACGCTGGTAATGCAAAATTCCCCACAACGGCAATCTGCGTCGTTGTGGGGGCAATACAGCTTCCCCCAGCAATGCCCACCGCCCACCTCGACTCTCCATCCCTGTGACTCCGCGTGCCTCAAGGCCTGTTCGACCTCCTTCTTGGCATGACTGGGGCGTGACATCAGCTTGTCTCCAGTGTGGGCTCGCAATGACAAGGTTGTCAAACGACAACCAGGAATACCTTGCAGGTGTACGCCACACTACAGACTTCTTCACGTCAAACACCGTCGCGAGGTGCTCTGGAGAAATTTCCTACCCACATTCAGGATCAGCGCTCAGCGAGCATTCAGATCAACCCATCCCCCCGCAACAACGTCTCCAGGCAATGCTCCTGCACCCCATAAAACCCCTTGAGTTGCGCAATCTTCTCCAGCAGCGCCGCGTTATCCACCGGCTGCTTGCGCTTCACCGCGAGAATCATCTTGTTCTTGTTGGTGTGTTCCAACGAAATGAACTCGAACACCTTGGTTTCATAACCACAGGCTTCCAGGTACAGCGCGCGCAGGCTGTCAGTGAGCATCTCGGCCTGCTGCCCCAGGTGCAACCCATACTGCAGCATCGGCTGTAGCAAGCCTGGGCTGTGCAGTTGCGGGCGGATCTGTTTGTGGCAGCACGGCGAGCACATGATGATCGCGGCGTTGCAGCGGATGCCGGTGTGGATGGCGTAGTCGGTGGCGATGTCGCACGCGTGCAGGGCGATCATCACCTCGATGGCTTCGGGCACCACGCTGCGTACATCGCCGCACTGGAATTCTAGGCCCGGGTGGTCCAGGCGCGAGGCCGCGGCGTTGCACAGGTCGACCATTTCCTGGCGCAGCTCCACGCCGGTCACCTGGGCGTCGCGGCCCAGCGTGTTGCGCAGGTAGTCGTGCATGGCGAAGGTCAGGTAACCCTTGCCCGAGCCAAAGTCGGCTACGCGCAGGGCCTGTTCGGCCGGCAGCGGCGCGCTGGCCAGGGCGTGCTCGAACACCTCGATGAACTTGTTGATCTGCTTCCACTTGCGCGACATCGACGGGATCAGCGCACCTTGCGCATCGGTCACGCCCAGGTCACGCAAAAAGGGCCGCGACAGCTCCAGGTAACGCTTTTTCTCCCGGTCATGGCCACTGCTCGCAGCCGCATCACGCGGCGCCTGAGCGCCGTGGCGCTGGAGCATGGGCTTGCCTTTCTTGCTGAAGGTCAGCTGCACTTCGCCGTCCGCATCGAACAGGTGCGCATTGCGAAAGCTGTCAGGCAGCAGCTCGGCAACCAGCGCTTCGGCCTGCTCCAGTGGCAGGTTGCGGGTGATGTCACGGGTCTGGTGGCGATACACCAGTGACAGGCAGGGCTGGCCCTTGACCTGCAGTGGCTTGGCGATGATCCGCTGCAGGGTCTGATCGGCACCCACATGGCGCGCCAGCACCAGTTTGACCAAGGTATTGCCGTGCAGGGCAGCGCTCAGCAGCTCAAGGAACTGGGCGCGCGCCTCTGGCGCGGTGGAAGCGGAAGGACTGGCGGACATGAAAAACGGTGCCTCGAGTTGCGGGGAGCGCGTTGCGCAATGCCACGCATTCTACAGGTGTGAGGCTGGCCCCCCAATCCATACGCCCGCTTTTGTCAGTCCAGAATCACCAAACGGTTGGGCAGTTCGTTGCGGGCATGGGTGCGCGGCACGTGCTCACTGAGCAACTCACCGCAGGCGTCGATGCAATCGACAAAGCCTTGCAAGGTCCGGCCCTGACGCACCTGTTCGGCAAAGCGCCCTACGATGGCCGCGCGGGCGCTGGCATCGAGGTATTGCTCGACCCCTTGGTCGACCAGGATTTCCACATGCCGCTCCGCTTCGCTGACGAAAATCAGCACCCCCGTGGCACCGCGGGTGCGCTGCAGGTTCTGCTCGCGAAACTGCTGGCGGGCCAGGCTCGACGCCCGCCAGCGGCGCCAGGCACGCGGGATCAGCCAGCCGGCCAGGCGCGGGTGGCGCAGCAGCAGGCACAATCCGATGAACAGCACGACGTTGGCCACCAGCAGGCCACGGATACCGGGCCAGCCCAGCAGCATCTGCAGCAAGCCCGGCACGGCCAGCGCCAGCACCGCGGCCCAGAACAGTGGCAGGTAGGCGTAATCGTCGGCACGGCGGGCCAGCACCGTTACCAGTTCGGCATCGGTACGCCGTTCGGCACGGGCAATGGCTTCGGCGATCTGACGTTGATCGTATTCGTTGAGGGGGGTCATGCCAGCGGTCTCTCGATCGTTCTTATTGTTGTTGTCCAGGCATTCAGGGTGCCATCGGCCGCCGACATATTCAGGCATAATCCGCCGCTGGAAGAATCGCCCCCGAACTGTACAACAATAGCCGCCTGAAAACTTCGGCCGCGCGCGTATCACGGTGGATACGGCAGAGGCCCCACAACGGAATTGATGATGAAACTGTCTTTGCTGGGCCTGGCCATGGGCCTTGTCAGTCAGGCGGCCCTCGCCGCCCCTACCGCTCCGCCCCTGCAGGACAAGCAGGCGTTCATCGATCACCTGATCAGCCAGATGACCGAGGCCGAAAAAATCGGCCAGCTGCGCCTGATCAGCATCGGCCCGGAGATGACCCACGAGCAAATCCGCGAAGAAATCGCCGCCGGCCGCATCGGTGGCACTTTCAACTCGCGCACCGCGCCCGAGAACCGGCCGATGCAGGACGCCGCCATGCGCAGCCGCCTGAAGATTCCGATGTTCTTCGCCTACGACACCATTCACGGCGAGCGCACCATTTTCCCGATCGGCCTGGGCATGGCCGCGACCTGGGACATGGACGCGATTGCCAAGGTCGGCCGCACTGCCGCCATCGAGGCCGCTGCCGACGCCCTGGACATGACCTTCGCGCCGATGGTCGACATCGCCCGCGACCCGCGCTGGGGCCGCACCAGTGAGGGCTTTGGTGAAGACACCTACCTGACCTCGCGAATCGGCCAGGTGATGGTCCGCTCGTTCCAAGGCAGCAGCCCGGCCAACCCCGACAGCATCATGGCCATCGTCAAGCACTTTGCCCTGTATGGCGCAGTGGAGGGCGGCCGCGACTACAACACGGTCGATATGAGCCTGACGAAAATGTACAACGACTACCTGCCGCCCTACCGCGCCGCGCTCGATGCCGGTGCTGGCGGGGTCATGGTGGCGTTGAACTCGATCAACGGCGTGCCGGCCACCTCCAACACCTGGTTGATGAACGACCTGCTGCGCAAGGAGTGGGGCTTCAAAGGTGTGACCATCAGTGACCACGGCGCCATCCAGGAACTGATCCGCCACGGGGTTGCCCGTGACGGCCGTGAAGCGGCCAAACTGGCGATCAAGGCCGGTATCGACATGAGCATGAACGACACCCTGTATGGCCAAGAGCTGCCAGGGCTGCTCAAGGACGGTGAAGTGACCCAGGGCGAACTGGACCAGGCGGTGCGCGAAGTGCTTGGCGCCAAGTACGACATGGGCCTGTTCAAAGACCCGTACGTGCGGATCGGCAAAGCCGAAACCGACCTCAAGGACTACTACGGCAACGACCGCCTGCACCGCGATGCCGCGCGTGACGTGGCCCGCCGCAGCCTGGTCCTGCTGGAAAACCGCAACCAGACCCTGCCACTGAAGAAGGCCGGCACCATTGCCCTGGTCGGCCCATTGGCCGATGCGCCCATCGACATGATGGGCAGCTGGGCGGCCGACGGCAAACCGGTGCATTCGGTGACCGTTCGCGAAGGCCTGCGCCGCGCCGTGGAAGGCAAGGCCAAGCTGGTCTACGCCAAGGGTTCCAACGTCACCGGCGACAAGGCGATGTTCGACTACCTGAACTTCCTCAACTTCGACGCCCCGGAAATCGTCAACGACCTGCGCCCTGCCGCGGTATTGATCGATGAAGCGGTCAAGGCCGCGCAGCAGTCCGACGTGGTGGTCGCGGTGGTTGGCGAGTCGCGTGGCATGTCTCACGAGTCGTCGAGCCGTACCACCCTGGAAATTCCGGCCAGCCAGCGCGAACTGATCAAGGCCCTGAAAGCCACCGGCAAGCCGCTGGTACTGGTGCTGATGAATGGCCGCCCGCTGTCGATTGCCTGGGAACGCGAGCAGGCCGACGCCCTGCTGGAAACCTGGTTCAGCGGCACCGAAGGCGGCAATGCCATCGCTGACGTGCTGTTCGGCGACTACAACCCGTCCGGCAAGCTGGCCATCACCTTCCCGCGTTCGGTCGGGCAGATTCCGATGTACTACAACCACACGCGCATTGGCCGACCGTTCACACCCGGCAAGCCCGGCAACTACACCTCGCAGTACTTCGAAGAGCCCAACGGGCCGCTGTATCCGTTTGGTTATGGCTTGAGCTACAGCAGCTTCGAATTGTCGGGCCTGGCCCTGTCGAGCAAGGACCTCAAGCGTGGCGCTACGCTGGAAGCCAAGGTAACAGTGAAGAACACCGGCAAGCGAGACGGCGAGACCGTGGTGCAGCTGTATCTGCAGGATGTCTCGGCCTCCATGAGCCGCCCGGTCAAAGAGCTGAAGAATTTCCAGAAACTGATGCTCAAGGCTGGCGAGTCGCGAACCTTGACCTTCAGCATCAGTGAGGAAGACCTGAAGTTCTACAATGGCCAACTGCAGCGGGTTGCAGAGCCTGGGGAGTTCAATGTCCAGGTAGGGCTGGATTCCGAGGCGGTGCAGCAGAAAAGTTTCGAGTTGTTGTAGCAGTACCCGCCTTTTGCTGGATAAACCCGCTCCCCAGGCTACATGCCATCGCTGTGGGAGCGGGTTTACCCGCGAATGGGCCGGCCCTGATCCCCCTTATCTTTCGGATCCGCCCCATGCCGTTTTCCTTTCGCGCCCTGCGTCTGGGGCTGATCGTCCTGTTCATCCTGCTCGGCACCGCGCTCAGCGCCGGCTGGGCCATGCACCAGGCTAAGCGCCAGGCCATGGCAGACGACGCCCAGCGCGCCAGCCAGCAACTGGGCCTGTACGCCAACGCCCTGCATACCCTGATCGAACGCTACCGCGCCCTACCCGCCGTGCTGGCACTCGACCCGGAACTGATCGCAGCCCTGCGCGGCCCGGTCAGCGAGCCGGTACAAGACGCCCTGAACCGCAAGCTCGAACGCATCAACGGTGCCGCCAACTCGTCTACCCTCGAACTGCTCGACCGCACCGGGCTGGCCATCGCGGCCAGTAACTGGCGGCTGCCAAGCAGCTACGTGGGCTCCAATTACGGCTTTCGCCCCTATTTCAAACAGACCCGCAGCCAAGGCAGCGGCCGCTTCTACGCGGTGGGTGTGACCAGTGGCGTGCCAGGCTACTTCCTGGCCAGCGCGGTGAATGATGAGCATGGCCGCTTCCTCGGTGCCATGGTGGTCAAGCTCGAATTCCCCGAGCTGGAACGTGAATGGCGCCAGGGCAACGATATTCTGCTGGTCAGCGACGCCCGTGGCATTACCTTCATCGCCAACCAGGACGGCTGGCGCTACCGCGAGCTGCAGCCGCTGAGCGGCGCTGACCGTGCAGAACTGGCTGAAACCCGCCAGTACGACAAACAACCCCTGGTGCCCCTGCAGCATCAGGTTCTGACCCGTTTTGCCGACAATAGCCACCTGGCCCGCGTGCAAGGCCCGGAGGGCGTCGCCGAATACCTGTGGGAACGCCTGCCACTGCAAGGTGAAGACTGGACCTTGCACCTGTTGCGCAAACCGCAAGTCGCCGCCGACGGTCGCAACGCCGCCCTTGGCGCTGCGGCCGTGTGGCTGAGCCTGGTCTTCGCGGCGCTGTTCGTCAGCCAGCGCCTGCGCCTGGCACGCTTGCGCCAGCGCAGCCGCGAAGCACTCAAGCGCCAGGTCGAAGAGCGCACCCGTGAACTGCGCACCGCGCAAGAAGGCCTGGTGCAATCGGCCAAGCTGGCCGCCCTCGGGCAGATGTCAGCGGCCATGGCCCACGAGATCAACCAGCCGCTGACCACCCAGCGCATGCAGTTGGAAACCCTGCGCCTGCTGCTCGACCATGGCCGCTACGACGAAGCGCGCAAGGCCCTTGAACCCCTGGAACAGATGCTCACGCGCATGGCCGCGCTCACCAGCCACCTGAAGACCTTTGCCCGCAACAGCCCGGTCGGGCTGCGCGAGCGCCTGGACCTGGCCGGCGTGGTCGACCAGGCCCTGCACTTGCTGGATACCCGTATCCGCAGCGAGGGCGTCGAGGTCGCGCTGTACCTGGCACGCCCAGCCTGGGTGCGCGGGGACGCCATCCGCCTGGAGCAAGTGCTGATCAACCTGTTGCGCAATGCCCTCGACGCCATGGCCGACAAACGCTACAAACGCCTGGAGATCCGCATCGAACTGGATCACGACCAGTGGCGCCTGAGCGTGCTCGATTCGGGGGGCGGTATTGCCGAAGAACACCTGGCCAAGGTCTTCGACCCCTTCTTCACCACCAAACCCGTGGGCGAAGGGCTGGGCCTTGGCCTGGCCATTTCCTATGGCATCGTCCACGAAGCCGGCGGCCAACTGCAGGCCGAGAACCTGCCGGGCGGCGCCCGCCTGAGCCTCACCCTGCCCCGCGACCTGGAGCCTGTATGTTGAATTCAGTGATCGTCGTCGATGATGAAGCCAGTATCCGCACGGCGGTCGAGCAATGGCTGAGCCTGTCCGGCTTCAGCGTGCAACTGTTCGCCCGCGCCGAGGATTGCCTGGCGCAATTGCCACAGCACTTTGCCGGCGTGATCATCAGCGATGTGCGCATGCCGGGCATGGATGGCCTGCAACTGCTCGAGCGCTTGCAGGCAGAGGACCCCGACCTGCCGGTAATCCTGCTGACTGGCCATGGCGATGTGCCGATGGCGGTGGATGCCATGCGCAAGGGGGCCTACGACTTCCTCGAAAAACCCTTCACCCCGCAGCACCTGCTGGGCAGCCTGCGTCGCGCCCTGGAAAAGCGCCAACTGGTGCTGGAGAACCGCCGGCTGCACGAGCAGGCCGACCTCAAGTCACGCCTCGAAAACACCCTGCTGGGCATGTCCCAGGGCCTGCAACAGCTGCGCCGGCAGGTGCTGGAGCTGGCCGGCCTGCCGGTCAATGTGCTGATCCGCGGCGAAACCGGCAGTGGCAAGGAGCGCGTGGCCCGCTGCCTGCACGACTTCGGCCCGCGTGCGGGCAAACCCTTCGTGGCCCTCAACTGCGCGGCAATCCCTGAATCACTGTTCGAAGCCGAGCTGTTTGGCCATGAGAGCGGAGCCTTCACCGGCGCCCAGGGCAAGCGGATCGGCAAGCTTGAGTATGCCAACGGGGGCACGGTGTTTCTTGACGAGATCGAGAGCATGCCCCTCGCCCAGCAGGCAAAACTGCTGCGGGTGATCCAGGAACAGAAGCTCGAACGCCTGGGCGCCAACCAGAGCATCAGCGTCGACTTGCGCATCATCGCCGCGACCAAACCGGACCTGCTGGAAGAAGCCCGCGCCGGGCGCTTTCGCGAAGACCTCGCCTATCGCTTGAACGTTGCCGAGCTGCGCTTGGCCCCTTTGCGAGAGCGACGTGAGGACATTCCCTTGCTGTTCGAACACTTTGCCCGTGCTGGCGCTGAAAAACTGGGCAGAACAGCGCCGCCGCTCAGCGGTAGCCAGTTGGCGCAGCTGCTCTCCCACGACTGGCCGGGCAACGTGCGCGAGTTGGCCAACGCGGCGGAGCGGCATGCGCTGGGGCTGGGTTCGCCGAACATAGAAGTGGCACCGGCCGGGCAGTCGCTGGGCGAGCAGATGGAGGCGTTTGAAGCGCAGTGCTTGCGGGCGGCGTTGCGTCAGAGCAAAGGGGAGATCAAGGGGGTGATGGAGGCTTTGCAGCTGCCGCGGCGTACGCTGAACGAGAAAATGCAGCGGCACGGGTTGGTACGCGAAGACTTCCTGTAATAGGCGAATTTCTGCTTACCATCCGCGCTGGATGAGCGGAAATCCGCTCATTCATGACGCCAACGCTTTACCTTCTAGGGGCTGACTTGCAGCCTTTCGCGGGCAAGCCCGCGCCCACCAAGCCCGCATGCGCAGTGAGTTTGGTGTAGGCGGGCTTGCGTGCGAACGGGGTACAGCGCCCTCAAATGAATCACCTCGCACCCATTTGGCACACCTTCTGCAATCACCGTGGTTAGCAGCGCTCCGGCGCGCTCCACAAAAACAACGAGAAGGTATCCCTGATGGATAACGCCACCTCCCTGCCAACCGGGGCGGCCGTCGCGCCGGCCGCAGAAAAAACCACCGCCAGCCGTTTGAAGTCGATCTTCAGCGGGTCCATTGGCAACATGGTCGAATGGTACGACTGGTACGTCTACGCCGCATTCTCGCTGTACTTCGCCAAAGCCTTCTTCCCCGCTGGCGACACCACCGCACAACTGCTCAACACCGCCGCGATCTTCGCCGTGGGCTTCCTCATGCGCCCGATCGGTGGCTGGCTGATGGGCCTGTATGCCGACCGCAAAGGCCGCAAGGCCGCGCTGATGGCCTCGGTCCTGCTGATGTGCGGGGGCTCGCTGCTCATCGCCCTGACGCCCGGCTATGAAACCATCGGCGTCGCCGCGCCGATCCTGCTGGTCTTCGCACGCTTGCTGCAGGGCCTGTCGGTGGGCGGTGAATACGGCACCTCGGCCACCTACCTCAGCGAGATGGCCAGCAAGGAGCGCCGTGGGTTCTTCTCCAGCTTCCAGTACGTGACCCTGATTTCTGGCCAGCTCATCGCCTTGGCGGTGCTGATCATCCTGCAACAGACGCTCACCACCGAGCAGCTGTATGCCTGGGGCTGGCGTGTTCCCTTCGTGATCGGCGCGCTGTGCGCGGTGGTTGCGCTGTACCTGCGTCGCGGCATGGAAGAGACCGCTTCCTTCACCAAGAAGGAAAAGTCCAAAGAAAGCCTGATGCGCACCCTGATGCGTCATCCCAAAGAGCTGATGACCGTAGTCGGCCTGACCATGGGCGGCACCCTGGCCTTCTACACCTACACCACCTACATGCAAAAGTACCTGGTCAACACCGTGGGCATGAGCATCAGCGACTCGACCACCATCTCGGCCGCCACGCTGTTCCTGTTCATGTGCCTGCAGCCGGTGATCGGCGGCCTGTCCGACAAGATCGGCCGGCGCCCGATTCTGATCGCCTTCGGTGTACTCGGCACGCTGTTCACTGTGCCGATCCTGAGCACCTTGCACACCGTGCAAACCTGGTGGGGCGCGTTCTTCCTGATCATGGCGGCGCTGATCATCGTCAGTGGCTACACCTCGATCAACGCAGTGGTCAAAGCCGAACTGTTCCCGACTGAAATCCGCGCCCTGGGCGTTGGCCTGCCATACGCCCTGACCGTGTCCATCTTCGGCGGCACCGCCGAGTACGTCGCCCTGTGGTTCAAGAGCAATGGCATGGAAACCGGCTTCTACTGGTACGTCACCGGCTGCATCGCCTGCTCGCTGCTGGTGTACGCGACCATGAAAGACACCAAGCATCATTCGCGCATCACCACCGACTGATACTGATCCGGCAGATATGAAAAAGGGGCGCTCCGTTGCACGGGGCGCCCTTTTTTTTGGGGGTGCTTGTCGCTGGATCTTATGCGCCTTTGAGATCGAGCGCCGCCCGCGCGGCGCTTCGCAGCACAAGGCTGCTCCTACATCGGTTCGGGCCAATGAGCCCTGAGACAAAGGCGCGCGGCCCTTTGGCGGCCACCTCGATATCGTGCGGAACAAACAAGGCGGTCGCGCGCGCAGGTACAGGCGTAACTGGCCCGAAACAGATGTAGGAGCAGCCTTGTGCTGCGAAGCGCCGCGCGGGCGGCGCTCGATTTGCGCACCACCTCAAAACCCAAGACAAGCACTTGGCAGCTTTCACCCTATCTCTCAGCAAGCAAATCGCAACCACACTTCCCCAACATTACCTGAAGAACCTTTTTATGGCGTGAGCCGATTAGCAGTATTATTCGGCGCTTTGATAAGTTGGGGCGAACGGCCTTTTTAACCGAACAGGTCAAGGTGCTCAACCGGCTGCTCGACGGGGGCCGCAGTACCCGTTATCGCATCAATACTCAGGACATCTCCAGCACCTGACGCGGCTCGCGCCGTTGGTAATAGGTCGCCATCAGCACCAGTACCAGCAGCACACCGGCCAGCACTGCCGATGAGCCGACCGTGCCGAAGTCCAGCCCTCCCTTCTCGTGTGGCTTGGTCAGGACGTCGCCCAGGGTGGCGCCGAACGGGCGGGTCAGGACGAACGCGACCCAGAACAGCACCACGCCAGGGATGCGTGTCCAGTAACGCGCCACAACCACCAGCGCGATGGCACTGCCCACCAGCAAGGCACCACCGGCAAAACCAAGCCCCGAATCATCTGCCAGGTAATCGCCCAAGGCGGTGCCCAAGGTATTCGAGAACAGAATCGCCACCCAATAGAACAACTCGCCCGCGCGGTTCTTGATACGGGTGACGTCCAAGGGGTTACCACTCAGGCGCCACACCAGGAAGGTCAGCAGCAAGATGCCGATCAGAATCGACGAGCCTGCGGCGTAGCCCAAGCCAAGCGTGCGGTCCATGAAGTCGGACATGGTGGTGCCGGCCGTACTGGTGGAAAGAATCACCAGCCAATAGAGCATCGGGTGGTAGCGCCGTGAGTAGAGCTGGCCGAGCAGGGTCAGCAGAAACACGCTGATCAACATCAGCGAGCTCAGCGCGTAGCCGATATTCAGGGTCATCGACAGCAAATCGCCCGCCGTCTCGCCCAGGGTCGTTGCGCAGATCTTCATGACCCAGAAGGCCAAGGTGATTTGCGGGAGTTTATTCATTGTTTGCCGCTCCGGTTTTAAGTGCGGCGATGGTGCTGAGCAAAGCCTGAAAAATCGGTTTATGGCGTATGAAAAAAGCGTTCATTACCGCCTGCAGGCTTATTTTCGTCCTTAACGCCGCATTAATTCGACGTCGTCATCCTGCAATGGCTGGCGAAACGCTGATCCATACCCTGCAACGTTCCCCTCAGCCCACTGGAGGGCTCATCGCTGACACGGACATACACATCGATACAATCGATAACTAGACGCTATTTTTTGCGCTTTTTTATCAATTTTATCGGCGTAGGATTAAACCCATAGAAACAAACAACCACTCGCCCCCCCTGGAGCAACGACCATGAAAAACAAACTGATCCTCACCCTGGCCCTCTCGGTAATCGCCACTGGCGCCTTCGCCGAAGACGGCTTTGACCGCACCAGCGCCCACACTTTCGCAGCGGTGCAGAGCCAAACCGCCGCGTACGCTGAAGACGGTTTCGACCGCACAGGCGGCCAACGCTTCGCTGAAGATGGTTACGACCGCACCGGTGCACAGCGCTTCGCAGAAGACGGCTACGACCGCACTGGCGCTCAACGTTTTGCAGAAGATGGCTTCGACCGCACCGGCGGCCAGCGTTTTGCAGAAGACGGCTTTGACCGCACCAACGCCCACCGCATCAGCTAACCCCTGATGCGTGCAACCAGCCCGGCTTCGGCCGGGCTTGATCATTTCCAGCCGGGCAAAGGCTTGGCACACTAGCGCCTCGTCCCCCAAGAGGTAGGGCCAGCAAGCCCAGCACCGATGTATTACTACGAACCCGCCAAAGGCCACGGCCTGCCCCACGACCCCTTCAACGCCATCGTCGGCCCCCGCCCAATCGGCTGGATCTCGTCCCACGACGGCGAAGGCCGCCTGAACCTGGCGCCCTACAGCTTCTTCAACGCCTTCAACTACATCCCACCGATCATCGGTTTCTGCAGCGTCGGGCGCAAAGACAGCCTGAACAACATCGAGCAGACCGGCGAGTTCGTCTGGAACTTGGCGACCCGGCCGTTGGCCGAGGCGATGAACCAGAGCTGCGCGGCGGTAGCGGCAGACGTCAATGAATTCGAACTCAGCGGTTTGACAGCAGCGCCGTCACGCGTCGTCAAAGTGCCACGGGTGGGCGAAACCCCGGTGGCGTTCGAGTGCAAGGTGAGCCAGATCGTCCAGCTGAAACGGGCAGACCAGGAGTCGGTGCCCAGCTGGCTGATCCTCGGCGAAGTGGTGGCGGTGCACATTGCCGAGCACCTGCTGAAAAACGGTATCTACGACACCGCCGCCGCCGAACCGATCCTGCGTGGCGGCGGCCCGGCGGACTATTTCGAACTGGGCAACCTGTTCAAGATGGCCAGGCCGCAAGTGGGCAACTGATCACCAGATCAGCTCGCCCTCTTCAGTGACGCCCTGCAGGCGTTCCAGCTCGGCGCAGGCGGCCTCATCGGCCGCCATGGCGCCCTTGAACACCTGGCCGTCCAGTACCTTGTGAAAGCGCGGCGCCCCGCCCATGCCCAGCGCCTTCACCGCGATGGCGGCGTTGTAGCCACCACCCTCCACCGGGACCATCGCCCAAACGGCTTCGAACTGCGGGAATTCTCTACGTGCCATGCTGCGCTCTGGGTAGTTGATCGAAGGGCGACATTTTAACCTGTGCCCATCAGCAATCAATCGAAGGTATGCAGGTCCAGGCTGCTGACCACTTGCGCCTGCACCAGCTCACCGAATACCTCCAGGGTTGGCGAAGCGAAGTAGCCGCTCATCGCCTGCTGATCACGCCAACTGCCGCTGAGCAGCCAAAGGTCGGCGTCGGCCTGCGAGCGCTGGACCGTGAAGCTCAGGCACCCCGGTGTACGCAACGAGGGTTCGAGCAGATCGCGCAGGCGCGCGCCCAGCTCCGCCGAACGACCGCTGCTGGCACGGATGAAAGCCAAGTGGGTGACCGGTTGTCGTAGGGTCATTGCACGATCTCCTTGAGCAGGCGGACGAAAAACCAGGCTGCCAAGGTTAGAGGCTGGCCCGCGCGACGCGTTAGGCTATTACTGCCGGGCGATTGCCTGATCCTGCACCGCGGCAGGATCAGGCAATCGCCGTGCAGCTTTCGACTAGCGCCCGCCATTGCCCAAACCTATGCTGCGTCAGTCAGTAGAGGAAGCCACCATGACCACCCCCACGTCCATCGAACCGACCCTGGAAGTGCAACGCCAGGAGCTGGCCGAGCTGATCCGTCGGCATGCCGGCGACCCACCCGGCAGCGCGTCGGCCATCGACGACCTGTACCTGGTCAGTTATCGGGAGAGTGTCCGCTCAGTGCCTACCTTGGCGCAGCCGGCCTTGTGCGTCCTTGCCCATGGCAGCAAGAGCCTGTTCCTGGGTGACGAACAGTACGTCTACGACCCGCTGCACTACATGGTGGTGTCGGTGACCTTGCCACTGAGCGGCGTGAAGCTCGATGCCAGCCCGGAAAACCCAAGCCTGGGCCTGCGGCTGGACCTGGACCCGGCCGAGATCAGCCAGCTGATTGCCGAAAGCGGGCCGATGTTGGTGCCCAGCCTGCCTTCCGGCCGTGGCTTGTATGTGGAGAAGACCGATGCAGCGTTGCTGGATGCGCTACTGCGCTTGATCCGCCTGCTGGATTCGCCGCGGGACATTGCCATGCTGGCGCCGCTGATCCGCCGCGAAATCCTTTACCGCCTGCTGCGTGGGCCGCAGGGTTATCGGCTGTATGAAATCGCCTTGGCCAACAGCCAGACCCATCGGGTATGCCAGGCCATCACTTGGCTCAACCAGAACTTCCAGCAGCCATTGCGCATCGAGGACCTGGCCCGTGAGGTCAACCTCAGCACCTCGACTTTGCACCATCGGTTCAAGGCCGTGACGTCGATGAGCCCGCTGCAGTACCAGAAGCAATTGCGCCTGCAGGAGGCCCGGCGGCTGATGCTCAATGACGGGCTTGAGGCAGCGGTGGCGGGCTATCGCGTGGGGTATGAAAGCCCTTCGCAATTCAGCCGCGAGTACAGCCGGCTGTATGGCGCACCACCGATCCGCGATGTGGCGCGGTTGCGCGCCACAGCGGGGTAAGGGTTACCGGCCGTTTCCGTTAACCTGCAACGGCCGCCTGCCACTGATTCTGATCAACCTGAATCAACGTCGGCCCTTTGCGCTCCACCGCACGCCCCAGCGCCGCCTGCAACTGAGCGACATCACTCACATGCTCCGCGTCAGCGCCCAACGCCCGGGCCACACCGATGAAGTCAGGGGTATGGATATCCACCCCGACCGGCTCAATGGCGCGGTTGACCATGTACTTCTTGATTTCTTCGTAACCCTGGTTGTTCCACAGCAGCACGATCAGCGGCACCTGCGCCTCGACTGCACTGGCCAGCTCCGGCAGGGTGAACTGCATGCCACCATCGCCAATAAGGCAAACCGACGGCGCGCGCTCGGCGATCTGCGCGGCGCTGCCCAGCCAGGCGCCCATCGCCGCCGGCAGTGCATAGCCCAAAGTACCGTAGCCGGTCGAGGCATTGAACCAGCGGCGAGGCTCATCCATGTCCAGCGTGAGGTTGCCGGAGTACACCGGCTGGGTCGAATCCCCGACCAGAATGGCGTTGGGCAGTGTCTGGAGGATACTGGTCAGCAGGCGGGTCTGGCTCAGGGTCGGCTGGTCCCAGCCGCCCGCCAGCGATTGGCGCAGCTGCGTGACGCGTGCTGGCCCCCAGGTACTTTCACGCGCCGGCAGCGGCTGCTGTTGCAAGGCAACGCACAGTGCTTCGGCGGCCAGGTCGGCGTCGGCGACCAGCGCCAGCTCAGGCAGATAGTTGCGCACCGTCTGGTCCGGGTCGATGTCGATCCGCAGCAAGCTGCCCGGGATCTCGAAGCCGCCCTTGAAGGTCACGTCATAGTCGGTTTCGGCCAGCTCGGTACCGATGGCCAACACCACATCCGCTTCGGCCACCAGCGCACGGGTAGCCGGCAGCGACTGAGTCGAGCCGATTTGCAAAGGATGATTGGAAGCCAACAAGCCCTTGGCGTTGATGGTCAATGCCACCGGTGCCTGAAGCTGCTCTGCCAGGCGTGCCAGCGAAGCGCCAGCGTTCAATGCACCGCCGCCGGCCAGGATCAACGGGCGCTTCGCCTGGGCCAGGCGCTCGGCCATCTGCGCCACGGCCTGCGGCGCGGCACCTGCCCGGTTGCTGCGGACCGGGCGCGCCGGCAACAGGTGATCGGCCTGCTCGACCAGTACGTCCAGCGGAATCTCGATATGCACCGGGCGCGGTCGAGCACCGTCGAACACGGCGAAGGCCCGGGCCAGTACCTGGGGCAGGTCGTCTGCGCTCATCAGGGTTTGGGAGAAGGCTGCCACACCCGACACCAGGGCAGATTGGTTGGGCAGTTCGTGCAGCTTGCCGCGGCCGCCGCCCAGCTGATCGCGCGATTGCACGCTGGAAATCACCAGCATCGGGATCGAATCGGCATAGGCCTGGCCCATGGCGGTGGTGATATTGGTCATCCCTGGGCCGGTGATGATGAAGCACACACCGGGTTTGCCGCGCGTGCGTGCGTAGCCATCGGCCATGAAGCCGGCACCTTGCTCGTGGCGCGGGGTGATATGACGAATGGAGGACGTTGCCAAGCCGCGATAGAGCTCAACGGTATGCACGCCTGGAATGCCGAAGACATGGTCCACACCATAGCCTTCAAGGAGTTTGACCAGTACTTCGCCGCAGGTTGCCATGTGTGTTTACCTTGAGTCTTGTTGAAATCTGCGCTTATTGGACCCAAGGCAGCGCTATCGCCACAATGCAAAAAAACACATACTAGCCATGTCTTCAAATCATGGCTCAGTGCAATGAAACGCCTTCCTCCCCTGCCCGCCTTGCACACCTTCCTGGTGACCGCCCAGCACTGCAATTTCACCCGTGCGGGGCAGCAGTTGCACATCACCCAAGGTGCCGTGAGCCGGCAGATCGCCGCGCTTGAAGCGCACCTCGGTTACGCCCTGTTCCAGCGCCAGGCCCGTGGCCTGAGCCTGACCCGTGAAGGCCAGGACTGGCTGCCCAGGGTGCAACAGGTGTTTTCCCTGATCGAACAAGGCGTGCGTGAAGTCGGCGGGCATAGCGCCACATTGCAACTCAAGGCGCCAACCTGCGTGATGCGCTGGCTGCTGCCGCGCCTGATGGAATGGCAGGCGCTGCGCCCGGACGTGCCGGTAGAGCTGACCACCACGGTGCAGCATGGGGTGGATTTTGCTCGCGAAGGCTTTGATGCGGCGGTGGTGTATGGCAGCGCGCCGAACCAGGGCTTGCAGGTGCGCAAACTGTTCGACGAGCAACTGACGCCAGTGTGCGCCCCTTCGCTGCTGCAAGGCCCGTTGCCGTTGGCCAACATCGACGACTTGATGCGCCACATGCTCCTGCACCCCTCACGTGACGAGCATGACTGGCGTTTATGGCTGCAGGCGGCCGGTGCCACGTTCGATGTACAGGGGCCAAAGCAGCATTTCGAAACGCTGGACATGGCGATGGCCATGGCATCCCAGGGCACTGGAGTGGCCATCGGCGATTGGTCGCTGATCGGCGATGACCTGCGCAGCAAGCGGCTGTGCATGCCGTTTGCCCTGAAGGTGACGACCGGAAAAGGCTATTACCTGGTCAGCCAGGCCAGGCAACAGCCAGCCGGGCTGGTCGAGTTGCTGGACTGGCTGCAGGCAGTGGCTCAATAACCGACGGTGAACCGCGCCCGCGAATGCGCGGGTTTCTCCAGCTCATCGAGCATTGCAATCGCGTAGTCGGCAAAGGTGATCCAGCTTTTGCCATCGGCACCGATCAGCAGATGATCCTTGCCTAGCGTGTAGTGCCCGCTGCGTTCGCCTTCGACGAACTCCGCCGACGGCGACAGGAAGGTCCAGTCCAGGTTCGGCTCTTGGCGCAATACCTCAAGAAAACGCACACCCGCGCTCGCTTCGGCCTTGTAGGCCTCGGGAAAGTCCGGGCTGTCGATCACCCGGTGCCCCGAAGGCAACAGCAGGCTACCCGCCCCGCCCACCACCAGCAGTCGCTTGACCCCGGCACGCTTGACCGGCTCGATGATCGCGTGCGCTTCGATCGTCGAGAAATGCGCAGCACTCAACACGGCGTCCACACCGGCGACAGCCGCTTGCAGCGCCGCGCTGTCCTTGGCATCGAGTGCCTTGACGGTCACCCCCTCGCGCCCCTGCAGCTGCGACGGGTCGCGGGCAATGGCCACCACACTGTGGCCACGGCGCAGGGCTTCTTCCAGCAACTGGCTGCCGGCACGGCCGGTGGCGCCAATGATTGCGATCTTGCTCATGGGAAACACTCCATCAGTTGAACGGAATTACCACTTCATCTCGCCCTTGGCGACCTTGGCGCCGAGCTCCAGCGAGCTCTCGTCGGCCAGGTCCGGGTAGCGTTTTTTCATCGCAGCCACCAACGCAACGGCGTTTTTTGCCTTGGCGGTTTCGGCATCAAATGCCTGAATGTAGTCCGCCGTGAAGCGCACGGCGGCGAGCGAACGGCTGCTTTGGCCGAGGTAATGGCCGGGGATCACGGTGCGCGGTGCCAGCTGCTCGATCCGCTTGAGCGTGCCCAGCCAATCGGCATGCGACTTGGCCGACTGGGTATCGGCCATCCACACATGGATGTGTTCCGAAACCACCACCCCACCGACCACCGCCTTGATCGACGGAATCCAGACAAAGCTGCGATCAGGTTGCGGGCCGTCCAGGCCGACCACGTCGAGCGCCTGGCCCTCCAGGGTCAGGCGATGGCCTTCGAGCACCTCAGGCACGACCAGGCGGGCCGGTTTATCCGCGCCCATTTGCGGGCCCCAGTAGGCCAGCTTCGCGTCCATGGTCTGGCGAATATGCGCGACGGTAGCCGCAGAGGCGACGACCTTGGCCTTTGGGAAAGCTTGGGTCAGCGTGTCGAGGCCGAAGTAGTAGTCCGGGTCGCCATGGCTGATGTAGATGGTTGTCAGCCGCTTGCCACCGGCGCGCAGGCGCTCGACCACCTGCTCGGCCTGGGCCTTGCCGAACTGGGCATCGACCAGCACGGCGTCCTTTTCGCCACTGACAATCACCGAACTGACCGGGAAAATCGCCTCGTGGCCAGGGTTGTAGACGTCCAACTGCAAAGGTTCGGCAGCCAGCGCCTGGCCGGTCAGCGCAACACAGGCCAGCATCAGGCCACACAAGGGAGTGAATAGCGACATCGCAACGGTCCGTCTTGAAGAAGAATGCTCAACAGCTTAGTTGCCCGATCCATGCCAAAAAATGCGATGCTCAAACATAGTTTGTTTCTAAAATCGGGCAAATCATGGACCGTCTCAACGCGATGCGCGTTTTTGTCACTGTCATCGACCTGGGCAGCCAATCGGCGGCAGCGGACCACCTGCAACTGTCCAGGCCAGTGGTTTCACGCTACCTGGCAGAACTGGAGGATTGGGTTGGTGCGCGGCTGATGCAGCGCACCACGCGCAAGTTGAGCCTGACCGCCGCCGGCCAGGAAACACTGCCCCGCTGCCGCCAACTGCTGGAACTCGCCGGTGACCTGCAGGTGGCCGTGCGCCAACCGGACGACGCCCCCCGCGGCGCGCTGCGCATCAGCGTCAGTACGTCATTCGGGCAGGCTCAACTGGTAGATGCCGTGGCCGCGTATGTACGGCGCTACCCCGGGGTGAAGGTCGAGTTGCAGATGCTCGATCGCACGGTCAACCTGGTGGACGAGCGCATCGACCTGGCCATCCGCACCAGCAACGACCTGGACCCGAACCTGATCGCCCGGCGTCTGACCGTGTGCCGTTCGGTGGTGTGCGCGGCACCGGCCTACCTGCGTGAGCACGGCACGCCGCAGCGGATCGAGGAATTGAGCGGGCACAACTGCCTGACCCATGCCTACTTCGGCCATCACCTCTGGCATTTCGAGGTGCAGGGCCAAGCCGTTGCCGTCCCGGTCGAGGGCAACATCAGTGCGAATGAGGCGATGACCCTGCAAAAGGCGGCACTGGCCGGTGCCGGCATCGCCATGTTGCCGACCTACCAGGCTGCCGCCGCCCTGCGCACGGGCGAACTGGTGCGCCTGCTGCCCGAAGCACGGCCACGCGAACTCAACCTGAATGCGGTCTATACCTCGCGCAAGCACATGCCGGCGACCTTGCGCAGCATGCTGGATTTTCTCGCGCAGCGGTTCAAGGACGAGCCGGAATGGGATCAGGACCTGGTGTAACCCCCACAGCGCCGGGGATTGGCCTACGCTTAGAGGTATCACCTAGCGTTGTAACAGGAGGTGAGCACCATGGGCATCAAAACAAGAAGGTTCGCGCTGGTCATGGCGCTGTTTGCCATCGCCGGGCTGTACGGGTCGGCCTGCTGGCGGGTCGAGCTGCTGCGCAACCAACCCAGCTCGGCCGCCCATTGTCAGCACGAACACTGCGTGCCACAAAGCGCCACATTGAGCGCCGTGCGTTGAGCGACGGCGCCCTGCCGGTCACTCCTCGACGCTCATGTACTCCTTGGCCCAGCGGATGTAATCCTCGGGTTGGGTGTAGGTGTGCGAGAGTTCGGTGGCGCTGAGGTTCTCGGACTTGTTCTGCTGGCCGCGCTGCAGGCGCAGGCAGTCATAAGTAGCCTTTATGGCGGCGAAGTACGCGGCGTGGCCATCGACCACGATGCGCACGCCCAGGCGCGCCAGGCGCTCGTCATCGCGCAGGTTGGGGTTGGCGTAGGTCACCAGCATCAAGGGCACGGTCAGGTGCTCGGCGATCTGCTCGAGCTGCTCGAAATCCTTCACCCCGACCATGCAGATACCGTCGGCCCCGGCCTTCTGGTAGCTCTGGGTACGCACGATGATTTCTTCGGTGGTCAGTACACCGGCGTTGGTGCGGGCGATGATCGACAGCGACGAATCGACCCGTGCTTCAAGCGCAGCGCGAATCTTGCCAACGCCTTCCTCAACCGGAATCAAGTCGGTGGACTTGCGCCCAAACTGGGCCGGCAGCAGGGTATCTTCGATGGTCAGCGCCGCCACACCGGCACGCTCCAGTTCAATGACCGTGCGCATGACATTCAGCGCGTTACCGTAGCCGTGGTCGGCATCGGCGAGCACCGGCAGTTGCGCCACACGGCCAATGCGCGTGGCCTGCTCGACGAACTCGCTCAAGGTGATCAGGGCAAAATCCGGCGCAGCCAGTACCTGCAGCGAAGCCACCGAACCGCCAAGAATGCCGACTTCAAAGCCCAGGTCGGCGGCAATGCGCGCCGACATCGGGTCGAACACCGACGCTGTGTGGTAGCAGGAACCTGAAGCGAGCAGCTCGCGGAAGGCAAAACGCAAATCTTGGTGGGAAGCCCTGGGCATGATCACTCCGCAATAACGTGAAATTGAACGGTTGCTACCGACCCCTGAATCGGGTCTACCTGACCTGTTCCAACCGTCGCCATCTGGGCGGTCATGCTCGACATGCAGGCAGAGGAATAAAAGGTGTGGGATACAGCGGCACGAAAACCCTGCGGCAAATAGCTGCACCAAGCTGGTGCAGGCCACGGATTACAGCCCCTGCGGTCTAGCCACGATATCACGCAGCCATGCCTCACTGGATGAATGCGCCAATGCCGATCTTGCATAGGGGATGCAGATAGTACATAGGAAGCTACCTAAGTCAGGTTACAATTCATCGGCCTCAAGCCCATTGCCAAGGTAACCCCGTGACTGCCGCCCTGCCCCCGACCGTGCTGCGCAACGTGCTCACCGCCCTGATGCTGGCCATCTTCCTCGGTGCGCTGGACCAAACCATCGTCGCCGTCTCGTTGCCGGCCATCTCGGCCCAGTTCAACGATGTCGGCCTGCTCGCCTGGGTGATCTCTGGCTACATGGTGGCGATGACCGTGGCGGTGCCGATCTACGGCAAGCTGGGCGACCTGTACGGCCGGCGGCGGATGATCCTGACCGGCATCTCGCTGTTCACCCTGGCGTCGATTGCCTGCGCCCTGGCCCAGGACATGCAGCAACTGGTGCTGGCGCGCGTGCTGCAAGGGGTTGGCGCGGGCGGCATGGTGTCGGTCAGCCAGGCGATCATCGGTGACTTCGTGCCGCCCCGCGAACGCGGGCGTTACCAGGGCTACTTCAGCAGTATGTACGCCGTGGCCAGCGTCGCCGGGCCGGTGCTCGGTGGCTGGCTGACCGAGTACCTGTCGTGGCGCTGGGTGTTCTGGATCAACCTGCCGCTGGGGCTGGTCGCATTGTGGGCGATCCACCGGGCGCTCGGCGACATGCCGGTGAAGCGTCGCGAGGCCCAGGTGGACTACCTGGGCGCGGTGCTACTGATTCTTGGCCTGGGCAGCCTGCTGCTGGGCATTACCCTGGTCGGCCAAGGGCACGCCTGGACAGCGCCGCCGGTGCTGGCGCTGTTCGCCTGCGCGGTGCTTGGCCTGATGCTGTTCATCGCCCACGAGCGGCGCTGCCAGGAGCCCCTGCTACCCCTCGGCCTGTTCGGCAACCGCGTCGCGGTGCTGTGCTGGGGCGTGATCTTTTTCGCCAGTTTCCAGTCGATTTCCCTGACCATGCTGATGCCCTTGCGCTACCAAGGCATCACCGGGGCGGGCGCCGACAGCGCGGCATTGCACCTACTGCCCCTGGCGATGGGCCTGCCGATGGGCGCCTTTACCGGGGGCCGCATGACCAGCCTCACCGGGCGCTACAAGCCGCAAATTCTCACCGGTGCACTGTTGATGCCGGTGGCCATCTTCGCCATGGCGATCACACCGCCGCAGTCGGCCCTGCTCAGTGCCGTGTTCATGCTGCTGACCGGCATAGCCTGCGGGCTGCAGTTTCCGACTTCGCTGGTGGGCACGCAGAGCGCCGTGGACATCAAGGACATCGGCGTGGCTACCAGTACCACCAACCTGTTCCGCTCACTCGGGGGAGCCATGGGTGTGGCGTGCATGTCCAGCCTGCTGCTGGCGTTGCTGCACCAAGGTGGGTTCGAGTTGCTGGGCAATCCATTGCTGGGGAGCCTGAAGGCTGGCGAGGCAGACCCGCAGACGCAAGCGCGGTTGCTGGAGACGTTCAGGCATTTGCTGATGGGCAGTGGCGTGATCGCACTGCTGGGGCTGGTGGTGGCGTTGGCGTTGCCGGACCGGCAATTGCGTGGGCGTTGAGCCTGCTGGGGCCGCGTTGCGGCCCTTTCGCGACACAAGGCCGCTCCTACAAGTACAGCGCCACGCCTGTGGGAGCTGGCTTGCCTGCGATGGGCCGCAGCGCGGCCCCCGCTTTTAATGCCCCGTTAATACAATGAGGAAACACTCCCTCACAATCCTTAACAAAGAGTCATTTGCGCAGAGCCGAGCTCAAGCGCAGCATATCCAGCCCAGTGTCGACCCATTTTTCGACGTCACGTAGCAGATCGAAACTGTCTGGCAGCAATAACCAGCGCCCGATCAGGCCATCGACATAGGCAAACATGGCCACCGCCGCGCGCTCGGCATCCAGCTCGGCAGGCAACTGGCCCCGGCGCACTGCATTGGCAAGCGCCAGGGTAATGCCCTTGTGGCAATCCAGCACCGTGCTCTGGCGCTGCTGGCGAATTTCACACATGTCATCGGTGAACTCGCACTTGTGATGCAGAATCTCATTGATACGCCGGGTTCGGGCATCGAGCACCAGCTCGTTGAACACCTGCAACAGCAGCTTGCGCATGCAACCAAGCGGGTCCAGCTCATCCTCGCTTTCGCTCGCACGCGCAAGGTGGTCATGGGTTTCGTGCAGGCTGTCGAGCAACGCCTGCACCAGTTCGGCTTTATTATTGAAGTGCCAGTAGATCGCACCTCGGGTCACGCCCGCCAATTCGGCGATGTCAGCCAAGGTGGTTCGCGCAACCCCGCGCTTGTAGAAGGCCTTTTCCGCCGCCTCGATAATCTGGGCGCGGGTTTCCTGGGCTTCTTCTTTGGTTCTACGGACCATGGCAGTACAACCTCATCTGGGCCCGAGCGCGCGGCGCACACGGGGAAACCGCCGGGGTCGCCTCTGCAGGGCGTCTCCCGGATGGGCTAATCAAGGGCTGCGGCAGTAGCCAAGTACTACCCAGCGGTATTTACAAACAACCATGAATGTAAGTATATTCCTTAGCAAGCTATTTATCCACCCGATAGCATTTTTCTGACAAGACTCTTCCATTACTCTTGAGCGTCTCCTGCTCCAGCGCCCCGAGGATCCTCATGCAATTCAAGCCAGCCGTTACCGCTCTGGTTTCCGCCGTCGCCCTGGCAACACTGCTCAGTGGCTGCAAGAAAGAAGAAGCAGCGCCTGCCGCGCAGGCTCCTCAGGTCGGCGTCGTGACCCTCCAACCACAAGCCTTCACCCTGACCTCGGAATTGCCGGGGCGTACCACGTCCTATCGCGTCGCCGAAGTGCGCCCACAGGTCAATGGCATCATCCTCAAGCGCCTCTTCAAAGAAGGCAGCGACGTCAAGGAAGGCCAGCAGCTCTACCAGATCGACCCTGCCGTCTATGAAGCCAACCTGGCCAATGCCCAGGCCAACCTGCAGGCGACCCGCTCGCTGGCCGAGCGGTACAAGCAGCTGATCGATGAACAAGCCGTCTCCAAACAGGAATACGACGACGCCAATGCCAAACGATTGCAGGCCGAGGCAGCACTGAAGAGCGCCCAGATCGACCTGCGCTACACCAAGGTCCTGGCACCGATCAGCGGCCGCATCGGCCGTTCCACGTTCACCGAAGGTGCACTGGTGAGCAATGGCCAGACCAACGCCATGGCGACCATCCAGCAACTCGACCCGGTCTACGTCGACGTCACCCAGTCCACCGCCGAGCTGCTCAAGCTGCGCCGTGACCTGGAAAGCGGCCAGCTGCAAAAGGCCGGCGACAACGCCGCCTCAGTGCAACTGGTGCTCGAAGACGGCAGCCTGTTCAAGCAGCAGGGGCGCCTGGAATTCTCCGAAGTCGCGGTCGACGAGACCACCGGCTCGGTGACCCTGCGCGCGATCTTCCCGAACCCCGACCACACCCTGCTGCCTGGCATGTTCGTGCATGCCCGCCTGCGCGCCGGGGTCAACGCCAACGCCATCCTGGCCCCACAGCAGGGCGTGACCCGCGACCTCAAGGGCGCGCCGACCGCACTGGTGGTCAACCAGGAAAACAAGGTCGAACTGCGTCAGCTCAAGGCCAGCCGCACCCTGGGCAGCGACTGGCTGATTGAGGAAGGCTTGAACCCAGGCGACCGCCTGATCACCGAAGGCCTGCAATACGTGCGCCCAGGCGTCGAGGTCAAGGTCAGCGAAGCCACCAACGTCAACAAGCCGGCCAGCCCTGATCAGGCCAACGCGGCGAAAGCAGACGCCAAAGCGGAGTAAACCATGTCGAAGTTCTTTATCGATCGCCCGATCTTCGCCTGGGTGATCGCCTTGGTGATCATGCTGGTCGGGGCACTGTCGATCCTGAAGTTGCCGATCAACCAGTACCCGAGCATCGCGCCACCGGCCATCGCCATCGCCGTGACCTACCCGGGCGCCTCGGCGCAGACGGTGCAGGACACCGTGGTGCAGGTCATCGAGCAGCAGCTCAACGGTATCGACAACCTGCGTTATGTGTCTTCGGAAAGTAACTCCGACGGCAGCATGACCATCACCGCTACCTTCGAGCAAGGCACCAACGCCGACACCGCGCAGGTTCAGGTTCAGAACAAGCTGAACCTGGCTACGCCGCTGTTGCCGCAAGAAGTGCAGCAACAAGGTATCCGCGTCACCAAGGCGGTTAAAAACTTCCTGCTGGTGATCGGCCTGGTGTCCGAAGATGGCAGCATGACCAAGGACGACTTGGCCAACTACATCGTCTCGAACATGCAGGACCCGATTTCGCGGACTGCCGGCGTGGGTGACTTCCAGGTGTTCGGTGCACAGTACGCCATGCGTATCTGGCTCGATCCGGCCAAGCTGAACAAGTTCCAGCTGACCCCAGTCGACGTCAAGACTGCAGTTGCCGCGCAGAACGTGCAGGTGTCCTCCGGCCAACTCGGCGGCCTGCCGGCCTTGCCGGGTACCCAGCTTAACGCCACCATCATCGGCAAGACCCGCCTGCAAACCGCCGAGCAGTTCGAGAAAATTCTGCTCAAGGTCAACAGCGACGGTTCCCAAGTACGCCTGGGCGATGTCGCCGAAGTAGGCCTGGGCGGCGAGAACTACGCCGTCAGCGCCCAGTTCAACGGCAAGCCGGCGTCGGGCCTGGCGGTCAAGCTGGCCACCGGTGCCAACGCCCTGGACACCGCCAAGGCCCTGCGCCAGACCATCAGCGACCTCGAGCCGTTCTTCCCGCCTGGCGTGAAGGCCGTGTTCCCGTATGACACCACGCCGGTGGTCACCGAATCGATCAGCGGGGTAATCCACACCCTGATCGAAGCCGTGGTCCTGGTGTTCCTGGTGATGTACCTGTTCCTGCAAAACTTCCGCGCCACCATCATCACCACCATGACCGTACCGGTGGTATTGCTGGGTACTTTCGGCATCCTTGCCGCTGCGGGCTTCAGCATCAACACCCTGACCATGTTCGCCATGGTCCTGGCCATCGGCTTGCTGGTGGACGACGCCATCGTCGTGGTGGAAAACGTCGAGCGGGTAATGTCCGAAGAGGGGTTGCCACCCAAGGAAGCGACCAAGCGCTCCATGGAGCAGATCCAGGGAGCCCTGGTGGGTATCGCCCTGGTGCTGTCGGCGGTACTGCTGCCAATGGCCTTCTTCGGCGGCTCCACCGGTGTGATCTATCGGCAGTTCTCCATCACCATCGTCTCGGCCATGGGCCTTTCGGTGCTGGTGGCGCTGATCTTCACCCCGGCACTGTGCGCCACCATGCTCAAGCCGCTGAAAAAGGGCGAGCACCATGTGGCCAAAGGTGGGTTCTTCGGCTGGTTCAACCGTAACTTCGACCGCAGCGTAAACGGCTACGAGCGCAGCGTCGGTACCATCCTGCGCAACAAGGTGCCGTTCCTGCTGGCCTACGCGCTGATCGTGGTTGGCATGATCTGGCTGTTCGCACGCATCCCGACGGCATTCCTGCCTGAAGAAGACCAGGGCGTGCTGTTTGCCCAGGTGCAGACCCCGGCAGGCTCCAGTGCTGAACGCACCCAGGCGGTGGTCGACCAGATGCGTGAGTACCTGCTCAAGGACGAAGCCGATACCGTGTCGTCGGTGTTCACCGTCAACGGCTTCAACTTCGCCGGCCGCGGTCAAAGCTCGGGCATGGCCTTCATCATGCTCAAGCCGTGGGATGAGCGCTCCAAGGAGAACAGCGTGTTCGCCCTGGCCCAGCGTGCCCAGCAGCACTTCTTCACCTTCCGCGATGCGATGGTGTTCGCCTTCGCCCCGCCTGCCGTACTCGAACTGGGTAACGCCACCGGCTTCGACGTGTTCCTTCAGGACCGCGGCGGTGTCGGCCATGCCAAGCTCATGGAAGCACGCAACCAGTTCCTGGCAAAAGCCGCGCAGAGCAAGGTGCTCAGTGCCGTGCGCCCGAACGGCCTGAACGATGAGCCGCAGTACCAGCTGACCATCGATGACGAACGTGCCAGCGCCTTGGGCGTGACCATTGCCGACATCAACAACACCCTGTCGATTGCCCTGGGTGCCAGCTACGTCAACGACTTCATTGACCGTGGCCGGGTCAAGAAGGTGTACATCCAAGGCGAACCGAACGCCCGGATGAGCCCGGAAGACCTGCAGAAGTGGTACGTGCGCAACGGCAAAGGCGAGATGGTGCCGTTCTCCTCCTTCGCCAAAGGTGAATGGACCTACGGTTCGCCGAAGCTGTCCCGCTACAACGGCGTCGAGGCGATGGAAATTCTCGGTGCGCCAGCGCCTGGCTACAGTACCGGTGAGGCCATGGCCGAAGTCGAGCGTATCGCCGGCGAACTGCCAAGCGGTATCGGCTTCTCCTGGACCGGCATGTCCTACGAGGAAAAACTCTCCGGCTCGCAGATGCCGGCACTGTTTGCCCTCTCGGTCCTGTTCGTGTTCCTGTGCCTGGCAGCGCTGTACGAAAGCTGGTCGATCCCGATCGCCGTCGTGCTGGTCGTACCGCTGGGGATCATCGGTGCACTGATCGCCACCAGCCTGCGCGGGTTGTCCAACGACGTGTACTTCCTGGTCGGCCTGTTGACCACCATCGGCTTGGCGGCGAAGAACGCGATCCTGATCGTCGAGTTCGCCAAAGAACTGCACGAGCAGGGCCGCAGCCTGTACGACGCCGCGATCGAGGCGTGCCGCATGCGTCTGCGCCCGATCATCATGACCTCGCTGGCGTTCATCCTTGGCGTGGTACCGTTGACCATCGCCAGCGGCGCGGGCGCCGGCAGCCAGCACGCCATCGGCACCGGCGTGATCGGCGGCATGATCAGCGCCACCGTCCTGGCAATCTTCTGGGTACCGCTATTCTTCGTCGCAGTGTCGTCGCTGTTCGGCAGCAAACAGCCGGAAAAAGACGTCACCCCTGAAACTCCACGTTATGAGGCTGGGCAATGACCAAGTCTTTGTTGTCCCTGGCGGTAACCGCTTTGATTCTTGGCGGCTGCTCGCTGATCCCTGACTACCAGACCCCGGAAGCGCCGGTGGCAGCGCAGTGGCCGCAAGGCCCTGCGTACTCGCCGACCGAAGCGGCAGACGTTGCCGCCGCCGAACAGGGCTGGCGCCAGTTCTTCCACGACCCGGCCCTGCAGCAGCTGATCCAGACCTCGCTGGTCAACAACCGCGACCTGCGTGTCGCGGCGTTGAACATCGACGCCTACCGTGCGCAGTACCGCATCCAGCGGGCCGACCTGTTCCCGGCCGTTTCGGCCACCGGCAGCGGCAGCCGCCAGCGGGTACCGGCGAATATGTCGCAGACCGGCCAAGCCGATATCACCAGCCAGTACTCGGCCACCCTCGGCGTCAGCGCCTATGAACTCGACCTGTTCGGCCGGGTGCGCAGCCTGAGCGAGCAGGCCCTGGAAACCTACCTGTCCAGCGAGCAGGCGCGGCGCTCCACGCAGATCGCCCTGGTGGCCAGCGTGGCCAACGCCTACTACACCTGGCAGGCGGATCAGGCGCTGTTCAAGCTGACCGAAGAAACGCTGAAGACCTACCAGGAAAGCTACAACCTGACCCGTCGCAGCAATGAAGTCGGCGTGGCCTCTGCCCTCGACCTCAGCCAGGCACGCACCGCCGTGGAAGGCGCGCGGGTCAAGTACTCGCAGTACCAGCGCCTGGTTGCACAGGACCTCAACAGCCTGACCGTGCTGCTGGGTACCGGCGTACCGGCCGACCTGCCTACGCCACTGGAGCTCAATGCCGACCAGTTGGCCGAAGTACCGGCCGGCCTGCCGTCGGACATCCTCCAGCGTCGCCCAGACATCCAGGAAGCCGAGCACCTGCTCAAGGCCGCCAACGCCAACATCGGCGCGGCCCGCGCAGCGTTCTTCCCGAGCATCAGCCTGACCGCCAATGCCGGTACCCTGAGCCCGGACATGGGCGGCCTGTTCAAGGGGGGGTCGGGTACCTGGCTGTTCCAGCCGCAGATCAACCTGCCGATCTTCAACGCCGGTAGCCTGAAGGCGAGCCTGGACTACTCGAAGATCCAGAAGGACATCAACGTCGCCAAGTACGAAAAGACCATCCAGACCGCCTTCCAGGAAGTCTCCGATGGCCTGGCGGCGCGCAAGACCTTCGAAGAGCAGTTGCAGGCACAACGTGACCTGGTGCAGGCCAACCAGGATTACTACCGCCTGGCGGAGCGTCGCTACCGTATCGGTATCGACAGCAACCTGACCTTCCTCGACGCCCAACGCAACCTATTCAGCGCCCAGCAGGCACTGATCGGTGATCGCCTGTCGCAGCTGACCAGCGAGGTCAACCTGTACAAGGCGCTCGGCGGTGGCTGGTACGAGAAGACCGGTCAGGCCAATCAGCAAGCTTCGGTTCAAACACCGAAAAGCTGAATGATCCGCTAGCAGCATCAAGCCCACCTTCGCGGTGGGCTTTTTGTTTTCGGTTGCCCGCGAAGAGGCCGGCACATGAAAACAATTAACCAACTGGAACATTCCGTTCGATAATCGCCCCATACCGTCTGCGACGAATTGCCTCGCCCCTTCCCTACCCCGCACCATCCGCTCACGCAACGTTGCCCACGTTCATCAAAAGACCCGTGCTTGCAGGCCGCATCCTGCAATGCAACGGTTCGCCAATAAAAACAAGAGATCCACGACAGATGAGCATTTCGTACCCCGCACGCCAGCTGCTGCCAGGCCTGTTGGCCATGTCCTGCACCCTCCCCGTGTTCGCCGCCGACGGTGGTTTCATCGAAGACGGCAAGGCCACCCTCAACCTGCGCAACTTCTACATCAACCGCAATTTCGTCGACCCGGCACACCCGCAGGCCAAGGCCGAAGAATGGACCCAAAGCTTCATCCTCGACGCCCGCTCCGGCTTTACCCAGGGCACCGTCGGTTTCGGCATGGACGTACTGGGCCTGTACTCGGTCAAGCTCGATGGCGGTAAAGGCACCACCAACACCCACCTGCTGCCGGTGCACGACAATGGCCGCCCCGCCGATGATTTCGGCCGCCTGGGCGTGGCCTTGAAAGCCAAACTCTCGCAGACCGAGTTGAAGGTCGGCGAATGGATGCCGGTGCTGCCGATCCTGCGCTCCGACGATGGTCGCTCGCTGCCACAAACCTTCCGCGGCGGCCAGCTGACCTCCAAGGAGATCGACGGCCTGACCCTGTACGCCGGCCAGTTCCGCGCCAACAGCCCGCGCAACGACGCCAGCATGGAAGACATGTCGCTCAATGGCCGCGGTGCTTTCACGTCCGACCGCTTCAACTTCGGCGGCGGTGAATACACCTTCAACGACAAGCGCACGACGATTGCCCTGTGGGATGCCCAGCTCAAGGACATCTACCGCCAGCAGTACCTCAACCTGGTCCACAGCCAGCCACTGGGCGACTGGACCCTGGGCGCCAACCTCGGTTACTTCACCGGCAAGGAAGACGGTGCCGAGCGCGCCGGCGACCTGGACAACCGCACCGCCTCGGCGCTGCTCTCGGCTCGCTACCAGGGCCATACCGTCTACGTCGGCCTGCAGAAGGTCAGCGGCGATGACGCCTGGATGCGCGTCAACGGCACCAGCGGCGGCACCTTGGCCAACGACAGCTACAACTCAAGCTTCGACAACGCCAAGGAACGCTCGTGGCAGGTGCGCCATGACTTCAACTTCGCCACTGTCGGGGTACCGGGGCTTACCCTGATGAACCGCTATATCAAGGGTGACAACGTGACTGCAGGTGGCGTTGACGACGGCAAGGAATGGGCGCGGGAAACGGAACTGGCTTATGTGGTGCAGTCGGGCAGTTTCAAGGACCTTTCGTTGAAGTGGCGAAACTCGACCATGCGCCGGGACTTCAGCACCAACGCGTTCGATGAGAACCGCTTGATCGTGAGCTACCCGTTGAACCTGCTGTAATTTCACAGGCCTCTTCGCGGGTAAACCCGCTCCCACAGGGTGGGAGCGGGTTTACCCGCGAAGAGGCCGGATGACTTGACGCACAAATAACTTTATTGCATAACAACCTAAACAAACCTTCGTTGACGACATAAGCTGTAACAGCTTAAATCGAGCCCTGATCCCCGCCCCAGAGCCGCGACATGGACCTCCGTCAACTGCGCTACTTCATCGCCCTCAACGAATACCGCAGTTTTGTCCGCGCCGCTGAAGCCATGGGTATCACCCAGCCTGCATTCAGCCGGGCCATCCAGGGCCTGGAGCAGACATTCGGCTGCGCCCTGGTAGACCGCGCCAGCAAGGCCCTGCCACCCACCCCGGAAGGCTTGGTGGTGCTGCAGCACGCACGCCGCCTCGTGCAAGGTGCCGCGCAGTTGAGCAACGAAGTGCTACAGATGACCAAGCTCGACGCTGGCGAGTTGCACTTCGGCAGCGGCCCGGCCCTGGCTGTTCGCCTGGTCCCCGATGCCTTGCGCCACTTCATCGACAGCCACCCGGGTATTCGTACCTCGCTGCTGGTGGACAATGCCGAGCGCCTCGGCCAGGCACTGCGCCGTGAGCAGATCGAATTCTTCGTCGACGACATCCGGCCGTTCGAGGCCGACCCCAACTTCCATACCGAGCCGCTTTCGCCACGCCCCGGCCTGTTCTTCTGCCGCCCCGGCCACCCGTTGCTGGCCAAGGACAGCTTGTCGACCAACGACCTGTTCACCTACCCGCTGGCCAGCGCCCTGCTCGCGCCCGGTGTGCGCAAGCGCCTGGCCAACCTGAGCGGGCGCAGCGACTTCACCCCGCACCTGCAGACCGAGCACCTGGCGGTGCTGCGCAGTGTCGTGCAGGCCAGTAATGCAATCGGTACCGCCAGCGAAGAAGCCGTTGCCGAAGACCTGGCGGCCGGCAGCCTGGTGCGCCTGCACTGGCGCAACCTGCCGCCCGCACTGGAGGTGCTCAGCGTGCGCTGCGGCGTGGTCAGCCGCAGCGGTTACCGGTTGTCGCCGGCGGCGCGGGCGATGATCGAGACGCTGGTGGGGCTGGATGCGCCCCTGCGGAGTGCTGCCATTCGCTGAAGTGATGATGCTGGTGGGCTGCAGGCTATCCTGAGCAATATAGGTTGCCCGCGAAGAGGCCGGCACAGGCAGTAAACCCGATCAGGCAAACCAGGGAGGCACAACAATGAAAAACCTCGAAGAGCACCTGAGCCAGTACGCCCATTACCACCGCGACCCGCGCAACATCGCCACCCATTTCGTCGGCATTCCACTGATCGTGCTGGCCGTGACCATCCTGCTGTCGCGCCCAGGCTGGGACATTGCAGGCATCTGGCTGTCACCTGCCCTGCTGGCGGCCGCCGCCTCGGTGTGGTTCTACCTGCGCCTGGACCTGCGCTTCGGGCTGGTCATGGGCCTGCTGCTGGGGCTGTGCCTGTGGGTTGGCCAGGTACTGGCGGTGCAAAGCACCGGGCTGTGGCTGGGGGCTGGGCTGGGGGCATTTGTGCTGGGCTGGATCATCCAGTTCGTCGGCCACTACTACGAGGGCCGCAAGCCGGCGTTCGTCGACGACATCAGCGGGCTGATCATCGGCCCGCTGTTCGTGGTGGCCGAAGCTGCATTCATGCTGGGGTTGTGCCCCGCGCTGAAGCGGGCCGTGGAAGCCAACGCCGGGCCGGTAACACTGAGGTCGAAGGAGCGGCCTTGCGTCGCGATCGGGCCGCGTAGCGGCCCCAGGTTTCAGTGATACCGCAAATACTGTTGGGGCCGCTTTGCGGCCCGATCGCGACGCTAGGCCGCTCCTACAAAGGCCGCAAGGATCAAGCGCGCGACTCAACCCCCAGCTCATCCCACACCGACTCCGCCAGGTGGAAGGTGGCATTGGCTGCCGGAATACCGCAATAGATCGCGCTCTGCATCAGCACTTCCTTGATCTCGTCACGGGTCACGCCATTGTTGGCAGCGGCGCGCAGGTGCAGCTTGAGCTCGTCGTTGCGGTTCATGCCGATCAGCATGGCGATGGTGATCAGGCTGCGGGTATGGCGCGGCAGGCCGGGGCGGGTCCAGATATCACCCCAGGCATGGCGAGTGATCATTTCCTGGAACTCGCCATTGAAGTCGTTGAGCTTCTCCAGGCTGCGGTCCACGTGGGCATCGCCCAGCACCGCGCGGCGCACTTGCATGCCCGCGTCGTAGCGTTGTTTCTCATCCATGGCGTTGTCCTCAGTGGGCCAGCAGGAAGTCGAGTACACGGCGGCTGAAGCGCTCGCCAATCTCGACGTTGGACAGGTGCGCCGCCGGGAAATCGACATACTCGGCACCCTTGATAGCCGCCTGCATGAAGCGGCCATGTTCCGGCGTGGTCACCACGTCTTCAGTACCGGCAACGATCAGCGTCGGCACTTGGATACGCTGAACCTGCTCGCGGTAGTCGGCGTCGCGTACCGCAGCGCAGTTGGCCGCATAGCCCTCAGGCTGGGTCTGCGCGAGCATCTGGCAGATACGCTGGGCCTGCTCGGGCTGCGCCTGGGCGAAGGCCGGGGTGAACCAGCGGGCGATGGACGCGTCGCGCAGCGCGACCATAGCCTGTTGGCCGCCCTTGAGCACGGTGTCGATACGCGGGTTCCAGACCTCATCGCTGCCAATCTTGGCGGCGGTGTTGCACAGGGTCAGGCTGGCGAGGCGCTCGCCGGCGTTGATGCCCAGCCACTGGCCGATCAGGCCGCCCATCGACAGGCCGACGAAGTGCGCCTTGTTGATGTCCAGGGCGTCGAGCAAGGCCACGACGTCGCGGCCCAGTTGCTCGATGCTGTAAGGGCCGGCGGTCACCAGCGAGTCGCCGTGGCCGCGGGTGTCATAGCGCAGCACACGGAAGTGCTCGCTCCACACGGGGATCTGCGTGTCCCACATGCCCAGGTCGGTGCCGAGGGAGTTGGACAAGACCAGCACCGGAGCATCCGCCGGGCCATCGATTTGATAGTTCAGTACGCCATCGGCCAGTTGCAAATGCGCCACAGCAGTCTCCTTCAGGCAGTGAAACGTTGATGTTCGGCCACGGCGCGCGCCACCCAGACGCGGGCCTGGCCAAGGTAATGGGCAGGGTCGAGCAAGCGATCGAGTTCTTCTGCCGACAACTCGGCACTGACCTGCGGCTCGTCACCCAGCACGGCACGCAGGTGGCGCTGTTCGGCGACGGCGCGCTGGCAGCACTGCTCGAGCAAATGATGAGCACGGTCACGGCCCAGGCGCTGAGCCAGGACAATGCTGACCGCCTCGGCCAGCACCAGCCCCTGGGTCAGGTCGAGGTTGCGGCGCATACGTTCGGCATCGACCTGCATGCCTTCGGCAATCACCTGGGCCTGGCGCAGGGCGCCGGAAACCAGGCAGCAGATATCCGGCAGGGTTTCCCATTCGGCATGCCACAGGCCAAGGCTGCGTTCATGTTCTTGAGGCATGGCGGCGAACAAGGTCGACAACAGGCCCGGCACGCGGGTAGCGGCACCGATCAGCACGGCGGCACCCACCGGGTTGCGTTTGTGCGGCATGGTCGACGAACCACCCTTGCCTGGCGCGGAAGGCTCGAACACCTCCCCCGCCTCGGTCTGCATCAGCAGGCTGACATCGCGGCCAAACTTGCCGAGGCTGCCGGCGATCAGGCCCAGCACCGAGGCAAATTCCACCAGCCGGTCGCGCTGGGTGTGCCAGGGTTGCTCGGGCAAGTGCAGCTTGAGCTGCTCGGCCAGCCCCTCGGCCACCGGCATGGCTTTGCTGCCCAACGCTGCCAGGCTGCCAGACGCACCACCGAACTGCAGGCACAGCAGGCGCGGGCGCAGCTCCTGAAGCCGCTGGCGATGACGGGTCAGCGCGCCCAGCACACCGGCCAGCTTCATGCCCAAGGTGACCGGCGTGGCGTGTTGCAGCCAGGTACGCCCCACCATCGGGGTGTCGGCATGTTGCAAGGCCTGGCGCGCCAGGGTATCGGCCAGTTGAGCGAGGTCTGCCTCGATCAGGTCGAGGGCATCGCGCAGTTGCAGTACCAGCCCGGTATCCATGGCGTCCTGGCTGGTGGCGCCCAGGTGCACGTAGCGCTCGGCCTCGGGCACGCCGCTGGCGATCACTTTGCCCAGCGCCTTCACCAACGGGATCGCCGAGTTGCCAGCACTGGCAATGGCATCGGCCAGGGCGCCAGCGTCGTAACGCTCAGCCTTGCAGGCCGCCTCAATGGCCGCCACCGCACTGTGCGGCACCAGCCCGGCGGCCGCTTCGGCGCGGGCCAGGGCGGCTTCGAAATCGAGCATGCCCTGCAGGCGGCCACGGTCTGAGAAAATCTCGCGCATGGCCGGCGCGGTGAAGTAGGCATCGAACAGCTGGTTGTCCGCACGGTACGTCATTGCAGGTCCTTAATCGTCATGGTGCAGGTACGCCGCCTGCTTCGGCAGGCGCAGGCTGAACAAGAAGGCAACCGCCATCATGGCCGTCACGTACCAGTAGAAGGTGTTTTCCATGCCCAGGGTTTTCAGGCCCAAGGCCACGTATTCAGCAGACCCGCCGAACATGGCGTTGGCCACCGCATACGCAAGGCCCACACCCAGTGCGCGCACCTGCGGCGGGAACATCTCCGCTTTTACCAGGCCGCTGATCGAGGTGTAGAAACTGACGATACACAAGGCCAGGCTGATCAGCACGAACGCCAGGAACGGGCTGGTCACGGTCTTCAGCGCCATCAACAGGGGCACGGTGAACAGCGTGCCCAAGGCGCCGAACAGCAGCATCGAGTTACGCCGGCCGATACGGTCGGACAGCATGCCGAAGAACGGCTGCAGGATCATGAACAGGAACAGCGCCCCCGTCATCACATAGCTGGCGCTCTTGGCGTTCATCCCGGCCGTGTTGACCAGGTACTTCTGCATGTAGGTGGTGAAGGTGTAGAAAATCAGCGAACCGCCGGCGGTGTACCCCAGCACGGTGATGAACGCCGCGGCGTGATTGCGGAACAAGCCGCTGATCGAGCCCGCGTCTTTGTCATTGCGGGTTTCGGCGTTGCTGGTTTCGTGCAGCGAGCGACGCAGCATCAGCGAGATCAACGCAGCCACGGCACCGACTACGAACGGAATACGCCAGCCCCAGGCGCGCAGTTCGTCCTCGGTCAGCAACTGCTGCAGGATGACCACCACCAGCACCGCCAGTAACTGGCCGCCGATCAGGGTCACGTATTGGAACGAGGCGAAGAAACCGCGCTGGCCGCGCAGTGCCACTTCACTCATGTAGGTCGCCGTGGTGCCGTACTCGCCACCTACCGACAGGCCTTGGATCAAGCGGGCGAGCAATAGCAGCGCCGGCGCCCAGGTACCAATGCTGCCGTAGGTCGGCAGGCAGGCAATCATCAAGGACCCGGCGCACATCATCAGCACCGAGATCATCAGGGAATTCTTGCGGCCATGGCGGTCGGCCAGGCGGCCAAAGATCCAGCCACCAATGGGGCGCATCAGGAAGCCCGCTGCGAACACACCCGCGGTGTTGAGCAACTGCACAGTGGGGTCGTCGGAGGGGAAGAAGGCCGGGGCGAAGTAGATCGCGCAGAAGGCGTAGACGTAGAAGTCGAACCATTCCACCAGGTTGCCTGAAGAGGCACCGACGATCGCGAAGATACGCTTGCTGCGTTCTTCGCCGGTGTAATAGGTTGAGGTCATGAGGTTTTACTCCTGGAGGGTCCTAGGTAAGTCTAGACATACCTAGTAACACACTCGTTCCGCTGCGCGGCTGGCCATTAGCCTTGTGTCTCATAGATCCGGCCTCTTCGCGGGTAAACCCGCTCCCACAGAGGATTGCGTGGATCCCTGTGGGAGCGGGTTTACCCGCGAAGAGGCCGAGCCTGATCAAACCCGCTCGATGGCCAACGCCAAACCTTGGCCTACCCCCACACACATGGTCGCCAGGCCTTTACGCCCGCCACTCTTCTCCAACTGATGCAACGCTGTCAGCACCAGGCGCGCGCCACTCATGCCCAGCGGGTGGCCCAGGGCAATCGCGCCACCATTGGGGTTCACCTGCGGCGCATCATCGGCCACACCCAGCTCACGCAGCACGGCCAGGCCTTGGCTGGCGAACGCCTCGTTCAGCTCGATCACGTCGAAGTCGCTCATCGCCACACCCAGGCGCTCGGTCAGCTTGCGCACGGCAGGCACCGGGCCAATGCCCATGACCCGAGGAGCCACGCCGCCGCTGGCCATGCCCAGTACCCGGGCACGCGGGGTCAGGCCGTGTTTCTTCACCGCTTCCGCCGAGGCCAGGATCAGTGCCGCAGCACCGTCGTTGACACCCGATGCGTTGCCTGCGGTGACCGTCTTGTCCGGGCCATTGACCGGCTTGAGCTTGGTCAATGCTTCCAGGGTGGTTTCCGGGCGCAGGTGTTCATCACGCTCGACGATAGTTTCGCCCTTCTTGTGGGCAATGCGCACCGGGACGATCTCTTCGGCGAAGAAGCCGGCTGCCTGGGCCGCGGCGGCCTTTTGCTGGCTGCGCAGGGCGAATGCATCCTGGTCGGCGCGGGACACCTGGTAATCGTCAGCGACGTTATCAGCGGTTTCCGGCATCGAATCGACGCCGTACTGGCTCTTCATCAGCGGGTTGATGAAACGCCAGCCGATGGTGGTGTCTTCAAGCTTCATGTTGCGCGAGTAGCCGCTTTCGGCCTTGCCCATCACGAAGGGTGCACGCGACATCGACTCGACGCCACCGGCGATGGCCAATTCCATTTCGCCACTGGCGATCGCGCGGAACGCCGTGCCGATGGCATCCATGCCCGATGCGCACAGGCGGTTCAGGGTCACGCCAGGAATGCTCTCAGGCAGGCCCGCCAGCAGCAGCGCCATGCGCGCCACGTTGCGGTTGTCTTCACCGGCCTGGTTGGCACAGCCGAAGAACACTTCGTCGACCTGATCCCACTGCACCGAAGGGTTACGCTCGATCAGCGCCTTCAGCGGCACTGCCGCCAGGTCATCGGCGCGCACGCCGGCCAGGGTGCCGCCGAAGCGGCCGATCGGGGTGCGGATGGCGTCACAGATGAATACGTCGCGCATTTGGCTTCTCCTGCCATCTGGCCATGGGCCGCGGCGGTATGGGCTTCGAGGTCGCGTAAGGCGGACATCTCGATTCGGGTGGATTCGGTGGTGGTCTGCACGTCGCCGGCAAAGCGGATCGCCCAGCGGATGGCCGCAACGATCTGCTCGCGGATTGGCCCCCGAATGAACTGCAGCGACAGCGAATTCATGGGGTGCCGGCTTGCTTTGGAGACTCCCGGTCAGGGTTCATCAATGCGTTCAGATTAAGGAGACTGGTAGGTCCCTTACAATCCGATAATCGACCTTATGTGCGATTATCGAACCATTTATGTATTTCTACTGTAGGAGCAGCCTTGTGCTGCGAATGGGCCGCAAAGCGGCCCCCTTCGGCACTCAGGTCGCGTCCGCGTGGCTGACCAACCCTTTCACGACCACACCCACCGTCGCCAATGCCGCCGGCACCAGCAGCGCTGTCAGCACCTGTTCGAAATTCCAGCCCAGGCCCAGCAGCGTCGCACCACTCCAGGCGCCGAGAATCGCACCAAAGCGGCCGATGCCCAGCATCCACGAAACGCCCGTGGCACGCCCTTGGGTTGGGTAGAAGCGGGCAGCCAGCGACGGCATGGCCGACTGCGCCCCGTTGACGCACATACCAGCGACCAGTACCAGGGTGGCGAGCAGGGTGATGTTGCCCAGGCTCTGCCCCACCGCGTAGGCAAACATCCCGGCCAGAAGGTAGAAAATGCCGATGACCTTGTGCGGGTTGAAGCGATCCATGGCCCAGCCCACCCCGACTGCGCTCAGCACGCCGCCAAACTGGAACAGTGCGCCAATGAACGCCGCCTGCTCCATGCTGGCCCCGCTGTCACGCATCAGGGTCGGCAGCCAGCTGGTCAACAGGTAGACAATCACCAAGCCCATGAAGTAAGTCAGCCACAGCAACATCGTGCCCAGGCCGTAGGTGCCGGAGAAGATGACCGCGAATACGTTGCGCGCCGCCACCGCCTTCTGCTCCGGCACGCTGAAGCTGGCCGCCTGGGCCACTACCTGCGGCGCAATCGGCGCCAGGGTTTTGCGGACTTTATCCGTACCGCGATTACGCACTACCAGGAAGCGTGCCGACTCCGGCAACCAGATGAGCAACACCACCGCCAGCAGCAGCGGCAGCACGCCACCGATCACCAGCAGGCTATGCCAGCCATACGCCGGGATCATCTTCGCGGAGATAAACCCACCGCCCGCCATGCCCAGGTTGAAGCCGCAGAACATGCTGGTCACCAGCAGCGATTTGAGCCGCTCAGGGGTGTATTCGGACAGCAGCGTCGTCGCATTGGGCATACCTGCACCCAGGCCAAGCCCGGTGAGGAAGCGCAGAACCAGCAACTGGTCGACATTGGTCGCGTAGGCCGAGGCCAGGCTGAAGCCGCCGAACACCAGCACGGCAGCCACCAGCACGCCTTTACGCCCAAAACGGTCGGCCAGCGGGCCTGAGCCCAGTGCGCCGAACACCATGCCGATCAACGCGGCACTCATGACCGGGCCGAGGCTGGCGCGGTCGATGCCCCACTCCTGCGACAAGGCCGGGGCGATGAAGCCCATGGCGGCAGTGTCCAGGCCATCGAGGAAAACGATTAGAAAACACAGCAGCACGACGCGCCATTGATAGCGGGACAGCGGCTGGTCGTTGATGAACGACTGGACGTCGAGGCATTTGCCGACGTTGGTTTGCGGTTGGTTCATTGTTGTTATCCAGAATTAGGGCACGGCCATGCCACTGCACTCAGCGCGCAAGTACAGGGTTCGATAGTAGGAGGATGGCGGCCTGCGTCAGCCTGGATACAACAGTGCTGCGAGCGGGTGCGGCCGCGGCAGCGATGGGACAGTAGTCATGGTATGTGCCTCACATGTTTTTCTTGTTCGGTCGGCAAAGCCGACCGTTGCGAGAGACATTAATCAGCCTACCGGGACGACGCAATTCACTGAGCACGACATTGTGCGTTTATCGAACAGGAAAGGCGTCCGTGCTCGATAATGGGGCAGGAAGGGCGCTCAGCGGCCCTCCCTTGCGCGGCATCAACCAAACAATTGATGGCAAAGGTCTCGACTGGCTGCCAGCAGGATCGGCAAGAAGCGCTGCTCCAGTTCGCTGCGCGTCACACGCCCGACGTGGGTGCTGACGTTCAATGCAGCCAGCACCTGCCCCGAAGCGTCATAGATCGGCACGGCGATCGAACGCAGCCCTTGTTCCAGTTCCTGGTCCACCACGCACCAGCCCTGAGCACGCACCTGCTGAATGCAGGCAAACAACGATTCGGCATCGTGCAAGGTGCGGCTGGTGCGCGGCTTGAGGTCAGCCCGGTCGAGGTACTCGCGCAGGCTGGTGTCGTCCATCGCCGCCAGCAGAATGCGCCCCATCGACGTGCAGTAGGCCGGCAAGCGCCCGCCTACCGACAGGTCGACCGAGATCAACCGCTCCACAGTCGCCGATCGGGCTATATAAAGGATGTCGTCGCCTTCGAGGGTGGCCATGTTGGCCGCCTCGTGCAGTTGGTCACTGATGCGGTCCAGGTACGGCTGCGCAGAAATCGCCAATGGCGTCGACGACAGGTAGGCATGGCCCAGGGTCAGCACCTTGGGCAACAGTGAATACGTGCGCCCGTCAGTCGTCGCATAGCCCAGCTTGATCAAGGTATGCAGGCAACGGCGCACGGCTGCGCGAGGGATTTCGGTGCGGTGGCTGATCTGGGCGATGGTCAGGTGGCGCTTGCGCTCCTGAAACGCCTGGATGACTGCCAGCCCTCGCGCGAGGGAGGTCATGAAATCCGGGTCGCCAGTAAACGCCTGAATACGCTTGGCCGGCGACGCCACGATCGGCGGCGCCAGGGCGGGTGCGGCAGGGCGTGCCGACTCTGGGTTGGCAGATTCGTTGGCCGCTGTTTCGTCGCTCATCGCTCACCTCAAAAAAAACGCTGGGTCGTGCGATTATCGAACGAACGGCCGATAATCGCAATTGACCGCTGACACTTTTGCTTATACCTTTCTCATGCCACTTTGTGGCTTCTTTGGAGAGACTGGTCAGGTACCCACCGTAGAAGTCCCAGGCAACGGCCTCGCCTTGTGCGAGGCCGTTTTACTTTCTGCGTTCGCCACGGCTGGCCGACGAACTTTTGCCGCTCGCTCCTTTCAAAGTTATACGCACGGTGTGACGCGTTACCCATTGAGCCCAACTACTTCGACGGGCATGTCAGGCTTTGGTAAATATCCCTGTTCGAAGAATTATCGGTTGCTATAATCGATTGGGTTGTACGCCTTGTTGCTGTGGTAATGGAACACACCGCTGTCTCCAGCACTTACGGGCAACCCACGCATGTGCAGGTTCTGTATGGCACCCCCTCTGCTTTCCCTGTGGCATCCTTTGTATGCGCAGGGGCATGCTGTACAGCTAAAACAACAGTCTTAATTCAACTTACTCAGGTACTACTGTGACGAAAGATGAACTGCGCGCAGAACTCGAGCGCCAGGCTGAACGTTACAAGGATGTTTACGGTGGTGAAGTGACCACTTACGCCGCTCAACCGGACCCCGAACGCAAACCGTGGCGCAAGCGCGCCAGCGTGCGTGACCAGGCGTTCAATCAGGAACTGGAAAAAATGGAAAAGGAACTGCGCAGCGACAAGCCGTAAGCGCAACGTTCCGCCTTCCGCTTCGTCGCCCGGCCTGCCCGGGCGCGGTCGATCTTTACTCAGAGGTCGATGATGAAATGGAATTACACAAATTTCATACGGCCGTTTGAATCAGTCAAGCGTCGATTATTTCCCAGACATTTGCCGATTTTTTGAATATTTCACGCTTTTTTGCGGACGCTACTGTTCATGGAAGCGTTGGCAAGCGCGTGAAGGCTGCGTCACAGTGCGTGCTATTGGTCTGTAGCAGGTGCATCGATTGCCAATATTTTCTGGCATAATCCCGCCCCCCTAAGACCGCCAGACAACCTTCATGATCGATTTATTCAGCGGACTGGATGCCTGGGTGTTGGTGAGCCTCCTGCTCGCCTTGACCTTCGTACTCGCCTTCGAGTTCATCAATGGCTTTCATGACACCGCCAACGCGGTAGCTACCGTCATCTATACCAAAGCCATGCCGCCGCACCTCGCCGTGTTCTTCTCCGGCGTGTTCAACTTCCTCGGCGTTCTGCTCGGTGGTGTCGGGGTGGCCTATGCCATCGTTCACCTGCTGCCGGTAGAGCTGCTGATCAATGTGAACACCGGACACGGCCTGGCCATGGTCTTCTCGCTGTTGGCTGCGGCCATCACCTGGAACCTGGGCACCTGGTACTTCGGTATCCCGGCTTCCAGCTCGCACACGCTGATCGGCTCGATCCTCGGTGTTGGCCTGGCCAACGCCCTGATCAACGACATCCCGCTGGGCGATGGCGTCAACTGGCAGAAGGCGATCGACATCGCCATGTCGCTGGTGGTCTCGCCCATGGCCGGTTTCGCGGTCGCTGCGCTGGTGCTGATCGGCCTTAAATGGTGGCGCCCGCTGTCGAAGATGCACAAGACGCCTGAACAGCGCCGCAAGCTCGACGACAAGAAGCACCCGCCGTTCTGGAACCGCCTGGTACTGGTGATTTCGGCCATGGGCGTAAGCTTCGTGCACGGCTCCAACGATGGCCAGAAAGGCATTGGCCTGATCATGCTGGTGTTGATCGGTATCGTGCCGGCCAAGTTCGTGCTCGACCTGAACAGCACCACCTATCAGATCGAACGCACCCGCGACGCCACCCTGCACATGAGCCAGTTCTACGAGCGCAATGCCGCCACCCTGGGTGAGTTCCTGGCATTGGGCAAGGCCAAGGCGAGCGACCTGCCGGAGCAGTTCAGCTGCAACCCGCAGCAGACCGAGCCGACCATCGCCGCACTGCAGGCCTCGCTCAAGGGCGTGACCGACTACCACACCCTGGATGCCGAGAAGCGCGTGGAAGTTCGCCGCTACCTGCTCTGCCTGGATGACACGGCGAAAAAGGTCGGCAAGCTGCCAGGCCTGGATGCCCGTGAAAAGGCGGACCTGGAGAAGCTGCGCAAAGACCTCACCGCCACCACCGAATATGCACCGTTCTGGGTGATCGTGGCCGTTGCCCTGGCCTTGGGCCTGGGTACCATGGTCGGCTGGAAGCGCGTGGTCCTGACCGTTGGCGAGAAGATCGGCAAGCAAGGCATGACCTACGCCCAGGGCATGTCGGCGCAGATCACCGCGGCCTGTGCCATCGGCATGGCCAACGTGTTCAGCCTGCCGGTATCGACCACCCACGTGTTGTCGTCCGGCGTGGCCGGTACCATGGTCGCCAACAAGAGCGGCCTGCAAGGCGGCACCGTGAAGACCATCCTGCTGGCCTGGATCCTGACCCTGCCTGCCTCGATGGGCTTGGCAGCTGGCCTGTTCTGGCTGGCGTCCAAGGCAATCGGCTGAGCGACACCGCTGTAGAAAAAGGCGCCTTCGGGCGCCTTTTTCATATTACCGCGCCTCTGTAGGAGCAGCCTTGCGCTGCGAAGACGTCGGCAAAGGCACTACAGCTTCATGGGCTGTACCGGCCTCTTCGAAGCGCAAGGCTGCTCCTGCAGTGCGTGGCGCTGCTAGCGCTTCTTGCCCCCCAACAACGACCCCATCAGCCCGCGCACCAATTGCCGACCCAACTGATTGGCCGCCTGCCGCACGGCGGACTTGATCGCCTGCCCCGCTGCACTCTGCAAAAAATCGCCAGCCTTGTCGGCAAAGCTCTCTTCATCGGCCTTCGGCACTGGCGCTGGCTCGACAGGCTCACCTTTGCGCTGAGTGAGCATTTCATAAGCCGACTCACGGTCCACCGGCTTGTCATAACGCCCGGCCAGCGGTGACGAGGTAATCAATGCAGTGCGCTCAGCCGCACTCAATGGCCCGATACGCGACTGCGGCGGCGCGATCAGCACCCGCTGCACCATGGCGGGGGTGCCCTTGTCTTCCAGCGTACCGACCAACGCTTCACCAATACCTAGCTCGGTCAGCACCGCCAGGCTGTCGAATGCGGGGTTGGGGCGGAAACCATCGGCCACGGCCCGCAGCGACTTCTGCTCTTTTGCGGTGAACGCACGCAAACCATGCTGGATGCGCAAACCCAATTGGGCCAACACGGCATCGGGTAGATCACCTGGCGACTGGGTCACGAAGTAGACCCCCACGCCCTTGGAGCGAATCAGCCGAACCACCTGCTCCAGGCGGTCCTGCAACGCCTTGGGCGTGCCATTGAACAGCAAATGCGCTTCATCGAAGAACAGCGCCAGTACTGGCTTGTCGGCATCGCCGCGCTCTGGCAACTGCTCGAACAACTCCGCCAACAGCCACAGCAGGAAGGTTGCATATACCTTCGGCGCTTCATGCACCAGCCGGCTGGCATCGAGCAGGTGGATGCGCCCACGGCCGTCACTGCCAGGCCGCAGCAAGTCTTCGAGTTGCAACGCGGGCTCACCGAACAGCGCCTCGGCACCTTGCTGCTCGAGGGTCGCCAGGCGACGCAGCAAGGCCTGGGTGGAGGCACTGGTCATCAGCGCGCTGTCTTCACCCAGCATCTGCGGGTTGTCCTTCAGGTGCGCCAGCAGCGCCTTGAGGTCCTTGAGGTCGAGTAACAGCAGGCCTTCACGGTCGGCCACCTTGAATGCCGCATACAAGGCTGCCTGCTGGCTGTCGGTCAGTTCCAGCAGGTTACCCAGCAGCAGCGGCCCCATTTCGCTGAGGGTCGTGCGCAAGGGGTGGCCGGACTGCCCGGCGATATCCCACAGGCTTACCGGATAAGCCTGCGGCGTATGCCCCAACCACGGCATGCCGGCAATGCGTTCGGCCACCTTGCCTTGCGGTGCGCCCGCCGCACCCAGGCCGCACAGGTCGCCTTTTACATCGGCCGCGAACACTGCCACGCCGGCATCACTGAACACCTCGGCCAGGTGCTGCAAGGTGACCGTCTTGCCGGTGCCCGTGGCGCCGGCGACCAGGCCGTGACGGTTGGCGAGGCGCATGGCTTGATTGACAGGCTGACCATCAAGGCCCGCCCCTACAACTATTTGCGAAGAATCCGACATCTTCTTTCATCCTCTTCTCAAGCTTTGCCGCGTATCGGCCGATACCTCGGGGTGATATTCGCCTAGAACACAGTAACAACCCAACTAGGACTTCCCGGGATGTTGCACTGTCTTGCAGATGTATTCGTGCGAACGCCCGATAAAACCTTAGCGGAACCGATTACTCCATGAGCAAAAGCCTTCGTTTCAGCCACAAGATTCTCTTGGCGGCCTCACTGATCGTGATACTCGCCTTCAGCCTGTTCACCCTCTATAACGATTATCTCCAGCGTAATGCCATCAGAGAGGATCTGGAGAATTATCTGACTGAAATGGGCGAGTCGACTTCGACCAATATCCGCAACCTGTTCGAAGGCCGTATAAAGCTGGTGGAGAACCTGGCACAGAACATTGCCCAGGCCCCCAACGACGCTGAAACCCTGATGGGGCAGAATGCCCTGATCACAAGCTTCCTCACGGTGTACCTGGGCAAGGTCGATGGCGGTTTCAGCGTGCGCCCGGACGCCAAGATGCCTGAGGGTTATGACCCGCGTACCCGCCCCTGGTACAAGGGCGGCATGAACGCCTCTGGCGCGACCCTGACCGAGCCGTACATCGACATGACCACCAACAAGATGGTCATCGGCATCCTCAGCAAGGTCTCCAACAGCGTGGGCGTGGTCGGTGGCGACCTGGCCCTCGACGGCTTGGTGCAGATCATCAACTCGCTGAACTTCGGCGGCATGGGCTACGCCTTCCTGGTCAACGACCAAGGCAAAATCCTGGTACACCCGGACCAGAGCCTGGTGATGAAATCGCTGTCAGACCTATTCCCTCAGCACACGCCGAAACTGTCCGGTGAGCTGACAGAAGTTCAGGCCCAGGGCGAGACCCGCCTGCTCACCTTCACCCCGATCAAAGGCCTGCCTTCGGCCAACTGGTACATCGGCCTGTCGGTGGACAAGGACAAAGCCTTCTCCATGCTCAGCACCTTCCGCACCTCGGCGGTGATCGCCACGCTGGTCGCGGTGGTCATCATCATCGGCCTGCTCGGCCTGCTGATTCGCGTGCTGATGCAACCGTTGCTGACCATGACCCGCGCCATGGAAGACATCGCCGAAGGCGAAGGCGACCTGACCAAGCGTCTGCGCATCCACAACCACGACGAATTCGGCCTGCTCGGCAGCGCCTTCAACCGCTTCGTCGAGCGTATCCACGGTTCCATCCGCGAAGTGTCCTCGGCCACCGAGCAGGTCAATGAAGTGGCCCTGCGCGTGATCAGCGCCTCGAACTCGTCGATGACCAACTCGGACGAGCAATCCAACCGCACCAACAGCGTCGCCGCCGCCATCAACGAACTGGGCGCCGCGGCACAGGAAATCGCCGGCAATGCTGCCCAGGCTTCGCAACACGCCAGCTCCGCACGGCTGCTGGCCGAAGAGGGCCAGCAGGTGGTCGAGCGCAATATCGCCGCGATGAACCGCCTGTCCGACTTGATCGTCACCTCCAGTGCGCACATCGAGACGCTCAACAGCAAGACCGTCAACATCGGCCAGATTCTCGAAGTCATCACCAGCATCTCCCAGCAGACCAACCTGCTGGCCTTGAACGCGGCGATCGAAGCCGCCCGCGCCGGTGAAGCCGGGCGTGGCTTTGCCGTGGTCGCCGACGAGGTGCGCAACCTGGCACACCGCACCCAAGAGTCGGCACAACAGGTGCAGACCATGATCGAAGAGCTGCAGGTCGGTGCCCGCGAGTCGGTCGATACCATGGGCCAGAGCCAGCGCCACAGCCAGGACAGCGTGCAGATCGCCAACCAGGCCGGCGAGCGGCTGGACAGCGTGACGGTGCGTATCGGCGAGATCGACGGCATGAACCAGTCGGTGGCCACCGCCACCGAAGAGCAAACAGCCGTGGTCGAAGCGATTAACATGGACATCAACGAGATCAACATGCTCAACCAGGAAGGTGTCGAAAACCTGCAGGCCACCCTGCGCGCGTGTTCGGACCTGGAGCAACAGGCTTCGCGCCTGAAGCACCTGGTGGGCAGCTTCCGTATCTAGTGACTGCTCAATAGCCCCCTGTAGGCGCAGCCTTGCGCTGCGAAGAGGCCAGCTCAGCCCACAAAGCTGTAGCGTCCGTGCCGACCTCTTCGCAGCACAAGGCTGCGCCTACAAGCCCGCAGCAACCAGCCCAACCTCGATCGAACAAACTATCCTTCTGGTAGGTCAACCTTTAGGCGCGTCATCGCCGGTCCATTACGGCCGGATGACAGACCCGAAGACGATCCCGGAGGGATGCTGATCGTGCACATTGCCGACATCACCATGTTCTACGCCCCCGCCAGTGGTGGCGTACGTACCTATCTTGATGCCAAACACCGCCGCCTCGATGCCATCCAAGGCGTGCGCCACAGCTTGTTGATCCCCGGCGCCAGCGCGCAACACACCGATGGCATCTACCAGGTGCCGGCCCCACCCCTGCCCTTTGGCAATGGCTACCGCTTCCCGGTGCGCCTGGCGCCCTGGTGCAATGTGCTGCGCAGCCTCAAACCCGACCTGATCGAAGTCGGCGACCCGTACCTGACCGCCTGGGCTGCCTTGGAGGCACGCCGCCAGTTGGATGTGCCGGTGATTGGCTTCTACCATTCCGACCTGCCGCTGCTGGTGAGCAACCGCATGGGCAATTGGTTCACGCCCAATGTCGAAGCCTACGTCAGCAAGCTGTACGGCAACTTCGACCGGGTGCTGGCCCCCAGCCAGGTGATGGCCGACAAACTGCGCCGGCTGGGCATACGCGATGTGCATGTGCAGCGCCTGGGTGTAGACCTGGCCACCTTCAACCCCGACCACCGCGACCCGCACCTGCGCGCGGAACTTGGGATTGCCGACACCAGCCGCCTGCTGATCTACGCCGGCCGTGGCTCGCGGGAAAAGAACCTGCCGGTTCTGCTCGACTGCATGCAGCGCCTGGGCCGGCCCTACCACCTGTTGCTGGTGGGCTCCAACATGCCTGCGAATGTGCCGCAGAACGTCAGCGTGATCGACCACTTCTGCCCGCCGCAGGAGGTCGCCAGGCTGATGGCCAGTGCCGACCTGCTGGTGCATGCCGGCGACCAGGAAACCTTTGGCCTGGTCATTCTCGAAGCCATGGCCAGCGCGACGCCAGTGGTGGCGGTGCGTGCCGGTGCCTTTGGCGAGATCGTCAACGAACAATGCGGGCGGCTGTGCCAGGCCAATGACGGGGTAGCCATGGCGCAGGCGGTGCGCCAGGTGTTCGAAGAGGGCGTGCGTACCCTCGGCACCCAAGCCCGCCGCCATGTCGAGCAACACTATTCATGGGACAACGTGGTCGCCGGCCTGCTGCAGCATTACCAGGCCGTGCTCGGCCACCAACCGCGGGCGCGGGCCCATGGCTGAAACCGGCAGCGCAGCACGCAGCCTGATGCTGGTGCTGCACGACATCGCGCCCGAGACCTGGCCCGACTACCAACCCTTCGTCGAAGCCGTCGACAAGATCGGCGGTGTGCCCATGACCTGGCTGGTGGTGCCAGACTTTCACCACCGCAACCCCCTGCACCGCTCGCCCACGTTCTGCCGCCTGCTCGACCGGCGCCTGGCAATGGGTGATGAGCTGGCGCTGCATGGCTACTACCATGCTGACGACGGCGCGCCACCGCGCAGCCCCGGGGCGTTTTTCATGCGCCGCATCTATACCCATGAAGGCGAATTCTATGGGCTGGATCACCGTCAGGCGCTGGCACGCCTGGAGCAAGGCCTGTCGGTGTTCGAGCGGCAAGCCTGGCCGGTTGCCGGCTTCGTTGCCCCCGCCTGGCTGATGAGCGAAGGCACGCGCCAGGCCCTGCGCCAATTGCCGCTGCGCTACACCAGCACACCGCAGCACCTGTTCCGCCTGCCTGAGTTCACCGCCATCGAGGCCCCCGGCCTGGTGTGGAGCGCACGCAGCGCCTGGCGCCGAAGGGTGTCGAAGGTACTTTGCGACTGGCAATGCCAACGCTGGCGTGGCGCGCAGACCCTGCGCCTCGGCCTGCACCCGGTGGACATGCGCCACCGCGTATCACGCGACTACTGGCTACACACCCTGCAGGCGCTGCTGGCAGAGGGCCGCGAGCCGTTGACCAAGTCCGCCTGGCTGGACCGCCAGGCCAGCGCATGAATCGCCTGGGCTGGCTAGGCCTGGCCCTGCTGGGCGCGGTGTTGGTACCGACGCTGCTGGGCGGCAGCGAACTGCTGCCCCGCCTGCAACGCTTCGACCCCGGCCTGTTACTGATGCTGCTGGGCATGATCATGCTGTGCTGGGTGATCAACGCCATTCGCCTGCGCCTGCTACTCGGCCAGCAAGGCGCACAACTGCGTTACCTGCGCAGCCTCGGCGTGGTCATGGCCACCGAGTTCGCCATCTGTACCACCCCTGGCGGCAGCGGCGGCCCGCTGACCCTCATGGCCCTGCTGGCGCGCGACCGCATTGGCCCGGCGCGCAGCGGCGCGGTATTCGCCATGGACCAGTTGAACGACTTGCTGTTTTTCTTCTGCGCGATGCTGGCGATTGCCGGCTATGCGTTGTTCCACCGCCTGGGGCACAGCCAGCAAAGCATGTTGCTGGGCAGCGCACTGTTGCTGTGTGCGGCATTGGTCGTAGTGCTGGGGTTGCTGCGCTACCGGCGTGGGCTGATGCGCTTGAACGGTCGCCTGTTACAGCGCCTGGGGATGTCTGCGGGGCGTAAACGCCGCTGGGCGCGCAAGCTGCTGCACTTCATCGACGCCCTGGCACAAACCTGGCGCCTGCCCAAGCGCACGCTGGCACTGGTCTTCACCCTGACCTGCGCGCATTGGGGCCTGCGTTACAGCGTGCTGTACCTGGTGCTGAAGGGGTTGGGCGTGGAGCTGTCGTGGATCCCCAGCTTCCTGGTGCAGATGCTCTCGCTCAGCGCCGGCCAGTTCAGCCTGTTGCCGGGTGGCGCAGGTGCCGCCGAATTGACCTCGGCAAGCCTGCTCACACCCTTGGTGGGCAGTTCGACAGCGGCGGCAGCGATCGTTATCTGGCGCGCGGTCACGTACTACTTTTATCTGCTGGCGGGTGGGCCGGTGTTCGCTTGTTTGCTGGCACGCCCGCTGCTGGAGCGCTGGCGGCGTCAGGCGGGTTGAGTTGCTGCCAGAGTTCGGCTGCACCGGGGAAGTCGGTGCCGTCGGCGTCACTCAGGGCCTCGGGGTCATAGCGGGCCAGGCAGCCCTCGCCGAGGGTTGGCGGTGGTGAGGCGCCAGCTTTGTCACGTGGGTCTGGCATGAGCGTTTCCTCGCGATTGAGGGGGCGCTTTGCGCCCCATCGCCGGCAAGCCGGCTCCCACCCGAACGGTGTAGCCTCCAAGGCTAGCGCCACACCTGTGGGAGCTGGCTTGCCGGCGATGGGCTGCGAAGCAGACCGGCTCGGTATCAGTCGAACACCACGGTCTTGTTGCCGTGCACCAGCACGCGGTCTTCGAGGTGATAACGCAGGCCGCGGGCCAGCACCATCTTCTCGACATCACGGCCGAAGCGGACCATGTCTTCGATACTGTCGGCATGGCTGACACGTACCACGTCCTGCTCGATGATCGGGCCGGCATCCAGCTCTTCGGTCACGTAGTGGCACGTCGCACCGATCAGCTTCACGCCGCGCAGGGCCGCTTGATGGTACGGCTTGGCGCCGACGAACGACGGCAGGAAGCTGTGGTGGATGTTGATCACTTTTTCAGCGTAGTCCTGGCACAGCTGCGGCGGCAGGATTTGCATGTAGCGAGCCAGCACTACCACGTCGGCCGCGTGTTCCTGGACCAGGCGCGACACTTCGGCGAAGGCTGGCGCCTTGTCCTTGGGGTCGACCGGTACATGGAAGAACGGAATGCCGTGCCACTCGACCATGCTGCGCAGGTCGTTGTGGTTGGAGATAACGCAGGGGATATCGCAATCCAGCTCATCGGTGTGCCAGCGGTGCAGCAGGTCGGCCAGGCAGTGGGATTCGCGGCTGGCCATCAACACCACGCGCTTCTTTTGCGCCGAGTCGGTCACACGCCAGGTCATGGAGAACTCTTCGGCGATGGGCGCGAACGCCTCGCGGAATGCCTCGATACCGAATGGCAGGGATTCGGCACGGATTTCATGACGCATGAAGAACCAACCACTCTGTTCATCGGAGTGGTGGCTAGCTTCGTTGATCCAGCCATTGTACAAGGCCAGGAAATTACTGACTTTCGCCACGATGCCAACACGGTCGGGGCAGGCGATCACCAGACGATAGGTGCGCATGAATGAGACTCCAGAACTTCGCAAAGGCGCTCATTCTAGCGGCCCGCCAGGAAAAACGCAGTATGGATCGCACCGCGTGCGTTGTGCACACCGCCAGGCACACAAGACGTGGCCCTGTTCAGCGGCATGACAAAACGCAGGGCTAATGTAAATTTTTGTTCACGCAGAGAAATGTTGTCACAGCTTAATTAACAGTTAATGGCCCATTTGTATGTTTACTTGCGAGTATCGCCTGTCTATTATTGGCGCACACATTTCTGAACACGCATTAAAGGAACTCTCCATGTCCCTGATTAACGAGTACCGCGCCACCGAAGAAGCCATCAAGGAACTTCAAGCCCGCCTGGCCAACCTGTCGCAAGACGACAAGCTGAAGCAAGAGCTGGAGTTCGAAGGCAAACTGCGCACGCTGATGGGCGAGTACTCCAAGTCGCTGCGTGATGTGATTGCCCTGCTCGACCCAGAGTCGAAACTGAGCAAAGCGCCTCGCGGCGCGGTCAAGCCTACCGCCACTAAGCGTGCGCGCAAGGTCAAGCAATACAAGAACCCGCACAATGGTGAAGTGATCGAAACCAAAGGCGGCAACCACAAAACCCTGAAAGAATGGAAAGCCAAGTGGGGTGGTGACGTGGTTGAAAGCTGGGCGACCTTGCTGGACTGATTGTCCGCACGCTCAACGTTGCTTAGCGCAACAAAAAAACGCCGGCTCAATGCCGGCGTTTTTGTTTTTCCATTCACTGCGCAATTGCAAATTGTGCCTGCAGTTTTCGCGCGTGTTCCTGCCACGCATCCAGAACCCGCCGGCCCGCCTCGTCGGCGCCTTCCCAGGCACGCTGCCGCGCCTGCTCGAAATCACCCAGGGTATTCGGCGCGCCCCACTGCGGGTCGCTCAGGCGTTGCTGACAGAAGCCATACCAACGCTGACGCTCTTCACTGTTCAAGGTCTCAGGGAAGTTGCGAGCCCGATAACGGAACAACAGTTCAGGCATGCGCGGGTCATCGAACATCCAGTGCCCCTGGCCCAATTGCGCGGGTTCCAGCGTGCGAACTTGCTCACACAAACGCCGATCACGGTCGCCCAGAAAACCGTCATACAACTGTTGTTCAGGATCTTCACTCGGCGTGAAATCATCCTTGCCGTAGATGTGTTCCAGCTTGTCTTGCCAGTGTGCTTGTTGATTGGCCAGCTGTTCGCCACGCGATTGTAACAACGTCAAGTCGATGCCCAACCGTTGTTGATCGGCCGGGCGCAATACCGAGAGTGGCGCCAGCACTGGGCAACGGTTGATCTGCACCAATTTAAGCGGAACGGGTAATTCGCCCTCGGCCAATTCTTCGTGGCGGGTATACAAGCGCTGACGAAGAACTTCAGGACTTTCCCGCAATAACGGTAGGGTTTCCTGATGCAGGTCGCAGACAATCAGGGCATTGCGATTGCGCGGGTGCCACGCCAGCGGCAGCACCACACCCAGGTAATTACGGGCCGCCGAAAAACGCCCCGAAATATGTACCAGCGGCTGCAACAAACGGACCTGTTCCATCACTTTTTGTTTACTGCGTAGCTGAAACAGCCACTCATACAATTTCGGCTGTTTCTGCCGGATCAAGCGCGCCAGGGCAATCGTGGCCCGCACGTCGGAAAGTGCCTCGTGGGCGTGGCCATGGTCGATGCCATTGGCTTTGCTGAGCAGCTCCAGACGCAGGCTGGTACGGCCATCCTGCTGCGGCCACTCGATGCCTTCAGGGCGCAAGGCGTAGGACGTGCGCACGATGTCGATCAGGTCCCAGCGGCTGTTGCCGCCCTGCCACTCACGGGCATAAGGGTCGAAAAAGTTGCGGTAAAGGCTATAGCGCGTCACTTCATCGTCAAAGCGCAGGGTGTTGTAGCCAGCGCCACAGGTGCCTGGGCGCGCCAGTTGCGCGTGCACCCGGGTCATGAATTCGGCTTCGCACAGCCCTTGGGTTTCCAGCTGTTGCGGGGTGATGCCGGTGACCAGGCAAGCAGCCGGGTGCGGCAGGATGTCGTCCGAGGGGCGGCAATAGAGGCTGATCGGTTCTTCGATTTCGTTGAGGTCGAAGTCGGTGCGCACACCGGCCACCTGCAGCGGCCGGTCGCAGCGCGGGTTGATACCAGTGGTTTCGTAGTCGTGCCAGAAAATGCTGGAGCTCACGGGGTCGTCCTGTATCGAGGTCGACCCGATTCTAGCCTACTCGGCTCTAGCGGAAGCGTTGGCGGGGCGGAAACTGAAATAGTCGTGCAGAGAGCGAACGAACTCGTCGTACTCGCGGGGCGCCTGCAGCAACATAAAGCCGGAGTCGTAATGGCCGGGCGTCTGGTCTTCGCGGCACCACAGGCAACTGGCGGTGAGGTTGATGAACTGATACCCGCCACCGGCCAACGGCAAACGCAATTGCAGCTCGTAATCCGGCCCGACCAGCACCGGCAGTTGGCTGATGAGCATCAAACCGTCTACTGAGGCATTACCCAGCTGGCCGATCGGCTGATCGGTAAAACGGTTGAAGACCTTGAGAACGCAGGGCAACTGATGGCGTTCGATATGCCGCTTGTTGAAGATGATCACAAGTGCAGTCCGTACCCGGTGCCAGGAATGCGCGGTACTGGCGGTTGTTGTAACAACTGAGTTACAGATTAGCGCAGCGCGCGCGGTTAATCCCGTGAAATAAATCACACCTTGGTGTTAACGCCAAGGGGTGGTCTGCACCGGGTTGGCCACGGCAGCCTCGGCGCCACGGTAATGGCCAAGCTTCTCGAGGGTCTGCAGCCGGGCCTGGGCGCGGTAGGCGTATTCGTTGCCCGGGTAGGCCCGGATCATGTACTCGTAGGTCTGCGCAGCGTCCACGAACAGCTTCTGGCGTTCCAGGCACTGGCCACGCAGCAGCGAGACCTCGGGGTGGACGAACGGTCGCGCGCGGCTGGTGCGGTCGACCTGCGAAAGCTCCAGCATCACCCGCTGGCAATCACCGCGGTCGTAGGCACGGTAGGCATTGTTCAAGTGGTGGTCCATCGACCAGCGGGTGCAGCCGACGGCGCTGGCCGCCAAGGCTAAAACGATCAGGGCTCGCATGAGGGGTCTCCTTTGATGCCAGTGTATCGGCCTTTGCCCATAAATCTTCACACCCTTTTGCGAGGATGGCCTGACCGTTCAAACGCTACCCTGCCTTGGTCGCAGGTAGTGCAACGGAACAATGACTACAGCGAGATTCAGGAGTAGCCTTTCGCTGCGCTTCACTATAGGAGTCTGTGCATGACCATCCGCCGTACCAAAATCGTCGCCACCCTTGGCCCCGCCAGCAACTCGCCGGAAGTGATCGAACAACTGATCCTTGCCGGCCTGGACGTGGCACGTCTGAACTTCTCCCACGGCACGCCGGACGAGCACAAGGCGCGCGCTCGCCTGATCCGTGAAATCGCGGCCAAGAACGGCCGCCACGTCGCATTGCTGGGCGACCTGCAAGGTCCGAAGATCCGCATCGCCAAGTTCAGCAACAAGCGCATCGAACTGAAGATCGGTGACAAGTTCACCTTCTCCACCGCCCACCCGCTGACCGAAGGCAACCAGGACATCGTCGGTATCGACTATCCCGACCTGGTCAAGGACTGCGGCGTCGGTGACGAACTGCTGCTCGACGACGGCCGTGTGGTCATGCGCGTCGAGACCGCCACTGCTGATGCACTGCACTGCGTAGTGATCATCGGTGGCCCGCTGTCGGACCACAAAGGCATCAACCGCAAAGGTGGCGGCCTGACCGCACCGGCCCTGACCGAAAAAGACAAGGCCGACATCAAGCTGGCCGCGGAAATGGACCTGGACTACCTGGCCGTATCGTTCCCACGTGACGCCAGCGACATGGAATACGCCCGCAAGCTGCGTGACGAGGCCGGCGGCAGCGCCTGGCTGGTGGCCAAGATCGAGCGTGCCGAAGCCGTTGCCGACGACGAAACCCTCGACAAGCTGATCGCCGCCTCCGACGCCGTCATGGTTGCCCGTGGCGACCTGGGCGTGGAAATCGGCGACGCCGAGCTGATCGGCATCCAGAAGAAGATCATCCAGCACGCCCGCCGCAACAACAAAGCGGTGATCGTGGCGACCCAGATGATGGAGTCGATGATCCAGAACCCGATGCCGACCCGCGCCGAAGTGTCCGACGTGGCCAACGCCGTGCTGGACAACACCGATGCGGTGATGCTGTCGGCCGAAAGTGCCGCCGGCGCCTACCCGATCGAAGCCGTCCAGGCCATGGCGCGCATCTGCCAGGGTGCCGAGAAGCACCCGACCAACCAGAAGTCCAGCCACCGCCTGCACACCACCTTCGAGCGTTGCGACGAAAGCATCGCCCTGGCGGCCATGTACACCGCCAACCACTTCCCGGGCGTCAAGGCGATCATCGCCCTCACCGAGAGTGGCTACACCCCGCTGATCATGTCGCGCCTGCGTTCGCACGTGCCGATCTTCGCCCTGTCGCCGCACCGCGCTACCCAGGCTCGCGTCTCGATGTTCCGCGGTGTCTACCCGATCGCCTTCGACCCGGCTTCGCTGCCGGCCGACAAGGTGAGCCAGGCGGCGGTCGACGAACTGCTCAAGCGTGGTTTGGTGCAACAAGGTGACTGGGTGATCCTGACCAAGGGCGACAGCTACCACACCATCGGTGGCACCAACGGCATGAAGATCCTGCATGTCGGTGATCCGCTGGTCTGATTGCCTTACACGCCCGTAGTCAAGAAGCCCCGTGAGCCCTACTCACGGGGCTTTTTCATGTCCGCTACCTAGCATTTTTGCCAGTTTCGTCTTGGCGCCCAGCCTGCGATCGTTGAGTGACGCAACGGCTTCACACTGTTCAACACGAAAGGTGAAAAGCAATGAGCACAACCCGCATACAGAACGTGCTGGACCCTGACTACGGCGCCTACGGCGTCGCTCGCCCACACCGGTCGATTGAGAAAATCGCGTCTTCAATCCCAGATAACAGGAACGGCAGAATTTGCGTTGGCACGAGTGTGGGCGGCAATTACGTCATTTTTAGGGTGGATGACACAGGCAAGCTCGATCAACACTTTGGTAAAAACAATGGGCTGACCGAAGGCAAATTCGCTCCCCCGTCATCCGCCGCTGGCAGCAGCGTTCACCTGCTCTCAGACGGCAAAATCCTCATGAGCGGTTTGCATAATGGACTACAACCCGCTCTGGCTCGATTCAGCAGCGGCGGCTTGCTAGACACGTCATTCGGCGACGGTGGCCATATTGTGATCAAAACGCCCACAGACCTTATGGTGCAGGAGCAAAAACACGTCTCATCCACACCTCGCGTTATTGAAGTCGCTGAGGGACCACCGCAGGTGCAGACACTCGCGGCGAACGACAAGGTTTACCTCACATTTCAGTTCAACAATAGCCACTCCACGATCATGCGGTTCAACGCCGACGGCGCTTTGGATACGAGCTTCAACGGCACCGGTTACAAGCAGCTTACACCGCCCAGGGGATACCTTACTTACACGACCGCAATGCTTCTGGACGGTGAATTCATTCTGCTGGGCGGGTCGGTCATGACTGCTGATCGCGACTTAGCCTGTGTCATCCGCCTGCACAGTAGCGGTGACTATGACTCGACATTCGGTCACGAAGGCTTTGCCTTCGCCGAGCTGACGTCTCATGCCAACTTTTTCTCGATTGCCAAACTCGCGTCTAACGCCATTGTCTGTGCCGGCGGCGAAGTACCTCAGAAAAGTGTGATCGCCGCTTTCGATCATCAGGGCCAACCGATGGCGGGCTTCATCACTACCTCTCTGGGCACCGGAGGTTACTGGAAAACGGTCGCCGTCTTCCAAGACAAGGCCATCATCACTGTAGGCGACACCAGCGGGAGTCAAGCTGATCTTTTAGTCGGCAGGTTCTCGGCCGACGGCCTACCGGACAGTGGTTTTCAGGAAAATGGCTGGCTGTCGTTTTCTCTAGGTAAGAGCATGGATAGGGTTTTAAGCAGCGAACTGCAACCAGACGGCCGCACATTGGTGACCGGCGAGGACAATGAGAAAAAGGAAGAGGAGCAAGGCTGGATCCGCAAAGGTTTCCTGCTGCGTTGCCTCACAGCGCCCTGACAATCAGCACCGGCACATGGCAAACGGTCAATCGCGAACTGCCCGCGATTGACCAAGGTGCTTTGTTCAAGGTTTAAACGTGTTCAACAAAGGCATCGGCATACACCTGGCCTCTCGGCACCCCAGCAATGAACAGGCGCCGGGCGAAACGCTCGACACTCGCGGGCGCCCCGCATACGAGTGCCACCGTCTGTCGTGACACCATCCGCAACCCCGCCAGCGCTTCCTCCATCTGCTCCGCAAGCACCAGCTCGACGGTGACACCTACCCTGCCCTGCAACGCTTCAGCCAGGTAATGCCCGGTACTGTCCCGCGCCACATGCAGCACCCGAATCTCGCCGCGATGCCCCTGCCGCACAGCCTCACGCAAGATGCCCCACAATGGCGCAAGCCCGGTACCCGCCGCCAACATCCACAGCGGCCGCTCCTGCCAGTCCGGGTCGTAGTGCAACGCCCCGCCCCTGAGCTCGCCCAGGCGCAGCTCATCACCAACCCGCAAGCCGCGAGCGCTGTCACAAAACGCCCCTGGCCGCCGGCAGTCGATATGAAACTCGAGAAAATCATCCTCACCCGGCAGGCTTGCCAACGAATAGGGCCGCGCAACCGCACCGTTCCACAGCACCAGATGCTGGCCGGCCTGGTAGCGCAGGGCCCGCTCGGGCCGCAGGCGCAAGCGCAACACATCGCCAAACCAGTCCAGTGCACACACCGTCGCGGGCATGCCTTCGAGCAGCGGGTCGAACACCGCCACGCGCAGGTCATCCACCACCCGGCACTGGCACGCCAGGCGCCAGCCCTGTGCGTGCTTGTCCAGCGCCAAGGCCTCGGGCAAGGCATCCGCCGGTTGCCCGTCCAGGCAATGCACCAGGCAGGCGTGGCAACTGCCTGCGCGGCAACTGTAGGGCACATTCAAGCCCGCCGCGTTCAAGGCATCGAGCAGGTTGCTGCCGGTGGGCACCGTCCAGCGGCGCTCGCCCACACAGAGTTCAGGCATGGTCATCATTCTCCGGGTACACATCGTCACTCTAAGGCAAGCCGCGATTGGCAGCAAAAAGGATGCCCGTCACCCTGCCGACCATGGTCCAGACCACACGCAGGTGTTTCGCACGGTGAGGCGCGCTATACTGCCGCGCCTTTTTACGTCGGCCTGACCTGCCGACGCCTTGCCAGGCGTTTCGACACACAGGTGTGCAGTGTCGAAGGGCCTTTACGAATGTTCCCGTCTTTAAGAGGAGCGCGCTGCATGACCGTGATCAAGCAAGACGACCTGATTCAGAGCGTTGCCGACGCCCTGCAATTCATCTCGTACTACCACCCCGTCGATTTCATCCAGGCGATGCACGAGGCCTACCTGCGTGAAGAGTCGCCTGCCGCGCGCGACTCCATCGCCCAGATCCTGATCAACTCGCGCATGTGCGCCACCGGCCACCGCCCGATCTGCCAGGACACCGGTATCGTCACCGTGTTCGTGCGCGTCGGTATGGACGTGCGCTGGGACGGCGCCACCCTGAGCGTCGACGACATGATCAACGAAGGTGTGCGTCGCGCCTACAACCTGCCTGAGAACGTCCTGCGCGCCTCGATCCTGGCCGACCCGGCCGGTGCTCGCAAGAACACCAAGGACAACACCCCGGCCGTCATCCACTACTCGATCGTCCCTGGCGACAAGGTCGAAGTCGATGTCGCAGCCAAAGGCGGCGGCTCGGAAAACAAGTCGAAGATGGCCATGCTCAACCCGTCCGACTCGATCGTCGACTGGGTGCTGAAGACCGTTCCGACCATGGGCGCTGGCTGGTGCCCACCTGGCATGCTCGGCATCGGCATCGGCGGTACCGCCGAAAAAGCTGCGGTCATGGCCAAGGAAGTGTTGATGGAGTCCATCGACATCCATGAACTGAAAGCCCGCGGCCCGCAAAACCGCATCGAAGAGATCCGCCTGGAGCTGTTCGAGAAGGTCAACCAGCTGGGCATCGGTGCCCAGGGCCTGGGCGGCCTGACCACTGTGCTCGACGTCAAGATCATGGACTACCCGACCCACGCGGCCTCGCTGCCGGTGTGCATGATCCCGAACTGCGCTGCCACCCGTCACGCGCACTTCGTGCTCGATGGCTCCGGCCCAGCCGAGCTGGAAGCGCCGTCGCTGGACGCCTACCCAGAAATCGTCTGGGAAGCCGGCCCAAGCGCCCGCCGCGTCAACCTCGACGACATCACCCCGGAAGAAGTCGCCAGCTGGAAGCCAGGCGAGACCATCCTGCTCAACGGCAAGATGCTCACCGGCCGCGACGCTGCGCACAAGCGCATGGTCGAGATGCTCAACCGTGGCGAAGAACTGCCAGTGGACCTCAAAGGCCGCTTCATCTACTACGTCGGCCCAGTCGACCCGGTCGGTGACGAAGTGGTTGGCCCAGCCGGCCCGACCACCGCTACCCGCATGGACAAGTTCACCCGCCAGATCCTCGAGCAAACGGGCCTGCTGGGCATGATCGGCAAGTCCGAGCGTGGCCCGACCGCCATCGAAGCGATCAAGGACAACAAGGCCGTGTACCTGATGGCCGTTGGCGGCGCCGCTTACCTGGTCGCCCAGGCGATCCGCAAGTCGAAGGTCCTGGCCTTCGCCGAGCTGGGCATGGAAGCGATCTACGAGTTCGACGTGAAAGACATGCCAGTCACCGTCGCGGTGGACAGCAACGGTGAATCGGTGCACATCACCGGCCCTGCGCTGTGGCAGAGCAAGATTGCCGAAAGCCTGGCTGTTGAAGTGAAGTAATTCACCTCTGGCCTGATCGAAAACGCCCGGCATCCGCCGGGCGTTTTCATTTACAGCATCCGCCCGAACTGCTCTGGCCAGTCGCGCCGGGTAAACACCTGCCCCGCCTGCCTCACCCGCCGTACGGCCTCAAGGTCTACCTCACACATCAGCCACTGGCTGCCGACCGGGTTGAGCTGATCACTTAGCGCCACCACGCCATCCGCGGGCATCCCATGGTCCGGCGGTACGAACAACCCCGCACGCCCAATGTTCTCATCCAGCGCTGGTGACCACGGCGCCAGCCCTACCGTCGGGCTCTGCAGCACGGCAATCTGGTTTTCCAGCGCCCTTGCCTGGGCGCCGATACGCACCCGGTTGTAACCGGCTTCGGTGTCGGTGCAACTGGGGGCCAGAATCAGGTCGGCACCCGCTTCGGCCAACTGCCGGGCCAGCATCGGAAACTCGTTGTCGTAGCAGATCAGAATGCCCAGCTTGCCAAGCTTGGTCTCGAATACCTTCAGCCCCTCGCCCGGCGCGATGTCCCATTGCTCGCGCTCGAAGCGGGTCATGATCAGTTTGTCCTGATAACCCAGCACACCGTCGGGGCCAAACAGCCAGGCGCGGTTGCGATAGCGGCCATCGCTGTCCTGCACTGGCAGGCTGCCGGGTTGCAGATAGATACCCCAGCGCCGGGCAATGCGCTCGCACAAGGCCTTCCAGGGTTCGATCAACGGCTGGATACCGGCGATGGAACCCTTCAGGTCACCCCGCTGCTCCTCGCGTAGCAGCCCGCTGAGCACCAGGCCCGCGTACTCCGGCAACAGCAGCAACTGGGCGCCATCTTGCACAGCTTCGGCGCACAAGCGCTGCAGGTGGTCGACGTAAGCATCCCAGGTCTTGTGCAGTTCGATGGCGTACTGGCAGGCTGCCAGACGGATCATATCGGCAGTTCCTTGAGCCAGAACGACATGATCTTTTCGGACGTTTCCTGCTCATCCAGGTCGCGCCAGCCATAGGTGGTGCGCAAAGAGGGGTCGTGCAGAAAGCCTCGATTGCGCCAAAACCCTTGCAAGGGCTTGTAATCGGCCGGCCGCCGGGGGTGCACGCCTGGGCGCTCGACGGCACAGAAGGCGCAATAGTCGAATTCGGCAAGCTTGTGGGCATAGGACTCGCGTTCGATAAAGAAGCGCACGCCCAGGCCTTGGCCCCGGTACTCCGGCAACACAACCGATTCACCGAAGTAGTACACGCTGGCAGGGTCACGCCCTTGGGCCAGGAACGGTTGTTGGAACTCGGCGGCAACGTCCACCAGCGGCAGGCCGGTGGCGGCACCCACCACCCTGCCGGCGTCCAGCGCCAGCACCACCAGGCTGCGCCCGGAGCGGGCGTAAGTAGACAGGTAGTCGGCCTCATACTCCGGCGTGCCGTCGTAAAGGTAGGGAAACTCGCGGAACACGGTCAGGCGCAGGCGAGCGAGGTCATCGATGTAAGGCGCGATAGCGGCGCCGTGCAACAGGCGTATTTCCATGCTTGGCGGTCGTTTTGTCGATGTGGATGACGCGCTCGGCTAAGCCGGGCTTGAGGGGAAACCCTATCATCCGAACCCACGCTCCGCCTTTTCCCTACACGACAGGTATTGTTCCATGACCGCTACCGAACTGGTAAATGCATACTACGCAGCCTTCAATGCCGGTGACATGCCAGGCTTTCTCGCCCTGCTCAGCGAAGACGTGATCCACGACATCAACCAGGGCGAGCGGCAGATGGGCAAAGCCAGGTTTGCCGCGTTCATGGACAAGATGAACCGCTGCTACCGCGAGCGCCTGGCCGATATCGTGGTGATGCAGAATGCCGACGGCAGCCGGGCGGCGGCGGAGTTCACAGTGCATGGCGAATACCTCGCCAATGACGAAGGGCTACCTGCGGCCAATGGGCAGACGTATGTGCTGTCAGCGGGGGCGTTCTTCTATATTCACTGCGGCAAGATTGCCCGGGTGACCAACTACTACAACCTCAATGACTGGGTTGAGCAGGTTGGTTAAGGCTGTTCCAGCTGTGCTTCCTGTACGGGCCCTTTCGCGGGCAAGCCCGCTCCCACAGGTGCTCCACTGAACTGAAGAACAGCAGCTACCCTGTGGGAGCGGGCTTGCCCGCGAATGGGCCGGTTCAGGAAATGCGAGTCCCCAGCACCTTCAAAAATGCCGCCAGCCAGGCCGGGTGCGCAGGCCACGCCGGCGCAGTCACCAGGTTGCCATCCACGTGCGCCTGGTCCACCGCGATATCAATGAACGTGCCGCCCGCCAAGCGCACCTCGGGTGCACACGCCGGGTAGGCACTGCACTCGCGCCCTTCCAACACGCCAGCCGCTGCCAACAACTGAGCCCCATGGCACACTGCGGCAATCGGCTTGCCCGCATCGTTGAACGCCCTGACCAGGTCCAGCACTTTGTCATCCAAGCGCAGGTATTCAGGGGCACGGCCACCGGGGATCAGCAGGGCGTCATAGCTTTCGGCCCGCACGCGCACAAAGTCGTAGTTCAAGGCAAAGTTATGCCCCGGTTTCTCGCTGTAAGTCTGTTCACCCTCGAAGTCATGGATGGCAGTGCGCACGGTCTGGCCCGCGAGCTTCTCGGGGCACACGGCATGTACCGTATGGCCCACCATGCTCAGGGCCTGGAACGGCACCATCGCCTCGTAATCTTCGACGTAATCGCCCACCAGCATGAGAATCTTCTTCGCCGTCATCACATCCACTCCTTCCATTGCCTGTGAACAGTCACTGCACGATAGTCGCTCTTAGTCACGGCGGTCGAGTACGTTGACCACCAGCCGGTCGAGCCACCCCCACACCCGCTGTTTCACCCGTCGCCACAGTGGCCGGGCATGCCAGTGAGCGAGGTCGACTTCTTCGCTCAAGGCGAAATCACGCTCGAAACTGGCCACCACGGCAGCGGTCAGCGGCGGGTCAAGGGCCTCGATGTTGGCCTCAAGGTTGAAGCGCAGGTTCCAGTGGTCAAAGTTGCACGAGCCGACGCTGACCCAGTCGTCCACCACGGCCATTTTCAGGTGCAGGAAACACGGCTGGTATTCGAATATCTTCACCCCGGCGCGCAACAGACGTGGGTAATAGCGATGCCCGGCATAGCGCACCGACGGGTGGTCGGTACGCGGCCCGGTCAGCAACAAGCGCACGTCCAGGCCCTTGCTGGCTGCACGGCGCAACGAGCGGCGCACGCTCCAGGTCGGCAGAAAATACGGCGTGGCCAGCCATACCCGCTGCTTGCCGCTGTTCAGCGCACGCACCAGCGCATGCAGGATGTCCTGATGCTGGCGGGCGTCGGCATAGGCTACCCGGCCCATGCCCTGCCCTTGTGCCGGCACCTTGGGCAGGCGTGGCAGGCCAAAGCCTTCAGCCGGCCGCCAGGCGGTGCGGCGGTTGTTGGCGTGCCATTGGCGGTCGAACAGCAGTTGCCAGTCGGTGACCACAGGGCCTTCTATTTGCACCATCACCTCATGCCATTCACTGGTAGCGGTGCCCGGCGTCCAGAATTCATCGGTGACGCCCGTGCCGCCCACCGCCGCCCAGCGCTCGTCCACCAGCAGCAGCTTGCGGTGATCGCGGTAGAGGTTACGCAGGCCACGCTTCCAGCGCAGGCGGTTGTACCAGCGCAGGTAAACGCCGGCCTCAAGCAGCCGCTGGCGCAAGGCGCTGTTGAAGGCCAGCGAACCATAGTCATCGAACAGGCAGCGTACCCGCACACCGCGCCGGGCGGCTTGTGCCAACGCGTCGACCACCGCATCGGCGCACGCGCCCGCTTCGACCAGATACAGTTCGAGGTCGACCTGGAACTCGGCACGCGTGATCGCCTGGAGCATGCGTGGGAAGAACTCGGGGCCGTCGATCAGCAGTTCGAACTGGTTGCCATCCCGCCAGGGGAAGACCGGCCCCGGCATGTCAGCGGGCGGTAAAGATCAGCACCGCATTAACCGGTACCGATGGGTTGATGGACTTGAGCCCAGCGAACTTGCGCAAGCTCTCCAGCCCCGGCACCAGGCCAAAATCCTCGGCGCGCAGTACCAAGGGCTCCAGGGTCACCACCTGGAAGCGCCGCTCGTCCAGCCGTGTGGCCAGCAGCAAGGCATTGTAGCTGTGGGACTGGCCATGCAGCGTCACCGTCAGTGGCAGGCGCAGTTCGATCTGCGCACCGTTGGCCAAGTCGTTGATCGGCCGCAGGTCCAGCTGTGCCTTCACCGTGGCCTCGGCGAACCGCTCGACTTCGAACAGGCCGTCGCGCATGCGCTCGTCGCGCAGCGGGATGCCACTGTTGACCGAATCCATTTCGATACGCAGGCCAGCCGCACCCTTGCGGTCCACCGTGCCATGCAGCACCAGAAAGCGATGAACTTCGGCCGTATCACCGTTTTTGCCGGTAATGAACGACAGGCGTGATGACTCGCCATCGAGGTGCCAGTTGGCGTGGGCAGGAAGGCATAGGGCCAGCAATAATGCGGGCAGGAGACGGGGCAACTTGAACATGACAGATCTCGTGAAACAAGACCGCAACCTTACCCGCCCGCCATCATGGCAGCAAGCGGCAGCCCTCGCGCGCGCCCTGCCAGGCAGCCTGGTTACGCCGGCCCAGGCCTTCGGCGGTAACGCGCCGTTGCTCGCTGCTTTCTTCAAGCAGGCTCAGCGGCAGCCACTGTTTCACGTAGGCGCGACAGTAGGCCGGGTCGAACCCCATGACGAAGCGGCACGAGCAATACTCCTTGGCCGAATAGGCCGAAAGAATGCTCGGGAAATCCGCCAGCGCCTGGCGCGCCTGCCACGCGCTCCAGCCCAGCGACACGGCAAGCAGCGCCACAAGCACCCGCAGCGCCCGCCTCATGCGCCCTCCCCGGCCAGCGCCGCCAACACACGCTTGAGCAGTTGGTCATGCTGGTAGGTGCCGTCGCGGTCATCGGCATAGCGGACAATCACCAGTTTTTGCCTAGGCAACACGTACAGCGCCTGGCCCCAATGGCCCAGCGCGGCGTAGGTGTCCGCGGGGGCATCCGGCCACGCCCGCGCATCGTTGAGCCACCAGTGCCCACCCGGGTTGGCTTCGCCCGGCACTGGCTCGGCCTGTGCAAAGGGTGTGCGATTGAAGGCCACCCAGGTTGCAGGCAGCAGCTGCCGATCACCCCAGCGCCCCTCGCGCTGCATCAACAGGCCAATGCGCGCCAGGTCCCGGGCAGTGAGGTAGAGGTACGAAGAGCCGACATAGGTACCAGCAGCATCGCGCTCCCATACCGCGCTGTGGATGCCCAGCGGCGTGAACAGCGCCTGCCAGGGGTAGTCGGGGTACTGCCCGGCATCGAGCATGCCGCGTAACGCTGCAGCCAGCAGGTTGCTGTCACCGCTGGAATACAAAAAATGCTGCCCTGGTGTGCGGGCCGCTTGCCGCGCCGCTGTGTAGGCCGCCATGTCCCCACGGCCGCGGGTGTAGAGCATGGCCACCACGGAGGAGTTTAACGGGGCGTACTCGTAGTCTTCCTGCCAGCCCAGGCCGCTGGCCCAGTGCAGCAGGTCGGCCAGGCGCACGTCCGGGTGGGTTTGCATGGGTGGATAGAAGCGGGCGACCGGGTCCTGCAGTTGGAAGCGGCCTTCGCCTTGGGCAACACCCAGCACCGTGGCCAGCACGCTCTTGCTCACTGACCAGGTGAGGTGCGCGGTATGGGCGGTTGTGGGGTGGGTGTAGCGTTCATAGAGAATGCGGCCGTCGCGGATGATCAGCAGGGCGTTGGTGTGGATGCTGCGGTCAGCGGGGAAGGCGTAGGCGTCGACGGCTTGCCAGTCGAGGGGGGCAGGGTCGGTTTGCCAGTCGGGGGCTGGCCAGTGTTCGGCGCGGGCCGAGGACATGACAAGCCACAGCAGGGCCAGCAGGACCTTTTCCATCTTGAGCTCACATAATATGGGGCTGCGTTGCAGCCCCAACATTCAAATGTTCACCCGAGTCTGCCGGCCCTTTATGACAATCCTGCAGCCGCCCAGGCCTTGGCCAGGCGCTTCTCCCGCGCTGCTGCAGCCAGCGCCATCACCCCTTGATCACGCTGCCACAATTGCGCCCACTGCTTGGGCCCAGCCAGCAAAGCCTCATCAATATCAGCGCGCAGCGCCTGAAACTGCGCAAACAACCCCGCCAGCAACAAATGGCAACCCACACTGTCCGCACACTGACGGCTGCCTTCTGCACACCCGGCCAACACGCTCAGCAGGCGCAAGCGCAACGCCTGCGGCCACGCACACTCCTGGCCGACGCCATACAGCCAGGCCGTCATACCGGCAAGTACGTACAAGTCCTCGAGCGAGCGGAACGGTTTGACGTAGGCATCCCAGCCATCTCCGGCCAGCAATTCGCACGCCGCCTGCTCCAGGTGCAACCGGCCATGGCCGACTTCGGGCATCAGCGGCAAGGTCGGCAACGCCTCCAACGTCACCCCCGGTTCGCCCGGGTACACCACCGCCAGGTTCAAGCGTGGTGCCTCGCCTGCCGCTTCACTGCGCGCCGCCACCAGCAACCATTCCGCCTCAAGCCCGGCGGTGACGAAATCCTTGCTGCCGCTCAGGCGCAACCCGTCGATACGGGTGCGCATGTCCGCCGGCCGCACGCTGCGCCGCTCGGTGGCGCACAGGGCGCCGAGGCTGGCCGGCGCGCTGGGCCAGAGCACGCGTAAGGCAGCCTGGTAACCGACGAGAAAGGCCAGGCCCGGCGTGGCCATCGCGCGCCCGCCGAGCACCGCCAGTTCGAACGGGGCGACCTGGCCAAGGCGCTCAAGCAGCGCGGCGTAGGTTTCGCCCAGAGTGCCGGCCACAGGTTGGCGCAGCGGGTCGTTGAGTCGTTGTAGCCAGGCCATCGGACGCAGCTCCTTGCGGGGGTTGAGGGCGGGTGTCACGCAAGCATCACCAAAGATTCACAGGGGTGACACCCCGTCTACCTAGGCTGACTTTGCACAACAAAGCCGACCGGCCGCAACCCTTCATGGCTGGCTTATGGAGACTCGTAATGACTCGGATCGCTCACACCGGCGACAACAGCACTGAACGCCGTCTGCAAGCCGAACGCCTGGTCGGCGCCACGGCCCTGCAGGAAGCCCAGGCCTTGCGCTACAAAGTGTTCAGCGCAGAATTCAAGGCCAAGCTCAAAGGTGCCGAACACGGTCTGGACATGGATGACTATGACCCGCACTGCCGCCACATCGGCGTGCGCGACCTGAGCACCGGCGAACTGGTCGCCACCACCCGGCTGCTCGACCACCAGGCTGCCAGCAGCCTTGGCCGTTTCTACAGCGAAGAAGAGTTCAGCCTGCACGGCCTGTTGCAGTTGCAAGGGCCGATTCTTGAACTGGGCCGCACTTGCGTGGCCGCCGAATACCGCAACGGCGGCACCATCGCCGTGCTCTGGGGCGAGCTGGCCGAAGTGCTCAACGAAGGGCGCTACAGCTACCTGATGGGGTGCGCCAGCATCCCCATGCAGGACGGTGGCGTGCAGGCCCATGCGGTCATGCAGCGCCTGCGCGAACGCTACCTGTGCAACGAGCACCTGCGCGCCGAGCCTAAAAACCCGCTGCCGAAGCTGGCCCTGCCAAACAATGTCATCGCCGAAATGCCACCGCTGCTCAAGGCCTACATGCGCCTGGGTGCGAAGATTTGCGGCGAACCCTGCTGGGATGAGGACTTCCAGGTCGCCGACGTGTTCATCCTGCTCAAGCGCGACGACCTCTGCCCACGCTACGCCCGCCACTTCAAGGCGGCGGTCTGATGCTGAAGCTGCGGGTACTCGCCCGCCTGACAAGGCTGATGCTGGTGCTGCTGCTCGGTCTGCTGATGGCCAGCGTGATCGCCCTTGGCGAACGCGTAGGCCTGACGGCTTCGATCGAGCGCCGGCAACGCTGGAGCTGCTGGTTCATGAAACGCCTGGTCGCAGCCTTGCCCTTTGAGGTCAGGGTGTTAGGCGAACTGCCCAAACAGCCGATGCTGTGGGTCAGCAACCACGTCTCCTGGGCCGACATCCCGCTGCTCGGCATGCTGCTTCCGCTGTCGTTCCTGTCCAAAGCCGAGGTGCGCCACTGGCCTGTGGCCGGCTGGCTGGCAGAGAAGGCCGGCACGCTGTTCATCCGGCGCGGCGGTGGCGACAGCCAACGGCTGCGGGAGCAGATCAGCGCGCAACTGAGCGACGCCCGGCCGCTGTTGATCTTCCCCGAAGGCACCACCACCGATGGGCGCCACGTGCGCACGTTCCACGGTCGTTTGCTGGCAGGTGCCATCGACCAGGCGGTGCCGGTGCAGCCGGTGGCTATCCAGTATTTGCGTGATGGCCAGATAGACCCGATTGCGCCGTTCATTGGCGATGATGACCTGGTGTCGCACCTGATGCGCCTGTTTGCCCAGCCACGGGGCGAGGTGTGCATTAACCTGCTGCCACCTGTCGGCAGCGTGGGCAAGGAACGGGCGGTGCTGGCGTTGCAGGCGCAGCAGGCGATTCACATGGCGCTGTTCGGGGTTGAAGAAGTGCCACGGCGGCAGGCGCGGGCTGCCTAGATTTTATGTGCTGTCAGTACTGGCCTTATCGCCGGCAAGCCAGCTCCCACAGGCACTCCACAGGCCTTGAAGCTGTTGCTCAACCTGTGGGAGCTGGCTTGCCGGCGATAGGGCCGGAACAGGCGAATAGAATCAGCTGCCAGACACCCGCTCGGCCAGCGCAAACGCCTGCAACTGCGGATAAAACTCGCGAAAGTCCGCCATCAGCGGCTCATACAACCGCTCCAGTTCAGGCATCACGCCAGCCATCCCCTCCGGCCGCGACAACCGCCGCGCAATGCCGTTGAACACCTGCTCCAGGGTCGCAAAATCGCCATACGCCCCCAGCCAGTCATCGGCTGCCATGAACGGTGCAATGCGCGCCAGGCGCCCGGGCAACTCAGGCTCCGCCAGCAGCACCCGATAGAAATCACCGGTGAACTGCGCCAACGGCTGCTGGGCATAGTCGGCCCAATGCCGCGCCAGGCAATGATCGAAAAACACATCCAGGACAATGCCGGCAAACCGCCGCCGCTGCACAGGGAACCGCGCCAGCGCGGCCAGCACCAGCGGATGACGGTCGGTGTAGCTGTCAATATGCCGGTGCAGCCGGATAGCGGCTTCCAGCGCCGGAGGAAAGCGCCCTTCCAGCGAGCCCTTGACAAAATCGCCATACAGGCTGCCGAGCAATTGCTGCGGCGCGGGGCCGCCGAGGTGCAAGTGTGCGAGGTAGTTCATGGCGTCAGTCTAGCACCGCCAACGCCTATATCGTCATAACGCGATATAGCGATTGGTGCTCAGCTCAGAACCTCTTCATATTTGTATATCGCGAAATACCGATTTACATTCACCTATCGCAATCGACCGCTTCACCATGAGCCACACCCCATGCCCCTCGATCTAGACGACATAATAAAAGCCCTGGCCCACCCGGTCCGGCGAGAAATCCTCGACTGGCTGAAGGACCCGGCAACGCAGTTTCCTGACCAGCACCACAGCACCGAACACGGTGTCTGTGCCGGGCAGATCGACCAACGCTGCGGCCTGTCGCAGTCGACCGTCTCTGCTCACCTGGCCATCTTGCAGCGCGCCGGCCTGATCAGCAGCCAGAAGATCGGCCAATGGCACTTCTTCAAACGCAATGAGGAGACCATTCAGGCCTTCCTCGCACAGTTGAGCCAAGCGCTCTGAAAAGGAAACCGCATGACTACGCTCTTCGACCCGATCACGCTGGGCGACCTGCAACTGCCCAACCGCATCATCATGGCCCCGCTGACCCGCTGCCGCGCCGATGAAGGCCGGGTGCCCAACGCACTGATGGCCGAGTACTACGTGCAACGGGCCAGCGCCGGGCTGATCCTCAGTGAGGCGACGTCGGTCTCGGCGATGGGGGTCGGCTACCCAGACACCCCAGGCATCTGGAACGACGAACAGGTGCGTGGCTGGAACAATGTCACCAAGGCCGTGCATGGCGCCGGCGGGCGCATCTTCCTGCAACTGTGGCATGTGGGCCGCATTTCTCACCCCAGCTACCTGAACGGCGAACTGCCGGTGGCCCCCAGCGCGATCCAGCCCAAGGGCCATGTCAGCCTGGTGCGCCCGCTCAGCGACTACCCGACCCCGCGTGCGCTGGAAACCGAAGAGATCGGCGACATCGTCGAGGCCTACCGCAGCGGCGCCGAAAACGCCAAGGCCGCAGGTTTCGATGGTGTGGAGATCCACGGTGCCAATGGCTACCTGCTTGATCAGTTCCTGCAAAGCAGCACCAACCAGCGCACCGACCGCTACGGTGGCTCGCTGGAAAACCGCGCACGCTTGCTGCTGGAAGTCACTGACGCCGCCATTGAAGTGTGGGGGACCAACCGCGTAGGTGTGCACCTGGCGCCGCGTGCCGATTCACACGACATGGGCGACGCTGACCGTGCCGAAACCTTTACCTACGTGGCACGCGAATTGGGCAAGCGCGGCATCGCCTTCATCTGCTCGCGGGAGAAGGAAGCGGACGACAGCATCGGCACGCTGATCAAAGAGGCCTTTGGTGGCCCGTACATCGTCAACGAGCGCTTCACCAAGGCCACTGCCAATGCCGCGCTGGCCACTGGCAAGGCGGATGCCGTGGCGTTCGGTGTGCCGTTCATTGCCAACCCGGACCTGCCAGCGCGCCTGGCAGCGGATGCGCCCTTGAACCAGGCACACCCGGAAACCTTCTATAGCAAGGGGCCGGTGGGGTATATCGACTACCCACGGATGTGATCGGGTAGGCGCGGCCTTGTGCTTAAAGAGGCCGGTGCAGGCTTGCACGTAACGGTTATGCCTGCACTGGCCTCTTCGCAGCACAAGGCTGCTCCTACAGGGCACGCGGGGTCTTCAGGGGCGCGCTTTGATCTGCTGCTGCAGGTTCTGGATCTGGCTCTGCAGCGTGTTGATGCTGCGGGTGGTCTGCCCGCGGAAGGCATCGAACTCCTGCACCGAGGCACCGCCCGACGCCGCCGCCGGGCGATTGTCGACCTGGCTCTTCAACACCAGCATGTCTTGCTCCAGGCTCTGGATCGCCGCACTCGGGTTACCCTGCTTTTTCAGCGCCGCCACCTCGTCGCTCAGGTTCTTGAGCTGCCCGTCGAGCTTACCGCCATCGACCTGGCCTGACTTCAGCGCCGCCAGCTCGCCATTCACGGCTTTCAATTGCGCCTGCAACTGGGTCTGCAGTTCGGTCACGGCTTTCTGCTGTTCGCGGGTATCGGCCAGCACCTGCTCCAGGCGCTTGCCCAGGTCACCGGCCTGCCCCGCTACACCCTGCTGCTGCTTGCCCTGCTCGGCCAGGCTGGCCTGCAGTTGGCGGATCTGCAGCTTCAGCGCCTCACTGCCGGTGCTGGTCGTCGACTCGCTGGCATCGACTTTGCCGCTGATGGCCTGCAGGCGCCCCGCCGCTTCTTCGCTGATGCGCGCAAAGCTTTCCTGGGTGGCCACCAGTTGCTGCTCCATCAGCGAGATCTGCTGAAAGCTCCACCAGCCAAGCCCGGCCAAGGCAATGAACGAGGCCACCAGCAGCGCCCACAGCGGGCCTGTGCTGGCCGGCCTTGCGGCCTTCTGGCGGCTGCGCGAAACGTGCGCTGGCAACAGCTCGTCATCATCAGGGGTACCGGCACGCAGGGCTGGCACATCATCGAAATCGTCGTGGGCATCGTTGCGCATGGATTAATTCAACCGCGGTAGTAGCAAAGAGACATGAGTATAAGCCGCTCGTGCGGCGCACTGATGACCATCATCCCTGCGCCAGGTTCACTGGCCAAGTGGCTGATGCTTCCACCAACCGCAGAATTCATCCAGGGCCGTCCACAGGCTGACCTTGGGCTGGTAGTCCAGGTACTGCCGTGCGCGGCTGATGTCCAGGGTGAAATCGCGGCTCATCACCTGCATGCCCATGCGCGACAAGGTGGGCTGCGGCCGCCCCGGCCAGAGCATGCACGCCGCTTCGTTGAGCGCCGCCAGGCTGTAGGCCAGGCCGTAGGAGCGGTACCGGGTCACTTGCGGCAATTGCATCTGGCGCATCACGTAGTTGACCACATCCCACAGTGGCAACGGGTGGCCATTGCTGATGTTGTAGGCTTGGCCAAGGGCGCGGTCGTCGGCGAACAGGGCACTGAGCAACGCCTCGTTGAGGTTGTGCACGCTGGTGAAGTCGACCTTGTTCAGGCCGTTGCCGATGATCGCCACGCGGCCCTTGCGTTGCATCTGCATCAGCCGCGGGAAAATACTGGCATCCCCAGCCCCAGTGACGAAGCGCGGGCGCAGCGCCAGCACTTCCAGGCCGAACTCCTGGGCACCAAACACCTTCTGCTCGGCCAGGTGCTTGGTCAGCGCATAGTGATCGTGGAAGCGGCGCGGCACCTGGTCCTCACGGATGTCCAGGCGCGAACGGCCATTGAAGTAGATCGACGGCGACGACAAATGCACCAGGCGTCGCACATGCTCCTTCAGGCAACCCTCGACCACGTTTTCGGTGACCACCACGTTGCCCTGGTGAAAATCCTGGTAGCGCCCCCAGTTGCCCACCGCGCCTGCGCAGTGCACCACCGCTTCGACGCCCTGGCACAGGCGCCGGGCCAGCTCGGCATCACCCAGGTCGCCGGGGATGAACTGCGCGCCGCGCTTGACCAGGTGCTCGACACCTTCGGCACGTCGGCCGCTGACCCGCACGTCCAGGCCCTGCTCCAGGGCAACGCGCGCAAAGCGCCCGCCGATGAAGCCGCTCGCGCCGGTGACCAGAATTCGCATGTAAGACTCCGCCTTGCCAGATTTCAGATGCAACTGACGCCGGCCGTGGCTACAAGGGCACCAGCCATTGCCGTGCCGTGTACCGCAGGTGATCGGTCAGTTGCGCGAGCAGTTGCCCGCCATTGCGCCAATGATGCCAGTACAGCGGCACATCGATGGGAGTATCGGCGCATATTTCCACCAATTGCCCGCTGGACAGCTGCTCGCGCGCCTGCAATTCAGGCACCAGCCCCCAGCCCAACCCCGCCTCGGTCATGCGCAGGAACCCTTCGGACGAGGGGCACAAGTGGTGCAGGAAGCCGTCCTCGATGCCCAGCGATGCCAGGTAGCGGTGTTGCAGGAAGTCGTCCGGGCCGTACACGATCGCGGGCGTGCGAGCCAAGCGCTTGACCTCGAACCCACGGGGGAAATGCCGCGCCATGAACACCGGGCTGGCCAGTGCACGGTAGCGCATCGCGCCCAGCGGCAGGCTGCGCGCGCCGGCCACTGGCCGTTCGCTACCACACAGGCAGGCCGCCACTTCACCGGCACGCATGCGTTTAAGGCCAACTTCCTGGTCCTCCACCACCAGGTCGGTGAGCACGTTCTGTTCGGCACAGAACCGGCCGACCGCGCCCGCCCACCAGGTGGCCAGGCTGTCGGCGTTAAGGGCAATCCGCAAACGCTCCGGCATGCCCTCCTCGTCCAGCGCAGGCACCTGGCGTTGCAGGTCGCGCTCTAGCAGACGCACCTGCTGCACATGGTTGAGCAACTGGCGCCCGACCTCGGTCGGGCTCGGTGGCGTGGCCCGCACCAGCACCGGCTGGCCAACCCGTGCTTCGAGCAGCTTGATGCGCTGGGAAATGGCCGATTGCGACAGCCCCAGTACCTGCGCTGCACGCTCGAAGCCGCCTTGCTCGATCACCGCCGCAAGGGCGGCCAGCAGCTTGTAGTCGAACATCGATATTCCTAATGCCTGATCAGCTTTATTTGTTTTTCTTATACAGCGCCAATCACCACAATAGCCAGCATCGTTTATGGCTCATTTTCTGGAGTACACCGCCATGTGGCAAAGCTATCTGAACGGCATGCTGGTGGCCTTCGGCCTGATCATGGCCATCGGCGCACAGAACGCCTTCGTCCTCGCGCAAAGCCTGCGCCGCGAGCACCACCTGCCGGTGGCGGCCCTGTGCATCGTCTGCGACGCCCTGCTGGTCGCTGCCGGGGTGTTCGGCCTGGCCACGGTACTGGCGCACAACCCGACCCTGCTGGCCATCGCCCGTTGGGGCGGCGCGGTGTTCCTGCTCTGGTACGGCGCCAAGGCGCTGCGCAGCGCCTGCTCCAAGCAGAGCCTGCAGCACCAGCAAGGCCAGGGCATGCGCTCGCGCCGGGCGGTATTGCTCAGTGCACTGGCGGTGACCCTGCTCAACCCCCATGTGTACCTCGACACCGTGCTGCTGATCGGCTCGCTCGGTGCCCAGCAGACAGTGCCCGGGGCCTATGTGGCGGGGGCGGCCAGTGCTTCGCTGCTGTGGTTCTCGACCTTGGCGATCGGTGCGGCCTGGCTGGCACCGTGGCTGGCGCGGCCAGCGACCTGGCGGATGCTCGACCTGATGGTGGCGGTGATGATGTTCGCGGTGGCGGCGCAGCTGATTTTTAGCTGAATGGGGACGTGTTTGGCACAGCAGTTTCAGCGCCTGGGAGATCGAGCGCCGCCCGCGCGGCGCTTCGCAGCACAAGGCTGCTCCTACATTTTTTCGGGCCAATTATTCCTGGGGCTAACGCGCACAAATGCCACAGGCCTCACTGGACCGAAACAAATGTGGGAGCAGCCTTGTGCTGCGATGCGCCGCGCGGGCGGCGCTCGACCTCACAGGCGATACCAACGCCGCGGCAAACACCACTGGTCGGCACCGGCCAACCGCTCTGGAACCTCTATTCCCTATCTTTGTTGCGTGGTTATGCGCCGGGCCCGGTGCTATGATCCAGCCCTCGCGTCGCAAAGAGTACAAACTCGCCGACGTTGATCGGGCCGCCCGTGATCGGCCTTGCGCAAACCGCAAATAGACCTGAATCAGGAGATCCACCATGGCTTTTGAATTGCCGCCGCTGCCGTACGCCCACGATGCCCTGCAGCCGCACATCTCCAAGGAAACCCTGGAGTATCACCACGACAAGCACCACAACACCTATGTCGTGAACCTGAACAACCTGGTCCCAGGCACCGAATTCGAAGGCAAGACCCTGGAAGAGATCGTCAAGACCTCTTCGGGCGGTATCTTCAACAACGCCGCTCAAGTCTGGAACCACACCTTCTACTGGAACTGCCTGGCGCCTAACGCCGGTGGTCAACCGACCGGTGCCCTGGCCGAAGCCATCAACGCCGCTTTCGGTTCCTTCGACAAGTTCAAGGAAGAGTTCACCAAGACTTCCGTCGGCACCTTCGGCTCCGGCTGGGGCTGGCTGGTGAAGAAAGCTGACGGTTCCCTGGCCCTGGCCAGCACCATCGGCGCCGGCAACCCGCTGACCAATGGCGACACCCCGCTGCTGACCTGCGACGTCTGGGAACACGCCTACTACATCGACTACCGCAACGTGCGTCCGAAGTATGTCGAGGCGTTCTGGAACTTGGTCAACTGGGCTTTCGTTGCCGAACAGTTCGAAGGCAAGACCTTCAAGGCCTGATGCATATCCAGCCTTGAACGAAGAACCCGGCTTTGGTGCCGGGTTTTTTTATGGGCCTGTAACAGCCTCTTGCTCAGCACGGATTGCACGCTAACATCAAACCTCTGGAAACTTGATACAGCGCACTCAAGTTGCAGGGCCAGGCGACCGATATACTGCCCAGGACAACCCCGCTTCTCGCGCTGTGTCCGTGGCACACCGGCCGATAGTGTATTGGTTTCATTGATGGCAAAATGATGCCATGCGCATGGATTAAGGAAACCCCATTGAAGCTGGAATTGCGGAACAGCTTGTCGGTCAAGTTGCTCAGGGTCGTGCTGCTGTCGGCGCTCGCAGTGGGCGTCGTGCTCAGTTGTGCGCAAATCGTCTACGACACCTACAAGACCCGCCAGGCTGTCGACAACGATGCCCAGCGCATCCTCGACATGTTCCGTGACCCCTCTACCCAGGCGGTGTACAGCCTTGACCGGGAGATGGGCATGCAGGTGATGGAAGGCCTGTTCCAGGACGAGTCGGTGCGCATGGCGTCCATCGGCCACCCCAATGAAACCATGCTGGCCGAAAAGTCCCGCCCGCTGCAGGACATGTCCATGCGCTGGCTGACCGACCTGATCCTCGGCCAGGAACGCACCTACACCACCCAACTGGTCGGCCGCGGCCCCTACAGCGAATACTACGGCGACCTGAGCATCACCCTCGACACCTCGTCGTACGGCGAAGATTTTTTGATCAACGCCGTGATCATCTTCATCTCCGGCGTGCTGCGCGCCCTGGCCATGGGCCTGGTGTTGTACCTGGTCTACCACTGGCTGCTGACCAAGCCACTGTCAAAAATCATCGAGCACCTTACCCAGATCAACCCCGATCGCCCCAGCCAGCACCAGATCCCGCTGCTCAAGGGCCACGAGAAAAACGAACTGGGCCTGTGGGTGAACACGGCCAACCAGCTGCTCGCCTCCATCGAGCGCAATACCCACCTGCGCCACGAGGCCGAGAACAGCCTGCAACGCATGGCCCAGTACGACTTCCTCACCGGCCTGCCCAACCGCCAGCAGCTGCAGCAACAGCTGGACAAGATCCTTGTCGATGGCGGCCGCCTGCAGCATCGCGTCGCAGTGCTGTGCGTAGGCCTGGACGATTTCAAAGGCATCAACGAGCAGTTCAGCTACCAGGTCGGTGACCAGTTGCTGCTGGCCCTGGCCGACCGCCTGCGCGCCCACAGTGGCCGCCTGGGGGCGCTGGCGCGGTTGGGTGGCGACCAGTTCGCCCTGGTTCAGGCCAACATCGAGCAGCCGTATGAGGCTGCCGAGCTGGCCCAGAGCATCCTCGATGACCTGGAGGTGCCCTTCGACCTCGACCATCAGCAGATCCGCCTGCGTGCCACCATCGGCATCACCCTGTTCCCAGAAGACGGTGACAGCACCGAGAAGCTGCTGCAAAAAGCCGAACAGACCATGACCCTGGCCAAGGCCCGCTCACGCAACCGTTACCAGTTCTACATCGCCAGCGTCGACAGTGAGATGCGCCGCCGCCGCGAGCTGGAAAAAGACCTGCGCGAGGCCCTGCCGCGCAATCAGCTGTACCTGGTGTATCAGCCACAAATCAGCTACCGCGACCACCGCGTGGTTGGTGTCGAGGCCCTGCTGCGCTGGCAACACCCGGAGCTGGGCATGGTTCCGCCCGACCAGTTCATCCCGCTGGCCGAGCAGAACGGCAACATCATCACCATCGGCGAATGGGTACTCGACCAGGCCTGCCGGCAGCTGCGCGAATGGCACGACCTGGGCTTCAGCGACCTGCGCATGGCGGTCAACCTGTCGACCGTGCAGTTGCACCACAGCGAACTGCCGCGCGTGGTCAACAACCTGCTGCAGGCCTACCGCCTGCCGCCTCGCAGCCTGGAGCTGGAAGTGACCGAGACCGGCCTGATGGAAGACATCAGCACCGCCGCCCAGCACCTGCTCAGCCTGCGCCGCTCCGGGGCACTGATCGCCATTGACGACTTCGGTACCGGCTACTCGTCGCTCAGCTACCTGAAGTCGTTGCCGCTGGACAAGATCAAGATCGACAAGAGCTTCGTCCAGGACCTGCTCGACGACGATGACGACGCCACCATCGTGCGCGCCATCATCCAGCTGGGCAAAAGCCTGGGCATGCAGGTTATCGCTGAAGGCGTGGAAACCGCCGAGCAGGAGACCTACATCATCGCCCAGGGTTGCCACGAGGGTCAGGGCTACCACTACAGCAAGCCACTGTCGGCCCGCGAGCTGACCAGTTACCTCAAGCAGGCACAGCGTAATCAGGTGTCCATGCTGTAGCCCTGACGGCCCCGGTTACAGGCCGTGACGGGCATTTACATGAATTGCGCGCTCGCCTCTTTACAGCAAATGCAAATCTTTCGCATGATGTTGCGGTTTCGCGTGCCACGGCGCACGGTCCAACCACACGACGCAGGGAAACCAACAATGATTCGAATGCCTCTGGCCTCCGCCAGTCTGCTGGCCATCGCCATCGCGCTCGCCGGATGTGGCGAAAAGGATGACAAGGCCGCTGCTCCGCAAGCGCAAGCGCCTGCTGCCGCCAGCACCACCGCCGCCGCGCCTGGGGCTGTCGACGAAGCGGCCGGCAAGGCCGTGGTCAAGCATTACGCCGATATGGTCTACGCCGTGTACAGCGACTCGCTGAGCACCGCCAAGGCCCTGCAGACGGCAGTCGACGCGTTCCTGGCCAAGCCCAACGACGAAACCCTGAAAGCCGCCAAGGACGCCTGGGCCGCCTCGCGCGTACCTTACCTGCAGAGCGAAGCCTTCCGCTTTGGCAACACCATCATCGACGACTGGGAAGGCCAAGTTAACGCCTGGCCCCTGGACGAAGGCCTGATCGACTACGTCGACAAGAGCTACGAGCACGCCCTGGGCAACCCGGCGGCGAGCGCCAACATCATCGCCAACACCGAGATCCAGGTCGGCGAAGAGAAGGTCGACGTCAAGGACATCACCCCAGAGAAGCTGGCCAGCCTGAACGAGCTGGGCGGTTCCGAAGCCAACGTCGCCACCGGCTACCACGCCATCGAATTCCTGCTCTGGGGCCAGGACCTGAACGGCACCGGCCCAGGCGCTGGCAACCGCCCTGCCTCCGACTACCTGGAAGGCAACGGTGCCACTGGCGGCCACAACGACCGCCGTCGTGCCTACCTGAAGGCGGCCACCGACCTGCTGGTCAAGGACCTCGAAGAGATGGTCGGCAACTGGGCACCGAACGTTGCCGACAACTACCGCGCCACCCTGGAAGCCGAGCCGGTCAACGACGGCCTGCGCAAGATGCTGTTCGGCATGGGCAGCCTGTCGCTGGGCGAACTGGCAGGCGAGCGCATGAAGGTTTCGCTGGAAGCCAACTCGCCTGAAGACGAGCAGGACTGCTTCAGCGACAACACCCACTACTCGCACTTCTACGACGCCAAGGGTATCCGCAACGTCTACCTGGGCGAGTACACCCGCCCGGATGGCACCAAGCTGACCGGCCCGAGCCTGTCGTCGCTGGTGGCCAAGGTCGACCCGGCTACCGACGCCACCCTGAAGGCCGACCTGGAAGCCACCGAAGCGAAGATCCAGGTGATCGTCGACCACGCCCTGAAAGGCGAGCACTACGACCAACTGATCGCTGCAGACAACGCCGCTGGCAACCAAGTCGTGCGTGACGCCATCGCCTCGCTGGTCAAGCAGACCGGCGCGATCGAACAGGCTGCAGGCAAGCTGGGCATTGCCAACCTGAACCCGGATACTGCGGATCACGAGTTCTGATTCGGCTGTAGTGGTTCTGGGAAAGGCGACCTTAGGGTCGCTTTTTTTGCTTCTGGCCCTTTCGCGGGCAAGCCCGCTCCCACCAGGACGGCATGATTCCTGAGATCTGTGTGGGAGCGGGTTTACCCGCGAAGAGGCCGGCACAGGCAACAGATGTAGCTGACACTGATTTCATCCAGCAATTGCAAATTGCTCTTATTCAAACATCCCCACTTTGCTAAGCTTGCACGCCGGTTTTTCGCTCACGCCCAGGATCCTTGATGTCCTCGTCGCTGTTCAGACTCTCTCCCCTGCTGCTGGCCTTTGCCCTCGCCGCCTGTGACGACGCCCCGCGTTTCACCCAGGCAGAGCCCGGCGAAGCACTGTCGGGTGGCAAGGCGACGGTGCAGCGCAGCGATCGCAATGCCTATTCCCTGCCCTCGGCCAACCTTTCGCCCGAGCGGCGCCTGGACTTCGCCGTCGGCAACAGTTTTTTCCGCAACCCCTGGGTGATCGCCCCGTCCACCACCACTGCGCGTGATGGCCTCGGCCCGCTGTTCAACACCAATGCCTGCCAGAACTGCCACGTGCGCGATGGCCGCGGTCACCCACCCGAGCTCGATGACAGCAACGCGGTGTCGATGCTGGTGCGCCTGTCGATCCCCGACCAGCCTTACCTGGCCAAGGTGGTCGAGCGCCTGGGCGTGGTCCCCGAGCCCGTGTACGGCACCCAGTTGCAGGACATGGCTATCCCCGGCGTGGCGCCGGAGGGCAAGGTCCGCGTGACCTACGCCAACCAGGCCGTCACGTTCAAGGACGGCCACCAGGTCGAACTGCGTCGCCCCAGCTTGCAGATCACCCAGCTGGGCTACGGGGCAATGCACCCTGATACCCGCTTCTCGGCCCGTGTTGCGCCGCCGATGATCGGCCTCGGCCTGCTCGAAGCCATCCCCGAAGCCGACATCCTCGCCAACGAAGACCCGGACGACCGCAACCGCGACGGCATCCGCGGCCGAGCCAACCGGGTCTGGGATGACGCCCAGGGCAAGACCGTGGTGGGCCGCTTCGGCTGGAAAGCCGGGCAACCCAACGTCAACCAGCAGAACGTCCATGCGTTTGCCGGCGACATGGGCCTGACCTCCACCCTGCTGCCCAAGGACGACTGCACCGCAGCGCAAGTCGACTGCCTGGCCGCGCCCAATGGCGATGGCATGGGGGGCGAAAAGGAAGTCAGCGACAACATCCTGCGCCTGGTCACCTTCTATACCCGCAACCTGGGCGTGCCTGCCCGTCGTGACGTGGGTGCGCCGCAGGTGCTGGCAGGCAAGAACCTGTTCTTCCAGGCCGGATGCCAGGGCTGTCACACCCCGCAGTTCACCACCGCCGCAAACGCGGCCGAACCTGAGCTGGCTGGCCAGGTGATCCGCCCCTACAGCGACCTGCTGTTGCATGACATGGGGCCGGGCCTGGCCGATGAACGCACCGAATTCGCGGCCAATGGCCAGGACTGGCGCACCCCGCCGCTGTGGGGCATCGGCCTGAGTGAAACGGTCAGTGGCCACAGCCAGTTCCTGCACGACGGCCGCGCTCGCAACTTGCTCGAAGCCGTGCTCTGGCACGGTGGCGAAGCCGAAGCGGCACGTAATTTCGTCCTCACCTTCAATGCCGAGCAGCGTGCTGCGCTGCTGGCTTTCCTGAACTCACTTTAAAACGCGCAAGGAGCCGGGCATGTTCCGACCCAAACTGTTGTTCACCAGCCTCGCCGCACTCGCCCTCGGTGCCTGCTCGCCGCAGGACCCGCAAGCCGTGACCTCCGCCGCCATCGCCAAGCAGGTGATCCTGCCGACCTACAGCCGTTGGGTCGAAGCCGACCGCCAGCTGGCCGTCAGCGCCCTGGCCTATTGCGAAGGCAAGGCGAACCTGGACACCGCCCGCGCCGACTTCCTCACTGCGCAAAAAGCCTGGGCCGAGCTGCAACCGTTGCTGGTCGGCCCGTTGGCCGAAGGCAACCGCGCCTGGCAAGTGCAGTTCTGGCCCGACAAGAAGAACCTGGTCGGCCGCCAGGTCGAGCAGTTGGTCAACGGTGACAAACCCGTCGACGCCGCTACCCTGGGCAAGGCCAGCGTCGTGGTGCGCGGCCTGTCGGCTTACGAGTACATCCTCTTCGACAGCAAGCCAGACGTTGCCACGGCAGAGCAGAAAGCCCGCTACTGCCCACTGCTGGTGGCCATCGCCGAGCACCAGAAGGCCTTGGCCGAAGAGATCCTCAAGGGCTGGAACAGCACCGACGGCATGCTCTCGCAGATGACCAAGTTCCCCAACCAGCGCTACGCCGATTCCCACGAGGCCATCGCCGACCTGCTGCGCGCCCAGGTCACCGCCCTGGATACCCTGAAGAAGAAGCTTGGCGCCCCCATGGGCCGCCAGAGCAAGGGCATTGCCCAGCCGCTGCAGGCCGAAGCCTGGCGCAGCCACGCTTCGCTCAAAAGCCTGGAGGCCAGCCTCAAGGCCGCCCAGGCGGTCTGGGTCGGGGTCGACAACAAAGGCTTGCGTGGCCTGTTGGGCAGCGACCAGAAAGCCTTGGCAGACAAGATCGACGACGCCTACGCGACTGCTCTCAAACAGCTGGCCGACAATCAGAAAACCCTCGGCGAGTTGCTGGCCGACGACGCCGGCAAGCAGACCCTCAACCAGATCTACGACAGCCTCAACGTTGTCCACCGCCTGCACGAAGGCGAGCTGGCCAAGGCGTTGAACATCCAGCTGGGCTTCAATGCCAACGACGGTGACTGATCATGCTGCGACGCCAGGCCCTCAAACTCGGTAGCGTACTGCTCAGCGCCCTCACCCTGGGCGGCTGGAGCCTGTTCCGCAACAAAGGCAGCGAACCCCTGCTGCTCTCGGCGCGCGACGACGGCGATGGCAAGCATTACGCCGTCGGGTTCCGCCTGGACGGCACCCAGGTGTTCAGCACCCCGGTTGCACAGCGTTGCCATGCCATCATCAACCACCCCTCGCTGCCGATCGCCCTGTTCGTCGCCCGCCGCCCAGGTACCGAAAGCTACCTGGTCGACCTGCGCGATGGGCGGCTGCTGCAAACCGTGGTCTCGCAGCCCAACCGCCACTTCTACGGCCATGCGGTCATCCACAAGGGCGGGGAATGGCTGTACACCACCGAGAACGACACTACCGACCCGGGTCGCGGCGTGCTCGGTGTGTACCGTTTCGAAGGCGAACGCTTGGTGCACAGCGGCGAGCTGTCGACCCACGGCATCGGCCCGCATGAAGTGGCCTGGCTGCCGGACGGGGAAACCCTGGTGGTGGCCAACGGTGGCATCCGCACCGAGGCCGAGAGCCGCGTGGAGATGAACCTCAACGCCATGCAACCAAGCCTGGTCCTGATGCAGCGCGACGGCACCCTGCTGAGCAAAGAAACCCTCGCCCAGCAAATGAACAGCGTGCGTCACTTGGCAATTGGCGACGACGGCACCATTGCCGCCTGCCAGCAATTCATGGGCGACGCCGACGAAACCGCCGAGCTGCTGGCGATCAAGCGCCCGGGCGAGCCGTTCAAGGCCTTCCCCGTGCCGGAGCGGCAGTTGCAGGCCATGGCCCAGTACACCGCCAGCGTGGCGATTCACAGCGACCTGCGGCTGGTGGCGCTGACGGCGCCGCGGGCCAACCGGTTGTTTGTCTGGGACCTGGACAGCGGCGCGGTGAAGCTGGATGCGCCGATGCCAGATTGCGCCGGGGTTGGCGCGGTGAAGGATGGCTTTGTCGTCACCTCCGGGCAGGGGCGTTGCCGGTTCTACGATTGCCGCAAGGCTGAGCTGATCGGGCAACCGATGGACCTGCCTTCCGGGTTCTGGGACAACCACCTGCACCTGGCCTGATTGCCCCGCCCCCAGGCAAATCGCGGCCCATGTAGGAGCAGCCTCGTGCTGCGAAGAGGCCCGAGCCCGCACTGTAAATCTCCAGTGTTTGCTCGGGCCTCTTCGCAGCGCAAGGCTGCTCCTACACGGCAGTGCACGCGCCAATGTTTGAATAATCCCGTTGCACCCGCCCTTCCCCACCTGCCAAAAACAGTCAATACTTCCCCCATCCACACGTGGGCAGGATCGCCCGTTGTCGTGTCAAAACGAATAACAACCACGCTTCCAAGGAACCGGACCTATGCTTCGCCGCCGCATGCTCATCATGTTGGCCGTCGTTCTGCTGATCGTGTTGGCCCTGGGGGGCTACAAGGCCTTCTCGATCTACCAGCAGATCCAGGTGTTCACAGCCCCCAAGCCGCCGATCACCGTGGCGGCAGCGCTGGCCGAAGAACGCCAGTGGCAAGAACGCCTGCCCGCCGTCGGCAGCCTCAAGGCCCTGCAAGGCGTCGAGCTGAGCCTTGAGGTGGAAGGCATCGTCAAAAGCCTGCACTTCGACTCCGGGCAGAAGGTCAAGGCCGGGCAACTGTTGCTGCAACTCAATGACGAACAGGAAACCGCCCTGCTCGGCACCGCCCAGGCCGACCTGGGGCTGGCCAAGGTCGATTTCGGCCGCGGCAGCCAGCTGGTCGGCGACTCGGCCATCTCCCGGGGCGAGTACGATCGCCTCACTGCCCAGTACCGGCGCAACCAGGCCGTGGTCGATCAGCTCAAGGCCTCGAAGACCAAAAAAAGCATCAGTGCGCCCTTCAGCGGCACCATCGGCATTCGCCAGGTGGATGTCGGCGACTACCTCGCCGCTGGCACGGTGATCGCCACCCTGCAAGACCTGTCCAGCCTCTACGTCGACTTCAACGTGCCCGAGCAGGCCCTGCCGCACCTAAGCCTGGGCCAAGCGGTGCTGGTGCAGGTCGCCGCCTACCCGGGCCAGACCTTCACCGCCAGCCTCAGCGCCATCAACCCCAAGGTCGAGGAAAGCACCCGCAACCTGCTGGTCCGCGCAACCTTGGCCAACTCTGACGGCAAGCTGCTGCCTGGCATGTTCGCCAACCTGCTGATCTTGCTGCCCGCACCACAGCCGCGGGTGGTGGTGCCGGAAAGCGCCATCACCTACACCCTGTATGGCAATTCGGTGTATGTCGCCACCCCGAAAAAGGACAAGGACGGCAACCCGGAAAAAACCGACGACGGCCAACCCCCGCTCATCGCCGAGCAGCGCACCGTGCAGACCGGCGAGCGCCGCGACGGCGTGGTGGTGGTCAGCAAGGGCCTGCAGGCCGGCGAGCAGGTGGTCACCGCTGGGCAACTCAAGCTCACACCCGGCGCGGCGATCCGCATCGGCCAGGACAAGGCGCTCACACCTGAGCAAGGTGCTCCTGACCCAGGCAAGGCTGATCCAGGCACCCCGCACAACGACTGACAGGAGGCAGGCATGGCGTTCACCGACCCGTTCATCCGTCGCCCGGTCCTGGCCAGCGTCGTCAGCCTGCTGATTCTGCTGCTGGGCTTTCAGGCCTGGAGCAAACTGCAGATTCGCCAGTACCCGCAGATGGAAAACGCCCTGATCACGGTGACCACCGCGTACCCCGGCGCCAACGCCGAGACCATCCAGGGCTACATCACCCAGCCGCTGCAACAGAGCCTGGCCAGCGCCGAAGGTATCGACTACATGACCTCGGTGAGTCGGCAGAACTTCTCGATCATCTCCATCTATGCGCGCGTCGGCGCCGACAGTGACCGTTTGTTCACCGAACTGCTGGCCAAGGCCAACGAGGTGCGCAACAAGCTGCCGCAAGACGCCGAAGACCCGGTGTTGAGCAAAGAGGCCGCCGACGCCTCGGCGCTGATGTACATCAGCTTCTACAGCAAGGAAATGAGCAACCCACAGATCACCGACTACCTGTCCCGAGTGATCCAACCCAAACTGGCCACCCTGCCGGGCATGGCCGAGGCGGAGATCCTCGGCAACCAGGTGTTCGCCATGCGCATCTGGATCGACCCGGTGAAACTGGCCGGCTACGGCCTCTCGGCCACCGACGTGACCAACGCCGTGCGCCGTTACAACTTCCTCTCGGCCGCCGGTGAGGTAAAAGGCGAGTACGTGGTCACCAGCATCAATGCCAGCACCGAGCTCAAGTCTGCCGAAGCGTTCGCTGCCCTGCCGGTCAAGACCAGCGGCGACAGCCGGGTGCTGCTGGGCGATGTGGCACGGGTCGAAATGGGTGCAGAAAACTACGACACGGTCAGTTCGTTCGACGGCATCCCTTCGGTCTACATCGGCATCAAGGCCACACCGGCCGCCAACCCGCTGGAGGTGATCAAGGAAGTCCGACGCATCATGCCGGAACTCGAAAGCCAATTGCCCTCGGCGCTGAAGGTGTCGATTGCCTACGACGCCACGTTGTTCATCCAGGCCTCCATCGACGAGGTGATCAAGACCCTCGGCGAAGCGGTGCTGATCGTCATCGTCGTGGTATTCCTGTTCCTCGGCGCGTTGCGCTCGGTGCTGATCCCGGTGGTGACCATCCCGCTGTCGATGATCGGCGTGCTGTTCTTCATGCAGATGATGGGCTACTCGCTCAACCTGCTGACCCTGTTGGCGATGGTGCTGGCCATCGGCCTGGTGGTGGACGATGCCATTGTCGTGGTGGAGAACATCCACCGGCACATGGAAGAAGGCAAGACGCCGTTCGACGCGGCGCTGGAAGGTGCACGGGAAATCGCCATGCCGGTGGTGTCGATGACCATCACCCTGGCCGCGGTGTATGCCCCCATCGGCTTCCTGACCGGGCTCACAGGCGCGTTATTCAAAGAGTTCGCCCTGACCTTGGCCGGTGCAGTGATCATCTCCGGCGTCGTCGCCCTGACCCTGTCACCGATGATGTGTGCGTTGTTGCTGCGCCAGGAACAGAACCCCTCGGGCCTTGCCCATCGCCTTGACCTGCTGTTCGAGCGCCTCAAGGTGCGCTACCAGCGCCTGCTGCACGCCACCCTGGACAGCCGGCCGGTGGTGCTGGTGTTCGCCGTGATTGTCCTGTGCCTGATCCCGGTACTGCTCAAATTCACCCAGAACGAGCTGGCGCCCAACGAGGACCAAGGGGTGATCTTCATGATCAGCAGTTCGCCGCAGCCAGCCAACCTCGACTACCTCAACGCCTACACCGACCAGTTCACGCCGCTGTTCAAAGCCTTCCCCGAGTATTACTCGTCGTTTCAGATCAACGGTTTCAACGGTGTGCAGAGCGGCATTGGCGGCTTCCTGTTAAAGCCTTGGAACGAGCGCGAGCGCACACAGATGGAGCTGCTGCCGCTGGTGCAGGCCAAACTTGAAGAAATCGGCGGCCTGCAGATCTTCGGCTTCAACCTGCCGTCGCTGCCCGGTACCGGTGAGGGCCTGCCGTTCCAGTTCGTGATCAACACCGCGGGGGACTACCCGGCCCTGCTTGACGTGGCCCAACGCATCAAGGCACGCGCCCAGGCATCGGGCAAGTTCGCCTTCCTCGACATCGACCTGGCCTTCGACAAACCGGAAGTGGTGGTCGACATCGACCGGGCCAAAGCGGCGCAGATGGGCGTCTCGATGGACGCCCTGGGCGGCACCTTGGCCACCCTGCTGGGCGAGGGGGAAATCAACCGTTTCACCCTGGAGGGCCGCAGCTACAAGGTGATTGCCCAGGTCGAGCGCCCATACCGCAACAACCCCGGCTGGCTCAACAACTACTACGTGAAGAACGACCAGGGCCAGTTGCTGCCACTGTCGACCCTCATCACCCTCAGCGACCGCGCCCGCCCGCGCCAGCTCAACCAGTTCCAGCAGTTGAACTCGGCCATCATCCAAGGCGTGCCCATGGTCAGCCTGGGCGAAGCGCTGCAGACCGTACAGGCCATCGCCCGCGAAGAAGCCCCGGAAGGCTTCGCCTTCGACTATGCCGGGGTGGCGCGCCAGTATGTTCAGGAAGGCAGCGCGCTGTGGGTAACCTTCGGCCTGGCGCTGGCGATCATCTTCCTGGTGCTGGCGGCGCAGTTCGAAAGCTTCCGCGATCCGCTGGTGATTCTGGTGACTGTGCCGTTGTCGATCTGCGGGGCGCTGTTGCCGCTGTTCCTGGGTATTTCCAGCATGAACATCTATACCCAGGTCGGGCTGGTGACACTGATCGGGCTGATTACCAAGCACGGTATTCTGATCGTCGAATTTGCCAACCAGTTGCGCGAAGAAAAAGGCCTGAGCGTGCGTGAGGCAATCGAGGAAGCGGCCGCCATCCGCCTACGGCCGGTACTGATGACCACGGCGGCGATGGTGTTTGGCATGGTGCCGTTGATTCTGGCGACCGGCGCAGGGGCAGTGAGCCGGTTCGATATCGGCACGGTGATTGCGACCGGGATGTCGATCGGGACGTTGTTTACCTTGTTTGTGCTGCCTTGCATATACACCTTGCTGGCGCACAAGACGGTGGCCAAGGCACCTGTGCCAGCTGACATTGCCCGGTAGGAGCAGCCTTGTGCTGCGAAGAGGCCGGTGGCAGCAGCGAAGATTCAGGGTGCTTTTACCGGCCTCTTCGCAGCACAAGGCTGCTCCTACCGCGGTTGTGGTTGGCCGACGGTGCTCCTAGACAAAAAAACCAGAGGCCCCGCTATGCAGGGCCTCTGGTTTTCAAGCACCACCCAGGTTCAGCCGAACGGCCGCAATCCCTGACGCATACCGAACAGGAACAGCAACAGGTCCTGATCCGGTTTGACCTCTTCATGCTGCTTTGCCACACGTGGCAAAGCGCACTGGTCAGCCATCTCGGCCTTGCTGAACACCGTCGGCTTCGGCTCTTCCCAGGCAGCCACCGCCACAGTGGTCACGGCCAATCCAGCCACCAGGAACAAAGCTCGAGCGATTTCTAGTTTCATTGCCCTAACCCTTTGACAACGCTGCCAAACGCCATTTGGTAAAAATAGAGCAATGTCTGCCATTCCGCATCAGTGAACGACGAGTGGCGGCGCAGCTGACGCAGGTCATTCGCCGCCGCACGTTGGCAGCTGATGCGCCGCCGGCACTTCTCAAGGTCCAGCAAAGCGACTTCGACCCGGGCCTGTTCGCCCTCGCCGATCACCTTGACGAACACATGCTTGCCGTACAGGCAGCCGTGCTGCCAGTGCCCCAGGTGCATACGCGCCAGGTTATCCGCCAGGTCCTTGAGCATGCGCTCTTGCACCGCCTGAGGGTAACGCTCGCGGGCACCTTCGGCATGCCAGGTGTCGAGCTCGACAAAGCCATCCAGCGCTTCGCTGACCAGCAGCGCGCGCCATTGATGATCGGCATCGCGCTCGGCACCACAAAAGACGATGTGCGGAACACGTACACCCAATTGCTCGAAGCTGTTGATGGCATCGAGTTCACGCAAAACGGTCGGCCGGCCAAAGGGGTGCAGCAGGCTGCGGTAGATGTGCCCGACCTGGCGCTTGGCATACAGCAGTTTGCCGTTGGCATCGTTGAGGCGTTGCACGCCACTTTCGCCACCACGCCGCTGGTTGGGTTCCTCGACCCATTCGCCCTGCTGGCGCCAGTAAAAATCGAACCGCGACTCCCCACTCTGGGCTACAGCCATCAAACACTACCCCTTACGCAATACATAGACTCGCCACATGGCATAGAACGGCAGGAAGTCCAAGCGTTCCTGGATTCTGAAACCGGCTGCCTCAAATTCTTCTTCGACCGTGTCCGCTGGTAACACGAAACGATTCTGGTAATTGTCCTGCTCGGCCTTGGCGCTGCGACGCTGCTCGAGCTTTTTCCGGCGCCAGGCTTTGAAGTTGCCGTCCACCCACAGCGACAGAATCACACTATCACGGCTAACTCGTTGAAATTCCGAAAGAATTGTCTTTCTGTGGGCCGCTTCGCCGATGTGATGGAACAGCCGCATGCAGAAAATGCTGTCGACCGAATTGTCAGGAAGGTCAATGGCGAACGCAGAAGTCTGCAAGGGGCGTACCCGGGCAACCACCTCTGGCGGTTGCGCGGCACAGGCTGTCTCGATCATCGCCTCGGAGTTGTCGGCGCCGATGATGACTCGGTTGGGTTTTTCCGCCAGCAACGGCCAGAAACGCCCGGCACCGCAGGGCAGGTCAAGTACCAGGCCCGGCTCACCGGCCAACGCCAAGGCGCGACGTGCCAACTGCTCGTCACGCTTGTGGGAAAGGCGTCGGGCCAGACCATCCTGATGCTTGAGGAAATACTCGCGCGCGTGGTCTTTGTCGTATTTCTCGGAAAATTCAAGCTTGATGGGGCTACGCATTGGGCATCTCCTGACTCCAGTGCGCTCACCTTAGGTAAGCAAGCGTTGGAATCAGGTTATGCCAATGTGAAAAAAGTGTTAGTTCTTTGGAGAGGTATTACCAAAAATTACCCGACCAACCCCGAAGGGCTGCCCTTCTCCACGCTTTGGCTCAGGTCCACCTGAAAACGGCAGCCGTGCGGCAAGGTCGAGGTCAGGGTGACGCGCCACCCCTGGTCGTCACAGATCCGCTGCACCAGCGACAGGCCCAAGCCCAGCCCTTCGCCACGCCGCTCAGCGCCGCGCACGAAGGGTTTGAACATCGCCTCGCGCTGCTCCTCGGGGATGCCCACGCCACTGTCCTCGACGCTGAACCCGTTCGCGTCCAGGCTCAGGCGAATGTAACCGCTGTCGGTGTAGTGCGCGGCGTTGCGCAGCAGGTTGCCCATCACCGATTGCAGGAAGGTGGCGTTGTACAGCACCGGGCTTGCGCTGACGCGGCCGTCGAAATACAGCGTGAGCCCCTTCTGCTCGATCGTTTCGCGCCAAACCCCAGTGAGTTCATCCGCAACCTCGCGCAAGGTCGCTTGGGAGGCCACGGCACCCTCATCGCGTTGGGCACGGGCAAGCATCAGGAAGGTCTTGACCAGTTCGCGCATTTCTTCGGTCGCCCGCGCCACCCGCTCGACCTGGCTACGTGCACGCGGGTCCAGTGCCTGGTTTTCCAGCAGCAGTTCACACGATGTGGCCAGCACCATCAGCGGGGTTCGCAGCTCGTGGCTGACGTCGCTGGTGAACAGCCGCTCGCGGGTCAAGGCGTCGCGCAAGCGGCCCAGCGTGTCGTCGAAGGCCACGGCCAATTGGCCCACTTCGTCGGCCGCGTAATCGGGTGCCAGTGGCGGTGCCAGGCCGAGTAGCTGGTCGCGGTGGCGCACTTGACGCGCCAGGCGGATCACCGGCGCCATCACCCGGCGCGCCACCAGCCAGCCCAGGATCACCGCCAGCACCAGGCTGAGCACGAAGCCGACGACCACAACAGCGAACAACACACGCTCGCGCTCTTCGAAGTCGCTCTGGTCTTGCAGCAGTACGTAGCGACGGCCATCGACGATCTCGACCATCGCGTGGTACGACAGCTGGTCGCGAAACACCTCGTGGAAGCCGCTGTTGAGGTGGCGCAAATCTTTGGGCAACTCGAAATCGTCACGCCCGCCACTGAAGTAGAACAGTTGGTCCGGACGCGGCCGATGGCTCCAGTCACTGACGCTGTCCATGCGCAACAGGCGTTGCAGGTCGCCGCCCAGCACGGTGGAAATCAGCCGCTCTTCAACCAGGTGCACCGTGGCGACGATGCCAAAGGCGAAGGCGCCGGCCACCAACGCGCTCATCAACGCAAAGGCGATGATGATGCGCTGGGCAAGGCTTTGCTTAAACTCCATCGCGGCCCTCGGCGAGGCGATAGCCGACGCCATGGACGGTATGCAGCAGCGGTTTTTCGAACGGTTTGTCGATCACCTGGCGCAACTGGTGCACATGGCTGCGCAGGCTGTCGCTGTCAGGGCAGTCGTCGCCCCACAGGGCTTCTTCCAGCACTTCGCGTCGCAGCACGTGTGGGCTTTTCTGCATCAACACGGCAAGCAGCTTGAGGCCGACCGGGTTGAGTTTGAGCAGGCGGCCTTGGCGCGTGACTTCCAAGGTGTCGAGGTCGTAGCTCAGGTCGGCGACCTGCAAGGTGCGACGCCCACCCCCCTGGGCACGGCGCAGCACCGCTTCGATGCGCGCGGCCAGCTCCGACAGCGCAAACGGCTTGAGCAGGTAATCGTCGGCACCCGAGCGGAAGCCTTGCAGGCGGTCGTCCAACTGATCGCGGGCGGTGAGCATGATCACCGGGGTGTCACGCCGGGCGTCTTCGCGCAGGCGTTTGCACAGGGTGTAGCCATCGATGCCGGGCAGCATGATGTCGAGGACGATCAGGTCGTAGTGCTCGGTGGCCGCCAGGTGCAAGCCCGACAAGCCGTCCTGGGCGCAATCGACGGTGTAGCCTTTCATGCCGAGGTAATCGGCCAGGTTGGCAAGAATATCGCGGTTGTCTTCAACCAATAGAATGCGCATCGGGTTCTCCTGTGCGGCGCTTCGCTGTGGTGCGCGGCAGGCGCAGCTTAAGGCCAATGCCTGCACTGTGCCACCCCTGGGGTAAATTCACCGGAGTTGACAGTTTTTTCACCGATCCTTCACGGACACAGGATAGCGCCCACTCGATAATGCCCGATCTTTTTTGCGCCCTGGAGTCGTCATGCACGAACGTACCCGCCCTCGCCCGATCAATCTCTGGCTGTACCTGGGCATTCCTCTGGTGACGGCAGTGGCCTTGATCCTGCTTGAGCTGACCTCGGTCGACATGGACGTGGCCAACCTGTTCTTCGACCCGGCTGCCGGGCAATTCATCGGCCGGCACAGCTATTTGCTGGAGAACGTACTGCATGATGGGGTCAAGCAGGTGGTGATCCTGCTGGGGCTGCTGGCCTTGCTGACCTTTGCCGTGAGTTTCTTCTGGAAGCGTTTGTTCGGTTGGCGCCGGGAGCTGGGTTGCCTGGTGTTGGCGCTGGGCTTGTCCACGGCGTTTGTGACACCGCTGAAGAAGGTCACCCAGGTGCAGTGCCCCTGGAGCCTGACCCAGTTCGGCGGCAAGGAAACCTACAGCAAACTGCTGGAGGCACGCCCCGCCACCGACAAGCCGGGGCTGTGCTGGCCGGGCGGGCATGCTGCGACCGGCTTCTGCCTGTTCGCGTTGTTCTTTGCGCTGCGTGACCGACGCCCGCGCCTGGCACGGGTGGCGTTGGGGGTAGCGCTGGTCGCCGGTTCGGTGCTGTCGGTCGGGCGGATGATGCAAGGGGCGCACTTCTTGTCGCACAACGTGTGGACGGCGGTGTTCTGCTGGTTGATCGGGTTGGGGTCGTATTACCTGGTGCTGTACCGGCGCAGGCGGGTTGAGGCGCCTGCTGTAGAGGCCAGTGTCGCCTGAGTGAGGGGCCGCTGCGCGGCCCATTCGCAGCACAAGGCTGCTCCCACAAAAAGCAACCTGTAGGAGCAGCCTTGTGCTGCGAATGGGCTACAAAGCAGCCCCAATGCTCACACAAGGCTGCGTGGCACCTGTAGGAGCAGCCTTGCGCTGCGAATGGGCTGCAAAGCAGCCCCAATGCTCACACAAGGCTGCGTGGCACCTGTAGGAGCAGCCTTGCGCTGCGAATGGGCTGCAAAGCAGCCCCAATGCTCACACAAGGCTGCGTGGCACCTGTAGGAGCAGCCTCGCGCTGCGAATGGGCTGCAAAGCAGCCCCAATGTTCACCACGAAGCACAAAAAAAGCCCCGGTTCTCGCGAGCCGGGGCTTTTTTATGACGCTAGGGGTAAGGCTGGCTTACATCATGCCGCCCATGCCACCCATGCCGCCCATGTCTGGCATGCCGCCGCCAGCTGGAGCTTCGCTCGGAGCATCAGCAATCATGGCTTCGGTGGTGATCATCAGACCGCCAATCGAAGCAGCAGCTTGCAGTGCCGAACGGGTCACTTTAGCTGGGTCCAGGATGCCCATCTCGATCATGTCGCCGTATTCGCCGGTAGCAGCGTTGTAACCGAAGTTACCCGAACCCTGCTTGACCTTGTCGGCCACAACGCTTGGCTCGTCGCCGGCGTTGGCAGTGATCTGACGCAGCGGGGCTTCAACAGCGCGACGCAGCAGTGCGATACCGACGTTCTGGTCTTCGTTGTCGCCTTTCAGGTCAACGATTGCGCTCAGGGCGCGAACCAGGGCAACACCACCGCCAGGCACCACGCCTTCTTCAACGGCTGCACGGGTAGCGTGCAGGGCGTCTTCAACGCGGGCTTTCTTCTCTTTCATTTCGACTTCGGTGCCAGCACCGACCTTGATCACGGCAACACCGCCAGCCAGTTTGGCCAGACGCTCTTGCAGCTTCTCACGGTCGTAGTCCGAGGAAGTCTCTTCGATCTGGGCACGGATCTGCTTGACGCGTGCTTCGATGTCACCGTCGACGCCAGCACCGTCGATGATGGTGGTGTTTTCCTTGGACAGGATGACGCGCTTGGCGTTACCCAGGTGCTCCAGGGTAGCGGTTTCCAGGGACAGGCCGATCTCTTCGGAGATAACGGTACCGCCGGTCAGGACCGCGATGTCCTGCAGCATGGCCTTGCGGCGGTCGCCGAAGCCAGGTGCCTTGACCGCAGCAACCTTGACGATGCCGCGCATGTTGTTGACGACCAGGGTAGCCAGCGCTTCGCCTTCAACGTCTTCAGCAACGATCAGCAGTGGGCGGCCGGCCTTGGCAACGGCTTCCAGCACTGGCAGCAGCTCACGGATGTTGGAGATCTTCTTGTCGACCAGCAGCAGCAGCGCGCCTTCCAGCTCGGCAACCATGGTGTCCGGCTTGTTGACGAAGTACGGCGACAGGTAGCCACGGTCGAACTGCATGCCTTCTACGACAGACAGTTCGTTTTCCAGGCCCGAGCCTTCTTCAACGGTGATCACGCCTTCTTTACCGACTTTTTCCATAGCTTCGGCGATGATTTCACCGATGGAGTTGTCGGAGTTGGCGGAGATGGTGCCTACCTGAGCAATGGCCTTGGAGTCGGCGCATGGCTTGGACAGGTTTTTCAGCTCGGCGACGACAGCAGCGGTGGCCTTGTCGATACCGCGCTTCAGGTCCATCGGGTTCATGCCGGCAGCGACGGCTTTCAGGCCTTCGTTGACGATGGCTTGAGCCAGAACGGTAGCGGTGGTGGTGCCGTCACCGGCTGCATCGTTGGCCTTGGAAGCGACTTCCTTGACCAGCTGGGCGCCCATGTTTTCGAAGGCGTCTTTCAGCTCGATTTCTTTGGCAACGGAAACGCCGTCCTTGGTGATGGTCGGTGCGCCGAAGCTCTTGGCCAGGACCACGTTGCGGCCTTTCGGGCCCAGGGTCGCTTTTACTGCGTCAGCCAGAACGTTGACACCAACCAGCATTTTTTTACGGGCGGAATCGCCGAATTTTACGTCTTTAGCAGCCATGATCGTTTAATCCTTGAAATTCTTTGGAATAACGGGAAATCGGGGAAATCAGCCTTCGATAACGGCGAGAATTTCGTTCTCGGCCATTACCAGCAGGTCTTCGCCGTCGACTTTCACGGTGTTGCTGCCCGAGTAAGGGCCGAAAACCACTTTGTCACCCACTTTCACGGCCAGCGCGCGTACTTCGCCATTTTCCAGGATGCGGCCGGTGCCAACGGCGACAACTTCGCCGCGGTTTGGTTTTTCAGCGGCCGAACCCGGCAGGACGATACCGCCAGCGGTTTTCGATTCTTCTTCGCTGCGACGGATGACTACGCGGTCATGCAGAGGACGAAGCTTCATTGTCGATCTCTCCCAAATTGTGGTTTTCATCGGCCGGTATCGACACCGGCGGGTTGATGCGGTCCGGCGTTGCCGGGGGTGGCCCGCGCGGGGCGAACCACCTGAGTTATGTCTGGTGTCGCCACCAGAAACCTTGCGGTGACCCATACATGAGGCCGCCATAGGCAATTACAAGGCTTGATACGGAAAATTTTTAATCAGCGCTGAACGGAAAAAGAACAGGGGCCGCGATGCGGCCCCTGAATGTCACTTGTCGCGGCGCTCGTACTCGCCCTCAATCACGTTGGGGCGGTGGCCGGCATCACGCGGCGGCTGCGCCTGGAACGGATCATCCTGAAACGCACGCTGGCGCATGGCCTGCTCTTCGGCACGCTGGCGCATCTTGCGCGCAGCCAGGTGACGGGTGAACGGCAGCAGGCAGATCAGGCCCAGCACGTCGCTGATAAAACCTGGCAGCAGCAGCAAGCCGCCCCCCACCGCCAGCATCATCCCCTGGAACATGTCCTCAGCGGGCAGTTCGCCGCGCTGCAGGCTTTCACGGGCACGCAGTGCGGTGGCCAGGCCGGCCACGCGCATCACCAGCACACCCAGTGCCGACCCGGCGATGATCAGCAGCAGCGCCGGGAAAAACCCGATGGCCGCACTGACCTTGACGAAGACGAACAGCTCCAGCACAGGAAACAGCAGAAGCAACAGTAAAAAAGCACGCATCAAAGATTCCTCGACGGAAGAGACCTTCCCATAAGACCTCAGATGGATGCGACCGCTCCCAATTTCAACCCTCGACTTCAGCAGCAACCGGCCACTGGTCGGCGCGTGCCAGTAAAACCAACGCTTCGCGAACTTGTGTCGGCGTATTGCAAAGGCTTGGGAACGGCAGCCAGTAGATGCCCTGACCAATACGCAGGTGCATGCCTTCGCTGTCGACACCGACCATCAGCGCAGGGGCTGTGCGTGGCAGGTCGGTCAGTTCGACGTAATGGGCGATGGCATTGGCGTGATCGCTGTTCATGTGTTCGATCATGCTCGCCTCGGCCTTGCCCGCGAACGGGTTGGCCAGGGTTACATGGTCAAGCCAGTGAATGGCGCCAAAGCCGCCGATGTAGCGGTGGCGCACGGGCTGCAGCACCCAGAAGTCGAAATCGTGAGCCTTGTGGTAATTGGCCGCGTCGGGGAAGTACCGGTAGTAGCGCTCGGCAGCGGCCTCGATGGCGGCTTCATCCACCAGCTTGTGTGCTTCGGCCATCACCGTCAGGCGGCCGACCGCCTGCACATCCTCGGCTTCACGCTCACCGACCAGCAGCGAGCATTTAGGGTCTTTTTGCAGGTTGTGGGTGTGCTGGGCGATGCGGCTGATGAGAATCAGCGGGTTGCCCTGTGCATCCAGGCAATACGGCACGACGGAACCAAACGGGAAGCCGGGCATGGACTTGGAATGGGTCGAGAGCACGCCGCGGTATTCCTCGAGCAGCAGTTCCCGGGCGGGGCGGATGGCTTTGTTACTCACGAAGGGCGCTCCTGGCGGCGGACTGGATGGGTGACAAGATAAGCATTATCACCCGCCGCTGCCACTGTAGGCGCGTTACCAGGTCACGCCAAAGCCTGCCGTGTAGCGGGTCTTGTCCAGGTCACTGTCACGCGTGCCGCTGATGATGTCCTTCTCGGCCTTGAGGTTGAGCGAGGCCCATTCGGTGACTTTGTAGCGCAGGCCAACCTCCGCATCCAACGAGTAGTCGGCCACGTTGCCCAGCGGCTTGGCAACTTCGCCATTGGTGAACAGCTGCACGTTCTTGCCGATCAGGTAGCGGGTGTAGTCCCACTTGACTGCCGCTGCATAGAAGTTGTCCTTGGCGCCGTCCTGGTACTCGAAATCGGTACGGTTTATCAGCGAGCCCAGCGAGAACGCGCCCAGCTCGTCGTCCCAGAACTGGTAGCCCGGGCCTGTACCCACGGTACGCTGGCGAGCCAGGTCCTCGATGTGGTCGCGCTTGTATTCCATGCGCCCCTGCCAGAACCACTTCTCGGTAATGAAGCGGTCGAGGGCGTACTCGGCACTCCAGTTATCGGTGGTGGTGACGTCGTCCTTGCTCTCGCGGTTGTATTCGCCCTCGGCGTTGTGCCGCCAGCGGCCATGCCGTGCTGTGGTCTTGAAGCCTACGTCATAGTCGTCGGTGTCGTTCTCGGCACGCTTGTAGTCCAGGGCAACATCGACGTTGCCTTTCCAGACCAGGTCTTCGACCACCGGCTTGGGCTTCATGATCTGTTCGATGCTGGCCAGGTCGACGGTCTTGGGCGCCTCGCCATTGGCCAGGGTGACCTTGCCGTCTTCGGCGGCCTTCAGCGATTTAGCACGCTCACCGCTGTAGGCGTCCTGCTTGACCAGCAGTTCCTGGTCGCTTTCCAGGGTCTTGACGGCTTTCCAGTCCAGCGCGATAGACCCACCATAAGGGGTCTCCAGCAGCAGCTTGCCACCGTCGAAGACTTTGATCTTGCCACTGAGACGGTCACCGTTTTTCATCCACACGGTGTCGGCAACCGCAGGCGCGGCGCACAGGGAAGCAGCTAGCAGGCACAACAAGGATCTAGAATACATAAGCGGACTACGGGTTCGATTCGACGAAAAAAGCCGGGGATTATCCAGATACCGACAACCAGAGCAAGGACAGACCGGGAGCCTGCGATTGAGTTCAACACTCATTTACCGTCACCATTGGTCCGGTTTCATCCACAGGCCACGGGGGCACTGATGTCCGAGGCATACGCGCACGCATTGGAAACGCCAGAGGCCCGACGAACGGCCCTGTATTCGGTACTTGGGCAAGTGCCCGAAGGCAAGGTGGTCAGCTACGGCCAGCTTGCCGAGCTGGCGGGCCTTGGCCGCGCGGCACGTTGGGTTGGGCGTACCCTCGGGCAGCTACCACCCGACACTCGCCTGCCCTGGCATCGGGTACTGGGCGCTGGCGGGCGGCTGAGCCTGGCTTTAGGCACGCCCACTGGCGACGAACAACGGGCACGGCTGCGCGCAGAAGGCGTAAATGTGACCAATAATCGTGTGGATATGACGCGCCATGGCTGGCGCCCGATGGAGCACAGCGGTTAGAGTGCGCGCTTTGTATTCGCAAACTTGAGGCAGATGTTGGCCCATGCCCCGTAAAACCTGGCGCGCTGCGCTCGCTGCCTATGCCAGCCCGTCAACCCTGGTACTTCTGCTGCTCGGCTTTGCCGCCGGCCTGCCCTACATGCTGGTGTTCTCGACCCTTTCGGTATGGCTGCGCGAAGCTGGCGTGGCCCGCGAGACCATTGGTTACGCGAGCCTGATCGGCCTGGCCTATGCGTTCAAATGGGTCTGGTCACCGCTACTCGACCAATGGCGCCTGCCCCTGCTCGGCGGCCTGGGGCGCCGCCGTTCGTGGCTGTTGCTGTCGCAGGCACTGGTGGTGATCGGGCTGGTCGGCATGAGCCTGTGCGACCCACAGCAGCACCTGTCGTGGCTGATCGCCCTGGCGGTTCTGGTTGCCTTCGCCTCGGCCACCCAAGACATCGCCGTCGATGCCTATCGCCTGGAAATCGCCGATGACCAGCGCCAGGCCGCCCTGGCTGCCAGCTACATGGCCGGTTACCGGGTGGCGGCCCTGCTGGCCACGGCCGGTGCGCTGTTCTTCGCCGAATGGTTTGGCTCCACCGGTTTCAGCTACCTGCACAAGGCCTGGGCCGGCACCTACATCATGTTCGCCCTGTTGATGCTGCCGGCGCTGTTCACCACTTTGGTCATGCGTGAACCGTCAGTGCCGCTGCGTACTCAGCTGTCGGCGGCGCGTTACGGCCTGGTGCACCAACTGGCGTCGGTGTTCGTGTTGATCGTGCTGCTGGTGTCGGTGCCTGCCAGCTTCACCCAGCTGTTCAATACCGACTGGGCCAGCGTGTTCTTCGGTGATGCGACGCCCCTCGACCTGCTGCTCGAAGACCGCGCCTTCCTGCGCCTGATCCTGTACGCGATGCTGACTTGGGCGTGCCTGTCGACCATGGGCCGGCGTGGCCTTGCCCCGGTGCTTACCCCGGTCAACGACTTCATTGCCCGCTACCGCTGGCAAGCGCTGCTGCTGCTTGGGCTGATTGCCACCTACCGCATGTCGGACACGGTGATGGGCGTGATGGCCAACGTGTTCTACATCGACATGGGCTTCACCAAGGACCAGATCGCCAGCGTCAGCAAGATCTTCGGCCTGATCATGACCTTGGTCGGTGCCGGCGTCGGCGGCCTGTTGATCGTGCGCTTCGGCATCATGCCGATCCTGTTCATCGGTGGCGCGGCCTCGGCGGCGACCAACATCCTGTTCCTGATGCTGGCCGACATGGGCCCGAACCTGGACATGCTGGTGGTCACCATCTCGCTGGACAACTTCAGCTCTGGCATGGCCACCTCGGCGTTCGTCGCCTACCTGTCGAGCCTGACCAACCTGAAGTTCTCGGCCACCCAGTACGCGCTGCTGAGCTCGATCATGCTGTTGCTGCCACGGCTGATTGGCGGCTATTCGGGGGTTATGGTGGAGAAGTTCGGTTACCACGACTTCTTCCTGATCACCGCCCTGCTGGGCGTGCCGACGTTGATTCTGATCGCCCTGCAGTGGCGTCAGGAGGCCGGGCGCGGCAAGCCCGTGCCCGAGGAGAACCCAGCGGCCGAACGGCCCTGAGCGTACTGCGGTGGTTTGTGCGGGCCTCTTCGCGGGTAAACCCGCTCCCACAGGTTTCTGCTACTGAGCCACCGCCCCTTCCCCAGGGCGGCCACCCACCACGAACCACAACGGCCAGAGCGCCAGCGCACCCGCCACGCTCCCACAGGTTCAGCACGGGCCCTGAGCCTTGCGCTATCCCTGTGGGAGCGGGTTTACCCGCGAAGAGGCCAGTACAGGTAACTAAAACTACTGAGCCACCGCCCCTTCCCCAGGGCGGCCACCCACCACGAACCACAACGGCCAGAGCGCCAGCGCACCCGCCACGCTGGCTGCCAAGGCAAAGTGAAGCAGGCTGGCACCTGCCCCGATCATCGCCAGCAGTGCCCCACCCAGGCCCAGCAAGGCGATGGTGATCATCCCCAGCATGGCCGAGACCAGCCCCTTGCTCTGCTCGCTGGAGAACAGCGTCATGCGGTACAGCACGGCGTTGGCCACACCCAACCCCAGCGCGTACAGCGACATGCCAGCGACCACGCTGGTCACCGTCGGCCAGTACCAAGTCGCCAGCACCATCAACGACAGGCCAGCCAGGTAGGGCCACAGTGCGCCACGCACCAGGGCTGGCAGCGGGTAACGGTCGGCAATGCGGTTGATGATCAGATTGCCCATGATCAGCCCGCCGAACACCGGCAATTGCCACAAGGCATATTCCATCGTACTCAGCCCCTCATCATGGATGAGCAGCACCGGCGACAGGCCAATCCAGCCAATCAAAGGCAAGCCGACCAGGCCAAGGGCAGCGCTGCCAGCGACAAACCGCCGGTTGGCCAGCAACTGGCCGTAGCCAGACAACAGTGGCAGCAGGTGAATTGGGGTGAACGGCAGCCGCGAACCATCGCGCCGCTCCACACCGAGCGTTTCCGGCATCAAGCGGTACAGCAGCACCCAGGCCAGCACCGCGCCGATGGCAAAGGCCACGAACAGCCAACGCCAGTCCAGCCATTGCAGCAGCAAGGTCCCCACCAGCGGGCCGAGCAGCGGCGACAGCAGGGCAATGTTGGCCAGCAGTGCCATCATGCGCACCGCGTCTGCTTCGCTGAAGGCCTCGTTCAGGGCCGGGTAGCTGACCGTGACCACAAAGCCCAGGCCGATGCCCTGCAACAGGCGCAGCAAGTTGAACAAGCCGATGTCATGGACCCAGAAGGTCGCCAGGCACGCCACGCCAAAGAACACACAGCCCCCCAACAGCAGCGGGCGACGGCCATAGCGGTCGGCCAGGGGGCCGATCAGCCACTGCAGGACCACGCCACCGAGCAGGTACAGGTTCAGGGCATGGGGGATGTATTCGGGGCTGGCGTTCAGGTCGTCGACCACCACGGGCATGGCCGGCATGACCGCGTCGCTGGCCAGGTAAGTGAGCAACTCGAACAGGGCCAGGGTGAGGCCAAACAGCAAGGCTCGGAGGGGGGTGATGTACAGCAGTGGTTTCATGGTGAGCTTCGGGTAGAGGCAGGTGGGGTCAGGCTATATGCCAGAAGTGGCGGGGTTTAGCTGTGAACAAGTGTAATGAGGTGAAAAAGCCGGGGCCGCTGCACGCCCCATCGCCGGCAAGCCGGCTCCCACACAGTTAGATGACAACCTGAACCTGTGGGAGCCGGCTTGCCGGCGATGGGGCGCACAGCGGCCCCGGCTTATTTGAACAGCGGTGTTACTGGGTAGCCGTCTCCTGCACCACACGAATCACTCGCTGCGGAAACGGAATATCGATGCCCTCGGCCTTCAACCGGTCACGGGCATGCTCGTTGAGCATGAACATCACATCCCAATAGTCGGACGTCTTGGTCCAGATACGCAGCGACACGGTGATCGAACTGTCGCCCAGCGTCGAAATCACCGCCTGCGGTGCCGGGTCGGACAGCACACGCGGGTCCTGCGCCAGTTCCAGCAGCACGTTGCGCGCCTTTTGCAGGTCGGCCTCATAATCCACGCCCACGTCGAACACCACTTTGCGGGTCGGCTGGCGGTTGGTGTTGGTGATGATGCCGTTGGACAGGCTGCCGTTAGGCATGATCACCGTCTTGTTGTCACCGGTGCGCAGCACGGTGTGGAAGATCTGGATGCTGTCCACGGTGCCGCTGACACCCTGCGCTTCGATCCAATCGCCAATGCGGAACGGGCGGAACATCAAGATCAACACACCGCCGGCAAAGTTCGCCAGGCTACCCTGCAACGCCAGGCCAATGGCCAGGCCGGCAGCACCGATAGCCGCAACGAAGGAGGTGGTCTCGATGCCGATCATCGACGCCACGCTGACGAACAGCAGGATCTTCAGGATGATATTGGCCAGGGTGCTGATGAACCCCTGCAATGCCAGGTCGGCATTGCGCAGGCCGACCAGCTTGCCCAGGCGCGCGCTGACCTTGTTGATGACCCACCAGCCGATGGCCAGGGTCAGCAACGCCAGGCACACGCGGCTGCCGTACTCCATGATCAACGGGACCCAGGCTTGGGATTGGCGGACCAGCTGATCGACTTCAGCGTTCAAATCCATGTTCATCTCCTGATGCCGAACGGCATGTGCACGGTAAAACTGGCCGCGGGCATTTCCGCGGCCACGGCCCCCATGGACATCATTACGCCATCGAGGTTCCTGGTGACGCTTCGATCAATCGCGGAAGTTGTTGAACTGCAGCGGCATGTCGAATTCCTTGGCGCGCAGGGCAGCGATCGCCTCTTGCAGGTCGTCACGCTTCTTGCCGGTGACACGCACCTGCTCACCCTGGATGGAAGCCTGGACCTTGAGCTTGGCATCCTTGATGTGGGCGACGATCTTCTTCGCCAGCTCTTTGTCGATGCCTTCGCGGAACTTGGCTTCCTGTTTCATTTCTTTGCCGGACGCATAGGCATCCTTGGTTTCCAAGCATTTGACATCGATCTTGCGCTTGACCAGCGCACCGCGCAGGATCTCGATCATCGCCTCGAGCTGGAATTCGGCCTCGGCGGTCAGCAGCACGGTCTGTTCCTTGTCCTTGAACTCGAAGCTGCCCTTGCCCTTGAGGTCAAAACGGCGATCGAGCTCCTTGACGGCGTTGTCTACAGCGTTCTGCACTTCGTGCTTGTCCAGTTCCGATACCACGTCGAACGAAGGCATGGGTATTCTCCAAAAATAAAAGCGCGCTCGGCCTGAAGATGGAGCACGCTGAGTTAGATGGTTAAAATGCGGGCTCATTATAACGGGTTGCGAAACGCATATGAGCAGCACCTGGCATATTCTCGGCGTGGGTAGCCTGGGCAGCCTGTGGGCTTGCCGCCTGGCGCGCGCCGGCAAGGCGGTACGTTTGATCCTGCGCGACGAGCAGCGGCTGCAGGCCTATCAACGTTTGGGCGGCCTGACCTTGTTCGAGCAGGACACCTCCAGGCATTACGCGATCCCCGCCGAAACGGCCGACGCCCATGGTCCTATTCACCGCCTGCTGGTGGCCTGCAAGGCGTACGACGCGGCGCCGGCCATCAAGCGCCTGGCACCGCGGCTGGCCGAAGGTGCAGAGCTGGTGCTGCTGCAGAACGGCCTGGGCAGCCAGGACGAGGTCGCCGACCAGGTGCCCCATGCCCGTTGCATCTTCGCCTCCAGCACCGAAGGGGCGTTCCGCGAGGGCGATTGGCAGGTGCGCTTCGCCGGCCACGGCTTCAACTGGCTGGGTGACCCACTCAAACCCGGGATCCCGGCGTGGTTCGATGACCTGCACGATGCCGGTATCCCGGCCGAATGGACCGTGGATATCCTCACCCGGCTGTGGCGCAAGCTGGCACTCAATTGCGCGATCAACCCGCTGACCGTGCTGCATGAGTGTCGCAATGGCGGCCTGCTGGAGCACCTGGCCGAAGTGACCGCCCTGTGCGACGAGCTGGCAGAGCTGCTGCACCGCTGTGGCCAACCCCAGGCTGCCGAGGACCTGGACGAAGAAGTGCAACGGGTGATCCTCGCCACCGCCGCCAACTACTCTTCCATGTACCAGGACGTGCGCGCGGGCCGACGTACCGAGGTCCACTACCTGCTCGGCCATGTGTGCCGCGCCGCCGAGCGGCATGGCGTGGCGTTGCCGGAACTGGAACGCCTGCACCAGCGACTGGTCGATAACCTGCAGGCACGCGGCTTGCCCAGCGCCTGACGCTGGCCCTTTCAACCGGATACGGACACTGCCTTGCCCATGACCCTGCGCCAACGCCTGGAAAACCTCCCGGTCGGGCAAAAGCTGCTGGCGGCCCTGCTGGTGCTGCTGGTGACCATTCTGTTGGTGGCCAACCTGACCTTCATCAGCGCCGCCTACTGGATCACCCAGGAGAGCATGGCGCCCCAGGCGCTGCAGACCATCGGCCGGCTGATCGCCAACCCGCAGCTGTCGGCGCGTGCCGGCGACAGCGCAGACAGCGCCAATGCCCTGCTCAAGGAGCTGGACAGCTACATGCCACTGCGCGCCGCCGCCGTCTACGGCGGTGACGGCCGCATGCTGGCGCAGCTGCAGCACGGCGAACCGCTGGCGTTGCCCAAGCGCTTTCGTAACATCGACGGCTGGCGCCTGATGGAATTTCGCAGCACGCAGTTGATTCGCATCCCCCGCGAAGCCGACCCACCTGCCCACCTGCTGCTGGTGGCCAGCAGCGAACTGCCGACCGCCTTCTACACCGGCACGCTCAGTGCCAGCCTCGGTATCCTGGTGTTCAGCATCCTGCTGTGGATCGTCGTTGCGCGGCAGATCAAGCGCCTGATCACCCAGCCGATCAACCAGCTCGAAGAGCTCAGCCGCCAGGTCACCCGCGAAGAAAGCTACGCCCTGCGTGCCCGCCGCGGTAACGATGACGAAATCGGCAGCCTGGCCGAGGCCTTCAACACCATGCTCTCGCGCATCGAGGCCCGCGAGCAGCAGCTCAAGCGCACCCGCGACGAATTCCAGACCGCCTATGACCAGGCCCAGGGCCTGGCCGAAGAAACCCGCCACACCAACCGCAAGCTGGAGCTGGAAGTCCAGGTGCGTAGCAAGATCGAGAAAAAACTCACAGGCTTCCAGAACTACCTCAACAGCATCATCGACTCCATGCCCTCGGCGCTGATCGCCCTCGACGAGCAGCTCTACGTCACCCAGTGGAACCACGAGGCCACGGTACTCTCCGGAACGCCCCTGGACGAGGCGCTGAACCAGCCGATCTTCATCGCTTTCGAGCCGCTCAAACCGTTTTTGCCGCAGCTCAAGGAAACCGTAGAGAAACACCGAGTGGCGAAAATCGAGCGGGTGACCTGGCCCAAGGGCGAGGACCTGCGCCACTACGCCCTGACGTTCTATCCGCTGATGGGCGGCGGCGGCCGCGGCGTGGTGATCCGCATCGACGACATTACCCAGCGCCTGTCGCTGGAAGAAATGATGGTGCAATCGGAAAAGATGCTCTCGGTGGGCGGCCTGGCTGCGGGCATGGCGCACGAGATCAACAACCCGCTGGGGGCAATCCTGCATAACGTGCAGAATATTCGTCGGCGCCTGTCCCCGGAGTTGCCGCGCAACCAGGAGCAGGCCGAAGAGCTGGGCATCGACCTGCCCACCGTCAACCGTTACCTCGAAAGCCGCGAAGTGCCGCAACTGCTCGACGGCATTCAACAGGCCGGCGCCAGGGCGGCCAAGATAGTCACCCACATGCTTAGTTTCAGCCGCCGCAGCAACCGCCAGTTGGCACCTTGCGACCTGCCAGCGCTGATCGACCAGGCTGTGGAAATCGCCAGCAACGACTTCGACCTGACCATTGGCTTTGACTTCAAGGGCCAGGCCATTGTCCGCCAGTTCGACCCAAACCTTGGGCCAGTGCCTTGCACCGCCAACGAGCTGGAACAAGTACTGCTCAACCTGCTGAAAAATGCCGCCCAGGCCATCCACCTGCGCCCGCAACCCAGCGAGCCCGGCCGAATCACCCTGCGCACCCGGCTCAATCCACCCTGGGCCGAAATCCAGGTAGAGGACAACGGCGTGGGCATGCCTGAAGCGGTGCGCAAGCGCACCTTCGAGCCGTTCTTCACCACCAAGGAGATCGGCCAGGGCACAGGCCTTGGCCTTTCGGTTTCGTATTTCATCATCACCAACAACCACAAGGGGCAGATGGAGGTGCAGTCCACGCCCGGCCAGGGCACCTGCTTCACCTTGCGCCTGCCCCTCGGCCAGCCGGCAGCGACGGCACCAAACACCACGGAGGCATGACATGGGCTACCGCCTGTCGAAGATCTACACCCGCACTGGCGACAAAGGCGAAACCGGCCTGGGCGACGGCCGCCGGGTGCCCAAGGACCACCCGCGTATCGAAGCCATCGGCGAGGTGGATAGCCTCAACAGCCAGTTAGGGGTGCTGCTCGCCGGCCTGGCTGAGCAGGGGCTGGACGAAGTGAGCGATGTGCTTGCGCCCTGTCAGCACCGCTTGTTCGACCTCGGTGGCGAGCTGGCAATGCCCAGCTACCAGGCGCTGAACCAGGCCGAGGTGGAGCGGCTGGAAGCGGCAATCGACGTGTGGAACGAAGAGCTGGGGCCGTTGAAGAATTTCATCCTGCCCAGTGGTTCGGCGTTGGTGGCGCAGGCGCATGTGTGCCGGTGCCTGGCGCGCAGTGCGGAGCGGCGGTGTCAGCAACTGAATGCGCTGGAGCCACTGGAGGGTGCTGGGTTGGCGTATATCAACCGGCTGTCGGATCTGTTGTTTGTGGCAGCGCGGATCATTGGGCGGCGGCAGGGGGTTGCCGAGGTGTTGTGGCAGCCTGCGCCGAAGCCTGAAAGCTGAGAGTGCTGGGGCTGCTACGCAGCCCATTCGCGGGCAAGCTCCTACCGGGCCCTCACAAGGTCTGAGCCTGCGCAGTTACCTGTGGGAGCGGGCTTGCCCGCGAATGGGCCGCACTGCGGCCCCAATCACAAGCGACTCAGAGCTCAGGCCAGAACGCCCGGATCCCGGCCACACCCTGCGCGCCCGCCTCCCAGGCCCGCTCAAGATCACCCGGCCCTACCCCACCCAGCAAGAACACTGGCCGGCTGAAACCTGCAATCGCCCGCTGCGCCGCTTCCCACCCCAAAGGCAACGCTTCAGGATGCGTCTGGGTCGGCTGCACCGGCGACAAGGTGACAAAATCGACCCCCATCTGCTCCGCCAATGCCAGCTCTTCGGTACTGTGGCACGACGCCGCCAACCAGCGGTGCTCAGGGAACGGTCGCCCCTTGGCGGCATACTTGCGCAACTGCGCGGCCGTCAGGTGCCAACCGGCCGACGGGAAGTCGCCCAGCCACTCCAGCGGCCCTTTGAGCATCAACTGGGCCTTGCCACCGCACAGGCCGACCGCATCCACCGCCACATCGCGATACTTGGGGTCGTACATGTCCGGCGCTCGCAGCTGGATCAGCCGGGTGCCGTCGGCCACGGCCTTCTGGATGCCTTTGAGCATCTGCGGCACTTCCAGGCCCTCCGGCGTGATCAGGTACTGATCCGGCAGCCGTGCAGCGGCAACAATCGGCCTGTTGGCGGCAGGGAAGTCGTACTGCGCGAGGTCGCGCGGTGCTACCCACTCCAAAGGCTGGCCCTCGGCGCCATGGGGTTCACCCGTGAACGCTTCGACAACGCGAACGTCCAGCAGCACCTGTTTGTCCGGGTAGTCATGGCTGACCTTGATCAGCGCCCGCGACCGGGTCACGTCGATACCCAGTTCCTCGCGCAGCTCACGGGCCAGCGCCGCCTCGACGCTTTCGCCCTCTTCCACCTTGCCACCCGGGAACTCCCAAAGGCCGCCCTGGTGCTGGGTATCTGCCCGCCGCGCAATCAGAATGCGGCCATCGGCACCGCGGATCACCGCTGCTGCTACATGAATGCGTTTCACCCTTCGCGCTCCGCCAGGCCAGCCTGCTGCCAGGCTTTGAACGCCGGCCATTGGTAAATAGTCTCGATGTAAGCCGCTGCCTCTGCCGGGACTTCGACGCGGTAGCTGCGCAAGCGCACCGCCACCGGGGCGAAGTAGGCATCGACCAGGGTCGGCTTGCCGAACAGGAATGGGCCCGTGTCCTTGGCGACCAGGCGGCATTCGGACCACAGCGCGACGATACGGTCGATGTCGATCTGCACCTCCAGCGGCACAGACTCAAGGGCCTGGTCACGGGACAGGTCGAACGGCATCGCCCCGCGCAAGGCGAAGAAGCCGCTGTGCATCTGCGCGCAGGCCGAACGGGCTTGGGCACGGGCGGCCACGTCGGCGGGCCACAGCTGCGCTTCGGGGTGGCGTTCGTTGAGGTATTCGGCGATGGCCAGGGAGTCGGCGATCACGCCATGCTCGGTCTTGAGCAGCGGCACTTTGCCGGTGGCAGAGTAGGCAAGCAGGCGCTGACGGGTGTCGGGCTGGTTGAGTTTGATCAGGGTTTCTTCGTAGGGGACGCCGGCCAGTTCAAGGGCCAGGGCGCCGCGTAGCGACCAGGAAGAATACAGCTTGTCGCCGATGATCAGGTGATAGCTCATGGTTCGGCTCCATTTGTCGGGGTTTTGGGGCTGCTTCCCAGCCCTTCGCGAAGCAAGGCCGCTCCTACAGGTACAGCGCAGACCGGTGTAGGAGCGGCCTTGTGCCGCGAAGGGCCGCAAAGCGGCCCCAATTGAATCAGGTGCGGTATTCGGCGTTGATCTTCACGTACTCGTGGGACAGGTCGGTGGTCCAGATGGTTTCGCTGCAGGCACCACGGCCCAGTTCGATGCGGATGGTGATCTCTTCCTGGGCCATGACCGCAGAGCCTTGCGCTTCGGTGTAGCTCGGGCTGCGCCCGCCTTGGCTGGCAATGCAGACGTTGTCCAGGTACACATCGATCAGGCTGACATCCAGCTCCGGCACGCCAGCACGGCCGACGGCGGCCAGGATGCGGCCCCAGTTGGGGTCAGAGGCGAACAGCGCGGTCTTGATCAGCGGCGAGTGAGCGACGGCGTAACCGACGTCCAGGCATTCCTGGTGGTTACCACCCCCGTTGACCTGCACCGTGACGAACTTGGTGGCGCCTTCGCCATCACGGACGATGGCCTGGGCCACCTCCATGCACACGTCGAACACCGCCTTTTTCAGGGCTTCGAACAGCGCACCGCTGGCTTCGGTGACTTCAGGCAGGTTGGCCTTGCCGGTGGCGATCAGCATGCAGCAGTCGTTGGTCGAGGTGTCGCCATCGATGGTGATGCGGTTGAACGACTTGTTGGCGCCGTCGAGCATCAGGTCCTTGAGCACCTTGGGTGCGACCTTGGCGTCAGTGGCGATGTAGCCGAGCATGGTGGCCATGTTCGGGCGGATCATGCCGGCGCCTTTGCTGATGCCGGTCACGGTCACGGTCACGCCATCGTGCTGGAACTGGCGGCTGGCACCCTTGGGCAGGGTGTCGGTGGTCATGATGCCGGTGGCGGCTTCAGCCCAGTTGTTTTCCGACAGGTTGTCCAGGGCGGCCTGCAGGGCGCCTTCGATCTTCTCGACCGGCAGCGGTTCGCCGATTACGCCAGTGGAGAACGGCAATACCGACTCGGCCGGCACGCCGGTCAGCTCGGCGAGCTTGGCGCAGGTGCGCTCGGCAGCGGCCAGGCCCGGTGCACCGGTACCGGCGTTGGCGTTGCCGGTGTTGGTCAGCAGGTAACGCACAGTGCCCTGAACACGCTGCTTGGAGAGGATCACCGGTGCTGCGCAGAAGGCGTTGAGGGTGAACACGCCAGCGACGCTGGAGCCTTCGGCACAGCGCATGACCACCACATCCTTGCGCCCAGGGCGCTTGATGCCGGCAGAAGCGATGCCGAGTTCAAAACCCGGAACCGGGTGCAGGGTGGGCAAAGGACCAAGACCAACAGCCATTAGAGCGCTCCTAGAAAATTCGGTTGATTGCAAAAAGCGGGGCCGCTTCGCGCCCCATCGCGACACAAGGCCGCTCCTACAGGGGCGTCGTGATGCCTGTAGGAGCGGCCTTGTGTCGCGAAAGGGCCGCAAAGCGGCCCCCGGTTGTGTCACGTTACTGCGAGTGGATCAGATCATTCAATCTGACCATGGCAATGCTTGAACTTCTTGCCCGAACCGCACCAGCATGGCTCGTTACGGCCCAGCTTCTGGTCGTTGCGCACCGGCGCTGCGGCCACGGCCACTTCGGCGCCCTCCTCGTTCAGCGCTTCGCTTTCAAGGCCTGGCGCGGCAGCATGCTGGAACTGCATGCGGCTGGCCAGCTCTTCGGCTTCGCGGCGCAGGCGGGCTTCTTCTTCGATCGGGTCTTCGCGGCGCACCTGAACGTGCGACAACACGCGGATGGTGTCGCGCTTGATCGACTCGAGCAGCTCCTGGAACAAGGTGAACGACTCGCGCTTGTACTCCTGCTTCGGGTTCTTCTGCGCATAACCGCGCAGGTGAATGCCGTGGCGCAGGTGGTCCATGGTCGACAGGTGGTCTTTCCACAGGTCGTCCAGCACGCGCAGCAGAATCTGCTTCTCGAAGGTACGCAGGGCGTCGATGCCGGCCTGGTCTTCCTTCTCGGTGTAGGCGCTGGTGATCTCGCTCAGCAGCTTCTCGCGCAGGGTTTCTTCGTAGAGGTGGTCGTCCTCGTCGAGCCATTGCTGGATCGGCAGCTTCATGGCGAAATCGCTCGACAGCGAGGCTTCCAGGCCGGCCACGTCCCACTGCTCGGGCAGCGATTGCGGCGGAATGTGCTGGCTGATGGTAGCGTCCAGCACTTCCTTGCGGAATTCGGCGATGGTATCGCCAATGTTCTCGGCCGCCAGCAGGCTGTTGCGCATGTGGTAGATCACCTTGCGCTGCTCGTTGGCCACGTCATCGTATTCAAGCAACTGCTTGCGGATGTCGAAGTTGCGGCCCTCGACCTTGCGCTGGGCTTTTTCGATGGCGTTGGTGACCATGCGATGCTCGATCGCCTCGCCAGACTGCATGCCCAGCGCCTTCATGAAGTTCTTCACCCGGTCAGAGGCGAAGATGCGCATCAGGCTGTCTTCGAGCGACAGGTAGAAGCGGCTGGAGCCCGGGTCACCCTGACGGCCGGAACGACCACGCAGTTGGTTGTCGATACGGCGCGATTCGTGACGCTCGGAAGCGATCACGTGCAGGCCGCCCGACTCGATCACCTGCTGGTGACGCTTCTGCCAGTCGGCCTTGATCTGGGCGATCTGCTCAGGGGTCGGGTTGTCCAGAACGGCCACTTCGGCCTCCCAGTTACCGCCCAGCAGAATGTCGGTACCACGGCCGGCCATGTTGGTGGCGATGGTCAACGCACCTGGCGCACCGGCCTGGGCGATGATCTCGGCTTCCTTCTCGTGGTACTTGGCGTTGAGGACCTTGTGCTCGATGCCTTCCTTCTGCAGAAGGTTGGACATGTGCTCGGAGGTCTCGATGGTGGCGGTACCCACCAGCACCGGACGGCCCTGGGTCATGCTCTCTTTGATGTCGGCAATGATCGCGGCGTATTTCTCGTCGGCGGTCAGGTACACCAGGTCGTTGAAGTCCTTACGCGCCAACGGCTTGTTCGGCGGGATCACCATCACGTTGAGGCCGTAGATCGACTGGAACTCGAACGCTTCGGTGTCGGCGGTACCGGTCATGCCGGACAGCTTGGTGTAAAGACGGAAGTAGTTCTGGAAGGTGGTCGACGCCAGGGTCTGGCTCTCGGCCTGAATGTTCAGGTTTTCTTTGGCCTCGATGGCCTGGTGCAGGCCTTCGGACAGGCGACGGCCAGGCATGGTACGGCCGGTGTGCTCGTCGATCAGCAGGACTTGGCCATCCTGGACGATGTACTCGACGTTACGGTGGAACAGTTTGTGCGCGCGCAGGCCGGCGTAGACGTGGGTCAGCAGGCCCAGGTTGTGCGCCGAGTAGAGGCTCTCGCCTTCGGCCAGCAGGCCAGCCTGGGTGAGCATCTCTTCGATGAACTGGTGACCGGCTTCGTTGAGTTCGACCTGGCGGCTCTTCTCATCGATGGTGAAGTGGCCTTCCTGGGTGACCTGGCCTTCGACTTCTTCGATGTGCTGGGTCAGGCGTGGGATCAGGCGGTTGATCTCGATGTACAGCTTGGAGCTGTCCTCGGCCTGACCAGAGATGATCAGCGGGGTACGGGCTTCGTCGATGAGGATCGAGTCGACTTCGTCGATCACCGCGAAGTTGAGTTCACGCTGGAACTTCTCTTCCTGGCTGAACGCCATGTTGTCGCGCAGGTAGTCGAAACCGAATTCGTTGTTGGTGCCGTAGGTGATGTCGGAGGCGTAGGCAGCGCGCTTTTCTTCCGGCGGCTGGAAGGCCGAGACGATGCCCACGGACAGGCCGAGGAACTCGTACAGCGGGCGCATCCAGTTGGCGTCACGGCGGGCCAGGTAGTCGTTGACGGTGACCACGTGCACGCCTTTGCCGGACAATGCGTTGAGGTAGACGGCCAGGGTACCGACCAAGGTCTTGCCTTCACCGGTGCGCATTTCTGCGATCATGCCCTCGTGCAGGGTCATGCCGCCGATCAGCTGCACGTCGAAGTGGCGCATGCCCATGACGCGCTTGCCGGCCTCACGGGCGACAGCGAAGGCTTCGGGCAGCAATTGGTCCAGTGTCTCGCCTTTGGCCAAGCGCTCCTTGAACTCTGCGGTCTTGCCCCGCAGTTGCTCATCGGAGAGGGCCACCATCTTCTCTTCGAAGGCATTGACGATAGTCACCGTCTTGAGCATGCGTTTGACTTCACGCTCATTCTTGCTTCCAAAAAGTTTCTTTAACAAAGGCGCAAACATATCGGCAGGATCTTCCACACGTAGGGATGGAGGGCGGCCCCATGAGTCGCCCGTGCAGCCCTGAGGCCGCATGCGAACGAGCATTCTACCCGGAAACGATGGTGAGGAAAGTGGTGGATTTCCACGATGCTGATACAGCGTTTTGGCAGGGGCGTTTCTTAGATAGGGTCATTTTCCCTGAGTTCAAGGCTCAGCAAGATGAAACGTATCGAGAATGAGTCTTACCTTGTGTGGTCTGTACCGGCGAAGAGGCCGGTGCAGGCAACAGAGGTGTTAAACTGCCGCTCTTGTAACCTCCTGCGACCACCATGGCCTACAAACCCTCCCCTGCCCAGCTACCGTCCGCCCTGCTGCGTCAGGTGCGCCCGCTGCGCCTGCTGCTGAACCAGGCCGAACGCCTGGAACACCTGCAGCGCCTGCTGGAAAGCCAGCTGCAACCGGCTGCCCGCGAACACTGCCACGTGGCATCGTGGCGTGATGGGGTATTGTTGCTGGTGGTTACCGACGGCCATTGGGCTACTCGCTTGCGCTATCAGCAAAAGCGCCTCATGCGCGAATTGCAGGCCATGGAAGCGTTCGGCAACCTGCGGCGCATCTTGTACAAGGTGCAACCGCCATTGGTGCCTGCCAAGCGTGGCGGGCATGCTGCGGCGCTGTCGAGCAATGCCGCCGAAAGCCTTCGCGATACCGCCGAGGGGATTGCCGACCCGAAATTGCGCGCTGCCCTGGAACGTCTCGCCAGCCACGCCCGGGATAAAGGCTGAAATAAAAAAGGCCACCCGAAGGTGGCCTTAATGAACTAGAGAGTGTTCGAACTTACACGGCCGCAACAGGGCGCATGTACGAGATCGGTGCCGTGCTGGCATCTTCGAAAGTGACCACTTCCCAGGCATCGGTTTCAGCAATGAGCTTGCGCAACAGTTGGTTGTTCAGCGCGTGCCCGGACTTGTAGCCCTTGAACTCGCCGATCAGGCTGTTGCCCAGCAGGTAGAGGTCACCGATGGCGTCGAGAATCTTGTGCTTCACGAATTCGTCTTCATAGCGAAGACCGTCTTCGTTCAACACGCCTGTCTCGTCTACCACGATGGCGTTTTCCACACTGCCGCCCAACGCAAGGTTATGCTTGCGCAGGTACTCGATGTCCCGCATGAAACCGAAGGTGCGGGCACGGCTGACTTCTTTCACGAACGACGTGCTGGAAAAATCGACACTGGCGCTCTGGGTCCGGCCGCTGACGACCGGGTGATCGAAGTCGATCTCGAAGCTCACCTTGAACCCGTCGAAAGGCAGGAAGGTAGCGCGCTTGTCGCCCTCCTCCACTGTCACTTCGCGCAGGATGCGGATGAACTTCTTGGCTGCGTCCTGTTCTTCCAGGCCGGCAGACTGAATCAGGAATACAAAGGGTCCGGCGCTGCCATCCATGATCGGCACTTCCGAGGCGGAGAGCTCGACGTAGGCGTTATCGATGCCCAGGCCCGCCATGGCGGAGAGCAGGTGCTCGACCGTATCGACCTTGACGTCACCGTTGACCAACGTCGTCGACATGGTTGTCTCGCCAACGTTGGCCGCACGCGCTGCGATTTCGACCACAGGGTCGAGATCAGCGCGGCGGAAGACGATGCCGGTGTCAACAGGTGCAGGCTTGAGGGTCAGGTATACCTTCTCCCCGGAGTGCAGACCGACACCTGTGGCACGGATGGTATTCTTCAGGGTGCGTTGTTTAATCATGGCATTGGCCGCTTCAGCGCAAATTGCGAACAGGTATCAACAAAGGCTGGGGATGATAACAGACCCGACCTTTGCTGAATACCAATCACCTTTATACCCCTGATAAATTCCATTAATCAGCCTGACGACGCAGGAAAGCCGGGATATCAAGGTAGTCCAGGTCATCCTGAGGGTTGAGTTTAGCTGCCGCGGCGGCACCTGCATGGGCCTGGTTGCGCATTACAGTCGGGCGCTCCAGGTCACGGTAGTTGACCGCAGGCTGCTCCTGGCGAACCGGTGCCGGGTTGGAAGCCTCGTACGCCTGTTGAGCGGTCTGCAGGGTGTTGTCCACCACCTTGACCGGTTTCTCGATGCGTGCGCCCAGGCCAGTGGCGACCACGGTGACGTGCAGCTCATCGCGCATGTCTGGGTCGATCACGGTGCCGACCTTGACCATCGCGTGGTCAGAGGCGAAGGCTTCGATAATGCTACCTACGTCGGAGTACTCACCCAGCGACAGGTCAGGGCCGGCGGTGATGTTCACCAGGATGCCGCGGGCGCCCTGCAGGTTGACGTCTTCGAGCAACGGGTTGCGGATCGCCGCCTCGGTGGCTTCACGCGCACGGTTTGGGCCGCTGGCGCAGCCAGTACCCATCATCGCCATGCCCATCTCACCCATCACGGTACGCACGTCGGCGAAGTCGACGTTGATCATGCCAGGGCGCTTGATGATGTCGGAGATACCGCGCACGGCACCGGCCAGCACGTCGTCAGCCTTGGCAAAGGCGGACAGCAGGCTGGCATCCTTGCCCAGGATGGTCAGCAGCTTCTCGTTGGGGATGGTGATCAGCGAGTCGACGCTCTCGGCCAGCATGCGGATGCCTTCATCGGCGATCTGCATACGTTTGCGACCTTCGAACGGGAACGGACGGGTCACCACGGCGACGGTGAGAATGCCCATTTCCTTCGCCACTTCGGCGATGATCGGGGCTGCACCGGTACCGGTACCGCCACCCATGCCGGTGGTGATGAACACCATGTTGGTGCCCTGCAGCACCTCGGCGATGCGCTCACGGTCTTCCAGCGCGGCCTGACGGCCGACTTCTGGATTGGCACCTGCACCCAGGCCTTTGGTCACGCCAGTGCCCAATTGCAGGATGGTGCGCGCGCCGATGTTTTTCAGCGCCTGAGCATCCGTGTTGGCGCAGATGAATTCCACGCCTTCGATGCTGCTTTTGACCATGTGGTTGACGGCGTTGCCGCCACCACCGCCAACGCCGATCACTTTAATGACCGGACTTTGCGGGACGTTGTCTACGAGCTCGAACATTTTCCCTCTCCTTACAGTTCTCTAGTTGTTGCGCCTACCACTACTGCTTTGAAACTTAGAAATTGCCCTGGACCCACCGCTTGAAGCGCTCAAGCACTGGGGCCTTCGGTTCATCGCCATAGCTGTTGCTGCTGCTGTTGCTGTTACCGGTCAGGACCATGTCCTCGGACTGCTTCAGCAGGCCGTAGGTGAGCAGGCCCACGCCGGTGGAATAGATCGGGTTGCGCACCACGTCGCTCAGCCCCCGAACGCTGTGCGGTACGCCCAGGCGTACCGGCATGTGGAAGATTTCCTCGGCCAGTTCAACGGCGCCTTCCATCTTCGCGGTGCCGCCGGTCAGGACGATGCCGGCCGGCACCAGGTCCTCGTAGCCGCTACGGCGCAGTTCGGCCTGGATCAGGGTGAACAGCTCGTCGTAACGCGGCTCCACCACCTCGGCCAGGGCCTGGCGCGACAGCTCGCGCGGTGGGCGATCACCCACGCTCGGCACCTTGATGGTTTCGCCGGCGCCGGCCAGCTTGGCCAGTGCGCAGGCGTAGCGGATCTTGATTTCTTCGGCGTACTGGGTCGGAGTGCGCAGGGCCATGGCGATGTCGTTGGTCACCTGGTCGCCGGCAATCGGGATGACCGCGGTGTGGCGGATCGCGCCTTCGGTGAAGATGGCGATGTCGGTGGTACCGCCACCGATGTCCACCAGGCACACGCCGAGCTCTTTTTCGTCGTCGGTCAGCACCGAGTAGGCCGAAGCCAGCTGCTCAAGGATGATGTCGTCGATTTCCAGGCCGCAGCGGCGTACGCACTTCTCGATGTTCTGCGCCGCGTTGACCGCACAGGTGACCACGTGGACCTTGGCTTCCAGACGCACGCCGGACATGCCCAGCGGCTCGCGCACGCCTTCCTGGTTGTCGATCACGTAGTCCTGCGGCAGGGTGTGCAGCACACGCTGATCGGCCGGGATGGCCACGGCCTGGGCGGCGTCGAGCACGCGCTCAAGGTCGGCAACGCTGACCTCACGGTCGCGAATGGCGACAATGCCGTGGGAGTTCAGGCTGCGGATGTGGTTGCCCGCCACGCCGACGAAGGCCGAGTGGATGCGGCAGCCCGCCATCAGCTGCGCTTCTTCCACCGCGCGCTGGATCGACTGCACGGTCGACTCGATGTTCACCACCACGCCCTTCTTCAGGCCGCGGGACGGATGGGTACCGATCCCGACGATCTCCAGGGTGCCGTCTTCGCCCACTTCGCCGACCAGCGCCACCACCTTGGAGGTGCCAATGTCCAGCCCGACGATCATTTTGCCGCTATGCGCGTTTGCCATGGTCCTGCCTCTCTCTAATTCTTCGCAACGGCGGGTTGGGCCGTCGTCGGTGCAATCGGTTCCCGCCAACCAACGGCAAGTCCGTTGGCGTATCGCAGATCGATGCGGGCGATGTTGGTGATCTGCTCTTTAAGCGTCTTGTCGTAAATGGCAATGAAACGGCGCATCTTCTCCACCAGATGGTCGCGCCCCAACAGCAGTTCGATGCCTGGCCCGGTGCTGCCCGCACCGGTGGTCAGGAACCAGCTGCCTCGCTCGCGCAGTTCCAGGCGAGCGATGGAAAAGCCCATGGGGCGCAGCATCTGGCTCAATACCTGATACTGCTGCATGACTTGTTGCTGAGCACGCTGCGGCCCAAACAGCTGCGGCAGGTGCTCATAGTTGGCCAGCTCACGCGGGGTAAAGGCCTGGCCCTGGTTATTGAGCAAGGCTTCATCACCCCAGCGTGCCACTGGCAGCTGTTCTTCCAGGCGGATCACCACCTCGTCCGGCCACACGCGCCGCACCTCGGCGTGGGCGATCCACGGCATCTGCTCGAGCTCTGCGCGCATCGCCGGCAGGTCGACACTGAAGAAGCTCGCCGCCATGAACGGGGCGATCCGCTGCTGCACCGCCTGCTGGCTGATGTAGCTGAGGTCGCCCTGCACCGCGATCTTGGTGATCGGCCGGTCGGCGTAGGGCATCAGGCGAATGGCACCTTCATAGGCGCCGAAGCCTGCTGCCACCAGCAGCACCGGCCAAAGCAGGCGCTTGAGTCCACTGAAGTTGGCCTTGGGCAGGCGCGCCGACATGGGCTCTTTGGCCACCATTCGACTGGCACCACGCGGCACCGGCTTGTTACGGCCGGTGGCGGGTTGCTGATGACGTAACATCGCGCCTTGCATGGCTGTTAACCTCGCGTCTCGACGCTGGCGGCCAGGATTGCCAGCACCAATTGCTGGAAGTCCAAGCCGGCCGCGCGGGCCGCCATGGGCACCAGGCTATGATCAGTCATGCCGGGTGCGGTGTTGACTTCGAGCAGCCAGAACCGGCCCTGCTCGTCCTGCATCACATCCAACCGCCCCCAGCCTTCGATGCCGATGGCATCGCAGGCGCGCGCGGTCAGGTCGATGAGTTCCTGTTCCTTGACGCTGTCCAGGCCGCACGGGATGCGGTACTGGGTATCGTTGGCGATGTACTTGGCGTCGTAGTCGTAGAACACGTGCGGCGTACCCAGGGCGATCGGCGGCAGCACCTGGCCGCGCAGTACCGCGATGGTGAACTCCGGCCCGTGGATCCACTGCTCCACCAGTACCTGGGAATCGTATTTGGCGGCGTCCTGCCAGGCGGCGACCAGTTCCTGCTCGCTGTTCACCTTGGCCATGCCGATGCTAGAGCCTTCATGGGCGGGTTTGACGATAAGCGGGAAGCCCAGTTCCGTACTGGCCTTCAAACAATCGCTTTCGCTGGCCAATACCGCGTGGCGCGGGGTCGGAATGCCCAGGCTCTGCCACACCTGCTTGGTGCGCAGTTTGTCCATGGCCAGGGCCGACGCGAGGATGCCGCTGCCGGTGTAAGGGATGCCCAGGCACTCGAGCAGGCCTTGCATGCTGCCGTCTTCACCGCCACGGCCGTGGAGGATGATGAAGGCGCGGTCGATCTTCTCGTGTTGCAGGCGGTCGAGCAGGTCGTCGCCCACATCGATGGCAACCACGTCGACACCGGCGCGGGTCAAGGCGTCGATCACGGCGGCGCCGGACTTGAGCGAGACTTCACGCTCGGCACTCTTGCCGCCGTACAGCACGGCGACGCGGCCGAACGCCTTGACGTCCAGGGTCGAGTGCAGCTTGTCGTAGGCGCTGGTCATTTCGACTTCTCCTGCTTGGCGCCAGCGAACAGCGGGCTTTTCATCAATTGCGGGGCCAGGCCACCGACATCACCGGCACCCTGGCACAGCAGGATGTCGCCGGCACGCAGCAGCGGCTGGACCAGGGGCGCAAGCTCGGCGCCACGTTCGATGTAGATCGGGTCAAGCTTGCCGCGCTGGCGAATGCTGTGGCACAGCTGACGGCTGTCCGCACCCGGAATCGGCTCTTCACCGGCCGGGTAGACTTCCATCAGCAGCAGCACGTTGGCGTCGCCCAGCACTTGTACGAAGTCGTCGTACAGGTCGCGGGTGCGGCTGTAACGGTGCGGCTGGTAGACAATCACCAGGCGACGGCTTGGCCAGCCCCCGCGCACGGCCTTGATCACCGCAGCGACTTCAGTCGGGTGGTGGCCGTAGTCGTCGACCAGCATCACGCTGCCGCCGTCGACCGGCAGCTCGCCGTAGACCTGGAAGCGTCGGCCAACACCCTGGAAGCCGGACAGCCCCTGGACGATGGCCTCGTCGCTGATGCCTTCGTCAGAGGCGATGGCAATGGTTGCCAGGGCGTTGAGCACGTTGTGGTTGCCGGGCATGTTCACCGACACCTCCAGCGGCTCGCAGTCGCGGCGCAGCACGGTGAAGTGCGTCTGCATGCCCTGCTGGCGCACATTGATGGCGCGGATGTCGGCCTCTTCGCTGAAGCCGTAGGTGACCGTCGGGCGTTTGACCTGCGGCAGGATCTCGCGCACCACCGGGTCGTCCAGACACATCACTGCCAACCCATAGAACGGCAGGTTGTGCAGGAACTCGACGAAGGTTTTCTTCAGTTTGTTGAAGTCACCCTCGTAGGTGGCCATGTGGTCGGCGTCGATGTTGGTGACCACGGCGACCATCGGTTGCAGGTGCAGGAAGCTGGCGTCGCTCTCGTCCGCTTCGGCGATCAGGTAGCGGCTGGTGCCCAGCTGGGCATTGGTGCCCGCTGCGGTCAGGCGCCCGCCGATGACGAACGTCGGGTCCAGGCCGCCAGCGGCGAACACCGAGGCCAGCAGGCTGGTGGTGGTGGTCTTGCCGTGCGTGCCGGCAACGGCCACGCCATGGCGGTAGCGCATCAGCTCGGCGAGCATCTCGGCACGCGGCACCACGGGAATACGACGTTCCAGGGCAGTGGCGACTTCCGGGTTGGCCGGGTTGATGGCGCTGGACACGACCAGTACGTCGGCGTTGGCAGCGTTTTCGGCACGGTGGCCAACGAAGATCTCTGCGCCGAACGACTCCAGCCGCTCGGTAACCGGCGAGGCCTTGAGGTCGGAACCGGACACTTCATAGCCCAGGTTCAGCAGCACTTCGGCGATGCCGCACATGCCTACGCCGCCGATACCGACGAAGTGGATGCGACGGATGCGGCCCATTTTTGGCTGCGGCATGGCTTTCTGGCTTTCAACCATGGGCCACCTCCAGGCAGATATCGACCACGGTGCTGGTTGCGGCAGGTTTGGCCAGGCGCCGTGCGGTGCCAGCCATGGTGTTGAGTTTCTCGGGTTGCATCAGCACCTCGTTCAGGCGTTCAGCGAGCTGCGCTGCGCCAGTTGTCGCTTGTGGCATCAGGAAGGCAGCGCCTTCCCGAGCCAGATAGTGGGCGTTGTGGGTCTGGTGATCGTCGATCGCATGGGGCAACGGCACCAGCATCGAAGGCAGGCCCGCCGCCGCGAGTTCGCTGACGGTCAGGGCACCGGCCCGGCACACCACGATGTCGGCCCAGCCATAGGCTTGGGCCATGTCCTTGATGAAAGGCTCTACCTGAGCCTCGACGCCCGCCTCGTGATAACGCTCGGCGGTGATCGGCGCATGTTGCTTGCCAGCCTGGTGGAACACCTCTGGCCGCAGTGTTGCAGGCACTTCAGACAGGGCCTTAGGCAACAATTTGTTCAATGGTTCCGCACCCAGGCTGCCCCCGAGCACAAGCAGGCGTGCACGGCGTTCGGCCAAGGGTGCGCGTTGCGCGTCCATGAACAGCTCCGGGCGCACCGGGTTGCCGGTGGTGCGACGTTTTTCGCTGGCCGCGAAGGTGTTCGGGAAAGCTTCGCAGACGCGTGCCGAGAGTGGCACCAGCAACCGATTGGCGGTACCCGCGCGCGCATTCTGTTCGTGAATGACCAGCGGCACACCGCACAGCCGCGCGGCCACACCGCCCGGCCCGGTCACGTAGCCACCGAAGCCCAGCACGCACACAGGCTTGAGCTGACGAATGATGCGCCGTGCCTGCAGCACCGCCTTGACCAGGGTGAACGGCGCCTTGAGCAGCGACAGCTTGCCCTTGCCGCGCAGGCCGCTGACCTGGATAAGGTGCAACGGCAGACCGGCCTGGGGCACCAGTTCGTTCTCGATGCCTTTCGGCGTGCCCAGCCAGTGCACGCTGTAACCCCGTGCCTGGAATTCCCGGGCGCAGGCCAGGGCCGGGAACACGTGGCCCCCGGTACCGCCTGCCATGATCAGTACGTTCTTGCCGTCAGCGGCCATGACTGGTCTCCTCGGCAAAATCGCTTTCATTGAATTCGTGTTCCTCGCTGCCCAGGTGCGTGCGGCTCTCCCACTCGATACGCAGCAGCAAGCCCACGCAGGCGCAACAGATCACCAGCGAACTGCCCCCGTAACTGAGGAACGGCAAGGTCAGGCCCTTGGTCGGCAGCAGGCCGACGTTCACGCCGATATTGATCAGGAACTGGCCGATCCACAGGAAGGCCAGGCCGAATGCCATGTAGGCGGCGAAGAACTGCTTGGCCTTTTCGGCCCACAGGCCGATGTACAAGGCGCGCACGGTGACGAAAACGAACAGCGCGATGGTGACCAGCGAGCCGACCACGCCGAGCTCTTCAGCCAGCACCGAGAACACGAAGTCAGTGTGCGCCTCGGGCAGGTAGAACTGCTTCTGTACGCTGTTGCCCAGGCCCACGCCCAGCCACTCACCGCGGCCGAAAGCGATCAAGGCCTGGGTCAACTGGTAGCCCGAGCCGAACTGGTCGGACCAGGGGTCGGTAAAGGTGATCAAACGTGCCATCCGGTACGGCTGGGCCTGCACCAGGACAAACACCGCGACCACCGCCAGCACCACCATCAAACTGAAGCGGAACAACCCCACCCCGCCGAGGAACAACATGGCCGCCGCAGCGCCCATCATCACCACGGTGGCACCGAAGTCCGGCTCCATCAGCAGCAGGCCAGCCATCGGCAGCAGTACGATGAACGGTTTGAAGAAGCCCATCCAGCTCTCGCGCACCTCGGTCTGCCGGCGCACCAGGTAGCCGGCCAGGTAGATGACCACGAAGACCTTGGCGATCTCCGACGGCTGCACGTTGAAGAAGCTGAAACCGATCCAGCGCATGGAACCGTTCACTTCCCGGCCGATACCCGGCACCAGCACCAGCACCAGCAGGCCGAAGGCGCCCAGCAGCATCATGAAGCCCATGCGCTGCCAGGTGGCAATCGGCACCAGCATGGTGGCGCCGCAGGCGACCAGGCCGATGACCACGTACACCAGGTGACGGAACATGTGGTAAAGCGGGTTGCCCGACTGCACCGCGGCCACTTCCGAGGACGCCGAGGTGATCATCACCAGGCCCAGGCCCAGCAATGCCAGGCAGCCGGCAAGCATGGCAAAGTCGAGGTCGATGCCACGGCCGCTGATCAGCGGCGACGGGTACGGCTTGAAGATGCCGAAGATCATGCCAGCCCTCCCGCCGCTTGGGCGAACAGGCGCCCGCGTTCTTCAAAGTTCTTGAACATGTCGAGGCTGGCGCAGGCCGGCGACAAGAGCACGGCATCACCCGGCTGAGCCAGGGCGGCGCACTGCTCGACGGCCTCTTCCAGGGTCTTGACCCGCACGTGCGGTACACCTTCGCCCAACGCTTCGGCGAGGCGCTCGGCATCACGGCCCAACAGCACCACCGCACGGCAGAAGCGCGCCACTGGCTCACGCAGCGCGGCAAAGTCAGCACCTTTGCCGTCACCGCCGGCGATCAACACCAGCTTGCCGGCGATATCCGCGCCCAGGCCTTCGATGGCCGCCAGCGCAGCACCGACGTTGGTGGCCTTGGAGTCGTCGTACCAATTGACACCGTTGCGCTCGCGCACCCACTGGCAACGATGGGCCAGGCCGCCAAACTCGCGCAGGGCGTCGAGCATCGGTGCAAACGGCAAGCCTGCGGCATGGCCAAGGGCCAGGGCCGCGAGGGCATTGCTGTGGTTGTGCGAACCGCGAATTTTCAGGTCGCGCACGGGCATCAGGTTCTGGAACTCGAACGCCAGGTATTTCTCGCCGTCGACCTCACGCAGGCCGAAGGCCTTGAAGTCCGGTTGGTTCAGGCCAAAGCTCCAGCACGGCCGGCCTTCGACCGGCAATGGCCGGCTCAGCGCGTCCTGGCGGTTTACCACCACCTGATGAGCGCCCCGGAAGATGCGGTGCTTGGCCAGGTGATAAGCCGGCAGGCCGCTGTAGCGGTCCATGTGGTCTTCGCTGATGTTCAGCACGGTGGCGACTTCGGCGTTGAGCTGGTCTGTGGTTTCCAGCTGGAAGCTGGACAGCTCCAGCACATACAGCTCCACCTCATCGCTCAGCAGGTCCAGGGCTGGCGTGCCGAGGTTACCGCCCACGGCCACGCGCTTGCCCGCCTTGGCGGCCATTTCACCGACCAGGGTGGTGACTGTGCTTTTTGCGTTGGAGCCGCTGATGGCGATGATCGGCGCTTTGGCATGACGGGCGAACAGCTCGATGTCGCCCGACAGGGCCACACCCCGTGCCGCAGCCTGTTGCAGCGCCGGGGTGGACAAGGCCAGGCCCGGGCTTACGTACAGTTCGTTGGCGCGGCACAGGAAGTCCACGTCCAGCTCGCCACAGCGCACTTCCACCTGCGGGTAATCACGGCGCAGGGTGTCCAGTTCCGGCGGTTGCTCGCGGGTGTCGGCGACCGCAAAGGCAATGCCCCGGCTCGCCAGGAAGCGAACCAGGGACATGCCGCTCTTGCCGAGGCCGACAACGATGCGGAATTGGTCGGAAGCGATCAGTGACACGCTCATCTACCTCAGTTTCAGGGTTGCAAGGCCGACCAGCACCAGAATCACGGTGATGATCCAGAAACGGACGATCACCCGTGGCTCAGGCCAGCCCTTGAGTTCAAAGTGGTGGTGGATCGGCGCCATGCGGAACACACGCTTGCCGGTCAACTTGAAGGAGGCGACCTGGATCACCACCGACAGGGTCTCCACCACGAAGATGCCGCCCATGATGAACAGGACGATTTCCTGGCGAACGATCACCGCGATGGTGCCCAGCGCGGCGCCAAGCGCCAGCGCGCCAACGTCACCCATGAAGACTTGCGCCGGGTAAGTGTTGAACCACAGGAAGCCCAGGCCAGCGCCGATCAATGCGCCGCAGAACACGATCAGTTCCCCTGAACCCGGCACATACGGGATCAGCAGGTACTCAGCGAATTTCACGTTACCCGACAGGTAGCAGAAGATGCCCAATGCACCGCCCACCATGACCGTTGGCATGATGGCCAGGCCGTCGAGGCCATCGGTGAGGTTGACCGCGTTGCTGGAGCCGACGATGACGAAGTAGGTCAGTACGATGAAGCCAACGCCCAGCGGGATGGTGACATCCTTGATGAACGGCAGGATCAGTGTGGTTTCAACGCTGGTCGGGGCGGTCTTGTAAAGGAAGACCGCAGCAGCCAGGCCAAACACCGACTGCCAGAAGTACTTCCAGCGGCTTGGCAAGCCACGGGAGTTCTTTTCGATCACCTTGCGGTAGTCATCGACCCAGCCGATGGCGCCAAACGCCAGGGTGACGATCAGCACGACCCACACGTAGCGGTTGGACAGGTCAGCCCACAGCAGGGTGCTGACGGCGATAGCGGACAGGATCAGCGCGCCGCCCATGGTGGGGGTGCCGGATTTGGACAAGTGCGATTGCGGGCCGTCGTTACGGACAGCCTGACCGATCTGGCGGATCTGCAGGGTACGGATCATCCAAGGGCCCAGCCACAGCGCCAGTGACAACGCGGTCAGTACACCCAGGATCCCGCGCAGGGACAGGTACTGGAAGACCGCGAAGCCTTTATGGAACTGTTGCAGATACTCAGCCAACAGCAGCAGCATTAATGTTTCTCCCCGCTTGAACCACACAAAGCCGCCACGACGTTTTCCATCGCAGCGCTACGCGAGCCCTTGATCAAGATTGTGGTGTCGCTGGCATTTTCGGCGCTAACCGCGTCGATCAGCTCAGCTTGAGTAGCGAAATGACGGCCATTGGCGCCGAACGCCTTGACCGCATGTGTCATGTTGGTACCCACTGCGTACAGGGCGTCGACCTTGCCACGCGCGTAGTCACCCACCTGACGGTGGCCTTCTTCCGCCCATTGGCCCAATTCGCCGATATCCCCGAGCACCAGGACGGTGCGTCCGGAAAAGCCGGCGAGTATATCAATGGCCGCGCACATGGAGGTGGGATTTGCGTTGTAACTGTCGTCGATCACGCGCACACCGTTCGGCGCGATCTGCGCCACGGTGCGGCCCTTGACCGGTTGCACGGCGTTCAGCCCAGCGGCGATGCCGCTCAGGCTCAGACCGACGGCATGGGCAGCGGCGGCGGCAGCCAGCGCGTTGCTGACGTTGTGCTCACCCAGCACATTGAGTTGCACGTCTACGGTTTCACCGGCGCCATGCAGCTTGAACGACGGGCAACCACGCGCATCACGACCAATGTCGGTGGCATGGAAATCGGCGCTAGCGTTAGTGCGGGCGAAGCTGATGACCGTGTGCGCCCCTGCACGTGCCTTCCAGATGCCAAAGGCCTTGTCGTCCAGGTTGAGGATGGCCGTGCCGCCCTCGCCCAGGCCTTCGAGGATCTCGCCCTTGGCCTCGACGATTTTCTCAGGGCCGCCGAACTCACCCACGTGGGCGGTGCCGGCGTTATTGATGATGACCACCTGGGGCTGGGTCAGGCCGACGGTGTAGCGGATCTCACCGATGCGCGAAGCACCGAGCTCGATCACCGCCGCGCTGTGCTCCGGGGCAATTTCCAGCAGGGTCAACGGGGCACCGAGGTCGTTGTTCAGGTTGCCGCGCGTGGCATGCACCAGGCCACGGGTGCGCAGGATGCTGGCCAGCATTTCCTTGACCGTGGTCTTGCCGCTGGAGCCGGTGATGGCTACGACAGGCTTGTCGAACGCAGCACGGTTCAGCGCCCCGAGCTGGCCCAGGGCCAGACGGCAGTCGGCGACCAGTAACTGCGGCAGGTCGACATCGGCAACTTCGCGCTCGACCAGCGCAGCAACGGCGCCCTTGGCTTTTACATCGGCCAGGTAATCATGGCCATCGAAGCGTGGCCCCGTCAGCGCGACGAACAACTGCCCGGCAGTGACGCTGCGGCTGTCGATGCTGACGCCGTTAAAGCTGGCGTCGGCGCTGACCAGGCGAGCACTCAGTGCTGTGGTCAGCTGGCTGAGTGTCATGGCTTTAAGCATGTGGAGCCTCCCAGGCTGCAAGTGCCTTCTCGGCTTCGACCAGATCGGAGAAATCGTGGCGCTCGCCGCGAATCTCTTGGTAATCCTCGTGCCCCTTGCCGGCCAGGACGATGACGTCATCGGCTGCGGCAGTGGCGATCAGGTGGGCGATGGCTTCGCCGCGGCCAGCGACGAACTCGACGCTGTCTGGCTTGGCAAAACCAGGGCGGATATCGTCGAAGATCCGCAGTGGGTCTTCACTGCGCGGGTTGTCATCGGTAACCAGCACGCGGTCAGCCAGGCGCTCGGCCACACCGGCCATCAGCGGGCGCTTGCCACGGTCACGGTCGCCACCGCAGCCGAACAGGCACAGCAGCTTGCCGTGCGCATGCGGGCGCAGGGCCTCGAGTACTTTTTCCAGGGCATCCGGGGTGTGGGCGTAATCGACCACCACCAGCGGTTTGTCGCCGCCACCCAAGCGCTGCATGCGGCCAACCGGCCCTTGCAACTGCGGGGTGACCTTGAGAATTTCGTCCAGCGAGTAATCCAGGGCCAGCAGCGTGGCCACGGCCGCGAGCATGTTGCTCAGGTTGAAGCGGCCAAGCAGCTGGCTGCGCAACGTACGCTCACCCTGGGCGGTCACGAGGATTGCGCGCACGCCATCGTCATCGAAGGTGGCTTCACGGCAATACAATGACGCTTCCGGGTTTTCCAGGCTGTAGCTGAGCAGCCGGGTCTCGATATGATCGGCACTCGGACGGCGGGCATACGCCAGCGCCAGGCGGCGGCCAAAATCGTCGTCCAGGTTGACCACCTGGCAGCGCAGGCTGCGCCAGGCGAACAGCTTGGCCTTGGCGGCCTCATAGGCCTCCATGCTGCCGTGGTAATCCAGATGATCACGGGACAGGTTGGTCATGACCGCGATATCGAATTCCAGCGCGGCGACGCGCCCCTGCTCCAGGGCATGCGAAGACACCTCCATCGCCACGGCCTTGGCACCGCCCTTTTTCAGGTCGTAGAGCGTCGACTGCACCGCGATCGGGTCTGGCGTGGTCAGGCGGCCGCTCTGCAGCTCACCGTAGAAGCCGGTACCCAGGGTGCCGATCAGGCCGCAACGCTGGCCCAGCACGTCAAGCGCTTGGGCCACCAGTTGCGTGACACTGGTCTTGCCGTTGGTGCCGGTAACCCCGACCAGGTTCAACTGGCGGCTCGGTTCGCCATAGAAGCGACCGGCGATATCCGACAGCTGGGCGATCAGGCCCTTGACCGGAATCAGCGGCACGTCGGTGATCGGCAGCACGGTAGCGCCCTGCTCTTCGTAGGCAACGGCGGCAGCGCCACGGGCCAAGGCGTCGGCGATATGGTCGCGGCCATCGACCTTGGCACCCGGGACGGCCAGGAACAGGTCACCCGGACGCACGGCGCGGCTGTCCAGGGTCAGCTCGCGGATCAGCGGATCGCGGCTGGCGTGGGCGAAAAGCTTGCTCAATGGCATTGTCATCATCCACGCCCTCCCTTGGCGGTAGCTGCAGTGACTTGTGGTTGTGCGGTGGGTGGCGGCGGCAGGTTGTCTGGCGGCACGTTCATCAAACGCAGGGTGCCCGACATGACCTTGCTGAACACAGGCGCCGAAACCAGACCACCGAAGTAGCCGCCCTTGCTCGGTTCATCGATGACCACGACGATGGCGTAACGCGGATCGCTCATCGGGCCGAAGCCTGCGAACAGCGAGCGGTAGGCGTTTTCGGTGTAACCCTTGGAACCGACGGTCGCCTTACGCGCCGTACCGGACTTGCCACCCACGTGATAGAACGGCACCTGCGCACGGAATACCCCGCGCGGCGCCTCGATCACCTGCTGCAACATGCCTTGGACGGTTTCGGCGGTTTCTTTCGGAATCGCCTGAACAGCCTCGGGCGCCTTGTCCACCTTGAGGATCGACAGCGGCACCATCTTGCCGTCGTTGGCCAGCGCCGCGTAGGCATGCACCAGTTGCAGAGCAGTCACCGATACGCCATAGCCATAGGACAGGGTCGCGGTCTCGGCCTTGCGCCACTCACGGTGGTTAGGCAGGTTGCCCACCCGCTCGCCCGGGAAGCCCAGGCCGGTGTATTGCCCCAGGCCAACCTGGGACATGACCCGGTAGATGGCCTCGCCACCGATGTCGAAAGCGATCTTGCTCATGCCGACGTTAGAGGAGTTGATCAGGATGCCGGTCAGGTCGAGGATCGGGCCCTCGCTGCGAGAAACGTCCTTGATGGTGTAGCGGCCGATCTGCAGGCTGCCCGGGTAAACCTCGACCTTGTCGGTGGTTTTCCAGCGCCCGCTCTGCAGCGCCGCACTCATGGAGATCGGCTTGACGGTCGAACCTGGCTCGAACACGTCGATGATCGCTCGGTTACGCATCGCGGCAGGGAACATGCTGCGGCGGTTGTTCGGGTTGTAGGTCGGCTGGTTGACCATGGCCAGGACTTCACCGGTCTTGACGTCCATGATCACCAGGCTGCCGGCCTTGGCTTCCTGTTCGGCAATGGCGTTGCGCAGTTCGCGGGTGGCCAGGTATTGCAGGCGCAGGTCTATCGACAACGCCAAGGTCTTACCGGCCTTGGCGTTTTTGGTGACCTGAATGTCCTTGATCAGCCGGCCGCGCCGGTCCTTGATCACCTGTCGCTTGCCCGGCACGCCGGCCAGCCATTCGTCGTAGGCCAGCTCTACCCCTTCACGCCCGTGGTCATCAAGGTCGGTAAAGCCGACCATGTGCGCGGTGACATCACCGGCCGGGTAGAAGCGGCGGAATTCTTCCAGGCCATACACGCCCGGCACTTTCAGGTCGAGCACCTGCTGGCCCTGCTCCGGGGTCAGCCCGCGGACCAGGTAGATGAATTCCTTGTTGGCCTGTTGGGTCAGGCGCTCGGTCAACTGCTGGGCGTTTTGCCCCAATGCAGCCGCCAGCTGCGGCCAACGGTCCTTGGCGGCCTGCATTTCCTTGGGGTTGGCCCACAGGGTGGTGACCGGCGTGCTGACCGCCAACGGCTCGCCGTTGCGGTCGGTGATCAGGCCACGGTGCGCAGGAATCGGAATATGCCGCAGGCTGCGGGCGTCACCCTGGCCCTTGAGGAAGTCACGGTCGACGACCTGCAGGTCGATGATGCGCCAGCAGATGGCACCCACCATCAGTGCCAGCAAACCGATCACTACCCGGAAGCGCCAGGGGTAGAGTGCGCCTTCGAGCTTCATCATGGCGCCACCATCCGCACTTCGTCAGCCGCAGGGACGCGCATTTTCAATTGCTCGGAAGCGAGGCTCTCGATACGGCTGTGGGCGGTCCAGGTGCTTTGCTCAAGGATCAAGCGCCCCCACTCAGCCTGGGCCTTGTCGCGCTCGCTCAATTCGCCGTACAGGGTATTGAGCAACTGACGGTTCCAGTGGGCGCTGTAGGACACGGCGATGGCCGAAACCAGGACACCGACGAACAGCAGAAGCATCAGGAAGCTTCCGCCTGGCAATGGCTTGGCAAACAGCCTGCTCACCGCAGCTTCTCCGCCACCCGCATCACGGCGCTGCGCGACCGCGGGTTGGCCTTGAGCTCAGCCTCGGACGCGAACTGCGCCTTGCCGATGAGCTTGATTTTCGGTTCAAAGACCTTGTGCTGTACCGGCAGGTTGCGCGGCAGGTTGTCTGCCTCGCCCTTGACCAGCTTGCGCATGAACAATTTGACGATGCGGTCTTCGAGCGAGTGGAAGCTGATGACCGCCAGGCGACCACCGATTTCCAGCGCATCAAGCGCGGCCTCCAGCCCAGCCTCAAGGTCACCCAACTCGTTGTTGACGTGGATGCGCAGGCCTTGGAAGGCGCGGGTGGCCGGGTTCTTGCCCTTTTCCCACGCCGGGTTGGCGACCTTGAGCACTTCGGCCAGGTCGGCAGTACGGGTGAAGGGCTGCTTTTCGCGGCGTTCCACGACGGCGCGCGCCATGCGCCCGGCAAAACGCTCCTCACCGTACTCTTTGAATACGCGGGCAATTTCTTCCACGGGTGCGGTAGCGATGAACTCGGCAGCGCTGATGCCCTGGTCAGGGTTCATGCGCATGTCCAGCGGGCCATCGTTGAGGAAACTGAATCCGCGCTCAGGATCATCCAGCTGCGGCGAGGAAACGCCCAGGTCAAGCAGGATACCGCTGACCTTGCCAGCCAGGCCGCGTTCGGCCACTTCCGCGCCCAACTCGGCAAAGCTGCGCTGCACAATGACAAAGCGGCCGTCTTCGGCCGCCAGCGCTTGCCCTGTGGCAATCGCCTGTGGATCTTTGTCGAAGCCCAGCAGCCGCCCTTGCGGCCCGAGCTTGCTGAGGATCAGACGGCTGTGTCCGCCACGGCCAAAGGTGCCGTCCAGATAGCAACCGTCGGCGCGCAGGGCCAATGCCTCGACAGCTTCGTCGAGCAGGACGGTAATGTGGTTGAAGCCGCTATCTATGGTCACAGGATCAGGTCACGCAATTCGTCGGGCATGGCGCCCGGTTGTTGAATAGCTGCAAGGTCGGCTGCCGAAACCGCGTTCCAGGCATCCTCATCCCACAGCTGGAATTTGTTCAGTTGCCCCACCAGCATCGCCTTCTTGTCGAGCTTGGCGTACTCACGCAGGCGGGGCGGTACCAGGAAACGCCCACTGCCATCGAGCTCCAGGTCAACCGCATTACCGATCAGCAAACGCTGCAGGCGGCGGTTTTCCTCACGCAACGACGGCAAGGCACGCAACTTGGCTTCTATCTGTTCCCACTCATCGAGGGGGTAGACACACAAGCAGGGGTCTACAGCATCGATGGTCACGATCAGCTGACCATTGCAACGCGAATCGAGCTCGTCGCGGTACCGGCTCGGCATGGCGAGACGGCCTTTGGCATCGAGGCTGACGGCGTTGGCTCCGCGGAACACGGCTGCGATTCCCCACAATGGTAGCTTTTTTGTGCCAGAAAACCCACTTCATCCCACTTTCTGCCACTTGCGCACACTATAGGAATCCGCCCGCTGCACCGTCAAGGCACGTTCATAAGGAAAAGCCTTACAGGACCGAGATTTAGCGCGATAAAGGAATGTGGAAAGAGTTCAGGCGGGGAAAAAACACGAGAAAAATCAAACCCACGCAAGCGTATGGAGTTCGAAGTTAAAGTGATTTATTAAGAGTAAGATTTTTTCGGTATTACCAGAGCGCGCCTGCTATCGATTCAAGCAGGGAGGGAGAGGTGGAGAGTCGATCTGTAAGCCGGGTTTTGTCGAGGACAGTCATTCCTCTACGACGGCCATCACTGGACGCCTCTAGCAACCTACCCGGTTCCGACGCGGGCCACGCCTAATGGAACCCTATTTGGTCTTGCTCCGAGTGGGGTTTACCTAGCCACGAACTGTTGCCAGTCGCGCGGTGCGCTCTTACCGCACCTTTTCACCCTTACCGGCACCGAAGTGCTTAGGCGGTTATTTTCTGTGGCACTTTCCGTAGGCTCACGCCTCCCAGGCATTACCTGGCACTCTGCCCTATGGAGCCCGGACTTTCCTCCCCCTGCCGTTTCGCAACAAAAGCTGCGGAACAAAAGCAGGCAGCGACTGTCCAATCGACTCTCCGCTGACAAGGTTAACGGCAGCCGCGCTCAAGAACAAGCGATACCGTAAACTATATCAAATTGCCACTACTGTGCTTTCTGCTTTTCCAAGGCAAGTTGATACAACAGGTTCTTACGTACGCCGGTAATTTCCGCCGCAAGTGCCGCCGCCCGTTTGAGCGGCAACTCCGCTAACAGCAAGTCCAGCACACGCTGCGCCTCGACACTGATGGCCTGCTCGCCCTCAGGCGCACTCCAGCCGCCCACCAATACAACGCACTCTCCGCGCTGCTGATTGCTATCGGCCGCGACAAAAGCACGCAACTCGGCCAAGGGCAGCCCTTTGAGGGTTTCGAAGGTTTTGGTCAGCTCGCGCGCCAACAGCGCCGGGCGCTCAGCACCGAACACTGCCTCCATGTCTTCGAGGCACTCGAGGATGCGGTGAGGGGCCTCATAGAAGATCAACGTACGTGGCTCTTCCTTCACCTGCTCCAGGCGTGCCCGGCGCCCCGCCGTCTTCGCCGGCAAAAAGCCTTCGAAGATGAAACGGTCGGAGGGCAGGCCCGCCGCAGAAAGCGCGGCGATCAGTGCACACGCACCCGGCACCGGCACGACGCTCACACCCGCCGCCCGCGCCTGGCGCACCAGGTGGTAGCCAGGGTCGGAAATCAACGGCGTACCGGCGTCGGACACCAGCGCCACGTTGTCGCCGGCCAACAGTTTGGTCAGGAAACGCCCACCTTCGTCACGCTCATTGTGCTCATGGCAGGCCGCCAGCGGTGTGTCGATACCGAAATGCTGCAGCAGGCGGATCGAGTGGCGCGTGTCCTCGGCCGCGATCAGGGCGACATCCGCCAGCACCTTCAGCGCCCTGGCGCTCATGTCGTCGAGGTTGCCGATGGGCGTTGCGACCACATACAGCGTACCCACGGTGGATTTCGAAGCCCCTGCCACATCAGTCACTGCGCACACCTGTCTTTCGGATCAAAGGCGCCATTGTAGCCCGAGCGCCCGCAACAGGGCGCAAAGAACTTCGCAGGCGTTCACCGGCCAGCCGCCTATAGTGAAGGATCAGCATCAGCAACATCGCGCCCCGGCCAGTGCTTGGGTACAATTGCCGGCCAACTTGATCGAGTAACAGGACCTTTACATGATCGCTTGCCTGCGGCTGCTCTCAGCCCTCTGCCTCGCTACCCTGCTGGCAGCCTGCGCCAGCTCGCCCTCATCCAGCCTGGGCGAGCTGCCGCGCACTCCGGACGCCAGTATCGAGCAACTGCTCGAAAAGGCCGCCTCCAGCAAGTCCGCGGAAGACGCCGCCCTGCTGCGCCTGAGCGCCGCAGACCTTGCGTACAAGCAGAAGGACTACCCGCGCGCCGCACGCATTCTCGAGCAGGTCCCGATGGACACGCTCAAGCCCGCCCAGCAAGTGTTCGCCAGCACCCTTGGCGCCGAGCTGGCGATGAGCCGCAACCAGCCCAAAGCGGCGCTGAGCGCGCTGTCGCACCCCAGCCTGCAGCGCGTTGGCGAACTGCCGGTAGAACAGCAAGCACGCACCTACAGCGTCCACGCGGCCGCCCTTGAAGCCGATGGCCAGTCGCTGGCAGCGGCACAACAGCGCATCCTGCTCGCCCCGCTGCTCAGCGGCCAGGCCGCCAGCGCCAACAATGACGCCATATGGGCACTGGTCGCCGCATTGCCGGCAGAGCAGTTGCAGCAGCCCGCCACCGACCCGGTCCTGGCCGGCTGGACCAGCCTGGCCCTGGCGGTGAAAACCGCCGGCACCCTGGAGCAACAGCAAGCCGCCATCGATGCCTGGCGCAAACAGCACCCGGACCACCCAGGCGCCCAGCAACTGCCGGTGGCACTGGTCAAGCTCAAGGAGCTGGCCAGCCAACCATTGACCAAGATCGCCCTGCTGCTGCCCCAGGAAGGGCCTTTGGCGGGTGTCGCCCGCGCGCTGCGCGATGGTTTCATGGCCGCTCACTTCCAGGCCCAGCAGTCGGGCCAACCGGCGCCAGCCGTGCAGGTATTCGACAGCTCGCGCATCACCTCGCTGGACGACTTCTACCGCCAGGCCCAGGCCGCTGGGGTGCAACTTGTAGTCGGCCCACTGGAAAAGCCCCTGGTGAAGAAGCTCGCTGCTAATCAGCAGTTGCCAATCACCACACTGGCACTGAACTACGCAGACGCCGGCCAAACAGCCCCGCCGCAACTCTTCCAGTTCGGCCTCGCCGCTGAAGACGAAGCCCGTGAAGTCTCGCGCCGCGCCCGCGCCGACGGCAAGGTACGTGCCGTTGCCTTGGTGCCAAGCGGTGAATGGGGCGACCGCGTGCTCGCCGCTTTCCGCAAAGACTGGGAAAGCAACGGCGGCACCCTGCTCGCCGCCGAGCGCATCGCCCAGCCGGTCGCCCTGGCCCAGCAAATTGCCGACCTGTTCCAACTGCGCCAAAGCGAAGGCCGCGCCAAGAGCCTGCAAAGCACGGTAGGCGGCAACATCGCCGCGCAGCCATCGCGCCGCCAGGACATCGACTTCATCTTCCTCGCCTCGACGCCGCAGCAGGCCCAGCAGATCAAGCCAACGCTGAACTTCCAGTACGCGGGCGACGTGCCGGTCTACGCCACCTCGAACCTGTACAGCGCCAGCGGTGACGTCAATCAGTACAACGACATGAACGGCATTCGCTTCTGCGAAACACCGTGGCTGCTCGACACCAGCAACAGCCTGCGCCAGCAAGTGGTCCAGCAATGGCCACAAGCAGCCGGCAGCCTCGGCCGCCTGTACGCCATGGGTGTGGATGCCTACAGCCTGGCACCCCGCCTGGGCCAGCTGAAAGCCCTGCCGGATAACCGCATCCAGGGCCTGTCCGGCAGCCTGAGCATGAACGCCAACCAGCGCATCGAACGTCAACTGCCGTGGGCCGAGTTCGCTGGTGGTCAGGTCAAGCGCCTGCCAGACACCGCCCGCTGATGCCCGACGCATCGCCTACCCAGGCCGGCCATGCAGCCGAAAACCAAGCCCTTGAGTACCTCCAAGGGCAAGGTTTGCAGCTGCTGACACGCAATTGGCGATGCAAAGGCGGTGAGCTTGATCTGGTCATGCTCGACGCCGATACAGTAGTATTCGTCGAAGTCCGCTACCGGCTGCACGCGAGCTTCGGTGGCGCCCTCGGCAGTATCGACGGGCGCAAGCAGAAACGGCTGGTGTTGGCTGCCAGCCTTTTCCTGCAGAAGGAATGCCGCTGGGCCACACACCCCTGCCGCTTCGACGTTGTCGCCCTGCAGGGCAGCCACCACGCAGGCAGACCGCTTCAATGGCTGAAAAACGCCTTCGAATGCTGAACCCACTTCGTATTTTTTGCTCTATGTTTCGCGGGCTGGTCGTTGATGCGCGCAGCAAAGGCCACCGCCCCACTTAAGGTCACCAGATGGACATGCAATCCCGAATTCGCCGGCTGTTCCAGGCCAGCATCGATACCAAGCAACAGGCAATGGACATCCTGGCACCGCACATCGAGCAGGCCAGCCTGGTCATGGTCAATGCGCTTCTCAACGAGGGCAAGATGCTCGCCTGCGGCAACGGCGGCTCGGCCGGCGATGCCCAGCACTTCTCGTCAGAGCTGCTCAACCGCTTCGAGCGCGAGCGCCCGAGCCTGCCGGCCATCGCATTGACAACCGACAGCTCGACGCTGACCTCGATTGCCAATGACTACAGCTACAACGAAGTCTTTTCCAAACAGATTCGCGCCCTGGGCCAGCCCGGCGATGTGTTGCTGGCGATTTCCACCAGCGGCAACTCGGCCAACGTGATTCAAGCGATCCAGGCCGCACATGATCGCGAAATGATTGTCGTAGCATTGACTGGACGTGACGGTGGCGGCATGGCTTCGCTGCTGCTGCCCGAGGACGTGGAAATCCGCGTGCCCTCGACAGTCACCGCGCGTATCCAGGAAGTCCACCTGCTGGCGATCCACTGCCTGTGCGACCTGATCGACAGCCAACTGTTCGGGAGTGAAGAATGACCCCTATGCGCCTCGGCCTGATGGCCCTGACCCTGTGCCTGAGCGTCACCGGCTGCAGCTCGGTGCTGACCTCCACCCGCAATTCGCCAATCGAGGACGATCGCGGCACGCGCACCATCGGCAGCAAGATCGATGACTCGCTGATCGAAACCAAGGCTGCGGTGAATATTTCCAAGGCCAGCCCAGACCTGGACAAGGGCTCGCACATCGTTGTCAGCAGCTACAACGGTATTGTCCTGCTCGCCGGCCAAACCCCGCGCGCCGACCTCAAGAGCTTGGCCGAGCAGACTGCAGGCCAAGTGCAGCGGGTGAAGAAGGTACACAACGAACTGCAGGTGATGCAGCCGTCCTCCATCCTCGCGCGCAACAACGACGCCTGGCTGACCACCAAGATCAAGACCCAGATGCTGACCGACAACGCCGTGCCAAGCTCGCGCATCAAGGTGATTACCGAAAACGGTATCGTCTACCTGCTCGGCCTGGTGACCCAGCAAGAGGCCAACGCCGCCACCGGCGTGGTCCAGAGCGTGTCGGGCGTGCAGAAGATCGTCAAGCTGTTCGAGTACATCGACTGATTCATTGGCCTGTTCCGATCTCATCGCCGGCAAGCCGGCTCTCGCAGGGTTCGTGGTTTACCTGAGGGGGCTGGCTCGCCGGCGATGAGGCGCATACAGGCCACCACAAAGCTTTACCCTTCAGAAATTCAGGAAACACCGCATGAAGAAGCTCCTGCTGCCTGCCCTGCTGATTGGCACCTTCGCCACCCTGGCCGGCTGCTCCACCCCCAGCCTGATCACCCTGAACGACGGCCGCGAGTTCCAGGCCGTCGACGCGCCGCGCTACCAGAAGGCCACCGGCTTCTACGAGTTCCAGCAACTCGACGGCAAACGCACCCGTATCAACAAAGACCAGGTGCGCACCATCAGCGACCTGTAATCGCAGGTGCAGCGCAAATAAAAAGGCGATCCGATTGGATCGCCTTTTTTGTTACTTGACCACTTTGAGGCTCGGCCGGCCCGTCGGACGCGGCGGCTGGCCACCCCCTTCAGGTGGGCCGTCATCATCCGGCTCGACGTCGTCGTCTTCCAGCTCATCGCCTTCCAGCAACGACGGCTCCAGCTCGAAGACCATGCCCTGCCCGTTTTCACGAGCGTAGATACCGAGGATCGCACCAATCGGCACGAACAACGTGTGGGCGACGCCGCCGAAGCGGCCCTCGAAGCTCACCGCATCGTTATCCATGTGCAGGCTGCGCACGGCGCTCGGCGAGATATTCAGGACAATCTGACCATCACTGGCAAAACCTTGCGGCACCTGGACTGCCGGGAATTCGGCATTGACCAGCATATGGGGCGTGCAATCGTTGTCGACGATCCACTCGTACAGTGCTCGAACCAGATAGGGGCGACTGGAGTTCATCAACAGCTCCTTAAAGCTTGCGCATTTCACGTTCTACAGAGGACAGGCTCGCCATGAAAGGCTCGCGGGCGAACTGTCGCTCCATGTAATCCAGCAGCGGCTTGGCTTGCCGCGGCAATTCGATACCCATGACCGGCAAACGCCAGAGTATGGGCAATAGACAACAATCGACCAGGCTTTGCTCATCACTCATGAAGCAGGCGAACTCACCGAACAGCGGCGAGACACCGGTCAAGCTCTCTCGCAGCGCCTTGCGCGCCTCGGCCCGGGCAGCGTCAGTGCTGCGCGCGTCGAGCACGGTGTCCGCCAGGGCACACCAGTCGCGCTGAATGCGGTGTATGAGCAGGCGGCTGTTGCCACGCGCCACAGGGTACACCGGCATCAAGGGTGGATGCGGGTAACGCTCTTCGAGGTATTCCATCACCACGGTCGACTCATACAACGCCAGGTCGCGGTCGACCAAGGTCGGCACGCTCCCATAGGGGTTCACCTCAACCAGCTTGGGCGGCAGACGGCCAGGATCGACGTCGACGATCTGCACGCTGATGCCTTTTTCGGCAAGAACGAGGCGTACCCGATGAGAATAGTGATCAGCGGGATCGGAATAGCAGGCTAACCTGTTGGTTGCGCCCATGTAGCGCCTCCTCGCACGAGATGCTCGTAAAACTCTAAATGAAAACGCGCCCGGGGTACCCTGGCAAATCTGCTAGGGCCCCCCGGGCGCGTTCAACTACCAGAAATTACTGCGTGATCAGTGCACGTCCTTCCAGTATTCACGCTTGAGCAAATAGGCGAATACGAAGAAGAAAGCCAGGTACAGCAACACATAGGTACCAATGCGCTGGCTTTCCAGTTTGACCGGGTTGGCCGAATAGGCCAGGAAGGTCACCAGGTTCTTGACCTTCTCGTCGAACTGCTCGGTCGTCAGGGTACCGGAATTCGGCGTGATGGTCAGCTGGTCGCACGCTTCATGGGTCAATGGGCTGCCCGTCAGCGGGTCAAACTGCTTCTTGCCATCGACCACACTCTGCACCTGCTTGCAGCCAACCACCTGGTTGCCCTGCAGGCCGACCAGCACGTTGGGCATGCCAACGTTAGGGAACACCTTGTTGTTCACCCCATAAGGACGCGACTTGTCCTCATAGAAGCTGCGCAGGTAGGTGTACAGCCAATCGGTACCCCGCACCCGGGCGACCAGGGTCAGGTCGGGTGGGGCGGCGCCGAACCAGGTCTTGGCATCGCTTGGCTTCATGCCGATGTTCATGTGGTCACCAATCTTGGCACCGGTGAACACCAGCTTTTCAAGCATCAGCTCGTGGGGGATGCCCAGGTCATCGGCCACCCGCTCGTAGCGCTGGAACTTGGCGCTGTGGCAACCCATGCAATAGTTGGCAAAGGTGCGCGCACCATCCTGCATGGCCGCTTTGTCGGTCAGGTCGATGTCGACCTTGTCCAGCTCCAGGCCGTGTTCCGCAGCGAAGGAAAAGGCAGGCATCACTGCCAGCAAAAATACTGCAATCAACTTTTTCATCAGCCAGTCACCCTTTCCGGAACCGGTTTGGTCTTCTCGAGCCTTGTGTAGAACGGCATCAGCAGGAAGTAGGCGAAGTACAACACCGTGCACACCTGCGACAGCAAGGTGCGCCCTGGTGTCGGTGCCAGCACGCCCAATATGCCGAGGATGACGAAGGCCACGCAGAACACCAGCAGGAAGAGCTTGCTGATCCAGCCTTTGTAACGCATGGAGCGCACCGGGCTGCGGTCGAGCCAAGGCAACACGAACAGCACGGCGATGGCGGCACCCATGGCGATCACACCCATGAGCTTGTCAGGCACCGCACGCAAGATCGCGTAGAACGGCGTGAAGTACCACACCGGCGCAATGTGCTCAGGCGTCTTGAAGGCGTTCGCCTGCTCGAAGTTCGGTTTCTCCAGGAAGTAACCGCCCATTTCCGGGAAGAAGAACACCACGGCGCAGAACACGAAGAGGAACACGACCACGCCGACAATGTCCTTGACGGTGTAGTACGGGTGGAACGGAATGCCGTCCAGCGGGATACCGTTTTCGTCCTTTTTCTTCTTGATGTCGACGCCATCGGGGTTGTTCGAACCCACTTCATGCAAGGCCAGGATGTGCAGCACCACCAGGCCCAGGATGACGATCGGCAGGGCTACCACATGCAGGGCGAAGAAGCGGTTCAGGGTAATACCGGAAATCAGGTAGTCACCACGAATCCACTGGGTGAGGTCGTCGCCGATCACCGGAATCGCACCGAACAGCGAGATGATCACCTGGGCACCCCAGTACGACATCTGCCCCCAAGGCAGCAGGTAGCCCATGAAGGCCTCTGCCATCAGCGCCAGGTAGATCAGCATACCGAACAGCCAGACCAGCTCACGTGGCTTCTGGTAGGAGCCGTAGAGCAGCCCGCGGAACATGTGCAGGTAGACCACGATGAAGAACGCCGACGCGCCGGTGGAGTGCAGGTAGCGCAGGATCCAGCCGTATTCCACGTCACGCATGATGTACTCGACCGAGGCGAAGGCCTCTTCTGCCGAGGGCGTGAAGCTCATGGTCAGCCACACACCGGTGACGATCTGGTTGACCAGCACCAGCAACGCCAGGGAGCCGAAGAAATACAGGAAGTTGAAGTTCTTGGGCGCGTAATACTTGCTCAGGTGGTCTTCCCACATCTTGGTGGCGGGGAAGCGCGCATCAATCCAGTCCATGAACTTGCTCATCATGCGTTCTCCTGATCGACGCCGATGACAATGATGTCGTCCGACTCATACGAGTGCGGCGGCACTGGCAGGTTGAGAGGCGCCGGCTGCGACTTGTAGACACGGCCAGCCAGGTCGTAGTGGGAACCGTGGCACGGGCAGAAATAGCCCCCTACCCACTTTGGCCCCAGGTCGGCGGGCGCCACTTCAGGGCGGAACGTCGGCGAGCAGCCCAGGTGGGTGCACAGGCCTACAAGAATGAGTATTTCCGGCTTGATCGAGCGCACCTGCGGGTCGACGTAGGCGGGTTGCACCGAGGCCTTCGACTCGGGGTCGGACAGGTCTGCGGTAATTTTCTTGAGGTTCCCGAGGATCTCCTCCGTTCGCCGTACGATGAACACAGGCTGGCCACGCCACTCGGCCACCATCTGCTGCCCGGCCTCGACCTTGGCGATATTCACCTTCACCGGTGCACCCGCGGCTTTCGCCTTGGCACTGGGAAACCATGACCCCACGAACGGTACCGCAGCCCCCACTGCCCCCGCCGCCCCGACCACAGAGGTCGCGGCTACGAGGAAGCGGCGCCGGCCTGCGTTGACGCCGTCATTGCTCATTCAGTCCTCTCCCATCAGCTTGCTTGGCCTGTTGGATCAGGCCTGTACTTAGGTAATGTCTGTGGCACTAAAAATTGGCCGCCATGGTAAGAAACAAATCCACACACTGACAAGGTGATTACCCGGTTGCGGGCTACAACCCTCGCTTTGCTTGATCTGCGTCTATGCGGTAAGCCGTCACGGACATGCTGACAGGTTAGTTCAAGACATAAAAAAAGCCCGGTTCCAAAGGAACCGGGCTTTTTCGACTGCCGAAGCGAAATTAACGCTTGGAGTACTGAGGACGCTTACGCGCTTTACGCAGACCCACTTTCTTACGCTCAACTTCACGAGCGTCGCGGGTGACGTAGCCAGCACGACGCAGAGCGCCACGCAGGGTTTCGTCGTATTCCATCAGAGCGCGGGTGATACCGTGACGGATCGCACCGGCTTGACCGCTGACACCACCACCAGCAACGGTGACGTAGATGTCGAACTTCTCAACGGTCTCGGTCAGTTCCAGCGGCTGGCGAACAACCATGCGAGCGGTTTCGCGGCCGAAGAACACGTCCAGAGAACGGTTGTTGATGGAAATGTTACCAGTACCCGGACGCAGGAAAACGCGAGCGGTTGCGGTCTTGCGACGGCCAGTGCCGTAATTTTGAGTCGCCGACATAATGAACTATCCCGTTAGATCTTCAGTTCTTGAGGCTGCTGAGCAGTGTGTGGGTGAGCAGCACCCGCGTACACTTTCAGCTTACGGTACATGTCGCGACCCAGCGGGTTCTTAGGCAGCATGCCTTTGACCGCGGTTTCGATAACACGCTCAGGGGCCTTGGCGATCAACTTCTCGAAGTTGATTTCCTTGATACCGCCTGGGAAGCCGGAGTGGGAGTAGTACATTTTGTCGGAAGACTTGGCGCCAGTTACACGGATTTGCTCGGCGTTGATGACGACGATGTAGTCGCCGGTGTCAACGTGAGGGGTGTATTCTGGTTTGTGTTTGCCACGCAGACGGCTAGCGATTTCGGTAGCCAGACGACCCAGGGTCTGGCCAGCGGCGTCGACTACGAACCACTCGCGCTTTACTGTTTCCGGTTTAGCAGTAAAAGTTTTCATTCTCTAAAGCCTCAGAGGCCGCCCAGCGAAAAATAGACGGCGAATCTTACTGGATAGTGCACAGCTTGCCAAGGGCAAGCGCGCAGCCGAACACAGACGCTTTTGGGGGCTCGGGTCGGGCACGCCAATGTTCGACGGGGTTCTTCCTGCATGGTGGTGCATCACTTCCGCCACACGGAGAGGTGCCGAATTATCCAGATTGCGCGAAAAATTTCAACCTGCTTTTATGGGCTTCTTTACCAAGGAGAGTTTTCCCGATGGAATACCGCCAGCTCGGCCGTACCGATCTCAACGTCAGCGCCCTGTGCCTGGGCACCATGACCTGGGGCGAACAGAACGCTCAGGACGAGGCCTTCAAGCAGATTGCGATGGCCAAGGCCGCCGGGGTCAACTTCATCGACACCGCCGAAATGTACCCGGTGCCACCGCGCCCAGAGACCTATGCCGCCACCGAGCGCATCATCGGCAACTGGTTCCGCGAAAAGCGTGATCGCGACGACTGGATCCTGGCCAGCAAGGTCGCAGGCCCCGGCAACGGCATCAGCCACATCCGTGATGGCCAGCTCAAGCACAACCGCCAGCACATCGTCGCGGCGCTGGACGAAAGCCTGAAACGCCTGCAAACCGACCGCATCGACCTGTACCAGCTGCACTGGCCGGAGCGCAGCACCAACTTCTTCGGCAAGCTGGGCTATCAGCACCTGCCACAGGACCACTTCACCCCACTGGAAGAGACCCTCGAAGTGCTCGACGAGCAGGTGCGCGCGGGCAAGATCCGCCACATTGGCCTGTCCAACGAAACGCCGTGGGGCACCATGAAGTTCCTGCAGTTGGCAGAAGCCCGCGGCTGGCCGCGCGCGGTGTCGATCCAGAACCCGTACAACCTGCTCAACCGCAGTTTCGAGGTGGGCCTGGCGGAAATCGCCATCCGTGAGCAATGCGGGCTGCTGGCTTATTCGCCGCTGGCCTTTGGCATGCTGTCGGGCAAATACGAGAACGGCGCCCGGCCAGAAAAAGGCCGCCTGACGCTGTTCAGCCGCTTCGCCCGCTACTCCAACCCGCAGACCGTGGCGGCCTGCAGCCGCTATGTGCAACTGGCCCAGGCACATGGGCTGGACCCGGCGCAGATGGCCCTGGCGTTCGTCACACGCCAGCCGTTCGTGACCAGCAACATTATCGGTGCGACTAGCGTCGAACAGCTCGAGAGCAACTTGGCGAGCCTGGACCTGAAGCTGAGCGATGAGCTGCTGGCGGCGATCGAGGCGATTCATCAGGACCAGCCCAACCCGGCGCCCTGAACCCAGTGCAACGCTGTCCCTTTCGCCGGTGAACTCGCGAAAGGGACCGTGCAATTCTGCGGGGTAGACACAATCGCCAAAAAATAAGACGATCCAGCCGGTGATTGACCACTCTACCCTATAAGAACAATGACAATGATGTTTACCCAACCCTCCGCGTCGCTGCGGCGCGTCAGCATCCTGGCCATTGACAAGGTGTTCGCTTCGACCTTGATGCAAGCCAAGGATTTCTTCCACCTCGCCAGCCTGCGGTACAGCAAGCAATTGGGCCTGGGCCTGCAGCCCATGTTCGAAATTGGCCTGGTGAGCCCAGACGGCCAGCCCGTGGACAGCTTCAGTAATGTCCAGCTGCCGGTAGACGGCGGCCTGAACGATGCCGATATCATCATCCTCCCAGCGTTCTGGGACGACTTCGACAACCTCATGCAGCGTTATCCACAGGTGTTGCCGTGGCTGCGCGAGCAACATGCCCGTGGCGCCGTGCTGTGCGCTGAAGCCTCTGGCGTGTTCTGGCTGGCCGAGTCCGGCCTGCTCGACGGCAAGGAGGCGACGACCTACTGGCGTTTCTTCGCCAATTTCGCCGAGCGTTTTCCGAAAATCCGCCTGAACCAGGACAAGCACCTGACCGATGCCGACAATATCTATTGCGCGGGCGGTGCGACGTCGGCCTGTGACCTGTATATCTACCTGATCGAGCGCTTCTGCGGTGCCAACGTGGCCCGCGCCGTGGCCCGCGACATCCTTTACGAAGTGCAGCGCAACTACACCCCGGGGCGCATGGGTTTTGGTGGGCAGAAACTGCACCAGGACCTGATCATTCTGCAGATTCAGCACTGGCTGGAAGAGCACTTCGCCGACAAGTTCCGCTTCGAGGACGTGGCCCGCAACCATGGCATGAGCATTCGCAACTTCATGCGTCGCTTCCAGGGCGCGACGGGCGATAAACCGCTGCATTACCTGCAACGGCTACGGATCGAGACCGCCAAGGGCTTGTTGTCGAGCACGCGCAAGAGCATCAAGACCATCAGCTACGAAGTGGGCTACGACGATGCCAGCTTCTTTGCCCGGTTGTTCCGCCAGCACACGGAGTTGTCGCCGAACCAGTATCGGCAGCAGTTCATGCAAGAGGCTTGAGGGCTAGGGGGCCGCTTCGCGCCCCATCGCAGGCAAGCCAGCTCCTACAGGGACCGCGCGGTACTTGTGGGAGCTGGCTTGCCAGCGATGGGCCGCAAAGCGGCCCCAATATTCAAGGCTTGTGCGCGCGCGACAGGAACTCGTGCGACTGCATCTCCAGCAACCGGCTCAAGGTCCGCTGGAACTCGAAGCTCAGCCGGCCACCGGTGTACAGGTCCTTCAACTCCACCTCAGCCGAAATGATCAGCTTGACGTTACGGTCGTAGAACTCGTCGACCATGTTGATGAACCGGCGGGCGATATCATCGGTGGCAACGCCCATCTGCTCGACATTGCTCAGCAGTACCGCATGGAAGATCTTGCCCAGCTCGATGTAGTCGTTCTGGCTACGCGGCCCGTCGCACAGGGCGCGGAAGTCGAACCAGGCGACGTCATCGCAGGTGCGCAGGGCGTTGATCGGGCGGTTCTCGATCATCAGCACGTCGTTCTCGACAGCCTGGGTGCACTCAGGTGTCAGCGCCTTGAAGCTGGCACGCATGCTCTGGTGTGCGGCGTCATTGAGCGGGAAGTGGAACAGTTCGGCCTGCTCCAGATGGCGCAAGCGATAGTCCACGCCACTGTCGACGTTCACCACATCGGTGTACTGCTTGATCATGGCGATGGCGGGCAGGAAGCGCGCACGCTGCAGGCCGTCCTTGTACAGGCCGTCCGGCACGATGTTGGACGTCGCCACCAAGGACACGCCGTTCTTGAACAGCTCCTCCATCAAGGTGCCGAGGATCATCGCATCGGTAATGTCGGAGACGAAGAACTCGTCGAAGCAGATGACTTTGGCTTCGTCGCTGAAACGCTTGGCGATGAGGGTCAGCGGGTTTTTCTCGCCCTTGAGGGTTTTCATTTCCTCGTGCACGCGCTTCATGAAGCGGTGGAAGTGCGTCCGCATCTTCTGCTTGAACGGCAGCGCCTCGTAGAAGGTGTCGACCAGGTAGGTCTTGCCACGCCCTACCCCACCCCAGAAGTACAGGCCCTTGACCGGCGTCTGCTCTTTCTTGCCGAACAGCTTGCCGAACACGCCCGGCTTGTTGTTCTGCGCATGTACCAGGTCGTCGTACAGGCGCTGCAAGTGACGCACCGCAGTCTCCTGCGCCGCATCATGGAAGAAGTCGGGACGTTTCAGATCTGCTTGGTATCGTTCTAGGGGCGTCATGATTTCGTTAGCGAGGCAACAAAAAACGGGCCGTCACTGTAGCGACAGGCCCGCTTAATGGCAATCAGACTTGCGTCAAACTGTCTCAGTCCTGCTGTGGCACCAGGGCCTCGTGGAGGCTTTGAACAGCCGCATCACGGGCTTCGGCCGTGTCGAACTGCGGCCCTTCAGCCACGTGCTCGCCATTCAGCCACAGGCTGAAGCTCAGCCCTTCGGCACGCACATCGGCTTCGCCACCTTGCTGCAGTTGCTTGCTGACGGCGCCGGCGCTTTTGCCGTCGGCGAAGCTGCGCGACAGCAACAGTTGCTCGCCGTCGGCGGCCAGCAGGCGGAAGCGGAAGCTGCCATCCTCGTCACGGAAGCTGACGAAACGCGCGCTCTTGGCGGCCTTCTTCTTCACTTCGGTGTTGGCCTGCACGCTGCTGCGGAACGAACGCAGGCCCACGGCTTCGCGCAGCTGCTCGAGGAACGGCGTGGCGATCTTGCGGGCTTTGGCGGCGCCGGCCAACAGGATGTCTTCCAGGTCCGATGGACGCGAGATCAGTTGATGGTAGTGGTCGCGCTTCTCGGCCAGTTGCCCATCCAGCAGTTGGAACAGACGCTGCTTGGCGTCGCCCCAGCCCAGGCCCTGCAGCAGCTCTTCGCGGAAGCCGGCGCATTGCTCCGGCGTCGAGAAGGCCTGGTACAGGGTGAACAAGTGCGAAGTGTCCGGATCTTTCGCTTCGCCCGGCGCGCGCGAGTCGGTCACGATGCGCGAAATGGCGTCTTTCATGTCCTTGGCGCTGGTGAACAGCGGGATGGTGTTGTCGTAGCTCTTGGACATCTTGCGCCCGTCCAGGCCCGGCAACGTCGCCACGCTCTCTTCAATCACCGCCTCCGGCAGGGCAAAGAAGTCCTTGCCCTGGCCGAACAGGTGGTTGAAGCGCTGGCCAATGTCACGCGCCATTTCCACGTGCTGGATCTGGTCACGGCCGACCGGCACCTTGTGGGCGTTGAACATCAGGATGTCGGCGGCCATCAGCACCGGGTAGCTGAACAGCCCCATGGTCACGCCGGCGTCCGGGTCTTCACCGTTCTCGACGTTCTTGTCCACCGAGGCCTTGTAGGCGTGGGCACGGTTGAGCAGGCCCTTGGCAGCGACACAGGTCAGCAACCAGGTCAGTTCGGGGATTTCCGGGATGTCGGACTGGCGATAGAAGGTCACCTTGTCCGGATCGAGGCCACCGGCCAGCCAGGTGGCAGCGATTTCCAAGCGCGAGCGCTGGATGCGCAGCGGGTCGTCGCACTTGATCAGGGCGTGGTAGTCGGCCAGGAAGTAGAACGAATCGGCACCGGGTTGTTGGCTGGCGCGGATCGCCGGGCGAATGGCGCCGGCGTAGTTGCCCAGGTGCGGGGTGCCGGTGGTGGTGATACCGGTAAGGATGCGCGTGGTCATGGGTGTTCGCTTATTCAGGCTTGGCTCAATTCGAAAGGCGCGGCAGCAGCAGATCCTTCAGATCGGTCAGCTTGCCATGGAAGAAGTGTCCGCATTCTGCCACTTTCAGCAGCTCATGGGGGCGCGACAGGGTGTCAGACCATTCGTAGACCAACTGCGGATCGACGACCTCGTCGCTGTCGGGCTGCACCAGGGTGATCGGGCAGCGCTGCGGCAACGGGAATTCGTCTGTCAGGCGCATCACCGCCGGGGCGATCATGAACAGGTGTTGCAACTCAACCCCAGCGCTTTCCAGGCGCCCTGCCAGGCTGGTCGCGACGAAACCACCGAACGAGAAGCCCATCAGCACCACCGGCAGCTCAGGGTGCTTCGCGCGCAACCAGGCGGCGGCCGCCTCGGCATCGGCTACCTCGCCCGCGCCCATATCATGGCTGCCGGCGCTTTGGCCGACACCCCGGTAGTTGAAGCGCAGGGTCACGTAACCGGCGTCACGCGCGGTGCGTTGCAACGTCGAAACCACCTTGTTGAGCATGGTGCCGCCCTGAACCGGGTTGGGGTGGCAGATCAGCACCACGCCGCGGGCATCGGCCACGTCCAGGTACAAGGCTTCCAACTGGCCACAAGGGCCATCGATGAACAAGGGGGTTTCGCGGACAAGCAAGGTACTACTCCGTGACCTCGGGAAGGGTCGATTCGTCTAGGTGAGGAATTCTGTTCTGATTTGCGATCGCTCGCGGTATACAGCGCAGGTCTGAGCCGTTAACGTAAAGCAAAGCCGTTTATAGAGGAAGGACTCGTGGAACTCTCGCTCCTTGTTTGGTTGTTGCCGACCCTGGCCCTGGTCATCGGCGTGGTGGTTGGTTTCGTCGTAGCCCGCCTGCTGCCCAATGCCGCGCCGAGCAGCACGCAACGTCAACTGGATGACATCCAGCAGCGTTTCGACAGCTACCAGAACGAAGTGGTCACCCACTTCAACAGCACCGCCGTACTGGTCAAGAAACTCACCCAGAGCTACCAGGATGTCCAGGATCACCTCGCCGATGGCGCCAACACCCTGGCCCTCGACGACGTCACCCGCCAGCGCCTGCTGGCCGCCCTGCACTCCGAAGCGGCCCAAGGCCCACGCGACCGTCTGACCCCGCCGAAGGACACCGCCGAAGTGCCACGCGACTACGCGCCAAAAACGCCGAACTCGCCGGGTATGCTCGATGAGAGCTACGGGCTCAAGCGTTGAGCTGATGCATTGAAAAGGCCTCGAAAGAGGCCTTTTGTTTTTCTGAGGGGTGGAGAAAGGTTAAGCAAGGCAACAGAATCACTCAACGTGCTCAGAGCGTATTTCCAAGTGCCTGTCATCCAAGTATTACCGGACCCTGCATAAGCCCATCCAACCCAGGAGAACGCTTATGCTGACTCACCGACAACGCTCGTTTATTGCCACTGCCGAGGCCGTGGACGGTAGCTTGAACTTTCTCGACGAGTTGCTCGGCAAGCCTGCCGAATTCGTGACGCCTTCAATCACTATCCCAGCTAGAACTGAAAACATCGCGCCAGGCAGATTTGCATCTATATATGTCGACTTTCCACCCGAAGTGATACCTGGCAAGAAACAAGACAAGTCGAATTACTTGGGCCACCTACCAAGCGTCGTCGACGTCACGCCTTTGCAACTGTACTTTCGCTGCGTAGATGATGGCTATCGGCTGTTTGTTCGCTCCTCCGTTCGCTACAAGCACGCGCTTTATATTCATGAGGAACATTGCGTGTGCGCGTTGACCTCGCCATTCAATGGCGTCTATCCAACGCTGTTCGACTTGCTGGATACCAACGATACACCGATCACCTTCGACGACCTTGGGGACGAGGTTATCGTGCGCCTTACTCCGGCTGGCGAACGTGCGCCACTGATGCTGCACACGTTCAAAGATAATCCTTTCACCTATATTTGTACGCAGGGCCAGCGGCCTCTCGAGCTGCGCCTGCATATTCTGGAAAGAAACGCCGCCTACCTCAACGACCCTGATGAAGTGTGATCTCCTGGCAAGATCTGCTGGAGGCGTTCGCAGTGCTTCAGGTGAGGTCTTGAGCCGTGCTTCGCTGAATGGCCAGTCGTTTTCCCCCTCACGTTTTCTTACCCGTTTCTAGTGTGGTGTTTCAGAAATACCACTGAAAATCATCTACCCAGCGCTCGTGCCGCGCGAGCGACTGAGGCAAGGATGTCCTCGCCTTCTTTTGCCACCGAAATGGCTTCGGATTCTGGTTGTAGGTTTCCAGGTAGTGCTCAATCGACGCCTCCAGATCCTTAACGCTGACATGTGCCTGCCGCTTGATCCACTTCTCGCTCAGCGTTGAGAAAAACCTCTCAACCAAATTCAGCCAGGATGCCGAGGTGGGCGTGAAGTGGATGTTGTAGCGTGGCCTCGCCGCAAGCCACGCCCTGACCTTGTCAGTCTTGTGAGTCGCATAGTTATCCATGATCAGATGAATCGGCATATCGGCAGG